>JAZLJH010000001.1:0-4929 GCA_045617785.1 Acutalibacteraceae bacterium
TTTTCTGCCCTCATCCTGAGCAACGCGAGCCGCCATGGGAACTGCGGAAACGCCCGCCGCGCCGATAAGGGGGTTGATTTTACCCTTGGTGATGATGTACAGAAGCTTGCCGAACAGCACGCCGCCGACGGTTGAAAAGCAGAATGCCACAAAGCCGAGACCTACAATAAGCAGAGTTTTGAGCTGAATGAAATCCTGACCGTTTGCGGTGGCGCCTACGCACACGCCGAGCATAATGGTAACGATGTTCATAAGTGCATTCTGCGCCGTGTCGGAAAGTCTTTCGGTAACGCCGCATTCTTTAAGCAGATTACCGAACATAAGCATACCGAGAAGCGGAACGACCGAGGGGAGCAGCAGCGCGCAGAATATAAGCACTGCAACGGGGAATATGATTTTCTCGGTCTTGGAAACCTTGCGGAGCTGCTTCATTTCGACCTTGCGCTCCTTTTCGGTGGTGAGCGCTTTCATAATGGGGGGCTGAATAATGGGGATGAGCGCCATATATGAATACGCCGCAAGCGCAATGGGTGCAAGCAGTTGCGAGGCGAGCTTTGAAGCAAGGAATATTGCCGTGGGGCCGTCCGCGCCGCCGATAATGGCGATTGAAGCGGCCTCCTGCGGAGTGAATTTGCCGGAAAGTATGGCGATGATGAACGCCACATAAATACCGAGCTGTGCCGCCGCGCCGAGCAAAAGGCTTACGGGGTTTGAAAGCATGGGGCCGAAGTCCGTCATAGCGCCCACGCCCATAAATATAAGGCAGGGGAATATGCTTGACTTTACACCCACATAAAGTATGCGCAAAATACCCGATTCGTACCAGTGTGCGCCCTCTATCGCGGCTTGCCCGTAGCTGCCGAGCTCGCCGCCGGTAACATCCTTCATAATATCCGCACCGGGCAGATTTGCAAGAAGAATACCGAATGCAATGGGAACAAGCAGAAGCGGCTCAAACTTGAATTTGATGGCGAGCACAAGGAAAACAATCGCAACGCCTATCATTACAAGGTTACGCCAATCAAGTGCGTAAAGACCGGACTGTTCCCATAAATTTGTGAGAATTGTACCGAAATCCATAATAATGTTATCCTTTCGATAATCGCGTTTAGCCTATAACGGCTATTACATCGTCGGTGTTTACCGTGGAGCCCTTGCCGGCAACTATGGCTTTGACCGTGCCGTCGCAGGGCGCAACAATGTCATTTTCCATCTTCATTGCTTCAAGAACTACCACAACGTCGCCTGCTTTTACGGCTTCGCCGGCGTTCTTTTTAACGGCGATTATGGTGCCGGGCATGGGGGATTTTACGGCGGTACCGTCTGCCGGAGCAGCGGGTGCAGCGGGTGCAGCGGGTACGGCAGGAGCGGCAGATGCAGCGGGAGCAGCGGGAGTGGCGGCAACGGGTGCCGGAGCAGCCACGGCGCTTACGGGTACCTGCGAAACGCCCGTAACCTTGGCATCGCATTCCGTAACCTCTACCTCATATATTTTTCCGTTCAAAGTAACTTTGTAGTTCATTGTTATTCCTCCACCAATCTAATAGATTTGAAATCAAGATTTTCAAGCGGCTTGTTTAGCTTGTTTGCGGTTATCGCCATTATAACGGCGGCATCCTGTTCGCTGATACCCTCAAGCACGGGGTCCTGGTTAAGCCGTTTAATACTGCTGAAATTAAGATTTTCCACGGATTTGCCGAGCTTGAATGCGGTTATTGCCATAACTGCCGCCGCATCCTGCTCACTTACGCCGTCAAGTGTAATGTAACCCGACGGTGCGGCATCTGCCGCCGCGGGAGCATCTGCGGTGTTTACCGCCTCTGTTTTCTGCGGCTTCTCTGCCGGCGCTGCCGGTGCATTTACCGCAGCCTGCGGCTTCGTCTCTTTTTTTGCGGCGCCGCCGACTGCTGCCGACAAAAGCTTGATGAACAGCGCAAGCACTGCAAGCACTACAAGCACAAGCACAAAGCCCGCCGCGGCAATCAGAAATGCCTGCGGCTTTGTTATTTCGGTAATCTGCAAGGAAATAGGCATACCGTTCCCTCCTTAATTGATTGCCTTGAAATCATAGGTGTAAGTGTTTTTTCTGTCCTCTGCGCGCTTTTCAAAGAAATTCTCCGCCTGAGTGGGGAATGCGATGTATGAAAGCACATCTTCATCGCAGGTGGCTTTGTCGCCGAGCTCCGCTTTTGCTTTTTCGAATGCGGGCTCAAGCGTATCGGCATATCTGCCCTTTATGGGCTCGATATCGCCGAGTATCTGCTTGCGCACATCCTCGTTGATTTCGCCGGGAGCTTTGCCGTATTCACCCATAAGGTAAGATTTTACTTCCTTTGATACATTCTTGTAACGCTCGCCTGCAAGCACATTGGCGGTAGCCTGTGCGCCTACCATCTGGCTCATGGGTGTAACAAGGGGCGGGTAGCCTAAATCTTTTCTCACCTTCGGCGTTTCAAGCAGTACCTCGTCGAATTTGTCGAGCTTGCCCTGCGCGGTGAGCTGTGCCACAAGGTTTGAAAGCATACCGCCGGGAACCTGATAATTGAGTGCTTTTGTATCGGTGGTGAGCACCGTGGGGTTCAGAAGACCGCTTTTAAGTGCTTCTGCTCTTACGGGCTTGAAGAAATCAGCTATCTGTTTAAGCACATCGTTGTTGAGGGCGGTTTCATAGCCGAGCTCTTTGAGTGCGTAGTTGAGCGTTTCGGTTGCGGGCTGCGATGTGCCGCCGCTCATTGTGGATATGGCGGAGTCAATGACATCCGCGCCTGCCTCAACGGCTTTGAGAGCCGTCATAAATGCAAGTCCGGTGGTGCAGTGTGTGTGCAGAATTACGGGAACATTGACTGCCTCTTTAAGCGCGCAAACGAGCTTGTAAGCTTCTGCCGGACTGAGTATGCCCGCCATATCCTTTATGCAGATTGTGCTGCAGCCGATGCTTACCATATTCTTTGCAAGCTCCACATACTTTTCAATGGTATGAATGGGGCTTATCGTGTAGCATATCGCACCCGAAGCGATGGCGCCGTTCTTTACGGTTTCGTCAACGGCGACCTCGATGTTTTTCACATCGTTAAGCGCATCGAATATTCTGATAATGTCAATGCCGTTTTCTACGCTCTTTTTAACAAATGCGCGCACAACATCATCGGGATAGTGGTGGTAACCGAGCAGGTTCTGTCCCCTTAAAAGCATCTGCAGCTTTGTGTTGGGGCAGGCGGCTTTGATTTTTCTGAGCCTTTCCCACGGGTCTTCGTTAAGGTATCTGAGGCAGGAATCGAAAGTGGCGCCGCCCCAGCATTCAATGGAATAGTAACCCGCTTTGTCGAGCGTTTCAAGAATGGGCTTGAACTCGTCAAACTTCATACGGGTCGCAATGAGTGATTGGTTCGCATCGCGCAAAACGGTTTCGGTAAACTGAACCTTTTGCATTGTCATCTCTCCTTCAAAGATAATAGGAAACGAATTTATGTAACGGCAGGCATTTTATAAAAATATGCCTACCAATTTTCCCCATAATATCATATCATAAAAACAAACCGATTTCAAGGCGAAAAGCAGTTCTTTTTTATAAAAAACGCCCCACCGTATTATATGCGGAGGAGCGAGCAGATGTTATATAAGGTATTTATATATACATATATAATGTCATTTGCAGAATACGTGCGCGCCTATTGTTGTAATTACGGGGCGTGTGCGAATCCATTTGTTCGAGGTCTTGGCGGGGTTGTAGTAATACAGTGCGCCGCCCGAGGGATCCCACCCGTTTATTGCATCCTGCGCGGCTTTTCTTGCGGCGGCTGTCGGTTCTACCTTCCAGTTGCTGTCCGTTACGCACGAGAATGCACCTTTCTGGTAAACTACGCCCGAAACGGTGTCGGGAAAAGACGAGGACTCAACGCGGTTGAGAATGACCGCACCTACCGCGACCTGCCCCGTATAGCTTTCGCCGCGTGCTTCGGCAGCTATGACCTTTGCAAGCAGGTAAACATCCGAGGAACTGTACTGACCGGAACTTTGCCCGGATGAATCAAGACCGAGGTATAAGAGCGTTTTCGGGCCGGCTATGCCGTCGGCGGTTATGCCTACGGATGCCTGAAACTTTTTTACCGCGCTCTGTGTCTTTGTGCCGTATATGCCGTCGACCGAGCCGGTGTAAAAGCCGAGGCTTTTCAGCTTGGTCTGTATTCTGCGCACCTCGTCGCCGCGCGAGCCCATACGCGAAAGCACCTCTGCGGCTTCGGGTGCTTCGGCATTGTATACGCCTACCGTCAGCAGCGAAGCAAAAAACACAAAGCATAATACCGCTGAAATTATTTTTGCGTTTCTTTCAAAAAAATTATGCGCTTTTGAAGAAAAAGATGTGTTCATATATGCACCTTCCGAATCTGATTTATAATAGATTTATCATAAAAAAGCGTTTTATACACCGTTCCGACAATTTTCTGAACAGCGAATTTGTGTGGCAAATGCGCCGAAAACACAAGATGTTGTGATTTTATAAAAGCGCAAAAAAACTTTTGAAAAAGTTTAAAAAAACTTGAAAAAAGTGCTTGACAAATGAATTGCGAAGTGGTAATATAGGCAAGCACTCGCGAGAGGGAGCCCTCCCGAGAGTGAACGAACCTTGAAAATTAAACAACAAGTAAGAAAAAACCCTTGAGATTTTTTTGAGCGCAATAAATGCGAAAGTAAACCGGACTTCGAAAGAAGTTTAAGGAAAAGTGATACGTCAGTATCGAATGAGCGATTAAGCTTAAAGAGATTGGTACTCACAGAGAAGTGAGTGTTAATACAATTTTTTTGAGAGTTTGATCCTGGCTCAGGACGAACGCTGGCGGCGTGCCTAACACATGCAAGTCGAACGGTGAAGTGAAGAAAGAGACTTCGGTCAATGGACTCATGGATCAGTGGCGGACGGGTGAGTAACGC
>JAZLJH010000002.1:0-4036 GCA_045617785.1 Acutalibacteraceae bacterium
GGGATGGTGACTGACCATGTAGTTGCCTTTGTGCCAGCATCGGTGAACATATATTCATAGCTTATCACCTCCGCAACACTCCAATTGGAAAGGTCGAGGGCGAATTCCAATACTGTGGAACTACTTCCGTAATTTATGAACATGTTTCCCACAGCTGTTACCTTTGATGTATCCCATTCGCTGACATCCGGTACAGCATTAAGTACTGTGGAACTTGTTCCATAACTACTGAACATATTTTTCATGTCTGTTACGTTTGATGTCGTCCACTTGCTGACAGCCGGTACAGCATTAAGTACTGTGGAACTTGTTCCATAACTACTGAACATGCTTCCTATTGTTGTTGCTTCTGATGTTTCCCATTTGCTGACAGCCGGTACAGCATTAAGTTTTGTGGAACCACTTCCGTAACCATTAAACATATTATCCATTTTTGTTACTTTTGATGTCTTCCACTCGCTGACAGCCGGTACAGCATTAAGTACTGTGGAACTGCTTCCGTAATTTTGGAACATATTTGCCATGTTTGTTACGCTTGACGTATCCCATTCGCTGACATTCGGTACAGCATCAAGCGCTGTGGAATTTTCTCCGTACTTATAAAACAGGCTCTGCATGTTTGTTACTTTTGATGTCTTCCACTTGCTGACATCAGGAACAGTATTAAGCGTACTACTGCCGAACTGGCCAAACATAAGCAACATGCTTGTTACGTTCGATACGTCCAGATATTCTGCACCGCTGATGTTTCCAGCAGAAGTCATGTTATAGAACATATATGTCGTGGAGGTAAGGCCAGTATAGTTTGCAACAGAGCTGTCAATTACGACGCTCTTTACATCCTTGCGAATACCGTTGTAGCCCCAATCAGCTGCTTTTGTTGCCGCAGTCGGGAGATTGTCGTAAACGGTGACATTCTCTCCGCTGTGGTCTGCCGCATCATAGTAGAAGGTCAGGGTGTTTGCACCGCCGGTGGTGTTGTAGACAGCCTTGAAGGTACGGGTATCGGGCGTGAATGTTCTGTCATCTGTCGGCTCAATGTATTTTCCTGTATCGGTACCGTCGCCGATATACCAGTGTTCCGCGTCGTTATCTTGTTCGCCTGTCTTTGCCGGAATGGTGACAGACCAGGTGTCTGCGCATCCACCAGCATCGTAGAACATTTCGCTGTAGCTTGTCACGCTCTGTACATCCCATCCGGAGAGGTCAAGGGTGAAATTCAGTGCTTCGGAAAAATAGCCGTAGCTGTAGAACATTTGCTCCATGTTTTCCACCTTGGCTGTATCCCAATTACTTACATTCGGTACAACATTCATCGATTCGAGATCGCTGCCGAAATAATAAAACATGCGATTCATATCCGTAACGTTCGATACGTCCAGATATTCGGCACCGCTGATGCTTCCTGCATACGGAAAGTAATCAAACATATATGCTGTGGATGTGAGACCTTTATAGTTTGCAACGGAGCTGTCAATTACCACGCTCTTTATCTGGTTTCTTTTAGTATGGTAGCCCCACTTTTCGCGCTGCTCTTTTTCATCGTTAAAAAGGTAATTGTCAGTTCCGTCCTCGTAAACGGTGATGTTATCTCCGCTGTGGTCTTCCGCATCATAGTAGAAGGTCAGCGTGTTTTTGCTGTCCGTGGTGTCGTAAACTGCCTTGAAGGTCGGTACTGCCGGGACAGCGGTCAGCGATTTGAGTTTGTAGCCGTCCGCCGGTTTGACCGTGACCGTCACGGTATCGCCCTCTGCGGCAGTTTCCTTATCAATAGTGATATAGCCGTGATTCTTTGCATTGTCCGCCTCCGGCGAACCGTTGGTGATATCAAAATCACTGCCACTTGCAAATACCGTCATCGGAACGAGCGAGACGACCATGAGAATCACTAACAACAAACTTAAGATTTTCTTTTTCATTGCGTTTCCTCCGTTTTTATGCGTGAATTTGTATTATTGCCGTTTGGATTCGCCGGAACCGGAATAATACAATTGAATGTACAAAATCATTATAGCATATATTTCCGTAAAATCAAGAAGAATACGCGATTTTTTGAACGGTATTTTATACGCGATTTTCAGGGGAATTTATACGGTTTTTTCGCGGCGTAAAATGAGGAAGAATTGTACGGGAGGCACCCCGCGCCGCTTAATGAATAACGAATAATGAATAATTTCGGGGCGCAAGGCGCCGATTATTCGAGTTTTCAGTTTTCGGTTTTCAGTTTTCAGATTGCGGAAATTCGGGGGAAAATTGTACGGGGTGCACCCCGTGCCGCCCGCAATACCTCACGGTTTTGATAACGAAAATTCAGAACGACCGGTAGGGGAGGCACACTGTGCCTCCCGGGTCAATCGCAGAGCGATTGACAAGTGAAAACAACATAAATCATAAAACCCGCGCTGATCATACGAAATCAACGCGGGCTGTATTTTTGCCATTTGCGTGCATTCGCACTTCAAACACAGCGGCGGGCAAACCGGGCGCCCCGGTGCGGCACCCCTGCAAATTTCTCCGAATTTCCGGTATCAAAACCGTAAGCATTTGAAATATTGTTTTTATAACTCTATCTCAAACTGCTGGTCCTCGGGTAAATCAACCACTGTGCAATCGTTTATATATGTGCACTCGGGCAGCACTATCATGGCGGCAAGCTGCTTTTCGTTTACGGGCAGGGGAGCAAGGTGCCATATTGCCGTATTTATAAGCACAAGCGTATTTTTCGGTACAATAAATGCTTTGGAAAGGTTGCCGACGGGCGTGCCTGCCGAGGCGGGCGCGCAGTGGATTATCATATCGTCATTCAGCGGAATTATAAGCTCGGGCGTAGTGGTGTGGTATTCCTGCTGCTTGATTTCATACTTTGCGGGTTTGTTTACGAGTATGGGCGAAAATGCTGCGTTGGTGTATGCGCCGGCGGTGAGACGGTCGGGGAAAAAGCTGTGCAGTTCGCCTTTAAGTGCATAGCCTGTGGGTTCTGTCATACTGTAAAAACGCCCGAAATCCCTGAAATTTTCCGCGCTGATTTTTTCTGCTTTTATTTTCAACATTTTAATTGCCCCTTTCTTTGTTATAATCCGATTATACATCATTTTGAACCGATTGCAATATTATGTGGATTTTTTATTTTGCCTGTGTTACTATTAAGGCGGTGATGAATTATGAAATTATTATCAATAGGCAACAGCTTTTCAACAGATGCGCAGCGGTGGCTGCACGGCGTTTCAGTAAGCGGCGGCTGCGAGATATACTGTGCAAATCTCTATATAGGCGGCTGCAGCCTTGAACAGCATTGCCAAAACCTTGCAAGCGGCGCGGCTGATTACGATTACGAGATAAACGGCGAGCCCGCAGAGCGTAAAATCTCAATAAAAGAGGCACTTGCGCTTTGCGACTGGGATGTTGTAACGCTTCAGCAGGTCAGCGGCAAAAGCGGCATAACCGAAAGCTACGAGCCGTATCTGCATACGCTTTTTGAATGTGTTCGCGCCGCCGTGCCGAATGCGCGGATATATCTGCACAAAACCTGGGCGTATGACGAAAGCTCCGCACATCCCGATTTTGCATTTTACGGCAACAGTCAGCAGACTATGTATGACGGCATCTGCGCGGCGTATGCGCATTATTCCGAAAAATACGGCGTGCCGGTGATACCGGTCGGCGATTTTATACAGCGTATCAGGCGCAATGTTGAGCCGTTCGCAAGCGGCAAAAGCATAACACGCGACGGTTTTCACCTTTCGCTTGATTACGGCAGATATGCCGCGGCGCTTGTGTGGTATGCAGCGCTTACGGGGCGCGATGTGAAAAATATTGATTTTGTGCCGGACGGCGCCGACCGCGCGGTGTGCGAGGCGATAAGAAAGCTGCGGCTTGGATAAATGATATATCACTGCGCGATATGATATACGGCAAAGCCGTATGATATATTCTCGCTTCGCTCAAATATGAGATAATATCCGTTCCTTAATATGCCGAAGGCATATATCATCCGCGTTAGCGGATATCATATCGAAGATATATCACCCGTTCTGCA
>JAZLJH010000003.1:0-37759 GCA_045617785.1 Acutalibacteraceae bacterium
TGACGCAATCTGCGAAAAAATCTTTTATCGTAGAGCACACCATATTTGTCCGTTACTCGACGAACTCGCGTACCTGCGTACGCTTCGGTCTCGCAAGCGAACAAATCTGACGCAATCTGCGAAAAAATCTTTTATCGTAGAGCACACCGTATTTGTCCGTTGCTCGACGAACTCGCGTACCTGCGTACGCTTCGGTCTCGCAAGCGAACAAATCTGACGCAATCTGCGAAAAAATCTACAATGTTTAATTTGCGCACAGTCGGTGCGTATGGAAAAGAGAAATTTATATAAACACCGCTGGGGAGACGCCTCAACGGTGTTTTCCTTTGGGGTAACAGCCGGACTTAAGGTTGTGAAAGGAATTTATTTTTAAGTTGGTTGACAAAAGGTGAAAATATGTTATAATAAAACAGAAAGGTAACCGATAGACGGTTAGCCTAAGGTTGATTTAGAAATAAACCGCGCTTTTGGCTTGGGCGGTTTATTTCTTTTTTGTCGTTATATTAACGACAAGTGCGATAACAGAAACAATGAGCGTGAGAAGCAAATACAACTCGCTGTATGTAACCATTGCACCGCCCCCTTTCCGAGGGCGAAAAGTGTTTTGCCCTCTTTGATAGAGAGCTAACCGCCTACCGAATATAGTTACCTTTCCGGGTGCATTATGCACCGGCAAAATATTATCATATCCGACATACATTGTCAATAAACTGCAATGTATCATCTTGATGCTATTGGCATAAACCGGGAAATATATGAACTGACAGGAGACGCCTCAACGGTGTTTTCCGTATACACGCCGAATAATTGTGTGACAAATATTAAGAATTTGTTTCATTTCTTCAAACTCTATTGCAAGTGCAGGCGCTATATGTTAATATGACGGCGAGGTGGAATTATGAAACAGAAAAAAGGCGGCACCGCAGCGGCAGTAATTGCTTTGCTCTTTGCTCATGCGGCGCTGTGTGTAATATACCGTTTAACATATTTTTCCGAGGGCTTCGGGTTCGATAAGCGCTTTCACGGTCCATTATATTATGTAGCACTTGTAATAGCGTTTCTGCTCGGGCCGTTCATTTACTATGTTGTCGGCAGGCTCTTTAACGGCAGGGGCTCGGTCAAGGCATACACCGTAACCGTGTGGACTGTATTCGGTCTTGCCGCCGCGTTCGGTGTGTTCTGCCTGTTCGTTCCGTCGTTTATGAATACCTATGCCACCCTCAATGCGCCGTCATATCTCTATTACGGTTTGTTTAACGGCAGCGTTATGTATATAACCGTTCCGGCTATGATAATTTCCGCAGTTTTTCCCGCGCTGTTTTCGCGTATGGGATTTGTAAAAAAGCCGCGTACCAACAACGAGATTAAAATGGAGGAGCTTGACAATGAGGAGAAAAAAGTCGGTTAAGGCAAACATCGTCAAAGTGCTTTGCACGGTGTCGGCACTTGTATTGATTATATGCCTTTGCGCCTGCGGCAAAGCGGGTGATGATTTTTCAAAAATGCGGCTTGAATACGGCGAATCGCAAAAATATACCCACAAGGATATTGACGCTGCCGCCGATGTTGTGAAAAAGCAGCTTAATGATTTTGAGTGCGTAGTCGAGCTTCATTACCTTTCGTATGTGGGCGATGATGAGAGCGCCGAACATCTCAATTACTGTCTTGATTACAATGCGGACTTTGTTGACTGCCTCGTATTTGATTCCGAATTCAAGGTGCTTGAAGAGGGGGACGGTAGCCTTGCAGAAGGTGATGTGCATACATACACATGGTATCTCGCAAGGGAAGAAGGCGGCAGTTGGCAGTTGCTGACTTACGGATATGCTTAATAAAAAACAGGGTTGTGACGGATGAATAATCGTCACAACCCGTTTGTTTTTTATATAGTACCGTCAAAAAATGCTTTTTCAAACCATACATCCTCAACGGTGAATTCGCGTTTGTCGAGGTACTGCAAAATACCCGCATCGGTTTTGAAATCGAAAATCAGCTTATATGAATACAAAAACTGTTTTTTATAACCGCCGTATTTTTTGTTCTGCTCATTTGTGCCGTATTTGCCGTCGCCCAAAAGGGGAGTGCCTGCCGAGGCGAAATGTGCGCGTATCTGGTGCGTTCTGCCCGTCAGAAGCTCAACCTCAATAAGCGATAAGCCCTTTTTCGTGTCGAGTACACGGTACTTTGTGGAAATGCTTTTTGAATTGTCGGTTGAGTTTTTGCTGACATAAACACGGTTCTGTATTTCGTTTTTTTCGAGGTAGCCGGTCATTATGCCGCTTTCGCTTTTCGGTTTGCCGATAACAACGCAAAGGTACAGCTTGTGCAGCTCTCTGTTTTTGAGCTTTTCATTCAGTATCCGCAGTGCCGCCGCATTTTTCGCGGCTATTATAATGCCGCTTGTGTTGCGGTCAATTCTGTTCACAAGCGCGGGTGCGAACGATGTTTCGTCGTCGGGATTATATTCGCCGTTTTCGTAAAGGTAACGCTTTACGCGGGTAATGGCGGTATCAACATATTCGCCCTCATCGGGGTGCGAAAGAAGCCCCGCGGGTTTGTCCACAAGTATTATATTTTCATCCTCATAGACGATTTTTATGCTTTTGCCCGCACCGAGAAAGTCGTACTTGGGCTGTGCGGGTGCAAAAAACTCATCGTTGATATAAAGTGAAACAACATCGTCAAGCTGAAGCCGGTATGAAATCTCACTGCGCTTGCCGTTGACCTTTATGCGCTTGCTTCTTATATACTTATACATAAGCGACTGCGGCAGCAGCGGGAATGATTTTGTAAGGTATTTGTCGAGCCGCTGACCGGCATCGTTTTTGTTTATTGTAAACTCTTTCATTCAAGTCCGAGCTCCCGAGCGATTTCATCAAGCTTTTTGAATCTTCTGCCTACTGCGGAACGCGACAGCGGCGGTGAAGCGAGCTTTCCTATTTCATCAAGCGAGGCTTCTGGATTATCAAGCCGCAGCGAGCATATCTGCGCAAGGTCCTCCGTCATATCGGTCAGCTTGATTTTGTTGAGTATTTTTTCTATAAGTTCGATTTGCCGCATACCCGCCATGATCGTTCTGCCGAGATTGGCGGTTTCAAAGTTCGTTCTGCGGTTCGTCTGATTTATAAGTTCTTTCATGGCGCGCGTCTGCATCATTCTTACGAATGTGTTGCCCGCGCCCATAACACCTATAAACATTTCAATACTTTCGGCTTCCTTGCAGTAAAGCACATTACTGTTGCTGCGAATAACCGTTTTCACGCTCAACTGTGTTTCGTTGATTATTTTGGAAAGATCCGCCGCAAGCTTTGTTTTCGGCGTGGTGAATTCAAGGTGATAATCCTTTTCCGGATCGGTTACGCTGCCGCACACAAGGAAAGCACCGCGTATGAACGATTTGAAGCAGCATATATCATCCGTATCGCCGTTTTCATCCTGCGAGGCGTTTTCGAAATTGGCGTGATTGACGCGCAGCGACACCTCGCCGCCGGTGTAGCCGAAAAACGAAAGCACCCTGAGCCGTTCTTCTTTTTTATCAATGTATACTTTATAGTTACCGGCTTTTGAACATTTTATTACGGGCACGGTGCCGGTGAGCTCGCGTATGAAATTGCCGTATCGCAATGCAACACATTGCAGCTCCGTCATAAGCGATATTTCATTTGCTCCGAATGCTCTGCCGAATAAAAGCATACCTAAAGCCTCCGCCTTTTTACAGCAGGCGGAGGTGTCGAGTGAACACAATTCTGTTTTCAGATCTGCGGAAAATGACATAACTACCTCAGGAATATTACTTCCGGCTCAAGAGTAACGCCGGTTTCTTGTTTTACCGTGCTTTGCACAAGCTCAATAAGCGCCTTTACATCGGCGGCGGAAGCCCCGCCTTTGTTTATTACAAAGCCCGCGTGCTTTTCGCTTACTGCGGCGCCGCCAACCGATCTGCCTTTAAGACCGCATTGTTCAATAAGCGCACCTGCAAAATACCCCTCGGGGCGCTTGAATGTGCTGCCCGCACTCGGAAATTCAAGCGGCTGCTTATCCTTGCGGCGTTTCATAAGCTCCTCCATTTTGCCGCGAATTTCATCGTGTTCGCCTTTAACGAGCTTTACCTCAATGCCGGTAATAATGCAGTTGTTTGTTTTATATGCCGATGTTCTGTAACCGAACTTTGCTTCTGCTGCCGTAAGCTCGCCGCGTTCACCGTCGGGCGTGATGTGGTACACTTTCGCAACAACATCTTTCATTTCGCCGCCGTAGGCACCCGCATTCATAAAAGCGGCGCCGCCGCACGAGCCGGGTATTCCGTAGGCAAATTCAAGCCCGCTGAGCGAATTTTCAAGTGCAAAACGGCAGAGCGATGTGAGCTTTACGCCTGCACCGCAGAAAACCGTTGTGTCGTCAATGAGATTGAGCTGTGTGAGCCCGTCGCTGATGCGTATTACCGCCTTGTCATAAAACTCGTCGGGCGCAATTACATTGCTGCCGTTGCCGAGCACCGTATAAGGCAGGGCGTTTGCATTTATATATTTTATAACTTCCGAAAGCGCGGAATCGGTTTTCGGCGTAATAAGCGCCGCGCACTCACCGCCGATACGGAATGTGGTGCGCTCCGCCAGCGAGGCGTTCTGCAGCACATCGCACCCGGCTTTGCGCGCAAATTCGCAAAGCGCGCCGTAATCGTAGCTGTTAATATCTATCACCGTCATTCGTCAAGTAATGCAGAGCCTATTATGCCTGCGTCGTTGCCGAGTGCCGCCGGCAGGATCTGAGTCTGCACCTTTGAGTGTATGCTGTAATGCTCCTCATTTACATAGGCGCGTATGGGGGCGAGTATTTTTTCGCCCTGTGCGCTGATGCCGCCGCCTACGCATATTATTTCGGGCTGAAGTGCGTTAACTACGTTCGTAATGCCGACCGCAACATAGTAAAGATATTTGTCGATAACTTCCTTTGCGGTTTTGTCGCCCATATCGAGAGCCGCAAAAATCGTTTTGCCGTTGACTTTGTTCAGGTCGCCCTCGCAGGTCTGCCACAAAAGGCTCGATTTATTTGTCTGCATGGCTTCAACAGCCTGCGAGATGAGTGCGGTGGTGGAGGCATATTTTTCCCAGCAGCCTTTTCTGCCGCAGTTGCACTGAATTCCGCCGACATTTATGACCATGTGGCCCATTTCGCCGCCGCAGAAGTTGTTGCCGCGAATGATTTTGCCGCCTATGATTATGCCGCTGCCTACGCCCGTGCCGAGTGTAACCGCAACAAAATCCTTAACGCCGTTACCGCAGCCGGCAATAGCTTCGCCGAGCGCGGCGCAGTTGGCATCGTTTTCAAGGTAAACGGGCTTTTTCAATCTTGATTCAAGCATCTCCTGTGCGGGAACGTTGTTGAATTCAAGGTTGTTTGAAAATTCTATTTCGCCGGTCTTTTTATTTACCGAGCCGGGTGTGCCTATACCTACGGAAACAACATCGGCATAGTCTATGCCCGCATCAAGCACTGCCATATCGACGGCTTCTTTTATCGAGTCGAATATTTCGGCGGCGGGGCGGGGAGCGCGTGTTGCGACATTACCTCTGCCGATTATTTCGTTTTTTTCGTTTACAACGCCGGTAGCTATATTCGTACCGCCGAGGTCAACACCTATTCTGTACATTATAATATTCCTCCTTGAGAAATTATTTCCGGTTTAATACTGCTGCCAGATTTCAAGCTCTGTGGGCCGGGGGTCATATTCCTCCATACCGAGCTGGCGCATAAGCTCGTGCGCGGCATTGTAGCCGAGCTTTTTCTGACGGTTGTTCATTGCCGCGATTTCAATGATTATGGCAAGGTTTCTGCCGGGCTTTACGGGCACCACCGTTGCGGGCACCTTTATGCCGAGCACGGTTATGTATTCATCCTCAATGCCGAGACGGTCATAAGCCTTTGTGCTGTCCCAGGGCTCAAGCTGAATTACCATATCTATTTTTTCGGTGAGCTTAACCGCACCTATACCGAAGATGTTGCGGGCGTTTATAACACCGACACCGCGCAGCTCCATAAAGTGGCGGATATTGTCGGGTGCGGAGCCTACAAGCGTTTTGGAAGATACCTTTCTTATTTCAACAGCATCATCGGCAATAAGTCTGTGGCCGCGCTTTATAAGCTCAACAGCCGTTTCGCTTTTACCTACGCCGCTGTCGCCGAGAATGAGTATTCCCTCGCCGTAAACCTCAACAAGCACACCGTGGCGCGTAATGCGTTCGGCAAGCTCAACGCCGAGGTATGATATGAGTGTTGCCATTATCTGCGAGGTCGGCTCCGCGGTGCGCAGAACGGGAACCTCGTGCTTTTTTGCAAGCTCGATCATCTCGGGCGAAACATCGAGGTTGCGCGTGATGATTGCGGCTGCGGGGTGCAGACCGAAGAACAGCTCAAGCCTGCGGTGCTTTGTATCGTCATCAAGCTCGTTGAGGTAGCCCATTTCCGCAAGACCGATGAATTCTATTCGTTCCGGGTCAAAGTAATCCTCGTACCCGGCAAACAGAAGGCCGGGGCGGTTTACATCCTGCGAACGGATAACTATTTCATCTTCGGGCTTGTCGGGCATATAAATGACCTCAAAGGAATTTGCCTTGATGATTTTTTCGAGATGTACCGAATATTTTTTGTCGCTCAAAATGATACCACCTTAGAAATATGCCGATTTAATATTGTAAAATGTGTATAATCGAGGTAATTATATAATAAAAATATCGTTCTGCCAATAGAATTTTCAAATTTTCTTGACATATTTTACAATAAAGGTTATTTTACGCGAGGATAAATCGGCTCAAAATTAAAATTTGACGAAAATAAAAAAAATACTTGACTACTTGCGACAGGTGTGTTATATTGTTTCTACCTCTCAGAGGGTTCTTTTTTTGTGCCCGAAAATCAGGACATTGTCCGTGAGAGGGAGGCTAATCAAAAAATGGAGGTGCCGTTAGATGAGAGTTAAAATCACACTTTCCTGCACTGAGTGTAAGCAGCGTAACTACAACACCATGAAGGAAAAGAAAAACAACCCCGACAGGTTGGAGATGAAAAAGTATTGCAGATTCTGCAGAAAACACACTCTCCACAGAGAAACAAAGTAAGGAGGTAACTTTATGGCAGACGAGAAAAAAGTTTCGACTGATGCCGAGGTTACCGCAAAGGCAGCAAAAGCCGACGCCAAAAAGGTCAAAGAGAAAAAGCCCTCAAAGTTTGCTCCCAAGAATATTTGGGCTGCAATCAAACGCTTTTTCAAGGATCTCAGAGGCGAAACGAAAAAGATCGTTTGGCCCAGCCGCCAGATGGTTATTAAGAGCACAGGCGTAGTACTCGCATCCATACTTGTAATAGGTATAGGTATATGGGTAATCGACTTCGCTCTTTCCGGCGCTGTTACAGCTGTTAACAAGGCAGCCACCAAGGTTGAAGAAACCACCGAGCCCGTTACCGAAACGGCGGAGGAGAAAACGACCGAGGCGGATGAAGCCGAAGATGAAACCGTTTCTGATACTGCAGAAGCTACTGAGGCTACAGAGCCGGAAACAACCGAGTCTGTAACCAAGGCTGAGTAATTTCAGCAGCGGAGGTGCACAATGGCTGACGAAGCAAGATGGTATATTATCCACACCTATTCCGGTTACGAGAACAAGGTCGCGGAAAATATCAAAACAATCGTTGAAAACCGCAGAATTCAGGACAAGATTCTCGATGTAAACATTCCGCTTGAAAAAGTAACGGAAATAAGAGACGACAAAACCGTTGAGGTCGAAAGAAAAGTCTTCCCCGGTTATGTCGTTGTGAAGCTTGCCGTTGAATTCGATGACGATAACCAGCCTATGGTACCGAACGACACCTGGCACATCATTCGTTACACGAGAGGTGTTACGGGCTTCGTAGGTCCCGAAAGCAAACCCGTTCCTCTTACCGAGGAAGAAGTTCGCAAGCTGGGCATCGAAAAACAGGTTATAGAAGTAACCTACAAAGTCGGCGATCTCGTTACGGTTAAGGACGGTCCCTTTGAGGGCTTCTCCGGTATCGTTGAGATGCTCAATACCGAAAGCAATATCGTGCGTGTCGCGATATCAATGTTCGGCAGAGAAACACCGGTCGAGTTCGAGCTCAATCAGGTGCAGAGTGCAATCGACTGATTGCAAACAAGGTAACAGGCGGTTATATGCCGCTGTTATATGCGGTACAACGGTACCGCGTGTGGGAGGAATAAGGCGAGCTCTTGTTCCGCCATACCACGAATTTTGGAGGTGCAAAAAATGGCTCAAAAGGTTGTAGGTCTCATTAAACTGCAAATTCCCGCCGGTAAGGCAACCCCGGCACCCCCGGTCGGTCCCGCTTTGGGACAGCACGGTGTTAACATCATGGCGTTCACAAAGGAATTCAACGAGCGCACCAAAAACGATATGGGTCTTATTATTCCCGTAGTTATCACCGTTTATGCCGACCGTTCTTTCTCATTCATTACCAAGACTCCGCCCGCAGCAGTTCTTATTAAGAAAGCATGCGGCATCGAGAAAGCTTCGGGTGTTCCGAACAAAACCAAGGTTGCAACAATTACCGGTGAGCAAGTCAGAAAAATCGCAGAGCAGAAAATGCCTGATCTTAACGCGGCATCCGTCGAGGCAGCAATGTCAATGATCGCCGGTACCGCCCGCAGCATGGGCATTACTGTTGTTGATTGATGCTCCCGGGTGGGAGGTAAAACCGATTTAACCACTCTATTGGGAGGAAATGAATTATGAAACATGGTAAAAAATATGTTGAGAGCGCAAAGCTCGTTGACAGAGCCACTCTCTACGAAGTAAAAGATGCTTTGGAGCTTGCTTCAAAAACCGCAAGCGCAAAGTTTGACGAAACAGTTGAAATGCATATCCGTCTCGGCGTTGACTCCCGTCACGCAGACCAGCAGGTCAGAGGCGCTGTTGTTCTTCCGAACGGCACCGGCAAAAAGGTTCGCGTAGCTGTTTTCGCAAAGGGCGACGCTGCCAAGGCTGCTGAAGAAGCAGGCGCAGACATCGTCGGCGAAATGGATCTTGTTGAAAAGATTCAGGGCGGCTTTATGGATTTCGATGTTTGTATCGCAACACCCGATATGATGGGTCTTGTAGGCCGTCTCGGTAAAGTGCTCGGTCCCCGTGGTCTGATGCCTTCACCCAAGGCAGGTACCGTTACCCCCGATGCAGCTAAGGCTGTTGCCGAAGCTAAAGCCGGTAAGATCGAGTACCGTCTTGATAAGACCAACATCATTCATTGCCCCATCGGCAAGGCTTCCTTCGGCGGCGACAAGCTCACCGAGAACGCCATGACTCTTCTTGATGCAGTTATTAAGGCAAAACCCGCAGCAACAAAGGGTACTTACATCCGTTCCTGCGTAGTTGCCACCACCATGGGCCCCGGCATCCGTGTAAACGCTGCCAAGCTCGTTGGCTCCGCTGCTGCCGAGGAGTAAAAAAATACTTGACATTCCCGCAAGGGTGTGTTATATTACTTTCGCTGTTCTTAAGACAGCAGGTACATTTGTCTAACGGCCTTGAGCCGCCTGCCGAGGAATGCAAAATAACTTATTGAGTTATAATGCCTTTCTCGCGTGCGGGGAAGGCATTTGGCATTTAATAAATCGGAGGTGAATTTATTTGCCAAGCGTAAAAGTTTTAGAAGCTAAAAAGCAGGAAGTTGCAGCTATCTCCGAAAGACTTGAAAATGCGTGCGCAGGCGTTATCGTTGATTACAAGGGTATCAATGTTACCGATGACACCGCACTTCGTAAAGAGCTCCGTGAAGCAGGCGTTGAGTACACGGTTTCCAAAAACACCATGATCTCTCTCGCTGTTAAGGACACAAAGCTCGAAGGTCTTACATCTTGCCTTGAGGGTACTACCGCCCTCGCAACCTGCAAGGACGATTATGTTGCAGCCGCAAGAATCCTTTGCAAATTCGCTTCAACTCACAACAAGTTCACGGTTAAAAGCGGTTTCCTCGATGGTGAGGTTATCGATGTAGCCAAGGTTGAAAGCCTTGCTAAGCTGCCCTCCAGAGAGCAGCTCCTCGCAACTGTTGCGTGTGCATTCAATGCACCTATCGCATCTCTTGCACGTGCTATTCAGGCAGTCGTTGACAAAAACGGCGGCGCCGCAGAAGCAGCAGCTGAATAATTGCTGTATTAACAAAAACAAAGCCTGTATTCAGGCGTATTAACAGGAGGAAATTAAAATGGCATCTGAAAAGATCACTGCTATAATTGAAGAAGTTAAAGCTATGACAGTCCTTGAGCTCTCCGAGCTTGTTAAGGCTATCGAAGAAGAGTTCGGCGTTTCTGCTGCAGCAGCTGTTGCAGTAGCAGCACCCGCAGACGGCGGCGCAGCAGCTGCCGCTGAAGAGAAGACAGAGTTCGACGTTGTTCTCGCTGAAATAGGCGCCAACAAGATCGCTGTTATCAAGGTAGTTCGTGAGCTCACCGGTCTCGGCCTTGCTGAAGCTAAGGCTAAGGTTGACGGCGCTCCCGCAACCATCAAGGAAGCTGTTTCTAAGGACGAAGCTGACGCTGCAAAGGCAAAGCTTGAAGAAGCAGGCGCAAAGGTTGAACTTAAGTAATAGTTTAAGCTTTATTTCAAGAACCGTTCCGGTTGGAGCGGTTCTTTTCTTTTTCCGGTTTTCAGTTTTTGGTTTTCAGCGAATCGCGCGGATGGGTGTATAAAAAACTTTTTTACGAAATTCAATAAAGCTCTTGACATATCTCAAAAGGGTGCTATAATTGTACAATCTACAATAATGGAATAATGTCGTTATTGTGTTTTTCGGTGCATTTTTTTAATGATAAAAATGACCAAACAGCATAGTTAATCTTTTTTCCTTTCAGCTGCTTTTCGGCAGTGAAAGGGGATAAAAATAAGAACGGAGTGATAGTCCTATGGCAAATGTGAAGCCCGTTAAGCTCGGTAAGAACACCAGAATGAGCTTTGCGGAAATCAATGAGGTCATGCAGATGCCCAACCTTATTGAAGTCCAGAAAAACTCTTACAAATGGTTTCTTGACGTCGGGTTTAAAGAGGTTTTCCGTGATATCGGTGAAATCACGGATTATTCGAACAACCTTGTTCTGACATTTACCGATTACCGAATGGATGAAAAGCCCAAATACACCGTAACCGAATGCAAGGAGAGAGATGCAACATTTGCTGCACCCCTCTATGTTACGGCGCAGCTTTACAACCGCGAGACCGGCGAGGTCAAAGAGAGCAAAGATATTTATATGGGCGATTTCCCCATTATGACCGACAGCGGCACGTTCGTTATCAACGGCGCCGAGCGTGTTATCATATCTCAGCTCGTTCGTTCACCCGGCGTTTACTACGATTTTACCTATGATAAAAACGGTAAAAAGCTTTTCACCTCTACTGTTATCCCCAACAGAGGTGCATGGCTTGAGTACGAGACCGACCAGAACGATATTTTCAATGTAAAAATCGACAAGAACAGAAAGCTGCCCATCACCACTTTCGTGAGAGCACTCGGTCTTTCTTCAAATAACGACATACGCGAGTTCTTCGGTGATGACGACAGAATCGAAGCAACTCTCGAAAAGGATAATACGCAGAATACCGAAGAAGCACTTCTTGAGGTATATAAAAAGCTGCGTCCCGGCGAGCCGCCCACGCTTGAAACGGCTCAGTCGCAGATCAACGCCCTTTTCTTCGACCCGCACAGATATGACATCTCAAGAGTCGGCAGATACAAATATAATAAGAAGCTTGCCCTTACCGAAAGAATCAACGGCGGCGTTCTCGCCGAGGATGTTTTCGACCCCATGACGGGCGAGGTGCTTGCAGAGCAGGGCGAAAAGCTCGCCAAGGAAAAGGCAGAGCAGATCGACCGCGCCGGTGTCAAGGAAGTAATACTTGACGTTGAAGGCAAGCAGGTAAAGGTCATTTCCAATAATATGGTCAATCCCCTTGATTTCATTAAGGGTGTAACCGAAGAACAGCTTGAAGAATGCGCCATCAACGAAAAGGTCCGCTTCTCCGTTCTCAAGGACCTGCTCGACGAATTCGGCGACGATACCGCAGAGCTTCTTGAACAGATGAAGCTTCACTGCGATGACCTTATTCCGAAGCACATCATCATCGATGATATTTTTGCTTCCATCAACTACCTCAACTGCCTCGGCAACGAGCTCGGCTCAACCGACGATATAGACCATCTCGGTAACCGCCGCATCCGCTCCGTAGGCGAGCTGCTTCAGAATCAGCTCAGAATCGGCTTTACCAGAATGGAAAGACCGGTCAGAGAAAAAATGGGACTCCAGAGCCAGGAAAACGGCATCGGCACTCCCAAGGATTTCATCAATATAAGACCCGTTATGGCGGCTATAAAGGAATTCTTCGGTTCATCACCGCTTTCACAGTTTATGGATCAGACGAATCCCCTTGCAGAGCTTACCCATAAGCGCCGTCTTTCAGCCCTCGGCCCCGGCGGTCTTTCAAGGGACCGTGCAGGTTTCGAAGTCCGCGACGTTCATTACAGCCACTACGGCAGAATGTGCCCCATAGAGACTCCCGAAGGCCCCAATATAGGACTTATCTCCTACCTTGCAACTTTCGCAAGAATCAACAAATACGGCTTCGTTGAGGCTCCCTTCCGCAAGGTCGACAAAAAGACCGGCAAGGTGCTTGATGAGGTTGAGTATATGACCGCCGATGTTGAGGATAACTTCTGCGTTGCGCAGGCGAACGAGCCGCTTGACGAGGAAGGTTATTTCAAGAATGACCGTGTAACCGTTCGCTACCGCGACGAGTTCCGCGAGGTTTCTCCCTCACTTGCCGATTATATGGATGTTTCGCCCAAGATGGTTGTTTCCGTCGCTACGGCTATGATCCCGTTCCTTGAGAACGACGACGCCAACCGTGCACTGATGGGCTCCAACATGCAGAGGCAGGCTGTTCCGCTTCTTAAAACGGAATCTCCCATAGTAGGTACCGGTATGGAATACAAGGCGGCTGTCGACAGCGGCGTTGTAGTTCTTGCAAAGCGCGGCGGCGTTGTAAGCAGAGTAAGTGCCGACAAAATCGAAATACTTACCGACAACGGCGAAACCGATGTTTACGAGCTTATTAAGTTTATGCGCTCCAACCAGGGCACCTGCATCAACCAGAAACCCGTTGTTGAGCCCGGCGAAACCGTTAAAGCCGGCGATGTTATTGCCGACGGTCCCGCAACCTCTCAGGGTGAAATTTCACTCGGTAAAAACGCTCTCATAGGCTTTATGACATGGGAAGGCTACAACTACGAAGACGCTGTCCTTCTTAATGAGAAGATGGTGCGCGACGATGTGTTCACCTCCATCCATATCGAAAAGCACGAAATAGAGGCGAGAGATACAAAGCTCGGCGCCGAGGATATCACAAGAGATATTCCCAATGTCGGCGACGATGCCCTTGCAAACCTCGATGAAAACGGTATCATCAGAATCGGTGCCGAGGTTCATTCGGGCGATATTCTTGTCGGTAAGGTTACACCCAAGGGTGAAACCGAATCCACTCCCGAAGAAAGACTGCTCCGCGCAATCTTCGGTGAAAAGGCGAGAGAGTTCAGAGATACTTCACTTCGTGTTCCTCACGGCGAATACGGCGTTGTTGTTCAGGTCGATGTATTCACCAAGGCGGACGGCGCAGAGGAACTCAACCCCGGCGTAAACAAAGTCGTTCGCTGCTACATCGCTCAGAAGCGTAAAATCAGCGTCGGCGATAAGATGGCGGGCCGCCACGGTAACAAGGGCGTTGTTTCGCGCATACTCCCGCAGGAGGATATGCCTTTCCTGCCCGACGGCACTCCGCTTGATATAGTTCTTAACCCCCTCGGTGTTCCCTCACGTATGAACATCGGTCAGGTTCTTGAAGTACACCTCGGCTATGCCGCAAGAGCACTCGGCTACAAGGTTATGACTCCCGTATTCGACGGCGCTCACGAAAAGGACATCCGTGAGATGCTCGAGGAAGCAAACCTTTCCACCGACGGCAAGACATGGCTTACCGACGGCCGTACCGGCAGAAAGTTCGACAACCCCGTTACAGTCGGTATCATGTACTTCCTTAAACTCCATCATCTTGTTGACGATAAGATTCACGCCCGTTCAACAGGCCCGTACTCCCTCGTTACACAGCAGCCTCTCGGCGGTAAAGCCCAGTTCGGCGGCCAGCGTTTCGGCGAAATGGAAGTTTGGGCTCTCGAGGCTTACGGCGCAGCTTACACTCTTCAGGAAATACTCACGGTCAAATCGGACGATGTTGTGGGCCGTGTTAAGACTTACGAATCAATCGTTAAAGGTCTTAATATTCCCAAGCCCGGCGTTCCCGAATCATTTAAGGTTCTCATTAAAGAGCTCCAGTCTCTCGGTCTTGACGTTCGCGTTCTTGATAAGGACAATAACGAAATCGACCTCAGACAGAACTTTGATGACGAAATGATTTTGCCCGTTGTTGAAAGCACAGGCGACTTCGACGATGACGAAGCATTCAGCAATGTCAACGATGCCGAGGATGCCGACGGTTATTCGGTAACTGACGAAGATTCGGAAGACGGTTACTATGACTCGGAAGAGGAATCCGACGATTACGACGAAGAATAAGTCCGGAACGATCCGATTTTGATTAGGAAGAAGGGTAATTCATATATGGCATACGATTCGGTTAATGTTCCCGTTGAGGATAACAACATAGATTTTGAATCGATTAAAATAGGACTCGCTTCCCCTGATCTTATCAGGGAGTGGTCATACGGTGAGGTCAAAAAACCCGAAACGATCAACTACCGTACTCTCAAACCCGAAAGAGAAGGTCTTTTCTGCGAAAAGATTTTCGGGCCTACCAAGGACTGGGAGTGCCATTGCGGTAAATACAAAAAAATTCGCTTCAAAGGCAAGGTATGCGAACGCTGCGGCGTTGAAATCACCAAATCCAAGGTCAGACGCGAGCGTATGGGTCACATCGAGCTTGCAGCCCCCGTTTCGCACATCTGGTATTTCAAGGGCACACCCTCAAGAATGGGCATGATCCTTGACCTTTCATACCGCGACCTTGATAAAGTTCTTTACTTCGCAAACTACATCGTAACCGATCCCGGCGATACGCCCCTCGAGAAGATGCAGATACTCAGCGAAAAAGAATATAACGAAATGGTCGAAAGATACGACAGCGACTCTTTCAAAGCCGGCATGGGTGCCGAAGCTATCAAAGAGCTGCTTCAGGAAATCGATCTCGATAAGCTTTGCGCAGATCTTCGCACAGAGCTTGAAACCGCCGCAGGTCAGAAGAAGGTGCGCCTTCTTAAAAGACTTGAGGTAGCAGAAGCATTCAAGGCTTCGGGCAACCGCCCCGAATGGATGATCCTTGACGTTATTCCGGTCATTCCTCCGGATATTCGTCCCATGGTTCAGCTTGACGGCGGCAGATTTGCAACATCCGACCTCAATGACCTTTACAGACGCGTTATCAACAGAAACAACAGACTTCAGAAGCTGCTTGAACTCGGTGCTCCCCGCATCATCGTCAACAACGAAAAGAGAATGCTTCAGGAAGCCGTTGATGCTCTTATAGATAACGGCAGACGCGGCAGAGCCGTTACCGGTCCCAACAACCGCGCACTCAAATCACTTTCACACATGCTTAAAGGTAAGCAGGGACGTTTCCGTCAGAACCTGCTCGGCAAGCGTGTTGACTATTCGGGCCGTTCGGTTATCGTCGTCGGTCCCGAGCTCAAGCTCTACCAGTGCGGTCTTCCCAAGGAGATGGCGCTTGAACTGTTCAAGCCGTTCGTTATGAAACGCCTTTGGGAACTCGGTATTGCAAGCAATATCAAGTCAGCAAGAAAAATGGTTGAAAGAGCACGCGGCGAAGTATGGGATGCTCTTGAAGTCGTAATTAAAGATCATCCCGTAATGCTCAACCGTGCTCCCACGCTGCACCGTCTCGGTATTCAGGCGTTCGAGCCCATCCTCGTTGAAGGCAGAGCAATAAAGCTTCATCCCCTCGTTTGTACGGCATTCAACGCCGACTTCGACGGCGACCAGATGGCTGTTCATGTTCCGCTTTCTGCAGAAGCGCAGGCAGAAGCAAGATTCCTTATGCTTGCCGCCAACAACCTGCTTAAACCTTCGGACGGCAAGCCCGTTGTTGTTCCCACGCAGGATATGATACTCGGCTCGTACTACCTCACCCTCGTTAAACCCGAGGAGATAGGCCACGGCAAGGTATTCAGAAATGTTGACGAAGCTATGATGGCTTACGATGAGGGCGATATAGGACTTCATGCTCCCATAAAGATCCGTATGAGCAAAGAGGTCGACGGTGTTACCTACACCGAGCTTCTTGATACCACTCTCGGCAAGGTCATATTCAACAATCCCATTCCGCAGGATCTCGGCTTCGTTGACAGAAGCGACCCCGCAAATATGTTCAAGCTTGAAATCAATGAGCTTGTCAATAAGAAAGTTCTCGGTAAGATCATCGAGCGCTGCATAAGAGTTCACGGTACCTCAAAGTCCTCCAAGGTGCTTGACAGCATCAAGGCTCAGGGCTACAAGTATTCGACCCGCAGCGGTATCACCGTTGCTGTTTGCGACGCCACCATCCCCGAGAAGAAGGCACAGTATATTCAGGAGACCGAGGCTCTCATCGACGGTATCGACGATGACTACCAGATGGGACTTCTCAGTCAGCAGGACCGTTCACGCTTCGTAATCAAGGCGTGGGAGGACTGCACAAAGAAGGTTTCCGCAGAGCTGCGCAACTCACTTGATCCTTACAACCCCATATTCATGATGCTTGACTCCGGTGCCCGTGGTTCCGACTCACAGCTTCGTCAGCTTGCAGGTATGCGCGGACTTATCGCCAACACCGCAGGTAAAACGATTGAAATTCCCATCAGAGCCAACTACCGTGAAGGTCTTAACATCATCGAATACTTCATTTCTTCGCGTGGTGCCCGTAAAGGTCTTGCCGATACCGCACTTCGTACCGCAGACTCCGGTTACCTTACCAGACGTCTTGTCGACGTTTCGCAGGATGTTATCATCCGTGAGGAAGACTGCCATTGCCACGACGGCCTTGAGGTTTACGACATCAAGGACGGAAACGATGTAATCGAACCCCTCAGCGAGCGTCTTACAGGCCGTTACCTGCTTGAAGATTTTGTTGATGATAAGACGGGCGAGGTCATTTGCGATACCGATACAATGGTCAGCGACGAGCTTGCCAAGAAGATCGCCAATATTGTAAATGCACGCGAAAATCCCGACGACAGAAAAATCAAGATCCGTTCTCTGCTCACCTGCGAATGCGACCACGGTGTCTGCATTAAGTGCTACGGCTCCAACCTTGCAACATCCGGCCCTGTTACCATAGGCGAGGCGGTAGGTATTATAGCCGCACAGTCAATAGGCGAGCCCGGTACTCAGCTTACGATGAGAACATTCCATACCGGCGGTGTTGCATCGCAGGCGGATATCACGCAGGGTCTTCCCAGAGTTGAAGAGCTGTTCGAAGGCAGAAAGCCCAAAACACTCGCAATGCTCAGCGAAATCGACGGCGTTGTATCCTTTGAGGACATCAAAAAGAGTAAGCATGTTGTTGTTACCGGCGAGGATGATGTGAGAAAATACCTCATCACATTCGATGCAAGACTCTGCCAGGATATTGTTGAGGGTGCCCATGTCAAGAAAGGTCAGCACCTTACCGAAGGTGCCGTTAACCCCCACGATGTGCTTGCGGTTCTCGGCGTAGAGGCAGTTCACAACTACCTCATCAAAGAAGTTCAGATGACCTACCGTATGCAGGGTGTTGATATTAACGATAAGCATATCGAGGTTATCGTTCGTCAGATGATGCGCAAGGTCAAGGTTGAAGACAGCGGCTCTACCGATCTTCTTCAGGGCGCAGTTGCCGAAAAGAGCGAGTTCGCGGCAGCAAACGCGGCGGCAAAGGCTCGCTGCGAAGCGGAGGGTATGCCCTTTACGCCTGCAACCTGCTCACCGGTGCTTCTCGGTATAACCAAGGCTTCACTTGCCACGGAGTCCTTCCTGTCGGCAGCATCGTTCCAGGAGACCACAAAGGTTCTTACCGAAGCTTCAATCAAGGGCAAGGTCGACCCGCTGCTCGGACTTAAAGAGAACGTTATCATCGGTAAGCTTCTTCCCTCAGGTACGGGTATGAAGTGCTACAGCGATGTTGAAGTAGTTCCCACCACGGTTCCGGCGGATGCATTCAATGCCATAGAAATCCCCCTTGACTGATAAAATATCGGCATTTTTAACGATTTGTATATAAAAAGTTTGTGAAAACTGTTGACAAACCGATTTGAAAATGTTAAATTATTTCTTGTTGTGTACGGGAGAGGTATGCCCTCTCCCTGCATATAAATTTATTTCGGAGGTGAAAATACTTGCCAACCTTTAATCAGCTCGTTCGCAGCGGAAGACAGACTCTCGAAAAGAAGTCAAAGGCTCCTGCACTGGGTAAAGGCCTCAACTCCAAGAAGAATGTTATGACAGATAACAATTCTCCTCAGAAGCGCGGTGTCTGCACAGTCGTTAAGACCGACACACCCAAAAAGCCCAACTCAGCGCTCAGAAAACTCGCCAGAGTTCGTCTCACAAACGGAATCGAAGTTTCTGCTTACATTCCCGGCGTGGGTCACAATCTTCAGGAGCATAGCGTAGTGCTTATCCGCGGAGGCCGTGTTAAAGACCTTCCCGGTGTGCGTTACCACATCATCAGAGGCACGCTCGATACTCAAGGCGTTGCCAACAGGATGCAGGCCCGTTCAAAGTACGGTGCAAAGCGTCCCAAGGCTGCTAAGAAATAAGCAGCGTTTTCAGGACAATCTTCTTGCAGGCTGAATTAAATTCAACCAATGGTGAGTATTTTATAACAATACAGTTGTAAAAGCCCATTGGCGCCACGGGAAGCAAAGTCACTCGAGTACCTATGATATCATTATTATGAAGGAGGGAAGCGAAGTGCCAAGAAGAGGCCAGATAGCAAAACGTGATGTTTTGCCGGATCCGCTTTACAACTCAAAGCTTGTTACCAGGCTTATCAACAATGTTATGTGCGATGGTAAGAAGGGCGTAGCTCAGAAAATAGTTTACGACGCTTTCGATATCATCAGAGAGCAGACGGGTAAAGATCCCCTTGAGGTTTTCGAAGCCGCTATGGAGAACATTATGCCCGAGCTCGAGGTTAAGGCTCGCCGTATAGGCGGTGCTACCTACCAGGTTCCGATCGAGGTTCGTCCGGAAAGACGCCAGACTCTCGGTCTTCGTTGGATCACCGTTTATTCCCGTCAGCGTTCCGAAAGAACAATGAAGGAAAGACTTGCCAACGAAATCCTTGATGCTACCAATTCACTCGGTAATGCATTCAAGAAGAAAGAAGACATGCACAAGAATGCAGAAGCAAACAAGGCTTTTGCACATTTCAGATGGTAATCTGATTTTATATCTATTTTTCGGAGGAAATTATGCCAAGACAGGTTCCATTAGAGCTTACAAGAAATATCGGTATTATGGCTCACATCGATGCGGGCAAAACCACCACGACAGAGCGTATCCTATTTTACACCGGTATAAACCATAAATTAGGTGAAACTCACGACGGTTCCGCAACTATGGACTGGATGGCACAGGAGCAGGAGAGAGGTATTACCATAACTTCTGCAGCCACCACTTGCTTCTGGAACGGTCACAGAATCAATATTATAGACACTCCCGGTCACGTAGACTTCACGGTTGAGGTCGAGCGCTCACTCAGAGTTCTTGACGGTTCTGTTACCGTACTTTGCGCAAAGGGCGGCGTTGAGCCCCAGTCGGAAACCGTTTGGAGACAGGCGGACAAGTACCGTGTTCCCAGAATGATATATGTCAATAAGATGGATATTATGGGCGCGGATTTCTACAATGTACTTAATATGGTCAAGGACCGTCTTAAGTGCAACGCAGTTCCCATTCAGCTTCCTATCGGTGCGGAAGCCACCTTCAAAGGAATTATAGATCTTGTTGAAATGAACGCCGTTATGTATTACGACGATCTCGGCAAGGATATAAGAGTTGAAGAAATACCCGCAGAGCTTAAAGAAACAGCCGAAAAATACCGTGCTGAGCTTATTGAACACGTGGCTGAGCAGGACGATGCATTGCTTGAAAAGTACTTCTCAGGCGAAGAGCTTACAGTAGAAGAAATCAAGACCTGCATCAGAAAATCAACTATCGCCAATGAGATGGTTCCCGTTGTCTGTGGTACTTCCTACAAGAACAAAGGCGTTCAGAAACTTCTTGATGCTATTGTTGACTTTATGCCCGCACCTACGGATGTTGAGGCCATTAAAGGCGTCAACCCCGTAAATGACAACCCCGAGGTCCGTCATTCATCCGACTCGGAGCCGTTTGCTGCGCTTGCTTTCAAGATTGCAACAGACCCCTTTGTCGGCAAGCTCTGCTATTTCAGAGTTTATTCGGGCAAGGTGGAAACAGGTTCCACCGTATATAACTCAGTTAAGGATGACAGCGAACGCATAGGCAGAATTCTGCAGATGCACGCTAATTCCCGTAAGGATCTGGATTGCTGCTACGCAGGCGATATAGCTGCCGCGGTAGGTCTTAAGAGAACTACCACCGGCGATACTCTCTGCGACAAGGGCCATCCCGTTATCCTTGAATCCATGGAATTTCCGGAGCCCGTTATCCGTGTTGCGATTGAGCCCAAGACCAAAGCCGGTCAGGAAAAGATGGGTATCGCCCTTCAGAAGCTTGCTGAAGAAGACCCCACCTTCAAGTGCTACACAGATGAGGAAACCGGTCAGACAATAATCGCCGGTATGGGCGAGCTTCACCTTGAAATAATCGTCGACAGAATGTTGCGCGAATTCAGAGTTGAAGCGAATGTAGGCAAACCTCAGGTTGCTTACAGAGAAACAATTACAAAACAGGCTGAAGCTGATACGAAATTCGCCCGTCAGTCGGGCGGTCACGGTCAGTACGGTCATGTTAAGATTCGTATTGAGCCCAATGAGGGCAAGGGTTATGAATTTGTCAACGCCGTAGTCGGCGGTGCAATTCCCAAGGAATTCATCGGTCCTGCCGAGGCAGGTATCAAGGGTGCAATGCTTTCGGGTGTGCTTGCGGGCTACAACGTAGTTGACTGTAAGGTAACTCTTTACGACGGCTCTTACCACGAGGTCGACTCGTCTGAGCTTGCTTTCAAAACCGCCGGTTCCATGGCGTTCAAAGAGGCAATGGCAAAGGCAGCACCCGTGCTTATGGAGCCCATTATGAAGGTTTCGGTTACTGTTCCGTCAGAGTATATAGGTGATGTGCTCGGCGACCTTACTGCCCGCCGCGGTATGCCGCAGGGTCAGGAGGACAGAAACGGTGCCACCGAGATTTTCGCTCACGTTCCGCTTTCGGAGATGTTCGGTTATGCTACCGACCTTCGTTCCAAAACACAGGGCAGAGGTCAGTATGTTATGGAGCCCAGTCATTATATGGCAGTTCCCAGAAATATCGCCGAAAAGATTATGGATGAAAGAGCAAAATAAAAAAATCCTGCTTTTTGCAGGTGTTTTACACAGATATTTTAAGTTTTTTAAAAAATCTATTGAATTATTTTATTTAATTTGATAAGATAATACCGTGCAAAATATGCTTATTTAAGGAGGATATTTCAAATGGCAAAACAGAAATTTGAAAGAAGCAAACCCCATGTAAACATCGGTACCATCGGCCACGTTGACCATGGTAAAACCACTCTTACTGCTGCTATCACCAAGACCCTCGCTATGAAGGGCAGCGCAGACTTCGTTGACTATGCTAACATCGATAAGGCTCCCGAAGAGAGAGCTCGCGGTATCACGATCAACACCGCACACGTTGAGTATGAGACTGACAACCGTCACTATGCTCACGTTGACTGCCCCGGCCATGCTGACTATATCAAGAACATGATCACCGGTGCTGCTCAGATGGACGGCGCTATCCTTGTTATCGCTGCTACCGACGGCCCCATGGCTCAGACCAAGGAGCACCTTCTCCTTGCCCGTCAGGTTGGCGTTCCCTACATCGTTGTTTTCCTTAACAAGTGCGACCAGGTTGACGACCCCGAACTCCTTGAACTCGTTGAGATGGAAGTTCGCGAGACTCTTGATTCTTATGAATTCCCCGGCGACGACACACCCATCATCAAGGGTTCTGCTCTTAAGGCTCTTGAGTATGCAGGTGACGATATGAGCGCTCCCGAGCTTGCTCCTATCTTCGAGCTTATGGATGCTGTTGACAGCTACATCCCCACTCCCGACCGTATGGCAGACCTTCCCTTCCTTATGCCTGTTGAAGACGTATTCACGATCACCGGTCGTGGTACCGTTGCTACCGGCAGAGTTGAGCGTGGTCAGCTCAGAGTCGGCGACGAACTCGAAATCGTTGGTCTTACCGACGAAAGCAAAAAGACCGTTTGCACAGGCGTTGAGATGTTCCATAAACTTCTTGACTACGCTGAGGCAGGCGACAACATCGGTGCTCTCCTTCGTGGTATCGACAGAAAGGGTATCGAACGCGGTCAGGTTCTCTGCAAACCCGGCACAATCAAACCCCACACCAAATTCAAAGGTCAGGTTTACGTCCTTTCCAAAGATGAAGGCGGCCGTCACACTCCCTTCTTTAACAACTATCGTCCTCAGTTCTATTTCAGAACTACTGACGTTACCGGCACAATCGCTCTTCCCGATGGCGTTGAGATGTGCATGCCCGGCGATAATGTTGAGATGAGCGTTGAACTTATCACTCCCATCGCTATTGAAAAGGGTCTTCGTTTCGCTATCCGTGAAGGCGGCAGAACCGTTGGTTCAGGCGCTGTTACCGAGATCATCGAATAATTACCGCTTTTTTCGCAAGAGCAGCTTCGGCTGCTCTTGTTTTTTGTGTTTATGCGTCTGCAAGTCATTGACATTTTGAGTTATAAAGTGTAAAATGAACGCATAGTTTAGAAATGCATTTTACGGAGGCAGATTATGAGTTCTATTTTCGCAAGCGACTTCATTATCAATTTCGACTGGTCGATTTTCAAATTCTTCGAGCAGTTATGGAATCCGGTGCTTAATGTTATTATGAGCGTTATTACCTACCTCGGTGATGACGGCATTTTCTGGATAGTGCTCGGTCTTATTATGCTCATCCCCAAAAAGACGCGCAAATACGGCTTCTATATGCTCGCAGGTATTGCGGTCGCAGGTGCGCTCAATAATATTGTAATTAAAAATATCGTATGCAGACCGCGCCCGTTCAACTTTACCGATTGGCCCGAAGCGTTCAATTTCCCGAATATCGTTGCAAAGCCCACAAGCTGGTCGTTCCCGTCGGGCCACACCTCATCTTCATTCGGCGCGGCATTCCCAATGCTTATGAGAGCAAAGAAGAAATACGGTATTCCCGCAATGATTCTTGCGCTGCTTATCGGTATTTCGAGGATTTATGTTCATGTTCATTACCCCACCGATATTATCGCGGGTATTATAGTAGGTATTCTTGCAGGATTTGTTTCCACAATTCTCTGCGATAAAATATTCTTCCCCATTATCGTTCCGTTCGTTCAGAAGAAATGGGAGGAAATCAAATCGAAAAAAGCTTGAGGAGATGTTATTATGTTAAAAGAACAGACTTTTGAAAAGAATGCCGTAATATTCAGAGAAAACACTCTTGACCTCACTATGTACGACATTGTTTCAGGTAAAGTCGGCATTTATGCCAACTACGGCAAAGAAAATGAAAAGCTGCTCACCGAGCTCGGCGCAGGCAGATATTTCGGTGAGATGGGCGTTATTGATGAAATGCCCCGTTCGGCTACCGCTATTGCCCTTGAGGATACAAAGGTAACCGTTATCGATAAGGATGAGCTTAACTCCTACCTTGTTGAAAATCCCGAAAAGATCATTGATATATTCCATAACCTTTCAAGGCGCTTCCGCGAGCTTTCAAACGAATACCTTGAAACCTGCGCAGCTATTGCGGAGTATGTTGAAAATAACGAGACCAAAAAGCCGCAGAAGGAAGGTCTTCTTAAAAAGATAAAGAATATTATCGACATCAGCAACGAAGCTCAGCAGCAGGCAATTCAGATGGGCGCATATTCGTACATCAACCACATAGGCTTTTATTATTGATAAATCGGGGGCTGAAAAATTCAGCCCCTTTATAATTAAGGAAGATTATGTTACTTATTCAACCGTTATATAACAAAATAACAGAATATGAAAAGATTTGCGAAAAGTACGGTCTCGGTTACGAGGTGCTTGAGCTTTCGTTTGAAAATGCCGCCGAGGGCGCATTGGCGTGGTATGAAAACTGCAGCAGGGTAAAATCTTTGCACGGCGCATTTATAGATGTAAACCCCGGCAGCTCGGATTCGGCATTTCGTGAGCTTTCGGAAAAGCGTTATATTGAAAGCTGCGACCTTGCGCTCAAATGCGGCGCCGAAAATGTGGTGTTTCACAGTACGTGCTTTCCGTTCCTGCGCGGTGTTTATCTTGAAAACTGGGCATCGCGCTGCGCGGATTTTTATACGCGCCTTGCCGATATGTACCCGTCGCTTTCGATTTTTATTGAAAACAGCTTTGATATTGACCCGCAGCCAATCAAGACTCTTGCCGACAGAATAAGCGCAAAGAATGTGGGCGTATGCCTTGATATAGGGCATATCAACTATTCGCGTACTTCGCTCGATGAGTGGTTCGGCGTTTTGGGCGATAAGGTGGGCTGCCTGCATCTGTCCGACAATCTCGGTGTTTATGATGACCACATGACTCTCGGCAGCGGAACGGTCGATTGGAAAAATGCGGGGCGGCTTTTCGCTTATCTTCCGAAAGAAACTCCCGTAACGCTTGAAGTCGGCGATACGGACTCCATAGAAAAATCTGTTGATTTTATGAAATGCAGCGATATTTTCGGAGGTGTGATGTGAACAGCGAACTTGAATTTATTCGGCAGAGCGTTATACGCGATATGTCCGAGGGCGTTATGACGGTGGGACTTGACGGCAAAATAATGGATATAAATCCTGCTGCATCCGAAATACTCGAAAAAAGTGCGGCGGAGCTTATCGGCAAGCCGTTTGCCTCCGCATTTTTTGAGTATGAGGAAAACGATGCTTTCAACCAGACGGTGCTTGATGCCATTTACGATTACGGCAAAGAGCACAAAAACATAGTCCCGTATTACACGGGCAAAAAAACCAAGCAGGTCGGCATAACCACCTCGTATCTGCACGACGGCGACAAAAAGGTTGCCGTGATAGCGGTGCTCAGCGATGTAACAGAGCTTTACGAGCTGCGCGATGCACTGAAAGCAATGGAAAAAATACGCGCGCTCAACAATCAGCTTGAATTGAGAAATAAACTGCTGAATGAAACATTCGGCAGATACCTTTCGGATGAAATCGTCAAAGGTCTGCTTGACACGCCCGACGGACTTGCGCTCGGCGGCAAAAAGCGCGAGGTTACGATTATGATGAGCGACCTGCGCGGTTTTACCGCAATGAGCGAAAAGACCGATGCGCAAATGCTTGTAACAATGCTCAATCACTACCTCGGTGAAATGACCGAGATAATTCAGAAATACGGCGGCACAATAATCGAATTTATGGGCGACGGCATATTTGCCATATTCGGCGCACCCATAGAATGTTTGAATCACGCAGCGCAGGCGGTTGCCGCAGCACTCGAAATGCAGCTCAAAATGAGCGAAATCAACGAATGGAATGATGCCAACGGTTACCCGGAGCTTGAAATGGGCATAGGCATAAATACCGGTGATGTTATTGTCGGCAACATAGGCAGTGAAAAGCGCACCAAATACGGCGTATGCGGCAGCAATGTAAATCTCTGCGGCAGAATAGAAAGCTACACTACCGGCGGGCAGATTATTATTTCGCCCACCACACGCGCCGAAATAAGCGAAGAACTGAAAATCGATGCCGAGTTTACGGTCAAGCCCAAAGGTGTGGACGAGCCGATTACGCTTTCGCGCATAGCGGGTATAGGCGAGCCGTATTCACTCAGCTTTTCGCTGAATGATGAGCCGCCCGTATTGCTTGAAAAACCCGTTAAAACGGTGTTTTATATGCTGGACGGCAAACATACCTCGGATATGCCGAATGCGGGCTATATCACCGCTGTATCCACGAAAGAGGCAATACTGCAAACTGATGCGGCACTTAATCTGTACGATAATCTCAGCTTCGGTGATATTGATAAGATTTTTGCAAAGGTCGTTGAAATATGCGACGGAGGGTATAAGATGAGGTTTACATCCCAATAAAAATATCGTCTGATGACAGTAATCATCAGACGGTATTTTTTATTATTTTTCATTCTCGATGTTTCTTTATGATTACCGCCGTCAGCGCTGCTGCTGTGACCGCCGCAAAGACGGGTGCATTCTTTTTCAGCTTGCGCTTCAGGTCATCTGTGGAGGAGGGAGCGTGTTCATACATAAAGAGCTTGAACGGTTCTTTTACTTTTTTGCCGAGCAAATCGCGGTAAGTTACAAGCCTTGTGGTGTATGTGCCGTTTTCGCTGAACTCGAACACTCTTGCGGCTCTGTCGTAGCCGGGACCGTAAATGTTGAAGCCTGCACCGGGGGTGTAGCCGAGCTCAATGCCGCCCAGCTTGCCGGTAAAGGTGTTTATATGGTCGTGCCCGAAATATGCGGCAACAATGTTACCCTGCTCGCACCATCCGTCAAACTGCTTGCTGCCTCCGCCGAAGCAGGCAATGTTTTCGTGCATATATTCACCGCGCGCCGCCATTTCATCGGTAATAACATAATATTTACCGCGGTGTGTTCTGTTGCCTTCAAGTGCGCCGGGCGTGTTCTTCGGCACCTCTTTAAGTATTTCGTACATCTCATAAACGGGTATATGCTCAAATACTATCGTAGGCACTTTTTTACCGCCGTTCTCCGCGGCAAGCGCCTCGGCGGTGTCCTTGCACCACTGTATCTGCTCCTCGGTAACACCGTGATATTTACCCTCGACCTGATGGCAGTCATTTATTGCATAAATGGCGAAAGCAGGTGTTTTGCCGTCATTTGCGTAAATGGGGAAGCACATACAGTCCGTTGATTTATAACGCGCAAAAGCATCTTTATTTACGCAGCTTGAATAGCTTTCATAAATTTCGGTCTGGAATTCAAGGCTTGCCGCATCCGTTCTGTCGTGATTGCCGTATGTGAATGTGAACGGTGTGTTTCTTTCGGTAATCGGTGAAAGAATATTGCGTATGGCGGTTTCGGTGTTCTTCTTTTTGTCGCCTATGCCGAGTGTTAAACCGTAGCCTTTTACCTGGTCGCCCGTGAGAATAACAAGGTCAGGCTTTTCGCTGCCGAGCAGAGCGCGCATAAAATTAAGAGTATCAACAGAGGTGCGCTGAGTATCCTGCACATCGGCTATCTGCAATATCTTAAATGTATCACCGTTGAATTTCAAGAAATCACCTCATTCTGAAATCGGAGCTGCAAAAAGATTGGTTTTTACAGCTCCGATTGTTTGCTATTGTGTTGTTGTGATTATGCCTTGGGGGTAATAAGGTCTATGCAGCCTACGGGGCAAACTCCGTGGCACTTGCCGCAGCCCACGCATTTTTCGGGGTCAACGGTCGCCTTGAAGTTTTCAAATATAATAGCCTCGTGCTCGCACGCCTTAACGCATTTCATACAGCCTATGCAAGCCGCTTTGCAATGCTTGCGCGCCTGTGCGCCTTTTTCGTGGTTGTTGCAGAGTACCGCTGCCTGCGTAACATTAAGCGGCAGCATTTTTATTATGCCCTTGGGGCAGGTGTTTACACAAGCCTTGCAGCTGTGGCAGGCGATGGTCGAAACACGCGCAACGCCGTCACAGATGTGAATTGCATCGTAGGGGCAGGCGGCAACACAGTCGCCCAGACCGAGGCAGCCGTAGGTGCATTCCTTTGCACCGCCGAAAAGCTGCGAAGCCATTCTGCAGCTTTTAACGCCCTTATATTCCATCTTGTTTTCTGCATTTGCGGAGTTGCCCATGCAGAGCACAACTGCCGTGGTGGGCAGTACGCTTGATGGCGCAGTACCCATAATTTCCGCGACCTGCGCGGCAACCGCGGTTCCGCCGGGAGCGCAGCGATTCGTTTCGGCGGTCTTGCCGCTTGAAAGTGCCGCGGCATAGCCGGAGCAGCCGGAAAATCCGCAGGCACCGCAGTTTGCGCCGGGGAGTACGGCTTCGATCTGTTCGGCTTTTTCATCTACCGGAACAGCCATAACCTTTGATGCTATTGCAAGACCGAGGCCTGCAATAAGACCGATTATTGCAACGAGAGCGATGGGAAGAATAATATCAGTCATAATGATGCGCCCTCCTTAACCGAATATTCCGTCAACAACGCCCGAGAAGCCGAGGAACGAAACGGATGTTATCGAAGCGGCAACGAGTGTTGAGGGCAGACCTTTGAGGAACGGGGGAATATCCGCCGTTTCAAGTCTTGAACGGACACCTGCGAATATGAGCATGGCTACAAGGAAGCCGACGCCTGCGCCGAGAGTGTTTACCATGGAAACGCCGAATGTATAACCGTTGTCGAAGTTGAGAAGAACTACGCCGAGCACGGCACAGTTGGTGGTTATAAGCGGCAGGTAAATACCGAGCGCATTGTAAAGTGACTTGATATACTTTTTAAGTATTATCTCAACAAGCTGAACGAGCGCGGCAATAACGAGTATGCAGACTATTGTCTGCAGGTATGCGAGGTCGTGATTGTTGAGGAAGGTGTTGAGCGGATATGTGACCGCGGTGGAAAGAAGCATAACGAATATAACCGCAAGGCTCATACCGAGGGCGGTGTCCACTTTTTTGGATACGCCGAGGAACGGGCAGATGCCGAGGAACTTGCAGAGAACGAAGTTCTCGGTAAGTATGGCGGTCATAAGTATTGAAAAGAACTGTGTGGCGGTCATATTGCAGCATCCTCCTTTCTTTCGGTTTTTCTGGTGCAGTTTTCAGCCATGGGACAATGCTCGCACCCGTGAAGCTCCGCTTTGGGAAGATTCTTCTTTTCGCTGAGCTTGTTTGCAAGTGCAATAAGCATACCGAATACGAAGAAACCGCCTGCGGGAAGAATGAATATTGTCATCGGCTGCGAAAGAACGGTTACGCCGTTGAAGCCGCCGAGAACATTGTCGCCGAATACGCCTAAAAGATTCTGCGCATCTGCGAAAAGAGTACCGTTGCCGAGGAATTCGCGTATAAGTGACATACAGAACAGAGCGGCGGTGAAGCCGATGCCCATGCCGAGACCGTCAACTGCGGAGGCGAGAACCTTGTTTTTGCCTGCGAATGCTTCGGCTCTGCCGAGGATTATGCAGTTAACAACTATAAGGGGAAGATATACGCCGAGCGCATCGTTGAGCGCGGGCACAAAGGCTTTTACGACCATCTGCACCATCGTAACGAACGATGCGATAATGACTATGTAAGCCGGTATTCTTACCTTATCGGGAATGACTTTTCTGAGTGCGGAAATGGCTATGTTCGAGCAAACAAGAACGAGTGTTGCCGAAATACCCATACCGATTGCGTTGACCATTGAGGTGGAGGTCGCAAGGGTGGGGCAGGTGCCGAGAACGAGCCTCAGAACGGGGTTTTCTTTTAAAAGACCTTTTGTAAATTCTTTTCTTAACGAGCATTTATTCTCAGCCATTATTATCACCTGCCGTTATCATAGTAAATTGTGCGAAGGCTTTGTTTACTGCGCCGGTTACCGCCTTCGAGGTAATTGTGGCGCCCGTTATTGCCTGAATTTCGGTATCTGTTGAGGTGTTTTTGTTAACGCCTATAACGCCGCTTCTGCCAATATACTGAGCAACAAAGTCATCGTTTTTGGCTTTCATACCGAGACCGGCGGTGTCGTTGATTTCCGTAACCTTAACGCCGCTGATGCTTGCGGTTTCATTAAGAACGCCTACCATACATGCGAGGTCGCCGCCGTAGCTCTTTGTGCTTATGGGGAAAACATAGCCGATAACGGCGCCGCTTTCATCGTAGCCCTCAAAGTATGTAAATTCGCCGTCAGTGCCGTCAAGTGTTTTTGCTTCCGAGAATGAAGCCGCATCCGCAAGCACAGCCGCCTTTGCCGCAGTTTCCTGCTGAACGGTGATTTCCGCGATTTTATCTTTTGTGAGAAGATTCGTACCCGCAAGTAAAGCGGTGCATATTGCGGCAATAAGGAAAAGTGTTACCGTTATAACGGCTATTTCTTTAATATCCTTGCCTTTCATTTTGCATCAGCCTCCTTGACCTTTTTTTCTTTAACATAGCCAAAGGGTTTCAGCTTTGTGAGATTGTCGATATGCGGAACGAGCAGGTTCATAAGGATTATCGAGAACGATACGCCCTCGGTGTAGCTGCCGAAGAATCTTATGACGCTTGCTACGAGACCGCAGCCGATACCGTAAACGATTTTGCCCTTGAAGGTGAGCGGGCAGGTGGCGTAGTCGGTTGCCATAAATACGGCACCTATAATAAGACCGCCGCCTAAAAGATTGTAAAGAACGAAGTTTACATCGCCCTTGCCTGCGATTGCCATGAATATTGCGACCGTACCCATATATGTAAGCGGAATAACGGGGCTGATAACCTTTCTGATCATGAGGTACAAACCGCCGAGCAGGAGCGCCGCCGCGCACGTTTCGCCGAGGCAGCCGGCTCTGTCGCCTATGAACATCTGCAGAAGTGTGGGCATTTCGCCCTCGCCGCTTTGCAGCACATAGAGGGGAGTGGCGGTGGTGACCGCATCGACCGCTTCGTGCCATTTATACGGTTCTATCCACGTTGACATAGCCGACGGGAACGAAACCATAAGCACGATTCTGCCCATAAGGGCGGGGTTTACGAAATTCTGACCGATGCCGCCGAAGAACTGCTTGACTATTACGATTGCAACGAAGCAGCCTATCGGGATGAGCCAGAACGGAATATTTGAGGGGAGGTTAAAGGCTAAAAGCAAGCCCGTAACTATGGCACTTAAATCGCCGAGAGTATTTGAACGGTGCATAAGCTTTCTTGAAGCGTATTCAAACAGCATGCACGATGCAACACTTATTACGGTTATAACGAATGCACGCGGACCGAAGAAATACACCGAAGCCGCAAGTGCGGGCAGGAGTGCGATAATAACATCAAGCATAAGTCCGCGTGAGGTGGCGGCACTTCTTACATGGGGTGATGATGTTACCGTGGGTTTTATTTTCTGAATAAGGGCGTTGTAACTCATTTTTTAGCCGCCTCCTCTCTGAGCATATCCTTTGCAAGCACGAGGTACTGAACGAGCGGTCTGCCCGCGGGGCAGGTGTAAGCGCAGCAGCCGCACTGCATACACGCCGTAACATTGCTCTTTTTAAGTCCGTCTATATCGCGTGCCTTTACCGAGCGCATTACCATTGTCGGCATAAGTCCCATGGGGCATACGCTTGAGCATCTGCCGCATCTTATGCAGTCGTGGTCTTCCTTGAACGGAAGTGTGCCTTTTGAGAATGCAAGCACGGCATTGTAGCTTTTAATTGTGGGAACATCGGTGCTTATGAGCGCGGTGCCCATCATGGGACCGCCCGCAAGCACTTTTTCAAGGTCGCCTTTGACGCCGCCGCAGAATTCAAGCAGCTCGTTGAGGTTGGTGCCTATGGGAACACGAACGTTTTGCGGCTTTACTATTGCCGAGCCGTCGACAGTGAGCGAACGGCTTACAAGCGGCTTGCCGGTTTCAAGGTACCTGCCTACGAATGCGCAGGAGGCAACGTTCATAACTATGCAGCCCACATCCGCGGGAAGCTTGCCCTGCGGCACAACTCTGCCCGTAACGGAGTAAACCATCATCTTTTCCGCACCCTGCGGGTAACGGGATTTAAGTGCCATTACCTTTACGGAGCCGTCGCACAGTTCATCCACAAGCTTTGCGAGCGTTTCAATCGCCTTGGGCTTGTTATCTTCAACGGCTATGACTGCATTTTTAATGTGCAGGTACTGCTTTATTAAATTGATGCTCTTGACTATATTGAGCGAATTGTCAACACATTCGCGGTAGTCGACGGTAATAAACGGCTCGCATTCGGCGGCGTTTATTATGAGCATATCAATGGGCTTGTCGGGTGATACCGTAAGCTTTACGTGCGAGGGGAAGCCCGCGCCGCCCAGACCTACAAGGCCGGAAGCGCGTACAGCTTTCATAAAATCCTCGGTAGTATTTATCACGGGCGGCTCTATGCCCTCAAAAAGCTCCATCAGCCCGTCGGATTCGATTGTGACCGCGGGGGCGATTTTGCCGTTTGCAAGCACCGTGTCGGAAACGGCGGTCACGGTGCCGCTTATGGAAGCGTGAATGGGCGCGCAAACGAATTTGTCGCTGTCGCCGACCACCTGACCGACCTTGACCGTGTCGCCGACCTTAACGGTGGGGGCGCAGGGAGCGCCTATATGCTGCTGCATGGGCAGCACTACTTTTTCGGGCACCGGCATTCTTACTGCCGGACAATCCTCCGTATTTTTGTTGTGAGCAACGCTTACTCCGCCTCTGCCTTTGGCAACGGGGGTAAGTATGCCCGGAGTTCGTTTGAACATTTTGCAATCTACTCCTTATTTACGGTATTACCGTTATTTATAAATTCAGTCTGGCGTAAAAGCACGGGATTTGTGAGCTTAAGTATGGTGCCCGTAACAACTCCCGTTGCGGCACCTGCCGCCAGAAGCGGTGCCGCCATTGAAAGCACGGAGCTGTCAAGAATAACAACTGCCGCGGCAAGCTGACCTGCATTGTGAAGCACGGCGCATATAACGCCTATGCCTATGCAGCCCGCCTTCTTGTCGGCAAGGCGGAAAAGTATCAGCATTGCGGCAAGGCTTAAAAGACCGCCGCAAAGGCTCATAATGAACGCGGTAAGTCCGCGCGTGAGCAGAGCGAATACCGCCTTGAAAAGCGTTACGCCGAGCGCATATCTCGCCCCGAGAGCCGAGGCACAGAACATTGTAACTATATTTGAAAAACCGAGCTTGACACCGGGAATGGGTACGACGGGCGGTATGAGCGATTCAAGAAAACCGAGCACTATTGCCTCGGCACCGAAAACGCCCATAAGCGCGGCTTTTTTTGCAGGTGAGTTTTTCATATCAGTAAACCACGGCATCAACGGCACGCTCACCCGTAACGGTAACTACCGTTTTTGCGGGTATGCACGCGGCGGTGTCGCCCGCGTTTTTGAGTGCGCCGGTGCGCTCACAGATTTTGTCGGGGCAAAGGGCATCGGCGAACCGCACCGTGCCGTTTTCGACAATAAGCGTTACGCGGGGGTCGGTATCGAACTGAACGGTGGTGTCAACGGAAAGGTCGAGTACGCGCTCGGTTTTGCCGTCAACGGTAACGACCGCGCTTTTGCCGGACTCGGTATGACGCGTGAAAAAGTATACACACCCGGTTACCGCGAGCACGGCTATAAGGATGAAAATATCGAAGCCTTGCAGAAGCCGGCGGCTGCCGTTGTTTTTCAACACACATTCCCCCAAGATAATTTATAATATTATACAATAATACTCTTGCAATTTCAACTGCGAAATGGTATATATTTGGTATAAAATTTATTAAAATGATGACAAAAAATTAACAAGCAAAGGATGGTTTCAATGACTGAAAATGCATTTATGCCCGTAAGGCTTATAAGCGGCAAAAACTGTGTTGCCGAAAATGCCTCTGTTTTTTCTTCGTTCGGCAAAAAGTGCCTTATCGTAACGGGCAAAAGCTCGGCAAAGCTCAGCGGCGCTCTCGATGATGCCGTGAGTGCGCTTGAAGGTCAGGGGATTGCTTATTCGGTTTTTGATGAAATAAGTCAGAATCCGCTTGCATCGTCCGTAATAAAAGGCGGTGCGGCTGCGCGCGAATTCGGCGCGGATTTTATTTTGGGTATAGGCGGCGGTTCGCCCCTTGATTCGGCAAAGGCTATTGCACTGTGTGCTGAAAATCCGCAATTCGATATTGACGGACTGTATAATCGCAAAATACCGTCGCCCGCTCTGCCGGTGGCACTTATAGGTACCACAAGCGGCACGGGCAGCGAGGTAACGGGCGTTTCGGTTCTCACTAACGATAAAAATATGACTAAAAAAAGCATATCGGGCGCAGATTGCTATGCGGCGGTGTCATTTCTCGACCCGCGCTACACATATTCCGTAGGCTTTAATTCAACGGTAAGCACGGCGCTTGATGCTTTTGCACACGCTACGGAGAGCAGGTTTTCCCCGAAATGCGGGCTTTTTGCAAAAGAATACTGCAATACGGCACTGCCGCTTATATACAAAGGTCTTTGCGAGCTGCGCGACAGCGGCGCCGAGCCTTGCGAAGCAACACGTGATAATCTGTATTACGGCTCAATATGGGCGGGTATGGCGCTCAATATCTGCGGCGCGGCGTTCCCGCATACCGTTGGTTATATACTTACCGAAAATTTCGGTATTCCTCACGGCAGGGCGTGTACGGCATTTTTTGAGCCGTTTATAAAAAAGGCGAAAATTGCTGCACCGGAAGTGTATGCCGATTACCTTAAAGCCGTCGGTACCGATGAAAAAACGCTCGTTGAGCTGATAAAATCGCTTACCGATGTGCACGAGCTTGAAATGACCGATGCGCAGCTTTCGGGTTGGTGCGCGCGGTATTCCGGCAGCGTGAAGAACTTTTTGAACACGCCCGGCGGCTATACACAGAGCGAAGCAGAAAGAGATTTAGCCGATTTGCGCAAATAACAGTGGAAATATTTATATAAATGTGCTATAATGAGGGTTGCCGTTTTCGGCAGCCTTCTATTTTTGTGAAAATGAGGATGAATTATGTCTGAAAAAATAAAGGTCGGCATATTTGTTGATTCTTTCTATCCCATAATCGACGGCGTTTCGCAGGTGGTAAACAATTACTGCCGTTACCTTAACGAGTATGACGATGTTGATGTAACGCTTGTTACACCGCGTTACCCCAATGCCGAATATGAAAAATACACTTTCAAAATATATCCGTATATGTCGTTCGGCTCAAACGCCAAGGTCAGTTACCGCGTGGGCTGGCCCTTTGTACCTAAAATAATAAAAGATGTAAAGGATATGGATTTCGATATTATCCATATCCATGCGCCGCTTTGTTCATCGGAGCTTGTTCGCCTTGTGAATAAAAGCGGCAAAGCGAAAGTTGTGCTTACTTACCACACAAAATACGATGTCGATTTTGAAGCGCGTATAAAAACGCCGCTTATGAAAAAGGTCGCATACGCTTTTCTGAAAGCAAATGTTAATGCCGCTGACGAAGTGTGGATAGTCAGCGAGGGCTCGGAATCGGCGTTGAGACGCGTCGGCTTTACGGGTAATTGCCGCGTTATGGAAAATGGCGTTGACCTGCAAAAAGGAAAGGTGCCGCAGGAAAAATGTGGCGAATTGAAAAAGAAATACAATGTGCCGGAGAACTGCCCCGTCTTTTCATTTATCGGCAGAATGCAGTGGTACAAGAACATAAAGCTTGTTCTCGACGGGCTGAAAATACTCAGCGACCGCGGGCTCGATTTCAGAATGTTCCTTGTGGGCGACGGGTTTGAACTCGGCGAAATGAAAGAATATGCTTCAAAGCTCGGGCTTGACGGCAAGGTGATTTTCACGGGTGCCGTAAAAGAGCGTGAAGAGCTGCGCGTGTTCTATTCGATTACAGACCTCTTTATGTTCCTTTCCACATTCGATACTGCCGCAATCGTTGTGAAGGAGGCGGCGGCTTGCGAATGCGCTTCGCTTTTTGCCGAGGGCAGCGATTCCGCATACGGAGTTGTTGACGGCGAAAACGGCTGGTTTACTCCCGAGGTGCCGGAAAAACTTGCCGATAAGGTGCAGGCTATAATAAGCGACACCGAAAATCTCAGAAAAGTCGGGCTTAATGCCGCCGAAACTCTTTACAAGCCGTGGAGCGCGGCAGTCGACAATGCATACAAACGCTACAAAGAGCTTCTTAAAGCGGAGGATACTGCAAATGTATGATTACCTTATAGTCGGTGCGGGGCTTTTCGGTGCGGTGTTTGCCCGTGAAGCACTTGACAGCGGCAAGACCTGCCTTGTGGTGGATAAACGCAGCCGTATCGGCGGCAATATCTATACCGAGAAGGTTGAAAACATAAATGTTCACAAGTACGGCGCGCATATTTTTCATACCTCGGATGAGCGCGTGTGGGCGTATGTAAACCGCTTTGCCGACTTCAATTCGTTTGTAAATTCACCGAAGGCGAATTACAGAGGCAGAATTTTCAGCCTGCCTTTCAATATGAACACTTTTCACGAGTTGTGGGGCGTTGAGACCGCGGAGCAGGCAAAGGCGAAAATCGCCGGGGGCGTAAGCGGTGAATATAAGGAGACTCCCGAAAATCTTGAGGAGCAGGCGATAAATCTTGTCGGCAGGGAGCTTTACGAAATACTCGTAAAAGGCTATACCGAAAAGCAGTGGGGCAGGGATTGCCGCGAGCTGCCGCCGTTTATAATCAAAAGGCTGCCGCTCCGATTTGAATACAATAATAATTATTTTAACGATAAGTATCAGGGGATAGCAATCGGCGGTTATACGGCTATGATTGAAAAAATGCTTGACGGTGCAGATATTCGGCTTGATACCGATTACCTCGCAAACCGCGCAGAGCTTGATTCAAAAGCAAAAACAGTGATTTTTACGGGCAGAATAGATGAATTTTACGGTTATTCTCTCGGTAAACTTGATTACCGCTCGCTGCGGTTTGAGACGGAAATTCTCAATACAAACGATTTTCAGGGCAACGCGGTCATAAATTATACCGAACGCGAGGTACCGTTTACCCGCATAATCGAGCATAAGCATTTTGAAAATTCCGATTCTGCGGTTACGGTGGTAACAAGGGAGTATCCGCAGGAATTCAACGGCGAAAATGAGCCGTATTACCCGATAAATGATGAACGGAACAATAACCTTTACGCCGAATACGAAAAGCTTGCAAAGAACGAGAGCAAAACGGTTTTCGGCGGCAGGCTCGGTCTTTATAAATATCTTGATATGGATAAGACCGTTGCACAGGCATTGAAGCTATATGGCGATTTATCGGTATAAAAAGGGGCTGTCGCATTTAGCGCAGGACGAAAAACAGAATAATAAAAGACAAAGGCTTTACGGTGAATTAAGCGTTTAATAAACCATAAAGCCATTATATTTTTATAAAATTGTGATTATATGTGTTTTTCTAAGCGTTTTTTCGCCCACTCGGAGTATCCATATACGCCGTCGGGGCGAAGAAAACGCTTTCTGCATCTAAATGCGACAGCCCCGTTTTTTTGTAAACTCACATAACGCTTGAATACGCCATTTCCATTACTTTTGAAAGCGCAATCGCATCGTCAATGTCGTAGGGGATTTCCGTGCCGTTGATTATGCCGTTTATCCACGAGGTGAGCGGAGCCTCCGCGCCCTTGCCGAGCTTCGGGAAAACCCAGCCGTCGCCGATATTGTAGCCGAGCTTATCGGTGAAGCCGCCTGCGAGTATAGTGCCTTTGGAGCCCACAAGCTCAAGTTCGAACGGATTGTTTTCGGCAACAAAGCCCGTTTCGCTTACGCCGATTGCGCCGTTTTTATATGTAAATACCGTAACCGCGTT
>JAZLJH010000004.1:0-4691 GCA_045617785.1 Acutalibacteraceae bacterium
CGGTACAGGTCCGTGTTTCCCACACCTGATTGATGCCGTCGACACATACCATATACTCTACCGGCTCCTGATTGCCCGCAAGTGAAACGACAACCGTTGCGGGTACCATACCGACCACCATTACAAGCGCAATGATGATGCTTAAAACTTTCCTTTTCATAATTTATAAGCCCTCCTTGCAGAGATAAATATTTTCATTTTATATAATAACACAATATTTACGAAATTCAATACTATTTTGGTATTTTTCGGACATTGGTTTTTGAAAGTTCTGAAAACCGCAAACTGAAAACTCATTCATCAAGCGCCGCCATACGCTCGGCAACGGTGGTGAATCTGCCGTTTCTGACTGCCTTTACGGAATCCTTAACCACCTTACCTGCGCACGCAAAAACACCGCTGACGATGGCGCGGGTCTCGGTATCGAACGATCGCCACGCTTTTTTCATACCCTTATACGAGGAAAGCGGATGCTTTGAAACTCCGAGCAGCCCTTTCTGCCCTATTCCCTCCACAACAGCGGTTGCGACCTTTTCGAATTCGGCGGCGGCTCTGTCACTTACGGTGCCGAAAATGCCCGCATACACAAGGTCATTCACTTTACCGAGGGCATCAAGCTCCGCAATATCGTCAAGCTCGGCATTATCCTTAAGGCTCCAGGTGCTTATATCGTGCTGAACAGGTCCGAGTATGCGCTTGCTTTTTACGACTATGTAATCGTCATCGTGGAAAAGCATTGTGCCGACTGCCGAAGCGCTCGGCAGAATGTGTCTGTATCTCGGCAGCAGCTCCTTGTAAGCATCGCTCTTTATAAACTCATAATTCCAGAAGCCGGGACCGTCGTTATTGTAAAGCAGCTTGATTCTGTCGCGCACCTCTTTCGAGCAGTAAAGCGCGGCGTACTGCGCCATATTGCCGCCCTTGGAATGACCGCAGACGATTATGTCGCCCTCGAATTTTGCGGCGGCTTTTTCAAGGTACTCCACGGCTAATTTGTGCGAGGGAGTGCCCTTGGTGGTGAGAATGTCGGTATCCTCTTTCCAGCCGACAAGCGTATCGTCCGTGCCGCGATACATCACGACCACGGTACCGTCGGGCAAAAGAAGTGTGCCTGCGGCAAACTGCACCGCGGGAGTTACGGAAAATGTATCCGTAAATGCAACGCAATTGATTTCGGCAAAGCGTTTATGGCGTGCCATTTCCATCATCTGAACGCTTATGCCCTTGGGCAGCACAAGGCCTACGGCGATATGCCTGTTGCCGTTGTAAATGTAAGTTCTTCTGCACATTTCGTCAAAGGGCATCGGCTCGGCATCAAAACTGTCGGAAACAACATTTTCAAAAGTCATATACGATATGCCGCAAAGTGCTATATTGTCGGCATCGCAGAACGGCTTTTCGGTAAAGGAGACATTACAGCAGCGTTCAATATAATCTTTTGAGTACATTATATCATCTCCGTTATTATTTGTTAAAGAATACTATCACTTTCGACAAAATTTGTCAATGTTCAGAAACCGAATTTACCTTCAAGCAGCTTTATAAACAGACCGCCCTGCACCGAACGGTGACGGAAGCCGATCATTGCGGAATTTTTCGTATCGTACCAATCCGTCATAGGTACGCGGCTCGGGCTTACATCGTAAGCACTCCAGAGCGGCGCGATGAACTCCGCGAACTCCGTTTTATCGGGAGCGAGGCAGGCAGTCCACACAAGCCAGTCGGATTTTGTATAATTCCTGCGGTTGTCAAGCGGCATACCGAAGGTATTTATATGCTTTTTGTTGCTCGCAAATTCCGAGTAAATTACGCACGGCGCAAAAAGCTTTGTATTCCAGAGCTTATCCCACACAATGTTGTATTTCATACTGAATGTGTTTTCTCTGTCGAATGCAAGGCGGAAGCTGCCGTCTTTATTTGCGGCGCGCCTGACCCAGCTTTCAGCCATTTCGCGTGCAGCGTTTTTAAGCATTGCACCGCTTTCGTCACCCTTCATTTCAAGCACCATGGCATAACCCATAATGCCCATTATAGCTTTAAGCGAAAGGTTGCAGTTGTGCGCAAGGTGACCCGCAAAGTCATCGGTGCAAAGCTGGTTTTCGGGGTCGCTGCCATACTCGATAAGGTAATTCACCCACTGTGCGAGCGTATCCTCATACTTGTCGAAAAACTCGGTGTTGCCGTCAAGGAACGCGATGTTCGCCATCATAATGAGCATATTGCCGCACTCTTCAACGGGCATCTGCTTTGTTCTGTACTCCTCCTCGGTAGCCGAATGCCAGCCGTAGCGCTGACCCGTTACCCACGGGTATGTACCGACATCGTGCGGGGCAAAGTCATATTTCCACACATCGCCTGCAGCGAATTTGAAAATCGGCCTTAACATACCCTTGAGAAGCTCGCGGTTATATAAAAGGAAGAACGGCGATGACGGGTAGGTAACATCCACCGTGGCGGCGCAGCCGTTGGAAAAACACTCTTTGGAAATGAATATGACCTCGCCGTTTTCATCGAGAGCGACCTTGTGTGCCGCTATGAGCTGACGGTATGCGAGTGAAAGCAGCTCGGCGTATTTTTCACCGCCGGCATTCTGCGCTTCAACAAAAAGCTCGGATGAGATTTTGCGGCATTTTGCGAGGATTTCTGCCTGCTCGGAGCGAGCCTCCGAAATTGCGGCGCCGATTTCGGGTGTCTTTGATTTCCAAAAGGCATCGACCTGCGTACCGAAGTAATCAAGGCATTTTATATCGTCATACGCGAAAAGGAGCGTGGCATCGCCGTTTGCGGGAACACCGTATTCGGCGGCAATGAATGTCATACCGTCAATTTCGGCAATCGCGTATTCGGCATTTTCGGGAGCATTCAGGCAGAAATAACCCCAGTCGATTCGTAAATCGTCGCCCCGCGCGTTAAGCAGCGCCTGCTCGGTGCTGCCCATCTTCAAGCCGAAGCTTGCCTTTTCAGCTTTTACGGGCTTTTCGCCGCGTTTGTTTATGCAAAGCTCCTCGCTCGCTTCGACCTTGATTTTAACATCGCACTCCGCGCCCGCAAGCGAAACATACGAAGCAGTCATATACGAAACGGGGCGCGAAAGTCTGTAAATATCATCGGGGAAAAGCGGCGTGTAAAAATTGACTGTCAGAAGAATACCGCCGCACTTAAAGGTGTAATCGGTAACGAGCGCCGATACATCGCAGGAAATCTGCTCTGCCGCCGCAACATCGCGGTTTTCGCCCATAAATCTGAATGTTTTGCCGTCAACGGTAACATAGCCGTTAATGGTGTTTTTACTGCCGGTCCAGTGCTCTGTATCGGTTTCGTAAAGCTTATCCGCCGGCGACCACACCGAAAAATACGGGTCAACGGTTATAAGCGGTACGGATGGGGCTCTCATTTTCATAATTCACAACTCCTGTATCAAAATGAATATTTATCTGCAAGTGTCATAAGCACAACGCCGACGAACGAAAGCGCGACCGATGCCCATTCGCGCTTTGTTGGCTTTTGCGGTGTGAAATAACAAAGCACCGTGGAAACTATCATAACGCCGCCCGTAATGAACGGGTACTGAACGGATGCGGGCAAGCTTTCAAGCGCAAGAAGCAGCAGGAAATTGGCGATTTTATTGCCGGTGCCGTACCCCGCCATATCTATTACCGCGCGTAAATCAAGCTTGACGGCGGAATCCTTTATAATAAAAAGCAGCATAAGGCTCACGACCGCGCCGAGCAATGAGCTGAGCACCGAAAAACCCGCGGCGCTCGTTTTGGCATAGGGAGCATCGGTGAAAATTTTTGACGTAACGCCGGACATACCGTTTAATATGAATATGCCGGCATACCAGATATAACCCTTTTTCGATTCGCCTTTTTCAACGGTAAGCGCCAGCGCCGCACATATACACAAAAAGCAGAAAACCTTGCCGAACGAGAGCTTTTCGTTATAAAACAGCAAGCCGACCGCCGAGGGAAGCGCCATGCCGCCGAGCATTGAAAATACCGAATACACCGAAAGATTGATTTTGGAAAACGCTTTGAGACTGAAAAAGAAAAACAGCAGCATATTCACAACATTCCACAGCGACATAAGAAGCGTGAAGAGCGTGAATTCAAGCCTGAATTTATTTATTATGAGCAGCGCAATAAAGCCGCACACACTTGTGCCGAACGAAAACAACACCGCTGCGCGCAAAGAATTGCCGCAGCGTTTTTCATAATCGCGGTTTATGTAGAACTGTGTGCCGAACATAACCACAGCCGCAGAAAGCATAGCGTAATTGAGCATAAAATCCTCCGGAATCTTTATATAAATATAATACGCTTTTTATTCCGGCAATTCAAGAGCAACTTTAATAAATACCTTGAAATTCACGCTGCCGTGTGTTAAAATCCTTTCATATACGCGGGCATGGTGGAATTGGCAGACACGCAGGATTTAGGTTCCTGTGCGCAAGCGTGCAAGTTCAAGTCTTGTTGCCCGCACCAGAAAAAAGCACTTGCTTCGGCAAGTGCTTTTTTCAACTAAATCCGTCCTGTGGACGGGTTAAATCCACGCTTCGCGTGGGTGAAATCGCCTGAGGCGGTGAAATCCGCTGCCGCGGATAAGACGGATTTAATTTCACCCGACGGCGAAGCCGGAGGATTTCATCTAAGGCAAAGCCGAAGATTTCACCGTGAGCGTTAGCGAACGAT
>JAZLJH010000005.1:0-48231 GCA_045617785.1 Acutalibacteraceae bacterium
CCGAAGGCGAAAATACATATTATGTCGATAATGTCGCAGACGGCACATATATTTTGACCGTAACAGCCGACGGAGCCGTAACGCGCACATATACCGTTACGGTAGACGGCAGCACGGCAACGGTACCCGCCGGGCTTTACACCGAGGGCGATGTCAACGGCGACGGCGAAATCAATGCGAACGACTACGCACTCGCGGTCAATACGGCACTTGCGAGCGACAGCTCGGTACCCGCAGACCTTTCGGCAGGTGGCGGATACCAAAAAGCAGTAGCCGACCTCGACGGCGACGGCTTCGTCGATGTGCTTGACGCGGTGCTTTTGGAAAGAAAGATTTTTTGTGTTTTCAGTTTGCAGTTTGGAGTTTGCAAGTTTTCAGTTTTCAGAATTTTCAAAAAACAGAGCGGTTTTTCGTAAACCGCGCTGTTTGTTTTTTGCGAAAATTTGAAGAAACCGGTAGGGGTCGCATAGTATGCGACCCGGGTCAATCGCGCAGCGGCACCTTGTGTGCCCGAGCGATTGACAAATGAAGACAACATATATTATAAAAACTGCGTTGATTACACCAAATCAACGCGGTTTGCATTTTGCCCTGCGGGCAAACGGGCGGCACGGGGTGCCGCGCCCTACAAAATGATTGGATTATAACTTTTGCCCTTCGCGTGCATTCTCGCGCATACGCGCTTCAAATACCGCTGCGGGCAAACCGGGTGCCACAGTGTGGCACCCCTACCGTTCGCTCTGTTTCAACGCGGCTTTTATATTGCATATTCAATTATAATCCGGCGCAAAGCGCCCCGAAATTATTCATCATTCGTTATTCATTAAGCGAAGCCCCTACCGTTCGTTCTCAATTCCCGCATTCAAAAAAAGAAAATCCGCGTTGTTTATTCGATTTCTGAAAACTGAAAACTGCAAACTGAAAACTCGCAAAAAACCGAAAACTTTCAAATCACAAATCACGAAAAACTTATTCCATTTACCGAAAAAATATATTATAATGTAAAAAACGCTGCAGGGAGAGATCATTATGGAATTTAACGCATTTATAAAGCAGGCGGCTCATGTAAAGCCCAATAAAATCCAACTCGGCATGCTGCGCGAAACGCCCTTTTACCTGTTCGTGCATTTCAGCCCCAACACATACACCGGCAAGGAATGGGGCGACGGCGCCGAGGATCCCGCAATTTTCAACCCCACCGAGCTTGACTGCGAGCAGTGGGCAAGGGCGGCGCTCTCTGTCGGCGCAAAGGGCATAATTCTCACCGCAAAGCATCACGACGGCTTCTGCCTGTGGCAGTCCGACTGCACCGAGCACTGCATGAAAAACAGTCCCTATAAAAACGGCAAGGGCGATGTTGTCAAAGAGTGTGCCGATGCCTGCCGCAAATACGGCATTAAATTCGGCTTCTACCTCTCCCCGTGGGACAGAAACAGTAAATACTACGGCACCGAGGAATACAACGATTACTACTGCAATCAGCTCACCGAGCTGTTGACGCGCTACGGCGAGGTTTTTCACGTTTGGTTCGACGGCGCCTGCGGCGAGGGTCCCAACGGCAAAAAGCAGGTCTACGATTTTGAACGCTACATTGCGCTTATTGAAAAATATCAGCCGAATGCCGCACTCTTTAACGATGCCGGCACTATACGCTGGTGCGGCAACGAGTCGGGCACGGCGGCGCACGCACAGTGGGGCGTAGTTCCCATGGAGCTTTGCCCGCGCGTTAAAGAGATACAGACGGGCGAGGGCCCGTTCTGCGGCACGCTTGACGGCATATATAATTCCGATGACGATATAGGCGCACTCAACAACATCATATATTCAAAAGGTCTTGTGTTCGCCCCCGCCGAAACCGATATGTCCATCCGCCCGGGCTGGTTCTACCACCCCGAGGAAGAGCCGCACAGTCTTGAAAGGCTCTTTAACACCTACCTCGGCACAGTCGGCGGCAACACCACCTTTAACCTCAATGTTCCGCCGATGCCCAACGGCAAATTCGATGAGCGCGACATCGCCCGCCTCAAAGAGCTCGGCGACCTTGTAAGAGAAAGCTTCGGCACCGAGATTTCCGAAGATGCCGTAATCGAGGAAACCGCTTTGAGCGAAACGCAGAGCGAATACACCGTTACCCTCCCCGAAAAGCGCAAAATCTCATTTATAGAGCTTGCCGAAAATATTGCGGAAGGTCAGCGCGTGGAAAACTTTAAGCTTTTATATAAAGCCGAAAACGGCACAATTCAGCAGAAATGCTTCTGCACCACCATAGGCAGCAGGCGCATTATTAAAATGGATGTCACCACCGACCTTGTTATTGTGCGCATAACCTCCGCGCGCGACAAACCCGATATGGAATGGATAAAGCTCTATTAAAAATAATCTGACAGAGGCGATATTGTGAAACGAGAGGAAATTTTCGGCAAGGGTATTTTCGTGCGCCCGCAAAGCGAGTGCATCTCCCCTGTATTTACAGCAAAATTCAACGCCGACAGTAAAATTAAAACCGAAATAACCGTTTGCGGTCTCGGCTTTTCGTACATTTACATAAACGGCAACCGTATCGGCAGCGATGTTTTTGCCCCCGTAACGAGCTTTTACCACGATTACGAGGACTGCTGGTGCCGTGAAAAATTCGGCGAATATATGAAAAGCCGCATTTACGCCGAAAAATACGATATTACGGATTTCGTAAAAGACGGCGAAAACACGCTCACGGTGTTCGCGGGCTTCGGCTGGTATGCAAATTACAGCAAAAATTGCGTACTTTGCTATAAAATCACAAACGGCGAAAACGAATTTTATTCCGATGAAACCGTAAAATACGCCGACGGTCCCCTCACCGAATACGCCTTTACAAAGGGCGAAAAGCAGGATTTTACAAAATGCGATCTCGAAAAGCTTATTAACGGCGAAAACGCCGCGGCTTTCAAAAGCTGTGTTCCCGCCGAGCTGCCGCAAACCGAGTATTTTATTGCCGACTGCCCGAATGACAAGGTCATTCGCACGATAGCGCCCGTAAAAATCGGCGAAACAGACGACTGCTTCATATATGACGCGGGCGAAAATATTTCCGGCACCTGCGTTTTCACCTGCGCCGAAAAAGGCAAAACCGTAAAAATCACCGTCAGCGAGGAGCTTGACGGAAATAATCTGCCGCACGAGAAATGGGTACACGGTCAGACCGCCGAGTTTATATGCGACGGCTCGGACAGAGAATACCGCCTGCTGTTCACCTGGCACGCGTTCCGCTATTTTGCAATTTCAAAATCTGCTGAAAATGTGCGCTGCGACGTCATTCACGCCGACATTCCCGTTATTGCCGAATTTGAGTGCGAAAACAAAGTTCTGAACAAGCTTTTTGAGCTGTATATAAGAACACAGCTCTGCAATATGCACGCCGGCATCCCCTCCGACTGCCCGCATATAGAGCGCCGCGGCTACACCGGCGACGGTCAGCTTACCTGCGAGGCGGCTATGCTTACTCTCGGCTCGCAAAAATTCTACCGCAAGTGGATAGAGGATATCAAGGACTGTCAGGATACGGTTTCGGGGCATATACAGTACACCGCGCCTTATGTGCGCTCGGGCGGCGGACCCGGCGGCTGGGGCTGCGCTATTGCCGAGGTACCGTATACATATTACAAAATGTACGGCGACATCACTCCGTTTGCCGAATGCTTTGACGGTATGCTCAAATACCTTTCGTACCTTGACAGCCACAGTGAAAATGACCTGATAATAACCGACCAGCCGGGCGAATGGTGTCTCGGCGACTGGTGCACACCGCATGAAAAACACGGTATGCGCCCGGAAATCCCCGAGCCGTTCGTGAACAATTACTTCTATATCCGCACAATAGACCGCATGGTCGAGCTTTGCCCGAAAATCGGCAGAGATGCCGAAATAAAAAATCTGCTTGAAAAGCGCAAAATGCTTGCAGATGCCGTAAACAGAAAATATTTTGATGAAAAAACCGGCGATTACGCCGAAAACCTGAACAGCGCAAACGCCTTTGCGGTCGATATCGGTCTGGGCGATGCGAGAACGCTTGAAAACCTTGTGACCCACATTCGCACAAAGCCGCTTGACACGGGCATTTTCGGCACCGACCTTGTTGTTAAGGTGCTCTGCGAAAACGGCTTTATCGGTGATGCGGTCGAATTTCTGTCGCGCGAGGAATACCCCTCATTCGGCTATATGATAAAAAACGGCGCCACTACTCTGTGGGAGGAATGGCAGGACCCGCGCTCAATGTCGCACCCCATGTTCGGCAGCGCGGTTAAGTACCTGTTCTACTATGTACTCGGCATCCGTCAGACCGCGGATTCAACGGATTTCGGCAAAATCACCGTTGAGCCGTTTACAAACGATATTACGGGCGATGTGCGCGGCAGTATTATTACGCCGCACGGCAAAATCACCGTAAGAACAGACAGAAGCAAAAAAGCCTTCACCGCCTGCATACCCGACGGCGTTAAGCTTTGCTGAACTTTGAATTATGAATGAAAAAATAAATTACCAAAAGCTGCTCGACGGCGAAATAGCTTCCTTAACCGGCAGAGTGCCGCGCCTTTTACTGCACGTGTGCTGCGCCCCCTGCTCGAGCTATGTGCTCGAATACCTTTCGCAGTATTTTGAGATAACTGTTTTTTACTATAACCCGAATATTGAGCCGGAAAGCGAATACCGCTTCCGCGCCGCCGAGGAAGAACGCTTTATAAGCGAAATAAATCCGAAGCATCCCGTTCATTTCATAAACGGCACTTACGAGCCGCACCGTTTTCACGAGGCGGCAACGGGTCTTGAAGCCGAGCGTGAGGGCGGAGCGCGCTGCACCGAATGCTTTAAGCTCCGACTTTATGAAACGGCAAAGCTCTGCCGCGACGGCGGTTACGATTATTTTACCACCACGCTCACCATAAGTCCGCTTAAAGATGCCGACCGCCTGAACCGCATAGGCGAAGAAGCCGCAAAGGAGCTCGGCGTAAAGTGGCTCCCCTGCGACTTCAAGAAAAAAGGCGGTTACCTGCGCTCCATAGAGCTTTCACGCGAGCATAACCTCTACCGCCAGAATTACTGCGGCTGTGTGTATTCCAAAGCCGAAAGCGTTAACCGAGCGCAACATCAAGGGTCATCATTATAAGAAAACCTGCCATAAACGATATTACGCCGTCAGTCTTTTTTGCGCTTTCCGGTATTAGGTCGCGCACCGCCACAAAAATCATCGCCCCTGCCGCAAAGCTTAAAAGCAGCGGCAGTATCGGTACTAAAAATTCAGAAAGAATTACAGTTATAAGACCTGCCGCAGGCTCCACTGTGCCCGACATAACGCCGTGAAAAAATGCACGGCGTTTTTTTATGCCGCAGGCGGCAAGCGGCATTGAAATAATCGCGCCCTCGGGAAAATTCTGCACACCTATGCCGAATGCGAGCGCAAGCGCCGCCGAACGCGAAATATCACCGCTGAGGCAGCCTGCAAGCGCCGCCCCCACCGCCATACCCTCGGGAATATTGTGAAGCACTACCGCAAACGCGAGCAAAAGCGTTTTGCGCATATCTCCGCAGTTTTTTGCCGTGAAATTTTCAAGACGGGGTATTGCTTTATCGCTCAAAAGCAAAAACGCGACGCCCGCGGCAAAACCCGCGGCGGCAGGCAAAAACGCAAATTTACCGAGCTGCGCCGAGCGTTCAATCGCCGGCAGCAGCAAGCTCCAAACCGAAGCGGCGAGCATAACTCCTGCCGCAAAGCCCGAAAGCACGCGGCTGACGGATTGCCGCAGCGCATTTTTCAAAAACAACACGCAGGCAGCTCCTGCAGCAGTGCCGAAAAACGGAATGAGAAGCCCCTGCGCAATAAATCCGACCATTGAATTTCAACTCCTCGGTGTATAATATGCAGAGGATTCGGGAATGACACAAAACGGCAAACATCATATAAACCGTCAATATTCTTGCCAAATCACGAATAAAATGCTATATTGTTTACGGTGATATTATGAATGGTTAGACGAAAACATTTACCCCGAATATCAGAAAAACTACCCGAATGTTACGGGTATGTCGCCCGAGCAGCGCGCCGAATACACATACTGCGTTGCACAGTTCAAAAAAGATTTTGCGTTCGGCAAAAAAATCAGCCGTGCCGTAACCGAATAAGCGCCGACAATTTCTTCCACCTGTTCATAAACGGCGAATTTACGGATATTGACATCCCGACAAAATACGGTATTATTTCATTAAGGCTTAAACGCGGCTGCGCGCCCGAAATCTCCGCGCCCGCAGAAATTGAAATAACTTACCCGAAAGATAAAATTCTTTAATCAGAGGGATATTATGCAAAAGGATAAAATTAAAAAAGCAATCGTTTCGGCTCTGTTTCTCTCGCTCGGTCTTGTACTGCCGTTTCTGACGGGGCAGCTTCAGGCAATAGGCAGTATGCTGCTGCCGATGCACCTGCCCGTATTTCTGTGCGGACTTATATGCGGCTGGCAGTACGGTCTTGCGGTGGGCTTTACGGTGCCGCTTATGCGCTCACTTATATTCGGTATGCCCGTGCTTTACCCCAACGCGCTTTCCATGGCACTTGAGCTTGCAGCATACGGCGCGGTTGCGGGCGCGCTGTTTCTGAATGCAAGGTGGCAGTGTGTGCGCTCATTATACCGCTGCCTTATTGCCGCCATGCTTGCGGGCAGGGCTGTATGGGCGGTCGCCGAGGTACTGCTTCTGGGCATAGGCGAAAACGGCTTCACATTCAAAATGTTCATTTCGGGCGCACTGCTCAATTCAATACCGGGCATAGTGCTGCAGCTCGTGCTTATTCCCGCAATTATGCTCGCGCTCGACAAAACTCACCTTGTGCCGTTCAGAAAACCGCAAATCAACTCAAAAGCGCACGAAAGTTAAACGCTTGCGTTTTTAATAAAAATATGTTACACTGTTCACAATATTTGCCGCGTGGCGCGGCGGATTGGAGAATTTTTATGGATAATAGGGAACTTATTCTTTCCGGCAAGGCAATACTCGGCATGGAGTTCGGCTCCACAAGAATAAAAGCCGTACTCATCGATGACTGCGGCGCCGTTCTCGCAGTCGGTTTTTATGATTGGGAAAACAAGCTTGAGGGCAATATCTGGACTTATTCGCAGGACGATATGTTCGCAGGCATGAAGGGCTGCTACGCTTCCCTTAAAAAGAATGTTTACGAGCGTTACGGCGTTACGCTTAAAAAGCTTGCCGCAATCGGCATAAGCGGTATGATGCACGGCTACCTGCCCTTTGATGCAAACGGCAGACTGCTTGCGCACTTCCGCACCTGGCGCAACACCATCACAGGCGAAGCCGCCGACACGCTCACCGAGCTTTTCGGCTTCAATATCCCCCAGCGTTGGAGCATCGCGCATCTTTACCAGGCAATACTCAACGGTGAGGAGCACGTGAGCGACATCCGCTATTTCACAACGCTTGCGGGCTTTATACACACTCTGCTTACCGGCGAAAAGGTGCTCGGCATAGGCGAAGCCTCCGGTATGTTCCCCATGGATGAAAAAACACGCAATTACGACGAAGCAATGATCGAAAAATTCGACACGCTCGTTGCCGATAAAAATATGCCGTGGCGGCTTGCGGGCATTCTGCCCCGCGTGCTGCGCGCAGGCGAAAGTGCAGGCACGCTCACCGCAGACGGTGCTTTGCTGCTTGACCCCGACGGTGACCTTGAAGCAGGCATTCCGCTTTGCCCTCCCGAGGGTGACGCAGGTACCGGTATGGTCGCCACGAACAGCGTGCGCGTAAGAACGGGCAACGTTTCGGCAGGTACTTCGGTATTTTCAATGATAGTTCTCGAAAAAGCTCTTAAAGAGCTGCACCGCGAAATAGATATGGTCACAACTCCCGACGGTGCTCCCGTTGCCATGGTGCACTGCAACAACTGCACATCCGATATAAACGCGTGGGTAAATCTGTTTAAGGAAGTTATTGAAATAACCGGCGGCAGCATCGCCATGGGCGACCTGTTCAACGCCCTTTTCGAGATAAGCGAAAAAGCCGATTCCGATTGCGGCTGCGTGCTTTCCTACAACTATTTCTCAGGCGAGCATATCACGGGCTTTGAAAGCGGCAGACCTCTGCTTGTGCGCAAGCCCGACAGCAGCTTCTCACTTGCAAACTTTATGCGCGTTCAGCTTTTCACGGCGTTCGGCGCGATCAAGGTCGGCAACGATATTCTTGAAAAAGAGGATGTTGCCATTGACAGCATTATGGGCCACGGCGGTTTCTTCAAAACTCCGCTTGTGGGGCAGAATGTGCTTGCCGCAGTGCTTAACGCACCCGTAAGCGTAATGGCTACCGCGGGCGAAGGCGGCGCATGGGGCATAGCGGTGCTTGCCGCATACCTTGTGCGCAAAGGCGCAGACGAAACCCTGCCCGACTACCTTGACAACAAGATGTTCGCTTCGCTCGAAAAAACGACCGTTCAGCCGGATGAAGCACTTGTAAAATCCTTCAACAAATTTATGCTTTCATACCGCGACGGTCTTGCAGTTGAAAAAGCCGCGGTCGAAACATTATAAAAATCAGCGGCGCATAAAAAAACTCTTTACAAATCATAATATTTGTGATATACTTTTTAAGCCTTATGACTCGGTTAGCGGAGTAAGCCGTTTTTCAGGCACTCACCTGCCGCTTTCTGGGTTGTTTGGGAATATTTTAATGAGGTGAAAATTATGACACAGGCAGAAAAACAGGCAATCATCAAAGAGTACGCTACTCACGAGGGCGACACCGGTTCACCCGAAGTTCAGATCGCGGTTCTCACCAAGAGAATCAACGACCTCAACGCGCATCTCAAAGAGAATCAGAAGGACCATCACTCACGCCGCGGTCTTCTTAAAATGGTTGGTCACAGAAGAAACCTTCTCAACTATTTAATGAACAACGACATCGAGCGTTACCGTGCTATCGTTGCACGCCTCGGCCTTCGTAAATAATTGCTTAAATCGGGACAAACGGCAAAGCCGTTTGTCCCGTCAGTCGTTTTTTTCAACACTGTTTTCGTTAATATCCGCACCGTTGGTTTTAGCGATAAAGAAAAACGCAGGCGCGTTTTGCGCTTTTCTTTGTTGCTAAGTCAGCGTCGGCGGAAATAATAAAGAGAGGTAAAAAATTATGTTTTTCAAAGATTTCAAAACTTTTGAAACCGAAGTTGCCGGCAGAAAGCTCGTAATCGAAACCGGCAAAATGGCACAGCTTGCAAACGGCAGCTGCCTTGTTCGCTACGGCGAAACAGAAGTTCTCTGCACCGCCACTATGGCTGACAAACCCCGTGAGGGCGTTGATTTCTTCCCCCTTTCCGTTGATTTTGAAGAAAAGCTCTACTCGGTAGGTAAAATCCCCGGCTCTTTCCAGCGCCGCGAGGGTAAAGCAAGTGAAAAAGCTACACTTGCTTCCAGAGTTATCGACAGACCCATCCGTCCCCTTTTCCCCAAGGATATGAGAAACGACGTTTCCGTTGTTGCAACCGTTATGAGCGTTGACCCCGACTGCTCACCCGAAATCGCCGCCATGTGGGGCGTTTCGACCGCACTTGCAATTTCCGAAATTCCGTGGGACGGCCCCGTTTCCAGCGTTTCGCTCGGCCTTGTTGAGGGTAAATATGTTATCAACCCCACACTTGAAGAGCGCGGCGTTTCCGAAATGAGCGTTACGGTTGCTTCCACCGACAGCCTTGTTGCCATGATAGAAGCAGGCGCAAACGAAATTTCAAATGATGTTATGTTCGACGGCATTATGTATGCCCACGAGGAAAATAAGAAAATCGTTGAATTCATCAAGGGCATTGCCGCAGAAATCGGCAAAGCGAAGATTCCCTTTGAAAGCAACGATCCGTCCGAAGAACTCTTTGAAGCTGTTAAGTCTTTCGCAATCGACGATGTTAAAGCCGCACTCGATACCGATGACAAGCGCATCCGCGACGAAAGACTTAAACCCGTTTATGAGAAGGTTCACGCCGAATTTGAGGAAAAGTTCCCCGAGGAAGCGGAAAAAATCGACGATTGCCTTTACAAATTACAGAAATTTGTTGTTCGCCGCTGGCTTCTTGATGAAGGCAAGCGCGTAGACGGCAGAGGAATCAACGAGATTCGTCCCCTCAATGCGGAAATCGACCTGCTTTCAAGAGTACACGGCTCCGGTATGTTCACCAGAGGTCAGACTCAGGTTCTTTCCGTTACCACACTCGGCACTTCGCGTGATGCTCAGCTGCTTGACGGCATCGACGAGGATGTTGAAAAGAGATATATCCACCACTACAACTTCCCCTCATATTCTGTCGGCGAAACAAAGCCTTCAAGAGGTCCCGGCAGACGCGAGATCGGCCACGGCGCACTTGCAGAGCGCGCACTCCTGCCCGTTATCCCCTCGCTTGAGGAGTTCCCCTACACAATCCGTGTAGTATCCGAAGTTCTTTCTTCACACGGTTCCACCTCACAGGGCTCCGTTTGCGGCTCCACCCTTTCACTTATGGCAGCCGGCGTTCCGATCAAAGCTCCCGTTGCAGGTATCTCCTGCGGACTTATTTCCGAAGGCGACCGCTTCATGACCATGGTCGACATTCAGGGTCTTGAAGACTTCTTCGGCGATATGGACTTCAAGGTTGCCGGTACAAAGAAAGGTATCACCGCAATTCAGATGGACCTCAAGGTTCACGGTCTTACCCCCGAAATCATCAAGGAGGCTTTTCAGAAGACCTACGATGCCCGCTGCTATATTCTTGATGAAATCATGCTGCCCGTTATCGCAGAGCCCCGCAAAGAGCTTTCCAAATATGCTCCCAAGCTTCTCACCACCAAGATCGATGTTGACAAGATCGGTGATGTTATCGGCAAGCAGGGCAAGGTCATTCAGAAGATTTGCGCAGAGTGCAACTGCAAAATCGATGTTGAAGAAGACGGCACCATCTATGTTACCGCAGTCGATATCGACGATGCTAACCGCGCTCTCGATATCATCAACACAATCGCCAACGATCCCGAAATCGGCGCTATATACAAGGGCGTTGTTACAAGACTTATGTCCTTCGGTGCATTCGTTGAAATCGCTCCCGGCAAAGAGGGCCTCGTTCACATCAGCAAGCTCGATGTCAAGAGAACCGAACGCGTTGAGGATTGCGTAAATGTAGGCGATGAAGTTATCGTTAAGGTTACCGAAATCGACGACCAGGGCAGAATAAATCTTTCCCGCCGCGATGCTCTTATAGAGGTTGAGGGACTTGTTCCCGAAAATCCCGATGAGCCCGAAAGAGAAAGACGCCCCAGAAGAAACTTCAACCGCGACAGAAAGTAAAAAAATTACGGGCTGTGTGAAAACACAGCCCGATTTTTTAATGAAAAAGTAATGGTCGGTGTTCTTATATAACTCCCAACCGTCTTTTTCACAAAACCTTTTCAAATCAGACCATTTAGGCAATGATATTCAACTCCAATTCATCAATATCATTGCAAAGCAAGGCCTTCAATACATAAGGAATGTTCTTTTTTCTGTTTGGCGCGGCACTCCAAACCTCAAATTCTTCATAATAATCTTCGGAGTATCCATATACGCCGTCGGGGCGAAGAAAACGCTTTCTGCATCTAAATGCGACAGCCCCGTCAGTCTTCTGTAATAAATTCCGTATCCTCACAATTTATAAACATATCTTCTGTTCTGATTTGCGCTGCGCGAAGTAAATTCTTTATATGCTCTGCATTATCACATTCAATAGCATCGGTAACCGAATTAAATAAAGATAAATACATTTTTTTGTATATATTCATATCGTCAAACCTCCGATATCCCGTATCGGGATATATCCATTATACCATTATGGGATAATACGGTCAAGAGGTGAGATTATGAATTTACGGAAATTACGCAAAGAAAAAGGCATTTCGCAGTTGAAACTCGCGTTAGACCTGAATATGAGTCAGAACACGATAAGCCGCTATGAAACCGGTGAGCATGAGCCAGGCATTAACGAGCTTATACGGATTGCCGATTACTTTGATGTATCCGTAGATTATCTTATAGGCAGAACCGAAAACCCTATAATGAACAGATAATAAACTTGATGCTTGAATTTGCCGTAGATAAGTGTATTATTGATAAATGAAAAAAATGAGCCGTTCTGAAAAAATCAGAACAGCTCTTTTTTAATTTTGTTGAATAACATCCGATGCAGCTTGTGTAACATTATCGTTTATCGGTTTATCGGAAACGTGCAGGCATACCGAAGTTACAACAAATCCTGCTGCAAAAACACACAGCAAAATGAATATTATTAGTATTCGGCGAAGCAGCTCGCGTCTTTGCACCGTGCGGCTTTCGCCTATAACATATTTACCTGACCCCACTCTGCCGGGGTAATTTTTTGAAAATCCGTAATAAGCCTTGCGCTTTATTACATATTTATCGGCATTTTTCAAATTTTACTCCTCCGCGGGTGTTTCTTCGTCTGCGGGTGTTTCCTCCTCGGCAGGCGCTTCTGTTTCTTCGGGTATTTCTTCGGTAACTTCTTCAGTCGGCTCCTCGGGTGTTTCCTCGGTGGGCTCTTCTTCGGCAGGTGCTTCGGTCGGCTCATCGGCGGGTCCTTCTTCGCCGGGCTCCTCGGTTACCTGAATAACATCGGTCGGTATTTCTTCGGGCGCTTGTGTTGTCAACGGCTCGGTGGAGGCAGGCACGGTGCTTGTTTCGGCAGGTGTATACGATGAACTGCCGGAGCCGCTTGTGCCGTTATAAATATCTATAAGTGATGTTCTGCCCTCTTCAAGCACGATATTCGATGAGCCGTAAAGCTCGGTTTGCAGCGAATATGCGGCATACTGGTAATCAACTACCCAAATCCACATATCCTCGTTGCCGCTTGTGCGGGCATCCTCGGGCGGCATCTGTATCTGCGCCCGTTCATAATTCAGCCAGCCGCCGGCAAACGCCTTCATGCCGAGAGTGATGACCTCGCCTTTTGAATAGCTTGTTTTAACATAGGGCAAAAGCACATCAACATACTTGTTCAGCTCGGTTATGGAAGCGGACTTTATGCGGTTGAGTATGCTTTCAATGACCTGACGCTGACGCCTTGTTCTGCTTACATCGGCATCGGCATCGCAGCCCCTTACGCGGCAGAACTGCAAAGCCTGGTCGCCGTCGAGCGTAACGCCCTCGCCTGCGGGAACGTGCTCGTGATTAATATAGTAGCTGTTGATATAGTCTGCTTCGTACTGCTGAACATCGACTTTTACGCCGCCCATTGCATCAATAAGCCCCTGGAATGACTCAAAATCTACCATAACATAACCGTCAATGGTTATTTTATAGTTATTTTCAAGAGTTTTCATAAGGCAGTTTACACCGCCCATGGAATATGCGGCATTTATTTTGTTGCAGTAGCCGCCGCTGCCGGTATCGATATAGGCGTAGCTGTCTCTGAAAAACGAAACGAGCTTGAGAGTTTTCAGCTTTCTGTTTACGGAAACAAGCATCATGGAATCGGTGTTGGTGCCGTTTTCATCGCGGCCGATAAGCAGAACGTTAATGACGTTTTTACTGTTCATTTTATTATCGTTACCGTTCAAAGCCCACTCTTTGAGCGCATTCTGAAAATCGGATGAGCCGATATTGATATTGATATCATCCGGTATCTCCTCGGGGTAAATAATATCGTCAACTATTATTTTATCGCCGAGCAGACCGAATTTTTGCGAAACAAACACACCGCCGACAATACCAAGAATAATAAGTATTGCAAGAACAGTCGCTATTACCGCAAGAATTATTTTTTTCTTTTTCGGTAACGCTTTTATTTTTTCCGCAAAAGTTTTCTTTTTTGCGGGCTTATTACCTGCCGGGTTTTTGGCGGGCGGCGGCGCGGGGATATCATTTGCCTTGTTTTCCGCCTGTTTTTTCGGCTTTGCGGGAATATACTCCTGCTTTATGCTGAAGCCGCTCTGTTTTTGCACTTCCGCTTTTGCCGGTGCGACATTTTCCGCAGGCTTATTTTCGGTATGTTCTTCAAGGAACTGTAAATCCTTTTCGGCATCTGCATCTTTTCTGCCGCTTATGCCGTAAGCCGCTTCAAGCCGCAACAGCTCCAGATAATCATCAAGACTGCCGTCGTTTTTCCTGTTTTCTTCGGACATTGGTTATCTTTACTCCTCCGTTACTTCGGTTTCGCCTTCATCCTCGGGCTCGTCGGCAGTACCGGCGCCTTCTTCTGCGGTTCCGTCATCTTCAACCGTACCCGTGATTTCTTCTTCATCGTGCTCGGTGGTGGAAAGCGTAACGACCTTATCGCCCTCGCCGAGCTTCATAACCTTAACACCCTTGGAAGGTCTTGCGCAGATTCTTATAGCGGCGGCGGGTATTCTTATAATAATACCGTCCTGCGAAATAAGAATTACATCGTCTTCCTCATTTATATCGGTTATTGCCGCAATTTCACCGTATTTGTCGATATGGTAATTCTTTATGCCCTTACCGCCCCTTGACTGTGTGCGGTAATTGTCATTATTGCTTATTCTGCCGAAGCCGGTTTCGCTTACGGTAAGCAGCTTGCCGTCGGGCTTCATAACGCACATACCTATAACTTCATCGCCGGGTTTGAGCGTGATTGCTTTAACGCCGGTAGCCGTTCTGCCGAGCGCTCTCGCATCCTGCTCATTAAAGCGTATGCACATACCCTTTCTGGTAGCTACAAGCAAATCATCTGTGCCGGAGGTAACCTTTACCCATGCAAGCTCGTCATCCTCTTTAAGTGAAATGGCGATTATACCGTTGCGCCTTGTGTTCTTGTAAACAGAAAGCTCCGAACGCTTGATTATGCCCTTTCTCGTAACCATGCAAAGGCACATACCCTCGTCATCCTCGGGTACTCTTATCATTGCGGAGATTTTTTCATCGGCTTCAAGAGGTAAAATATTTACTATATTCGTACCCTTGCTTGTTTTGCTGCCCTCGGGAATTTCGTAGCCCTTAAGCCTGAAAGCCTTGCCGCGTGTGGTGTAGAACATAATGTAATCGTGCGACGATGCAATAAACATGGTTTCGGCAACATCGTCCTCGCGCCTTGTCATACCCTTAACGCCTCTGCCGCCGCGATTCTGAATTGTGAACTGGTCAACGGGCTGACGCTTGATATATCCCATAGTGGTATAGGTATACATACATTTTTCTTCGGGGATAAGGTCTTCAATATCGACCTCGCCGCTGATATTTTCAATAGCGGTGCGTCTTTCATCACCGAATTTTTTCTTGATATTGCCGAGCTCATCCTTAACGATGGCAAGTATTCTTTCGCGTGAGCCGAGAATTTCCTCATAATCGGCGATTTTTACCTTGAGTTCATTGAGTTCGTTGGTGATTTTGAGTATTTCAAGACCTGCCAACTGACCTAAACGGAAAGCAACGATTGCCGATGCCTGCGGATCGTCAAAGTCGAATTTTTCCATAATTGCGGCTTTTGCTTCCGCCTGACCGCCCTTGCACGCTCTTATTGTGGCGATAATATCGTCAACTATATCAATAGCCTTTGCAAGACCGTCAAGAATATGTGCGCGCTCTCTTGCTTTATTGAGATCGTACTGCGTTCTTCTTGTAATAACAGAGCACTGGAATTCTATGTACTGCTCGAGCATTTCTTTGAGATTAAGAATTTTGGGCTCGCCGTTTACAAGTGCAAGCAGAATTACACCGAATGTGGACTGCAGCTGTGTATATGAGAACAGCTTGTTGAGCACGACCTGCGCATTTGCATCGCGCTTTATGTCGATTTCAATGTGCATACCGGTTTTGCCGGAGGAATAGTCGTTGATGTCGGAAATGCCGTCAATGCGTTTATCTTTAACGAGGTCGGCAATGGATTCGATAAGTCTTGCCTTGTTGACCATATACGGAATTTCGGTAACAACAATTTTGAATCTGCCGTTTTTGCCCTCAACTATTTCGCATTTTGCGCGAACGATTATTTTCGCTCTGCCGGTGGCGTAAGCGGCTCTTATACCTGCTCTGCCCATAATAATGCCCGCCGTGGGAAAATCGGGTCCCTTTATATACTGCATTATTTCTTCAAGGTCGGCATCGGGGTTATCTATAACGCAGCAAATGGCATCACAAACTTCGCCGAGATTATGCGGCGGAATGTTAGTTGCCATACCGACTGCGATACCCTGCGAGCCGTTAACGAGAAGATTGGGGAATCTTGACGGCAGCACAACGGGCTCTTTAAGACGGTCATCGTAGTTGGGTACGAAATCAACCGTATTTTTATCAATATCGGTGAGCATTTCAAGCGACATTTTGCTCATTCTTGACTCTGTGTAACGGTAAGCGGCAGGCGGATCGCCGTCTATGGAGCCGAAGTTACCGTGCCCGTCAACGAGCATATAGCGCATTGAAAAGCTCTGCGCGAGCCTTACCATTGCATCGTAAACCGATGCGTCGCCGTGCGGATGATAGCGACCGAGCACCGAACCGACGGTATCGGCGCATTTACGGTAGGGCTTGTCCGGTGTAAGATTATTTTCATACATCGTGTAAAGAATTCTTCTGTGGACGGGCTTTAAGCCGTCGCGCACATCGGGAAGCGCACGCGATGTAATAACAGACATTGAATAATCAAGGAAAGCCGTTCTGACCTCGTTGTTTATTTCAATGTTTACTATTTTTTCATTTTCATACGGATTTGGAAGATTGTTTACGCCGTTGGTAACACCCGTATTTTCGTTGTTAAATTCATCCATTTTATTTTTCCTCTCTCAACACGGTTAAATATCAAGGTTTTTAACGAATTTAGCATTTTTCTCAATAAATTCGCGGCGCGGCTCGACCTTGTCGCCCATAAGTATTGAGAATGTTTCGTCTGCTTCTTCGGCGTCTTCAATAGTAACTCTTTTCATAATTCTTTCAGCGGGGTCCATGGTTGTTTCCCAGAGCTGAACGGGATCCATTTCACCAAGACCTTTGTAACGCTGTATTGAAAAGCCCGTGCCGAGCTCCTCCATAATTTCATCGCGCTCGTCATCGGAATATGCGTACCTGTGCTTCTGCCCCTTGCTCAACCTGAAAAGCGGAGGCTGTGCAAGGTAAACATGACCTGTTTCTATAATTTCGCGCATATAGCGGAAGAAGAATGTCAGCAGCAGTGTTCTGATGTGTGCGCCGTCGACGTCGGCATCCGCCATAATTATAATTTTGTCGTAACGAAGCTTTTCTATATTGAAATCTTCACCGATTCCCGTACCGAGTGCAAGCACAACGGGTGTAAGCTTATCGTTGCCTATGACCTTGTCTATTCTTGCCTTTTCAACATTCAGCATTTTGCCCCAAAGCGGCAGAATTGCCTGAATCATTCTGTCTCTGCCCTCTTTTGCAGAGCCGCCTGCCGAGTCGCCCTCGACGATGAACAATTCTGTTTTGGTGGAGTCTTTTTCTATGCAGTCGGCAAGCTTGCCGGGCAGCGAGTTCGTTTCAAGTGCGGATTTGCGCCTTGCATTATCCCTTGCTTTTCTTGCGGCTTCGCGTGCTCTTGAAGCATCAAGAGCCTTTGAGAATATTGCTCTTGCATCTGCGGGATTTTCTTCAAAATATGTTGAAAGCTTTTCGTAAACACATTTTGAAACAAGCGGAGTAATATCGGTGTTGCCGAGCTTGCCCTTTGTCTGTCCCTCAAACTGTGCTTCGGTAAGTTTAACGCTTATAATTGCCGAAAGACCTTCTCTTACATCTTCGCCGGAAAGGTTTTTGTCATTATCCTTTAAAAGATTGTATTTTCTGCCGTAGTCGTTGAAAACACGAGTAAGTGCGGTTTTAAAACCTGTTTCGTGAGTACCGCCGTCGATTGTGCGGACATTGTTTGCAAAACTCAGTACAAGCTCGTTGTAGCTGTCGTTATACATTATTGCAATATTTGCTTCTCTGTCACCCGATACTGCGGAAAAATGAATGGGTTTTTCGTGAAGCGGAGTAAGACCGCGGGTCGTTGTTACAAATTCAACAAATGAAGATATACCGCCCTCGTAGCAGTAAACCTGTTCATTAATATTTTCGGGATCGCGCTTATCGGTAAGCGAAATAGAAAGACCTGCATTGAGGAATGCCTGCTCACGAAGGCGTTTCTCGAGAATTTCAAATTCGTAAACTGTAGTTTCGGTAAATATTTCGGGGTCGGCTTTAAAACGAATAAGTGTTCCGGTTTTATCTGTATCCCCTATTACTTTCAAATCGCAAGTGGGAGTACCCCTTGAAAAACGCTGGTAATGAACATGACCGTTTTGCGAAACTTCAACTTCAAACCATTCGGAAAGAGCGTTAACAACTGATGAACCTACGCCGTGCAGACCGCCCGAAACCTTGTACCCGCTTCCGCCGAATTTACCGCCTGCGTGCAGCACGGTAAGAACAACGGTAACTGCCGGCAGACCTTGCTGCTCATTAATACCAACGGGAATACCGCGGCCGTTATCGCGTACGGTTATAATGTCACCGGGCAGAATTTCCACTTCGATATGAGTACAGAAACCCGCAAGTGCTTCGTCTATTGAGTTATCTACTATTTCGTAAACAAGGTGATGAAGTCCTTTAGGACCGGTAGAGCCGATATACATACCGGGCCTTTTTCTTACCGCTTCAAGACCTTCGAGCACCTGAATGGCACTTGCATCGTACTTTTCGGTAACTGAAGTATCAATGGTTTCGTCATTTTCATTGATAACAACGTTGTTTTCGAGCTCCTGTTCACGAAGCTCCTGTTCGGTTTTCATAATATTCTCGTCCAAAGTTCCTACCTCCGCAGTAGATTAAAAATAATATATGTAAATATAATTATTTGCTTTTTAATATCCTCTTTTAAGAGCATTCTCCGTCTTTTTCAGCAAAGTTTCGGAAGAAAAGCCGGTTATATAAACTTTTTTTTCTTTTCTTTTTGAGCTGCACACCACAAATGCACGCGGTGTGTCAATGGCTTTTGTAATATCAAGCGATAAAATATACTCCGTATTTCCGTTTTTTTCGGCTTCCGATAAATATTCAGCCGTACAGCTTTCATCATCGCTTGTTGTATTTTCCAAATCAAAGATACCTATTATATCTTTATCGGAAATGAGCTTGTCTTTACCGATATGCACAAGCATTAAACGATTTTCCCCTCTTTTATAAGAAATGACTTGCCGCCGCACATTCTCAACACCTGCGACGGATCGCAGCAGGTAAGAAAAACCTGCCTGTCGGTTATATGGTTAAGCACATAATCCTGCCGCTTTTCATCAAGCTCGCTCATAACATCATCAAGCAGCGTTACGGGCATTTGTCCCGTTGTGTTTTTTATTATTTCCGATTCAGCGAGCTTCAGAGCAAGCGCGCATGAACGCTGCTGACCCTGCGAACCGTAACTGCGCGCGCTTATGCCGTTTATTTTTATTTCAATATCATCTCTGTGCGGACCGACCGATGTTGTTTTCAGAATAACATCCTGCTTGTGGGCATTTTTAAGATTTTCAAGCTCATAAGCATAAATATCGTTAATAGGCATATTTTCGGTTATTTCATTACTGCGCGAATAAAAAACAGATATTTTTTCCTTATTTTCCGAAATACCGGAGTAAATCTCCTCGCAGTAGTCGGAAAGTGTTTTTATATAGCCGAGCCTTTCGGAAATAACGGCGGCGGAATACCTTGCGAGTAAATCATCCCAACTGTCGAGCATATCGTAAAGGTCCGCATTCATATACAAATCTTTAAGAAGTGCATTTCGCTGAATAAGCGCTCTTTTGTAATTCGCAAGATATTCGGAATATTTCGGCTTTAACTCGCAAAGCGCCGTATCAATGAATTTACGCCTGAACACAGGTCCGTCCTGAATAAGCGAAAGATGTGCCGGCGAAAAAATGACTGAATAAAACTGACCGATAAGCTCCGATGTGCCTTCAAGCTCAACGCCGTTTAAAAAAACTTTTTTTCTGTTTTTGCCTATTGATATAGCCGCTTTTTTTTCACGAACTCCGTCGTCAAAAAGCATTTCAAGCTTTGTAATTTCCGCGCCGAATTTCATAAGCTCGGCATCTTTTGCCGAACGGAAGCTTTTACAACCCGTAAAAAGCCATATACCTTCAAGAATATTTGTTTTTCCCTGTGCATTTTCGCCGTATATAACGTTTACGCCTTTTTCGGGAGCAAGCTCCATTAATTCAATATTTCTGAAATTTTCTGTTTTTATTGAATCAACGGTCATAATATCCTCCGTGCGGATGTCAGTTTTTTATATCGTATATAATTCTTTCGAACTCGGCACAGTCGCCCCCGCGCAGTTTTTTGCCGCGCCGGGTGCATACTTCGCCGTTTACTTTTACTTCGCCGTCCTTTATGACGATTTTCGCATGCCCACCGGTGCTTACCGCGCCGACATTCTTCAAAAGGTCATCAAGGCGTATGTATTCGCTTTTCAGCGAAAAATCTCTGTGTTCGCGTTCTGCGACTTTTACTTTTATTTTCATATTATGCTATTGTTTCGTTTTTAAGGCGCATGGGTATGATAAGGAAAATAAAATCTTCGCCTTCAACGGGTTTGATAATGATAGGTGAAACAGGACTGTTGAGTTCGATTTTTACTTCATCAACATCAACTGTTCTCAAAGCATCGGTAAGGTAAGCGTTATTGAAGCCTATTTCCACTCTTTTGCCTTCTATTGCCGCATTTATTCTGTCGTTTGCGGCGCCGAGAGCCGTTGCGCTTGAAACTTTTATGATGTTTTCGTCAAATACGCAGCGAACGGGGCTTTTTATTTTATTGGGAATAAGCAGAGAAATTCTGTCAACGCTGTCAAGTAAGAGTTTAACATTTACGGTTGCTTCTGTTGTGCAGCTTGCGGGAACTGCGTTTTTATAATTGAAAAATTCGCCTTCGAGAAGTCTTGAAATTATTCTGTAATTGCCTATTTCAAAAAGAATGAACTTTTTACCGACGGAAAGAGCGATGTTTTCTTCATCGTCTTCTATAAGTTTAACGACTTCGGAAAGAGTTTTTGCCGGAACTACGAATGTGATTTCTTCGCCGGAGTATGCTATTGTTTCATTTCTTATTGCAAGGCGGAAGCCGTCGCAGGATATAAGACGGAGATTATTTTCGGTAAGCTCGAATTTTATTCCTTTGTGAACGGGCTTCAAGTCATTGTTCGCAACTGCGAAAATAGTCTGCTTGACCATATTTTTGAGCATACCCTGCTTTACGGAAATCGGGAAACCTCCCGAAACGGTGGGAAGCTCGGGGTAGTCGTTTGTGGGTATGCCTATAAGTGAAAATTCTGCATCTGCCGATTTTATTTTACAAAGGTTGTGCTCGTCGACATCTATTGAAACGACATCGGCGGGAAGTCTTCTTAAAATATCGCACAGAAGGTGAGAATTGAGTATAATGCTGCCTTCTTTTTCAACGCTGCATTCGATTACGGTGGTGATGCCTACTTCGAGGTCATAGCCGGTAACTGTAAGTTTTGAGTTTTTTGCCTGAAGATAAATACCTTCGGTTGCGGGTATGGTGCTTTTGACCGAAACGCCTCTCTGAACGATATTGCAGGCTTCTGCAAGAATAGTTGTGTTGCATAAAAATTTCATAACGATACCTCCGTAGAAATTTTGAAAAAATGAATGTAAAAAATAAATATAAATAGTAGTAGCAGTAGAGTGTGTAGAATTGTAAAAATAAGGAAAATTCTTTTTGTTTTCGGTGTTCGGCGGCATTTTCGGACGTGTAGGTTTTATGTTTGAAAATTGTTCAGAAAAAACCGCTTTCAGACCGATTTGTTTAATTGTTTATAACGTGCCTGTTCACTTATGTAGAAATGTTCAAAATGAAGCGGTTAAACCGTCAGCCTTCACGCTCGCTTTTGATTTTCTTCATAATGTCGTAAATATGGTTTTTAAGGTCTGCATTATCTTCCATTTTGCTCTCGATTGCTTCTATGGAATAAATAACGGTGGAGTGCTTTTTGCCGCCGAAGCAGTTACCTATTTCTTCAAATGTAAGGTTTGTTGTTTCACGCATAACATACATGGCAATCTGCCTTGCATTTGAAATTTCCGCTTTTTTTCTGTCACCTTTTATTTCTTCGGATGAAACGCCGAAGGTTTTTGCGACTTCATCTATAATATTATTGATTGTAACTTCCGTAGGCTGCTGGTAGTAAACAACATCTTTAATTACGTCGTTGGCAACGCCTATTGTTATCTGCCTGCCGGAAAGTGTGTAAATCGCGTGTATTTTCTGCACAACACCTTCGATCTGACGAACATTATTTTTGAGTCTTTCGGCGATGTATTCTATAACATCGTTTGAAAGGTCCATATTATAATAGTTGTTTGCAGACTGTTTTATGATTGCAATTCGCGTCTCGAGCATGGGCGGTTGAATATCCGCAAGCAAGCCCTGAATGAAACGGCTGCGAAGTCTGTCTTCAAGTGCGGCAATATCTCTCGGCGGTCGGTCGCTTGTAAGCACTATTTGCTTATGCTGATTTATGAGTGCTTCAAATGTGTAGAAAAATTCCTCCTGCGCGACGGGCTTTGCGCTTATGAACTGAATATCGTCTACGAGAAGAACATCGGCACTTCTGTATTTGTTGTGAAATTCAGCCATATTCTCATGACCGAGGTGTGTGAGCATTTCATTAAAGAAATTTTCGCCGTTTGTAAAAAGAATATTCAGTTGAGGATGCTTTTGTTTGATTTCCGCCTGAATTGCTTTTAACAGGTGGGTTTTGCCCAAGCCCGATTCACCGTAAATGAACAACGGGTTATGGATCGCACCGGGATTTTCGGTAATTGCCCGTGACGCCGTATATGCAAACGAGTTTGTGGGACCCACAACGAAATTTGCAAATGTGGATTCTTTTGTAACGACCGGATCCGCCGCAGCTTTTTCACCGCTGCCGAAATTGTAATTTACGCCGGTCTGCTTGTCCTCCTCGGATTCAACGAGAATTTCAAGCTCGGTTTCAAAGCCCATTACTTTTTTGAATGCTTCCTTTATGGGTTTTTCAAACCGTGAAAAAATAACTTCTTTTTTGAATTCGGTGCTTGTTTTAAGCTGAAAAGCGTTGCCGTTGAGTGCTGCCGGTTCAAGAGAATCTATCCAGGTAACTATTACGGTATCGGCAAGAACGGTACGCAGTTCGGCTACCACAGCATTCCACATATCTTTGATATTATCCAAATTTTTCACCCCAAAAAATACACAAATATGATTTTTAGTTATAGTAACCTACATTCTTGTTGATTATATCATATTACATTATATAATGCAATAAATTTTGATTAAAAAACTGACAATAAAGCAATAAATTGTCAGTTTCTTTGCGCTTTTTTGAAATATTGTAATAAATCGAATAAAAATATATCTGAAAAAAATTAACATTTTAATTATTGCAATTTAACGGTGTTTATTATAAAATCTATGATTGGATATAAATACTTTTATGAAAAGAGAGATTTATGAATCAGATCGGTAAAAAATGTTCGCTTTGCAGTATTGCCTTTAATGAGGAAGACGATGTGGTGGTTTGCCCCGAATGCGGCGCACCGCACCACCGCGACTGCTGGAAACAGGCAGGGCACTGTGCCCGTGAAGAATACCACGGCACCGAAAATATTTATGAAGAGCCCGTTTCGCAGGAAGCACCGGAGCAGGCTGAAACCGGCACGTTTTTCGGTGAAGAAGCCGACGAAATACCGTTGAATGAGGAACAGAATGCCGTGCGCGAGGTTATTGACAACATCAATAACAATTCTATGGAAAATATAGAAATCAACGGTCTTCCGGCAGATTTATTCGAAGCCGCAATAGGTAAAAATCAGCGCTATTACATTCCGCGCTTTATGCTTATAAATAAAGCGGCAAAGCCGAAAATGTGGAATTTTATGGCGTTCTTAACGCCTATGGCATGGGCATTTTACAGAAAGCTCTATAAGCTTGCGGCGATTTTCTTTGCATTTTACATTCTTCTCGGCGCCGTTTCGGTGTTCCCGTTTGCAACAAGCACGGAGTTCAAAAAAGCATTTGCCGAATGCTTTGAGGAAGACCCGAATTTCCTCGTGAGTATGATGAGCTATTACAACAACGAATCCGGCAGCAAGCTCACGCAAAAGCAGCAGAATCTTATGGATATTGCCGCAAAAATACAGCCGCCGGTATGGTTTGATTACACGCTTTATATCGGTATGTTCGCACTGAAAATAGTTTTCGGTTTTCTTGCGACCAAGATATATTTCGGCGACCTTACAAAAAAAATCCGCAAGCCCGAAAATGCAGCTATGCCGCGCGAGGTATTAAAAGGCTATCTTTACAAAAAATGCGGTACTGCACCGATATGGATAGCGGTAATTATAGGCTTCTTTGAATTTCGTTATCTTTAATAAAAAAGCTTACGCTTGAAGGGATAATATATGCACACACCTCTGGCGGACAGAATCCGTCCGCAAAGTCTTGATGACATAGTAGGTCAGCAGCACCTCGTGGGTGAGGGAAAGCCCCTGCGCAACATAATCGAAAGCGGCGAGCTTCCGAATATGATATTTTACGGGCCGTCGGGCACGGGCAAGACCACGCTTGCGCGTATAATCGCCCAAAAAACCGACAGAACGCTTCGTAAAATAAACTGCACAACCGGCGGTACACAGGATATTCGCGATATTGTGAACGAGCTTAACGGCTTTACCGCACCGAACGGAATACTGCTTTACCTTGACGAAATCCAGTATTTCAATAAAAAGCAGCAGCAAACGCTATTGGAGTACATTGAGGACGGCTCCATTACTCTTATCGCCTCCACCACCGAAAACCCGTATTTTTATGTTTACAGCGCAATTCTGAGCCGTTCTTCGGTATTTGAATTCAAGTATGTTACGCCCGAGGATGTTATGGGCGCAGTTGAACGCGGCTTCAGGCTGCTTGCCGATGAAAAGAACGAGCAGCTTGAAACAGAAGACGGCGTATGTTTGCATATAGCCCGGGCATGCGGCGGCGATGTGCGAAAAAGCCTTAACGCCGTGGAGCTTTGCTATCTCGGTGCAACAAAACCGAAAGAGGGCGAAAAGCGCGTTATTTCGCTTGAAAGTGCAAAAGCACTTACGCAAAAAACAGCCATGCGCTATGACCGCGACGGCGACGACCATTACGATATACTTTCAGCTTTTCAGAAATCAATGCGCGGCTCCGACCCCGATGCCGCGGTGCATTACCTTGCGCGGCTGCTTGAAGCGGGCGATATGCCCTCGGCAATAAGGCGTATGCTTGTGTGCGCGGCGGAGGATGTGGGGCTTGCATACCCCATGATTTTACCCATAGCAAAAGCGGCTGCTGATATTGCTTTGCAGGTCGGTATGCCCGAGGCGCGCCTGCCGCTTGCCGATGCAGTCATACTTATTGCGAATTCGCCTAAATCGAACACGGGGCATAATGCAATCAACGCCGCACTCGAAGATTTGCAGAACGGCAAAAGCGGTCCCGTACCGCGTCAGCTGCAGAACAAGCACTTTGACGGCGACGATGCCGACGTAAGAGGTCAGTTTTATAAATACCCTCACGATTTTCCGAACAGATGGGTAAAACAGCAATATTTGCCCGATGCTTTGAAGGATGCCCGCTATTATGAATACGGCGACAATAAGACCGAGCAGGCGGCAAAGGAGTATTGGGAGAAAATAAAAAAGGACGGTGCTATATGAAAAAAACACTGACTGTCATTTTTACGGCGGTTTTGCTTGCGGTAACTTTTCTGAGCGTTACGGCATTCGCACAAAGCGGTGCGGGAACTGTTTCAGCAATACCGTATGTGGAAGAAAAGGACGGCTTGCCGGATGAGGATATCCCCGACGAAGAGCCGTTCCCGTTTGAAGATTACGACGAATACTACGGCGAGGATGAAGAATATGAACTGAGCCCCGAAATGGAGGACAGCATTTTCGCTTTCGGCGCAACGGTTGCCATTGTAGGAATGTTATTTATGCCGGCACTTATTGCCACAATAATATTCGCCGTGCTAAACAGCAAAACAAAAAAAGAATTAAAGCGTTATGAGAGTATGTTCGGCGCACGCGCTGCCTATAACCCCGCAGGCGCGCAGGGCTTTGCCCCGAATTACAACGCAAACTACGGGCAGGGAGGTAATATGCAATGAAAAAAGCATTAAGTATCATTCTTGCCGCGGTGCTTATCTGCACATTCGCAATTTCCGTATTTGCAGGTGAGGGCTACATTATCAATAACTCTCTGTTTTGTTTGACAGTGCCGCTGTTTTTTACGGGAGATATTGAACCCGCAACACCTTCGTATTTTTACAGTAATTATAACGATTGCTCGCTCGATATTCTTGTTTGTGACAATACGCGCAATACCGTCGCCGCAACAGATGAACCCGACAAGCTGCTTTCGGATATGAAGGGTTTTATTCTCGACACATACGACGACTATACGGCGTTGCAGCTAGATATGAGCAAAACGAAAATCAACGGTCTTACCGCCGCCGTGGGAACGGGCAAACAGATTTTCGATTACGGCGACGGCGATACTTCCGTTATATACAGTGTGAACTTTATGTTCACGACCGAGGAAACCGCCATTTTGCTTATGTTTGAAAAGCATACGCAGAAGCTGACCGTCGAAGAGCTTGCCGAGATAACAAAATGCGCCGACACATTCATTATGAGCGGCACCTATACCGGCGGCGATGCGCTTACCGTTGAGCACGATTTTGCATCTGCCGAGCCGTTCGATCTTGATAAATTCTATTACGGCGATTACGAAGACGATGACGATTTTATCGGTGAGATCGGAGACGATGATGCGATAGTAATGGCGGTATTCCGCGTTATATGTATATTATTCTCGCTTCCCACTATTGGTCTTATAATTGCCGCGATAGTGCTCGGTGTTAAGTATTCGAAAAAGAAAAAGCAGCTTAAAGAATACAAACGCCTTTACGGCGAAATTCCGCCGAATGTGAATTATTACGGTAATCAGGGCGGTTATAATCCGCAGTACCGTGCGCCGCAGGGCTATGACCCGCAATATAATCAGCCGCAGTACAATCCGCAGCAGAATTTTTACGGCGCACCGCAGCAGCCGCAAAATCCGCAGGGCTTTAATCAGCAGTTCGGCAGTGCTCCCGCAGGTCAGACGCAGTATAATCAGCCTGCACAGCCCGTACAGCAGGCACCGCAACAGAATTATGTAAGTATTTTTTCTGCCGATGAGCAGAACGAAAATAAAGACGAAGAAAAAACCGAAGAATAAAAATGAGGTGTAAATATGAAAACTTTTCCCATTGGTGTAATCGTTGACTCATTCAGAACGGACATTCCCACCGCAGTTAAAAAAGCGGCGGACTGCGGCGCGCAGGGCATTCAGGTGTATGCCACACGCGGTGCAATGGCTCCCGAAAATCTTGTCGGCAGCGCAAGACGCGAGTTCCTTGATCTTGTTAAGGACAACGGTCTTGTAATCTCCGCGCTCTGCGGCGACCTCGGCGGCGGCGGATTCGTTCATCCCGAACAGAATCCCGAAAAAATCGAGAAATCAAAAAGAATACTCGACCTTGCAAAAGAGCTTGAAACCGATGTTGTTACAACACATATCGGCGTTGTGCCCGAGGATAAAAACCACGATAGATATAAAATTATGCAGGAGGCCTGTCACGAGCTTGCCGAGTATGCCGATTCAATAAATGCGCACTTTGCCATTGAAACAGGTCCCGAAACCTCTGCAACACTCAAAAGCTTCCTTGACGGGCTCGGCTCAACGGGCGTAGGCGTTAACCTTGACCCCGCAAACCTTGTTATGGTAACCGGCGACAGCCCCGTGACCGCAGTTCACAACCTTAAAAAATACATAGTTCACACCCACGCGAAAGACGGCGTTCAGCTTTTCTATAAGGACCCCGAAATCGTTTACGGCATGAAGCCCGATGTTATTGTTACCGGCTCCAGCTTCAAGGAGGTACCGCTCGGCGAGGGCAGCGTTCCCTACCCCGAATACCTTGCCGCACTTGAAGAAATCGGCTACAACGGCTTCCTTACCATTGAGCGCGAGGTCGGCGACGATCCCGAAAAGGATATTCGCGCGGCAGTTCAGTTCCTGAAAAAACTGTTCTGAGTGAATTGAAAATTAAGAATTAAGAGAAACGGCACCTGCTTCTGCAAGTGCCGTTTCTTAATAACAAATATATTTTTTATTGATTTTTTACAAACAATATAGTAAGATAATAAGTAAGATAATAAGTAAGATAATCAGTTAAAGCTTACTCTTGTAAACAGTTTTTCGACCTCAAAGTTCAGCCCGTTAAGCTCGTCTTCGGTTACGGGTGCTTCGCCGTCTACGATTTCCTTTGCAGTTTTCTGCGCTTCATAAAGTATACGCGTATCGCTCATAAGATTTGCCACACGCATATCCGGCAGACCGTGCTGACGGCTGCCGAAAAAGTCGCCGGGGCCGCGCATTTCAAGGTCTTTTTTGGCTATCTCAAAGCCGTCGCAGGTGCGGCACATAATGTCAAAGCGGTCGCGCGCATCCTCATTCTGCGCATCCGAAAGCAGAATACAATGGCTTTCGGCGGAGCCTCTGCCGATTCTGCCGCGCAGCTGATGAAGCTGCGAAAGCCCGAAACGGTCGGCGTTTTCTATTACCATAACGGTTGCTGTGGGTACATCCACGCCGACTTCGATAACAACTGTTGAAACAAGCACCTGAATTTCGCCCGCGTAAAAGCGTTTCATAACGGCATCCTTGTCCTTCGGCTTCATTTTGCCGTGCAGCAGACCGAGAATGTAATCGTTGAAATGTGTCGATTTCAGGTAATCGTAATATTCCGTGGCGGGTACAAGGTCGCTTTCGTTTTCGCCCTCCTCCACAAGCGGGCACACTATATATGCCTGCTCGCCGCAGTCGATATGCTTTTTTATAAACGCATAAATCCTTTCGCGGTAAGCGGTGGTCACGCAGTAAGTTTTAATAGGCTGCCTGCCCTTGGGCAATTCGTCAAGCACAGAAATATCCAGCTCGCCGTAAATCATCATGGCAAGTGTTCGCGGTATGGGGGTTGCCGACATAACAAGTGTGTGCGGATTTATTCCCTTGCCCGAAAGTGCCGCTCTTTGCCCGACACCGAAGCGGTGCTGCTCCGCGGTTATAACAAGGCCGAGCCGCGAAATCGCCACATCCTCCTGAATTACGGCGTGCGTGCCGACCACCATATCGGCTTCGCCGCTTTCAAGGCGCTCGCGTATGAGCCTCTTGTTTTTTGCAGTAACAGAACCGGTGAGCAATTCGATTTTAAGTGTATCACCGAAAAAGCCGCACAGCGTTTTGTAATGCTGATTTGCGAGCACCTCAGTGGGAGCCATAAGCGCACTCTGAAAACCGTTTTTTGCGGCGGTGTATATAAGCGCGGCGGCAACCGCGGTTTTGCCGGAGCCTACATCGCCCTGCAAAAGTCTGTTCATCGGCTTTTCATTTTTCATATCCGTTACCGCTTCGCTTACGGCGCGGCGCTGTGCGCCCGTCGGCTCAAACGGCAGAGAACCGAAAAATTCCTCGGTAAAATCTTCTTTAACTGGCAACGCCTTGCGTGCGTTGCCTTTGTTTTTTTCACCGAAAATACCGAGCTGCAAAAGCAGCAGTTCCTCAAATACAAGCCGCCTTTTTGCAAGGGCGAGCTTTTCCTCGCTTTCGGGGAAATGTACGGTGCGTATTGCTTCCTCAAATCCCATAAGACGGTATTTTTTTACAAGGTACTGCGGTAAAAATTCCGGCAGGTTGCCCTTGATTTCACGCAGAGCCGTTTCGGTGAGCCGCTCAATAGTTTTGGAATTAAGCGAAGCACTTGCCTTATAAACCGGGCGTATGCGTTGCTTTTCAAGGCATTTTTCAACTCTCGGAGAAGAAATGGTTTTGCCGCCGAATCTGTCAACGGTGATTTTGCCGTAAAACAGATATTCCTCATCCTGCACAAGAGTATCTTTAATATACTTATTATTGAAAAATACTGCGTTTATCCAGCCGGTATCATCTGCAAGCACGGTTTTGCAAAGCAGCATACCGCCTTTTATACGGGCAACACTCACCCGGTCCGCCACAGTACATCTGAGGCAGACTGTTTCGTTCAGCGGCGCATCGCGCAGCGAAACAACATTGTTCCAATCTTCATAGGCGCGCGGGTAATTCCTTAAAAGATCGCCCACGGAATATATCCCCTGCTTTTCAAGGGCTTTTGCGCGCGACTCGCCTACGCCTTTAAGGAACTGTATGCGGGTATCGGCTCTTACCAAGTAATCACCCCGTAGTAAATAAGTACAACAAGCAGCGCCGCGTGCAGAATAATAAACAGCGGCAGAGTTATCATAAATTTCTTTTTGCGCGTTTTATGGCGTATTAAAAGCATAACCGCATATTCGCACAGCGCACCGCCGAAAAAGCCGCACAGCAGCAGCGTTCTTTCGCGTATTCTGCGCGCTCCGCGCTTTGCCGCGATTTTATCGTAAACGGTAAGGATTGCGGTTATTAACGAAATAAACAGAAACCGGAGTATAAATTTATACATACTAATAAACAGAGCTGTAAAATAATTTACAGCTCTCAAGAATTATTCCTTTACAACGCCTTTTTTCAAAATGACATTCGCATAAAGTGCCATTTCGCTTGTGGCGATTACCGCGTAAGCCTTGCGTGTTCTTTCGTAAAATGCAAAGCGCTCGATCTCGCTCATCTCGGTTTTGCCGTTGTGCTTATCAACTATGTTCTGATATTCAGCCCAGATAGTCGGTGTGGGATCGCCTTTGGTAGTCTGCATAAGCATTACGGGGCTTTCCACATAAGTATCAAGCGGCATAAGCTGCAAAATCGCATCAAGCAGCTCGGGTACATTGTGGCCGTCGCAGCGGATAAGGCGCTGGGCGTTTGAAGCAGCGGGGAAATTACCGTCGCCTATGACGATTTCATCGCCGTGTCCCATTTCGTCGAGAATTTTAAGAAGTTCGGGACTTATGATGTTCGGAATACCTTTTAACATAATGAAAATCTCCTTTTTGAAAATGGATTGCAATTATCAGCCCTTGAGCTGGCGAATATCCTCGCCGGTAAAGCCCGCGACCTTAAAGCCGTTCAGGCGCGAAACAAGGCGCTGACCGTAACGCTCCTCAAGCTCACCGAATGAGTAATTAGAAATAATTATCATCGCTTTGCCGTTGAGAATGGCATCGTTTAGTATTTCGTTTATTGCGGCTTCCGAAAAGCTCGTTTTGAATTCCGCACCGAGATCGTCGATTATAAGCAGGTCGCATTTTTCAAGCTCATCTTCAATGTCGCCGTCGCCCCTGCCGAAATGCGCTTTTTCAAGCTGCTTTACAATGCTTGCGGCGGTGTTGTAGTAAACGCTGAAGCCGCGCTGTGTAAGGCGGTTTAATACCGCAAGCGCAAGGTGTGTTTTGCCGAGTCCCGTGCCGCCGCAGAAAAACCAGCTTTCGCTTGCCGGGGTAAATGTTTCGGCATATTCTTTAAGCGTATCGCGCGTGGCTTCCATTACAACGCGCGGCGAAAAACCCGTTTCGTGATCTGTTGCGGTGCTGTAATATTTAAGGTCGAATGTTTCAAAGGTGGATGAAGCGAGCAGCGGACTGCACGAAAGCTCGCTTACGGAAATCTGCTGCAGAAGCGCAAGGTGGCATTCACAGAGCTTGCCGTTAAGAATGCCGGTGTCCTTGCATTTTTTGCAGGTGTACGGCGGGTCGAGATAATCCTCGGGATAACCCGCTGCGGCTATAAGCTTTTTGCGTTCCTCCTGAGCCTGCAGATTCTTGATTGCAAGCTGACCGACATTCACGCCGCCGTTCGTGCCGCTGCCGATGCTCTTTATAACGTCGAGCGCGGCGGTGCGCATTGTATTTTCTATTTCGGTGAGCTGCGGGTATTTTGCCGAAAACTCGCGGCGGCGCATGGCGGCTAACTGCTCCGCCTGCTCGCGGCGGCGTTTAAGCTCGGCTTCCGCCTTTGAGTAAATTATTTCTGAAAATTTCACTGTTCATCAGCCCTTTCCGAAGTCTGTTTCAGACTTTCAAGAATGGAGTTTTTACCGATTTTATTTATATCGTAGGTTTTTTTGACATCTGTCGGAATATTATTCGTTTTGCGCTGCCGTACCTGCTCCGGTGAAGTGAGCCCCGCGGCAGACCATTTTTTAAGCAGCTTGTTTGCTTCGGTGAAGCTGTTGCCGCTTTCCTGCAAAGCGAATATTATCAGCGCGCTTGAGATTTCGCGCTCAACCGCCCAGTCTCTCAACAAAGACTTTATGCGCGGTGTGGGATTTTCGGCTGAAAGTCCCGCCGACGCTTTGATATCGGTATAAGCTGTTTTTATTTTTTCAAGGGCAAGCAGTTCTTTTTCAACAAGCTCAAGAGTGTCGATTCCGCGTTTTGCCCAATCCTCCGCGGTGCTTTTTATGGCGGCAGACGATAACTTGCCGAGCTGCTTGTGATGCTGCAAAAGCGTTATAATGACCTCCGGCGGAAAGCCGTAGTAATCATATATCATAAGTATAAGCGCCTGCGTATCGTAACCGAAAGTGCCGAGTATTTTCTGCGCTTCGCCGTAAATGACCGAAAGCTCCGGCTCTTCGGCAAGGCGCGCGGCGATCTGCCTTTGCGTGGGCTTTGAAACGGGCAGCGGGCGCACGGCTTTTTGCCTTTCGGACGGTGCGCCGCTTTGACTTTCGGCGCGTCTGGTGTTGCCGCTCGCCGCCTTGTTTCCCTCCTGCGAGGAGCCGTCGGTGATTTCGAGAACGCCGTTCATTTTCCAGTATTCAAGGCAGTCGCAGGCATCCTGCACACTCATTCCCGTGCAGGCGGCAACCGTTTCGGCGGTGTAGTCGCCGCCGGGATTGCGCATTACAAAAAGCAAAACCTTAAAGCTCGCCGCCGGGGCAAGCTTTAAGTGCTTATCAAGAATATCCGTGGGAACGGCGGTTACGCCGTCACGGTAATCACATATAAGTTTTATCATATCATTCCGGGAATATTACCATTGCCGCAACGGCTTTGCCGCTTACATACGGTGCGATGCCCTTAAGGTCAACATCGTTTGAAAGCGTTCTGCCGGCAATAACGTAGCCGCCGTCGGAGCCGAGGCAGATGGCTTCGGCACTGTCATCCTTTGTGCCGCCGAATGCGCGCGCCCAGAGAAGATCGCCGTTCTTGTCGAAGCAGGCAATGACCATATCGTCGCCGCCGCGCGTGGTAACGCCCTTGAGGTCGCGCGATGAGGAATTGGTGTAGCCGACTGCTATAAAGTTGCCTTTTTCATTTTCGACAACTGCGGAAAGTCTGTCATCATTCTGACCGCGGAACGCCTTTGCGAAGCGCACCTTGAGCGACGGGTCGAGCTTGACTATGTAAGCATCGTAGCCTCCCCTTGCGGCAAGGTCGCCGGCAAAGAAGCTTGTTGCGGAGCTGATATCAGATGAATTGGATCTGCCGACAACTACTATGCAGCCGTCGGATGCGAGAGTAATGCCGTTGAAGCTTTCGATACCTGTGCCGGCTATTGAGGCAACGCTCTTGACTTTACCTTTGTCGGACAGCTTGACAACGCCCGCATCGGAATTGCCCATGGCGTCGAACAACTTGCCGGAATAGAATGTACCTACTGCATAGAGGCTGCCGTCCGTACCCTCAACGACATCGTTGAGCGAATCCTGGTTGCCTGCAAAAACATTTTTCCATACAAGGTCGCCGTTTGCGCTGTATTTGACTGCGCAAGCCGCCGAGTTGAGTTCGGGGAGCTTGAATTCAGCGGCATCACAGTCATTGTTGCCCACAGAGCCGACCGCAACAACGCCGCCGTCGGAGGTTGTGCAGATGCCGTTGAAAAGGTCAACGGTGGAGGTGCCGAATATCTTATGCCATATTTCGTCGCCGTTTGCATCAAATCTGCAAACCATGCCGTCGTAGAAGCCGTAGCCCTTAACGCCGCCTATGCTTTTGCCGTAGCCTGCCGCATAGAAGCCGCCGTCGCCTGCGGGAACAACTGATGTGATAACGGTTATGCCCTTCTTTGAGCCGTAAGCCTTCTGCCATATGACAGAGCCGTCCTTACCGTATTTTGTAAGCACAGTGTAGGGCGCAACAAGTGCGGCATCCTTGAACTGTGCAAAGTCGCCGTCGGTGGAGTTTGTAACGTTCGCGGTAATGTAAGAGCCGTCGGCAAGAAGCGCAACGTCGGAGAAATAATCCTGCTGCGAGCCGCCCTGTGTGGTTTTGAACTCTGTTTTTGCTTCCTCGACAATGGCGGGAACGCTCGTTATGGGAACTACGGTGGTAATTACATCGCCCTGACTGTCAACACCCGTGTTGCCGGTGCCGTCGGTAACATAAACGACCGTGCTGCCGATAACCTCGGGACCTTTTGCCTCGGTGGTGTTTTCGGTTGTCTTTTCATCGGTTGCTTTAACATCGTTCTTTCTGGTGGTGGAGGGCATTTCGGGGCGGTAGCTGATTTGAGTTGTAACTACCTCGCCGCCCTTTTCGGTTACGGGCTCGCCCTGCTTGTCGGTAACCGTAACATTTACGGTTATTTCCTTATAAATAACGGTAGTCTGTGTTTCTCCGGAGGCATCAACATAAGTAACGACCTCGGTTTCGGGCTCAACCGTAACGGGCTCACCCTCGGGAGTGGTAACGGGAACACCGTTGCCGTCGGTTACGACAACGGGACCGGGTTTTTTATTGCCCGCAAATTTTACTGCGGCAAATATTGCACCGCCGAGCAGAAGCACCGCCGCAATTATTATGATGATGATAGGTGCGGGGGATTTTTTCTTTTTGTCTGTACTTTCGGTCGCTTTGACCTTCATAGGCGGAACAGACGGAGTTTTGCCCTGACGGGCGGAATTGTTTATGTTTTTTTCGGCATCTGACATTGTTCAGACCTCCATAAAGTATTTGAAATCAAGATATACATATCTATTCTATAATACAATAACACAAATGGTTTAATTTTTCAATCGAAAAATTTACCGAAATGAAATACTAACATTTTACATAAAAATTGCTGCATTAACTTATATATAATTGATAATTTTGCGTTTTACTCAAAAAAATTATTGAATACTTGAATTTTATGTGGTAAAATCACAAGGTACAGTTTTATGCTCGCAGATTATACCGATTTTCTGCCGCAAATAAACCAATTATCAGCGGTCCACGCCGCTGTTCAGGGAGGAATTCTTTTGAAAGCATACGCAAAGGAAAATATCAGAAATATCGTGCTCGCAGGTCACGGCGGCAGAGGTAAGACCACTCTCGCCGAAGCAATGCTTTACCTTTCGGGCGCATCCGACAGACTCGGCAGAGTTGCAGACGGCAACACCGTTCTTGACTTTGACGCAGAAGAAAAGAGAAGAAAAGTCTCCATTTCTTCCGCATTCGCTTATTTTGAGTGGAACAATACCAAGGTTAATATGCTCGACACTCCCGGTCTTTTCGACTTTGAAGGCGGCAGAAGCGAAGGTGTTCGCGCAGCCGAAACTCTCGTAGCGGTCCTCGTAGCAGGCGGCGGCGTTGATGTCGGTGCCGAGAAGGCTATTAAAGCCGCAACTAAAGCCGGACTTTCAAAGTTCATCGCCGTTACCCGTACCGATGCAGAGAATGCCGACTTCTACAAAACGCTGGATGCTCTTAAGGAAGAGTACGGCGCAGCTATCTGCCCCGTTGTTGTTCCCTACATGCAGAATAATGCGGTTGATTGCTACATCAACTTCCTGCAGAACAAGGCTTATAAGTATGTAAACGGCAAGGCCACCGAGGTCGCAATGCCCTCCGATGCCAATATCGATGCCATTCACGAAGCTTTCACCGAGGCTGTTGCCACTGCCGATGAAGACCTTATGATGAAGTTCTTCGACGGTGAAGCATTCACTCACGATGAAATAGTAAGCGGTCTTTCAAAGGGCGTCTGCGGCGGCGAAGTTATCCCCGTATATGCATGCTCCGGCTTCACTACCGATGCTGTTGACCTTCTTATGAACGGTATTACAAAGCTCGCTCCCGCTCCCAAGGGCGAAGGCGACATCGCCTGCGATCCCAACGGCTCTCTTGCCGCTATCTGCTTCAAGACGGTTGCCGACCCGTTCGTAGGTAAAATGAGTTTCTTCAAAGTTGTTTCCGGCAAAATCGATTCCTCCACACCGGCTTACAATGCACGCACCGAAGAAACCGAGAAGATCGGTAAGCTCGTTGTTGTTAAAGGCGCAAAGCAGGAAGATATTACCGCCATTACCGCCGGCGACATCGGCGTTGTTACAAAGCTCAGCGGCTTCAAGACCGGCGACACTATGTGCGATGCCAAGAAGCCCGTTACCCTTGCAGGTGTTGATTTCCCCGCTCCCTGCTATTCAATGGCAGTAAGCTGCACCAAGAAGGGCGAAGAAGATAAGGTTGCTTCCGGCCTTAACAGACTTGCAGAGGAAGACGGCTCTATCCTTTACTATACCAACAAAGAAACCAAGGAAGCTATCATCTCCGGTCTCGGCGAGCAGCACCTTGATACTGTTGTTTCCAAGCTCAAAACCAAGTTCGGCGTTGAGGTCGAGCTCACAGTTCCCAGAGTTGCTTACAGAGAGACTATCCGCAAGACAGTCGACAAGCAGGGACGCCATAAGAAACAGTCCGGCGGTCACGGCCAATTCGGTGATGTATGGATCCGCTTTGAGCCGTATATGGGCGAAGAAGAGTTCGTATTCACTTCCGATGAAGTTGTCGGCGGCGCTGTTCCCAAGAACTTCTTCCCGGCAGTTGAAAAAGGTCTGCGCGAGTGCATAGCCGGCGGTCTTATCGCAGGTTATCCCATGGTCGGCATCAAGGCTGCCCTCCACGACGGTTCTTACCACCCCGTTGACTCTTCAGAAATGGCTTTCAAGACTGCCGCAAGAAAGGCTTTCAAGCTTGCCATTCCCGAAGCCTCTCCCACAATCCTTGAGCCTATCGGCACTCTTAAAGCTTATATCCCCGACAACGACCTCGGCGATATTATGGGCGACGTCAACAAGCGCCGCGGCAGAGTTCTCGGTATGGGTCCCGCAGACGAACCCAAGATGCAGGAGCTTATTGCTGAGGTTCCCATGGCTGAAATGAGCGATTTCGCTATTTCACTTCGTTCCGTAACCGCAGGCAAAGGCTATTACAGCCTTGAATTTGCTCGTTATGAGGATGCTCCTCAGAACGTTGCCGAAAAGGTTATTGCCGAAGCAAAGATCGAAGACGACGACGAAGACTGATTCCGGCTTTCTATCCATAGCAATAACAACAACGCAGTCAGAAATGGCTGCGTTGTTTTGTTTCACGTGGAACATGACGCTGCGCAATATCTCAATTCTTTATTCATCATTCATTATTTCACTATTCATTAAGCGCGTTGTTTTGTTTCACGTGAAACAATTTAACGCGAAAACGTACAACGGTAAATTATTCAACAAATGTGCAATATTAACAAACAGTTCACACATTCGCAACAATTTAGTAGTTTAATGTATTAGTACGGAAAAGGGAGCCGCACCCGTTTTCCGTGCTGATTCTTCGGAATCAAACAAAACCCCTCCTCAAGTTAGGTGATCCGTGTTAACGGATTCCGGGAAAAGACGACCTCCCCGGGTCGTCTTTTTCTCTTTTCTGAATAATTTCCGATAATCCGTCAAAACTCCTTATGAATAAAAGCCGCAGGCTATAAGGAGTTGTTATTATGGACGATAATGAAAACCGGAATCTGAATAATGCGGAGGACGGCGCTGCCGAACCCGACCGCGGGACGCCGGAAACGCCGGAAACGCCCGTTGTAAAGAGCAAGACGATGAAAACCGTTAAAATCGCGTATATTTGTGCGCTCATTCTGGCTCTTTGCGGCGCATTTGCCGCGAAAATCGCAACGGAAAAGGCAATCGGCTCGCTGAAAGCACCGATAGAAAACGATTATGTTAAGAGTGAAAGCCACACAAGCAAGGATACACGGCAGCTGACCGAGGCGCCGACAGAGGCGGCAAACGATGTTACGAATGTGCCGGACACCCGCCCTGCCGTTACGCAGGAGGAAATCAAGGTAACGGTTATCGAGACCGAGGCAAATAAATATGCCGTACCGTTCGAGGGCGATTACGGTCTGCCGCTCGGCACGAAAATTTCAAAGGATTACAGCCCCGATGTGCCCGCATATTCGGCAACAATGGGCGATTGGCGCACACATTCGGGCGTTGATTTTACCGGAGCCGACGGCTCGCAGATAAAGTCCGTTTCAGCGGGAACGGTGAGCGGAATATATGACGATACTCTGTACGGCAAGGTCGTTGAAATCGACCACGGCAACGGCGTTAAGGCGAAATATTGCGGCTTTGAGGCCGATTCGCTCGAGGTCAAGGTCGGCTCGGAGGTCGAAAAAGGCACCCTGCTCGGTTATCTCGGCAACGTGCCGTGCGAGCATTCCGAGGGCAGCCACCTGCATTTTGAAATCACCTGCAACGGTGCGGTGCAGGATCCCGTGGCAGTTCTCGGCAGAGATTAAACAATTAAAAATTCACCTGTGTGCGTTGTTTGAAGTGCTGCACAGGTGATTTTTTATGTGTGTTCCGCTTTTTATTTTTGCAGGTATTCGTTTATGCCGATCGTTTTGCGAATAACCTCATCCGTCGGGTAATCAAACAGAAGCCAGCCGAGTTTTCCGGTATTTTCAACAGACATCGTTAAATATTTATCAATATTGTATTTCGCCTGCATTCGCGGGCTGTGTATTACATCGTTTGCCGAGAAATAGTTGATTATTGCGCTTTCATCACGCGGTGCGCGCTCAATAAACGGTTTTACGGCGGTTTCCCACTTCACGCGGGGTGAAGCATTGAATGTATCCTGCAGATAATAGCTGCGACGCTCTGCCGCGGAGTTTTTCAGCTCGCCTTTCGTGAACTCGCCTGCGGCGGTATCGCTTTGCTGCCACGGCGAAAAATCAAGTCCGCAGCGGTCGGCGTCAAGGTCTTGTGAAATGCCGCAGCGGTTAATAAGCACCGCCTTGCCGCGCACCTCGCCGAGCAGCGGGAACCGGTTTTCGGTAAACCAGAGGTCATTATTTTCAACGAATTTGCGATGAAATGCGGCAAATGTTACATCGGAGGGCGGACCGTCATCGCGGTTAACGAATACAATGACCGTTTCAGACGGGTTTTCGGTGAGAAATCGCGTAATATCGGCAAGCACATCGTCAAAAAGCAGTTTTTGCCTGCCGAAAGGCTTTTTGCGGCAATCAATGAAGCTATGTACCGTTTTTACCGTATCGCCGTCAAGCTCGATTCTTATATCCAGTACCCGTATTCCGGCGTGAAGCTGTTCGGTGACGGTCATATTCTGGCATTTTGTGAAGTATTTGAAATCCACAAAGCGCGTGCAGGTGTTGTGAGTGCCGGGCAGCGTTAAATCCGCAATATTTACATTGTCGGGCAGCGATTTCAGCCAATCTGTCATAAATCTCACCTCAAATTGATATTACCACAGATTTCGCGGCGTTACAATGCTTATATATAATAAAAGAAAAAATACAATATTTAGTTGCTTACTTATTGCATTTGAAGCCGTTGTGTGATAAAATTAAAAATGTATAATCCGTTACTATGGGTTATTGTAAAAAATCGCGTATTTTATTATGCGCAAAAAGTTTAGAGGGATATATTTGAACACGGTGATTTCATTGGCGAATTTCGCCAAGAAGCATATTAAAGGCTTACTGGTTTTTGCCGATCTGCTTGCGATTCTGCTTGCGATGTTTGCAGCCACCACACTTAAATTTGACCAATTCGGCAAGCTGCCGGAATGGTATAAATCGCGCATTTTCTTCATACTGATCGTAGATGTGGTCGCAACATTCGCATCATTCATAATAATGCACATTTACAACAGAATGTGGCAGTATTTTGTTGCAGGCGATTATTTTGAGCTTTTCCTCGGTACCTGCATTTCAAAAACGGTAACATTTGCGGTGTTCTTCACGGTGTGGACTGTTTACACCCGCGAATTTATGACATGGATGGCACTTTATTTTATGCTGTTCCTGTTCCTTGTTATGCTTTCGCGCACCATTGTTCTTGCGGGCTACCATCTGTGGCGCAAAAAAGTCATTGCCGGCAAAAGCGGCAAGGGCAAAAAGAAAAATGTTATGATAATCGGTGCAGGCGGCGCGGCAAGCAGACTTATTAAGGAGCTGCGCAGCTCGACCTACATAAACCGCTACAATGTTGTGGCGCTTATCGACGACAACAAACGCAAAAACGGCGAATATCTTGACGGTGTGCGTGTCTGCGGCAACAGAAACGACATAGTCAGGGTTGCAGAAAAATACAGAGTTGATGAGATTTTCCTCGCAGTTCCCTCTATAAGCGAGCAGAATAAAAAAGAGCTTCTAAGCATCTGTGTTAAGACAGGGTGTGTGCTCAAAACTCTGCCGGCGATAGTAGCCATAGACGATAGCGGCAAGCTCGGCGGCAAGCTGCGCAAGGTCGATTATGCCGACCTTTTGGGCAGGGAGCAGATAAAGCCCGATCTCACACAGGCATTTGAGCTGCTGAAAGGTCATACCGTGCTTGTAACGGGCGGCGGCGGCTCAATAGGCGGCGAGCTTGTAAGGCAGGTAGCGAAAAGCGGCGTTGCAAAACGCATAATCATATTCGATATTGCAGAAAACGGCGCTTATGAAATTCAGCAGGAGGTCAGAAGAAAATACCCAAATGTTGACCTGCGCGTTATGATTGGCTCAGTAAGGGATGAAAAAAGGCTTGACGAAGTCTTTACCGAATATAAGCCCAGCTTTGTATACCACGCGGCGGCTCACAAGCACGTGCCGCTTATGGAGGACAGCCCCAAGGAAGCCGTTAAGAACAATGTTTTCGGCACATATAATCTTGCAAAAACTGCGGACAGGCACCATGTTAAACGCTTTGTTATGATTTCCACCGACAAGGCGGTAAATCCCACAAATGTTATGGGCGCCACAAAGCGCATTTGCGAAATGATAGTGCAGTCATTCAACAAATCATCTGAAACGGAGTTCGTATGTGTGCGTTTCGGCAACGTGCTCGGCTCCAACGGCAGCGTTATTCCGCTTTTCAAGGAGCAGATCGAAGCCGGCGGCCCCGTTACCGTTACACATCCCGAGATTATCCGTTACTTTATGCTTATACCCGAAGCCGTTTCGCTTGTTTTGCAGGCAGGCGCATTCGCAAAGGGCGGCGAGGTGTTCATACTCGATATGGGCTCGCCCGTTAAAATCCGCGAGCTTGCCGAAAACCTTATAAGGCTTTCCGGCCATGTTCCGGGTGAGGATATTGAAATCAAATACACCGGTCTTCGCGAGGGCGAAAAGCTCTATGAGGAGCTGCTCATAAGCGAGGAGGGTATTCAGAAAACACAGAACAACCTCATTTATGTTGCAAGACCCATGGAAATCGATTCCGAAGCGTTATTCAAAAAGCTTGATGAGATACGCGGAAACGTCGATTCTCTTTCAAGACCCGAAATGATAGATTGGGTGAAATCGCTTGTTCCCACATTCACACCCAAAAATACCGAATATGCAGAATCAAAACAGCAGTAAAGAAGAATTACGGAGGAATTAAAATGTCTCTTTTTGAAGGTAAAACCCTGATGATCACAGGCGGCACGGGCTCTTTCGGCAATGCCGTGCTTAACCGCTTTTTGAAGACCGATATAGGTGAAATCCGTGTTTTCTCCCGCGATGAAAAAAAACAGGACGATATGCGCCACGAGTTTCAGGCGAAGATGCCCGAGGTCAGCGATAAGGTCAAATTCTTTATAGGTGATGTGCGCGACCTTGCTTCCGTAAAAAATGCAATTCACGGTGTTGATTATATTTTCCACGCGGCAGCTCTCAAGCAGGTGCCAAGCTGCGAGTTTTTTCCGCTTGAAGCGGTAAAAACCAATGTTCTCGGCACCGATAATGTGCTTACCGCCGCTATTGATGAGGGCGTTAAGACCGTTATCTGCCTTTCAACCGATAAGGCGGCTTACCCCGTAAATGCCATGGGTACATCAAAGGCTATGATGGAAAAGGTCATAGTCGCAAAGTCCCGCACGGTTTCGCCCGAAAAAACAAAAATCTGCTGCACGCGCTACGGCAATGTTATGTGCAGCCGCGGCAGCGTTATTCCGCTCTGGATTGACCAGATAAAGCAGGGCAAGGATATTACCGTTACCGCTTCCGATATGACAAGATTCATTATGTCGCTCGATGAGGCTGTTGACCTTGTACTGTTTGCATTTGAAAAGGGTGTTTCCGGCGATATTCTTGTGCAGAAGGCGCCCGCATGCACCATAGGCGTGCTTGCTCAGGCAGTCAGCGAGCTTTTCGGCGGCTCCGGCAAAATCAAAACAATAGGCATTCGCCACGGCGAAAAGATGTTTGAAACGCTGCTTACAAACGAGGAGTGCCTGCACGCTATGGATATGGGCGATTTTTACAGAGTACCCTGCGACAAGCGCGACCTTAATTACGACAAGTATTTTACCGACGGCGATGTTGAGCGCAACGCGCTTACCGAGTTCAATTCAAGCAATACCGAGCTGCTCAATGTTGAGCAGGTCAAGGAAAAGCTTCTTACACTTGAATATATCCGCAATGAGCTCAAAGCTATGGGCAGAGGTTGATTTATGAATATACTTATTACAGGCGCGGCGGGTTTTGCGGGTAAAAACCTTGCCGCCGCTCTCGCAAATATACGCGATAATAAAGACAGAACACGCCCGAATATTAAAATAGACAACATTTACCTTTTTGATGTCGATACCCCGCACGGGCTGCTTGACGAATACTGCGAAAAGGCGGATTTCGTTTTCAATTTTGCAGGCGTGAACCGTCCGCAGAATCCCGAGGAATTTATGCAGGGCAATTTCGGATTTGCTTCCGAGCTGCTCGAAACGCTTGAAAAATCCGGCAACAAGTGCCCCGTGGTGCTTTCAAGCTCCATTCAGGCAACGCTTGTGGGCAGGTATGCCGACGGCGAATACGGCAAGAGTAAGAAAGCGGGCGAAGATTTATTCTTCACATACGGTAAAATGACGGGCGCAAAGGTGCTTGTTTACCGCTTCCCGAATCTTTTCGGCAAGTGGTGCAGACCGAATTACAACAGCGCGGTCGCTACATTCTGCAACAATATCGCCAATGATCTGCCCATAACCGTAAATGACAGAAGCACACGGCTTGAGCTGCTGTATATTGATGACCTTGTTGATGAAATGCTCGACGCGCTTGAGGGCAAAGAGCACCGCTGTGAGTTTGACGGCATTGAAACCGTGCTTTGCGGAAACGGCAAATTCTGCGCCGCACCCGTAACGCACAAAGTAACGCTCGGTGAAATCGTCGATTTGCTTGAAAGCTTCAAGGCGCAGCCCGAAAATCTTACAATGCCCGAAATACCGAAGGGCAGCTTCGCCAAGAAACTGTACTCGACTTATCTTTCATATCTGCCGAAGGAAAAGGTCGCGTTTCCGCTTAAAATGAATATTGATGCGCGCGGCAGCTTCACAGAGCTTTTAAGAAGCGAAAAGTGCGGTCAGGTGAGCGTGAATATTTCTAAGCCCGGCATCAAAAAGGGCGAGCACTGGCACAATACCAAATGGGAATTTTTCATAGTCGTTTCCGGTCACGGCCTTATTGAGGAACGCAAAATCGGCACCGACGAGGTACTGCGCTTTGAGGTCAGCGGTGAAAAAATCGAGGCAGTTCACATGCTTCCCGGGTACACACACAACATTATAAATCTTTCCGATACCGAGGATCTTGTTACGGTCATGTGGGCAAACGAATGCTTTGACCCGAATAAACCCGATACATTCGGTGAGCCTGTATAAAAGGGTGGTAAATATGGAAATAAAACTTGATTATTCGGATGTTGCTTTCAAAAACAGCGGCAAGCTTAAGCTGCTTATAATCGTTGGCACGCGCCCCGAAATAATAAGACTTGCAGCCGTTATAAACAAATGCAGAAAATATTTTGACTGTGTGCTTGCTCACACGGGGCAGAATTACGACTATAACCTCAACGGCGTTTTCTTTAAGGACTTAAAGCTTGATGACCCCGAGGTCTATATGGATGCCGTAGGCGATGACCTCGGCGCCACCGTCGGCAACATTATCAACTGCTCATACAAGCTTATGGCGCAGATAAAGCCCGATGCGCTGCTTATTCTCGGCGATACGAACTCATGCCTGTCGGCAATAGCGGCAAAAAGGCTGCATATACCGATTTTCCACATGGAAGCGGGCAATCGCTGCAAGGATGAATGCCTGCCGGAGGAAACAAACCGCAGAATAGTCGATATTATAAGCGATGTCAATATGGCTTATTCCGAGCACGCGCGCCGCTACCTTGCCGAGTGCGGTCTGCCGAAAGAGCGCACCTATGTTACCGGCTCGCCCATGGCGGAGGTGCTGCACGAAAATCTTGCGGATATCGAAAGCTCCGATATTCTCACAAAGCTGGGGCTTCAGCCGAAAAAGTACATTCTGCTTTCCGCTCACCGTGAAGAAAATATAGACACCGAAAAGAATTTTCTTTCGCTGTTCACCGCCATTAACAAAATGGCTGAAAAATACGATATGCCAATCCTTTATTCGTGCCATCCGCGCAGCAGAAAAAGGCTTGAAGCAAGCGGTTTTGAGCTTGACAGCCGCGTTATCCGTCACGAGCCGCTCGGCTTCCACGATTACAATAAATTACAGATGAACGCCTTTGCCGTTGTTTCCGACAGCGGCACGCTCCCCGAGGAAAGCAGCTTTTTCACCTCAATAGGCAAGCCGTTCCCGGCAGTCTGCATCAGAACAAGCACCGAGCGCCCCGAAGCACTCGACAAGGCGTGCTTCATACTTGCGGGCATCGATGAAAAATCGCTTCTGCAGGCGGTTTCCACCGCCGTTGATATGACCGCAGACAGTGCTCACGGCATCCCCGTACCCGATTATGTTGAAGAAAATGTTTCTTCAAAGGTCGTTAAAATCATACAGAGCTACACGGGCGTTGTCGATAAAATGGTCTGGCGCAAATATTAAGTTTTACTGAAACCGGTGTTTTTATGAAATATGTGCTTATAGGCTGCGGCAGAGTGTCGCGGCATCACATAATGGCGGCGCAGGCAAGCGGGCTAAGCATAGCCGCCTTGTGCGACCGCGTGCCCGAAAAGGCGAGGGCGCTTGCCGAAAAATTCGGCTTGACCGTACCTGTTTATGACGATTACAAAAAAATGATCGTCGAAATAAAACCGGATATGGCTTCTATTGCCACAGACAGCGGCGAACACGCCGCCATTGAAATATTCTGTGCCGAAAGCGGCGTGAATTTTCTTACCGAAAAGCCCATGGCGATGAGTATGCAGGAGGCTGACGCGATAATAGCCGCGGTTGAAAAGCACGGCGTTATTGCCGGAGTTTGCCACCAGAACAGATTCAATATTGCCGTGCAGGAGCTTAAAACCGCCATTGATCACGGCAGATTCGGCAAAATTTCGCACGCAAGCGTAAATATTCGCTGGCACAGAGGTTACGATTACTACTCGCAGGATGCATGGCGCGGCAAGTGGCAAAGTGACGGCGGCACGCTTATGAATCAGTGCATACACGGTATGGATCTGCTGCGCTGGCTTATGGGCGATGAAATCGAAAGTGTTTACGGCATAACAAGAAATGCCATACACCCGTATATTGAAGCAGAGGATGTCGGTGTTGCCGTTGTGCAGTTCAAAAACGGCGCGGTTGCCACGGTAGAGGGTACGGTAAACGCCGTTTGCGATCTTGAAGAAACGCTGTGCATATTCGGCGAAAACGGCACGGTACGCCTCGGCGGCGATGCCGCAAACACCGTTGATGTGTGGAAATTCAAGGATGAGGAAGCCGCAGACGGCGACCGCAGATTTATTGAAGAAAAAGCCGAAAATGTTTACGGCAACGGTCACACGAGCCTTTACCTTGATTTTATAGACGCCGTAAAAGAAAAACGCGCACCGTATGTTGATCTGTATGCAGGCAGGCGCGCGGTGGAATTTGTGCTTGCGGTCTACAAAAGCCGCAAAACCGGCGAAAAGGTCATGCTCCCGCTCGGCGATTTCGCTTCCGGCGATATGGCGGGAATATTCGGGGAGTAATCGAATTTTAACAATCAGGAGAGAATTATGGAAAATAAAATTTTACGCTGCGGCGTTGTGGGCTGCGGACGCGGTGCGGCAGTTGCAGGCTGCGGTTTCGGCAATCCCAAATGTAAAATAGTTGCGGCTTGCGACTTCAATGAAAAGGTTATTGCGCACTGCAGAGAGTATTTTGATTCGCTGGGAAAAAACGATGTTGTGTACCTGTCGGATTACGACGAGATGCTTAAAATGGATATCGACGCGGTGATAGTCGCAACAGAGGCGACTCAACACGTGCCGATAGTGAAAAAAGCGTTTGAGGCGGGCAAGCACGTTTTGAGCGAAATCCCGGCAATTACAAAAGTTGAGGAAGCATACGAGCTAAAAAAGATCGTTTCCGAGCATCCCGATTTAGTATATATGATTAGCGAGAACTGCTGCTACTGGGCGTTTATTGAAACATGGAAGAAGATGCGCGAAAACGGCGAATTCGGAGATGTCGTGTTTGCCGAGGCCGAGTACCTGCACGCCAGAAATCCCGATGAATTTGCGCCCGATAATTACCCCAAGGGACATTGGCGCACATTTAATCCCGCCATTAAATACACCACACACGAATTGGGACCGCTGCTTTATGTTATGGATGACCGCTGCGTGAGCGTATCGTGCATGAATGCCGATATCGAGTATAATCCGTATTTCCCGAAAAAGAACGATACATCCATTGCCATTTTCAAAACCGAAAAGGGCGCTGTTATAAAGCTGCTTGTAAGCTTCGGTGCATATACAAGCTACGACCACAATTTCCGTCTGTGCGGCACTCGCGGCTCCATTGAAACAGACAGGCTCAAAATAGTTGACGATGCCCACAGCTTTGCAAACCTCGCGAGCGTGCCCGGCACATTTGCAAAGAAAATCGAAATACCCGTAACCACGGCATATACCGATGACTACGGCAATGTCGACAACTCCGGCCACGGCGGCGCTGATGCGAAAATATTTGCGGAATTTGTTGATTGTGTGCTTGAAAACAAAAAACCCGTACTTGACGTTGACTTCGGAATCAGAATATCGCTTCCCGGTATAGTGGCAAGTCAGTCGGCAGAGCAGAACGGTGTAAATCTGGAGATACCGAATATTTGAATTTTTTTCAAGGCAAAGCCTTGTATATCATCCGTTCGCAGAACAGTATATCACCAATTCCGTAAGGAATTGTATATCGTCAAGTCGCAGGAACAAATGATATATCGCTGCGCGATATGATATACTTGCTACGCAAGTATGATATATTCTCGCTTCGCTCAAATATGAGATAATATCCGTTCCTTAATATGCCGAAGGCATATCTCATCCACCGCAGGTGGATATCATATCGAAGATATATCACCCGTTCCGCAAGGAACGGATATCATTGAAAAAAGCACTTGCCGAAGCAAGTGCTTTTTTCATCAAGGCGTAGCCTTGTATATCATCCATTTCGCAAGAAATGGTATATCATCAACGCAAAGCGTTGTATCTCATCAAGCCGCAGGAAATGCACGCTGACGCGTGATGAGATACAAGGTCGGCTTTGCCGACCTTGATGATATACAAGCCTTTCGGCGTGGTGATATACCAAGCCTGCGGCTTGGATAAAAAATTACATTCGCAAAAGCGAATGGAATTTTTTGGTGCCGGCGACCGGGGTCGAACCGGTACAGTGTTGCCACCGAGGGATTTTAAGTCCCTTGCGTCTGCCAATTCCGCCACGCCGGCAAATTATTAAGTTGTTGATATCGTCAGGTGTGTAATGACTCTTGCGGTGCCCAAAATTTGCTTTCGCTCATTCTTCGCTGCAAATTTTGACCGCTGCGCCTTTTTCGCCTCGCTGCATCCGCCACCGGCGGCGCTCGGCGAACAAGCTGCCAATTCCGCCACGCCGGCAAATTATTAAGTTGTTGATATCGTCAGGTGTGTAATGACTCTTGCGGTGCCCAAAATTTGCTTTCGCTCATTCTTCGCTGCAAATTTTGACCGCTG
>JAZLJH010000006.1:0-58941 GCA_045617785.1 Acutalibacteraceae bacterium
ACACTTCTTTTCAAAATAAAATCTTCGACCATAAATCGAGCAATTTTGTTCGATTACAAGGAAACGGAAGCAGAAAGGCTGCCGCCTTTCAATGACGATGACGCAGTAAGCGGGCAAAAGTGCCGATTTATGGCGTGGTTCAGATTATCCGTGTCACGCTACCCTTTTTATGCTTTTGACGGCGCTTTTCCGCTTTTTGCAGATAACTGTCGCTGACGGGTTTCAGCCCCGCCTTTTCGAGCGCCCTGGGCCACGGGCCGAGGAAAGCCTTTATTGCGACCACCTGCTCATCTGTGAAATCGCTGCGCTTCGGATACCGTTCCTCACCCGAAGCAAGCAGCTTTTCTGCCATATCGGCAAGCAGCTTTATGCAGCTTTCGGCGTTCTCGGCGCCCATAAAATCACCACCAAAAAAGCCCCCGTTCAGGAACGGGAGCTTGCACGACAACAAGAACGAGCTTTCACTCATTCATTTCGCACAGCACCCTTCATACCCAAGAACGCATCGGCATATTATTGTTCGCGGTAAGTATTCCGACTTATGAAAAACTCAATTACGGTAATGGCGGTTGCGACGGATTTTCACCGAACTTCCCTTACTACGCGATAAACAGAATATATCACTTATAATTAACTTTGTCAAGAAACGAAAACACCGCAGACCGAAGTCTGCGGTGAAAACAAAGCCGTGTTTATTTTAATCTCTTTTATAAACTCTTTCAACAAGAACGGCATCAAGAACATCTACATAGCCGTCGGAGTCGATGTCAGCAGAAGAGATTTCCTTATCTGTGTATGTTTCAGTGTTGCCGAGAGCAATATTAACTACTGCCTGGTAGTCGATTACATCAACATCACCGTCAACAACTACATCCCAACCGCCGAGTAAGATGGCCTTATTATCGGTATCGCAATCTGCTGCGAAATATTCAACTGCTGCGCCATCAGCAGGTTCATCGTAAACAACGAGATCAAGAGTTGTGTTGATTGCTTCATAATCGGTACTCATGGGAGAAGGATTGATTACGAATACGCAATAGAAGGTGCCGACATTTTCTTTAACCTCGGTAAGAGTGAGATCTTCGATATGCAGCTCTGTGTCGAAATCAAGAACATAATTGTCGCCGGCTTTAAACTGAGCATATTCATCACCGGTGAGTGAAGTCCACGCATATGCTTTCTCGTTAGCCTTACCCTCATTGAAAACGTAACTACCGTAAACTTTGGCTTCAACATCATCGGAAAGGTTAAGACGGAAATCCACGAGAGAGTCATCGCAGAACTTGCCCATATCGGTAATTGTCATCTTGGCACCGACTACGGTATCAAGAGCGATACCCGCTAAATCAAATTCATCAAAAACATCGTTCTTTTCAAAATCAGCGCCGTCGATCATTTTTATATCAACAACGGGTCTGATTCTGCAAACCTCTGCCGCGGTTACACTTGCATCAGTTGTGTCGATTATGTTGTAAACGGGATCAGCACCGGCTGCGGGTTTATCATAAACGACTGCATCAAGAGTAACATCAACTACATCGGAAGCCGAATCGGGATCTACAACAAGTACACAATAGAATGTGCCGACCATTTCATCGACCTCGGATACATTCATTAAGAACTTGTCGTCGGAGGCTGAACGAAGTACATACATACCGTCTGCACTGATATTTTCGTAGTTCTCTGTAAGAGCGGTCCAATCATAGAAATCGTAGTCGCTGTAATAGAATTTGCCGTAAAGCTTTGCATCTACATCTTCGGAAAGACCGAGAGCGAAATCCACAAGTGATTCGTCAAAGCCGGTACCTTTGCTGATAAGAGTGATTTCGGCACCCACGACGCAATCCATATTAAGATTTGCAATGCCGGATTCCTTTGCAAAATTTTTAAATTCAAAATTCTTGCTGAATTCTCTGCCGGGGATCAATTTGATATCAACAACAGGATTGGTGTTGCAGACATCGGCGGTGTTATCGGAAGCGTCGTCTTTTTCAAGAACAACAGCGGTTTCCGCAACATCGGTTTCTTTTTCATACATTACAACATCAATAGCAGCTGTAACTACATCTTTTGCGCTATCGGGGTCAACAACGAGTACACAGTAGAATGTATCGACATCCCTTACAACCTGAGCTACTGTGAGGTTAGCTTCATCAAAGCTGTTGCCGGGAGCATTAAGGAGATAGCTTTCACCTGCGGGAACATCGGTGAAATCACTCGTACCCTGCCAACCGGTGCTTTCTCCTTTGAAGTAGTACTTGCCGAAGAATTTTGCTTTAACAGCTTCCGAAAGGTTGAGCTTGAAGTCAACCATATAATCATCGTAGCCTTTGCCTGCGTCCTTAACCTTAAGAACAGCACCTACAACATTGTTCATATCAATGTCGTCGCCATAAGCGGTGGCAAAGTCTGCAAATTCGGGATTATTGCAGAAATTCTTGCCTTCTACCATTGTGATATTTACGCCGGGAACTTCTGCGCAAACTTCGATAGTATTGACTGCTGCTTCATCGGTAACAACGATATAATCGGGAGCCTCTGCTTCTGCAGGATCTGCGAACATCACAACATCAAGTTCAACATTAACAACATCAGAAGCGGTGTCGGGATCAATATAGAGTGCGCAATATAATTTGTTTGCTTTTTCATCGATCTCGGCAATGTTCATGCGATAACCTGATGATTTGTCTGCCGCATTAAGAACAAATATACCGTCTTCGGAAATATCCGCATAATTGCTGTGTAATTCACGCCAGTCATATTCATCATTACCGTATGTGTATGCCCCGAAAAGCATAGCCTTGACAGCGGATGAAGGAGTAAGCTTGAAATCTACAAGGTAATCGTCAAAACCGAGACCGTCTTCGGTAAGTTCAATAACCGCACCTACAAGGTAATCGGTATTGGCGTCAGTGGTGTCAAACTCATCAAAGACATCAGTGTTTCCGAAATCGGCACCCTTAATCATGGTGATATTTGCTACGGGGTTGACCTTGCAAACCTCTGCGGAGTTGTTGCTGTTTTCGTCTGTCGGAAGAACAACAGCGGTCTTGGTGATATCGGTACCCTTTTCATAAGCGGCAACATCAAGCTTTGCCGTAACGATACCGGAAGCACTGTCGGGATCAATAACGAGTACGCAATAGAATGTTTTAACATCCCTTGCAACTTCGGCTACGGTGAGGTTAGCTTTTTCAAAGCTGACACCGGGGGCATTAAGAATGTAACTGTCACCTGCGGGAACGGGCTTGAAATCAGTTGTGCCCTGCCAGCCGGTGCTTCCTTCCTTAAAGTAATATTTACCGTAGAATTTGGCATTAACTTCTTCCGAAAGGTTGAGTTTGAAATCAACCATAGCATCTTCGTAGCCGCGGCCTTCTTCCGAAACATTGAGGATAGCGCCTACGACATTATTCATATCAAGTTCCGAGCCGTATGCTTTGGCAAAGTCTGCAAATTCTGCATTGTCGGCGAAATCCTTACCGTCTATCATAGTGATATTGGCAACGGGAGCCTTGAAGCAGGTTTCTGCGGTATTGTCGCAAGCTTCATCGGTAACTACGATAAATTCGGGCTCTTTGCCCTCTGCGGGGGTTTCATACATAACAACATCAAGTGTTGCATTAACGATTTCATTAACTGAATCGGGGTCAATGATGAGTGCGCAGTAGAAGGTCTTAACCTCGTTTGCTACCTCTGCAACCGTTCTTGTGATACCGAAGTCACTTTCGGAATTAAGAAGGTAAACGCCGCCTGCGGGAACATCAAAGTAATCACTTGTACCCTGCCAATAGTTTGTGGTTGAATCGTAATCGTATTTGCCGAGGAATTTAGCACTGACTTCGGAAGAAAGGTCAAGTTTGAAATCAACAATATAGTTTTCAAAGCCTTTGCCGGCACCGGTAACTTTAAGAACTGCACCTACAAGGTAATCGGTATTGATACCGGTAAGATTGAAATCCTTAAAGCCTTCGGTGGTTGCGAAATCCTTGCCGGCTACCATGGTAACATCGGCAACGGGTTTAACAAGAGCAACCTTTTCGGTAAGAACACTTTCCTTGGTAGGTTCTGCCATAACGCGTTCACCGGCTGCTTCTTTATAAACAGCGGGAGTAAGTGAAACGGTTACGGGTGCGCTTACTGAATCGGGTTTAACATAGAATGCGCAGTAGAAACCGCCCTTGACGCAGTCATAAGCTTCCTGCAGAGTCATCTGGCTGCCGGGATAATTGATATCGGAAAGGATATTGGTGCTGCCTGCATTTATGGGGCTGAATGTACCTGTAGAGGTCCAATCATAAACCTTGGTCTCGCCGCGGAATTCAGCGGTATATTTGCCGAAGAACATCGCTTCAACGGGAGCATCGAGATTAAGTATAAAGTCAATAAAGTTATCCTCATAGCCTGTGCCGAGAGCGGCAATGTCAATGTATGCACCTACAAGGTAATCGGTATCGAGACCGGTGGTATCGAAATCGGTGAAGCCGTCGGTAGTTGCGAAATTCGCACCCTTAACCATTTTGATTTCGGCGGTGGGAGCAACTCTGCAAGCCTCTGCCTCATTGTTTGATTTATTATCGTTTTCCACTACGATAGCTTCGGTCTTAACATCCTTGCCTTTTTCACAGATAACAACATCAAGTTTTGCCTTGACGACATCATCAGCCGTAGTGGGATCAATAACGAAAGCGCAGTAGAAGGTGTCAACATCCTTAACGACCTCTGCAACGCTGAGCTTTGCTTTGCTGAAGCTGTCGCCTGTGGAATCAAGGAGATAACTGTCACCTGCGGGAACAGGCTGATAATCAGTCGTGCCCTGCCAACCGGTATCTGTACCTCTGTAATTATATTTACCGTAGAATTTAGCGTTAACTGCCTCGGAAAGGTTGAGCTTGAAATCAACCATAAAGTCCTCGAAGCCCTGACCGCCATTGTTTACTTTAAGAACGGCACCGATAACATTACCCATATTGAGCTGTTCGCCGTTATTGTTTTCAGCATAAGCTGCTGCGAAATCCTTAAAGCCTTCGGTGGCTGCGAAATCCTTGCCGTCTACCATGGTGATATTGGCAACGGGATTTACAGAGCAGGTTTCGATCGTGTTCTTTGAAGCAATATCGGTTGCAAGGGTGATGAACTCGGGAGCTTCACCCTCAGCGGGAGCTTCAAATATAATTGTATTGAGTGTTGCGGTAACAACACTATTTACTGAATTGGGGTCAATGAGGAGTGCACAGTAGAAAGTGCCGATCTCCTCAGCAGCCTCGGCAACATTGATCTTGATGCCGAGAGGATTGCTTGAATCAAGAAGATTGTAGCCGCCTGCGGGAATATCTGCATAATCATTGCTTGCAGCCTGCCAGGGGTAGGTCTTGGTGGTTTTATTATATGTATAAGCTCCGTAAAATTTTGCTTTAACAGCTGCCGAGAGATCAATATTGAAATCAACAAGGTAATTGTCAAAGCCTTCGCCCTTGTCGGCAACCTTAACGATTGCGCCTACGAGGTAATCGGTATTGACACCCTCAAGCGGGAAGTCTTTAAATACTTCGGTATTTGCGAAATCTTTACCGTCTACCATTGTGATATTGGCAACGGGCTTGGTGAAAGCAACCTCAGCTTCCTTAACGGAATCTGCGCTCGCCTTAACCACCTCGGTCACAACAGGCTTGCCCTGTTCGGGTTCCTGGTATACCGCGGCATCCATAGAAACTGTGATAGGAGCCGAAACAGATGAAGGATCTATATACAGTGCGGAATAGAAGCCGCCGCTTACGCATGTGCAGGCTTCCTTGACGGTCATTTTGCTGCCGGCATAATTGAGAGCGGAAAGTATGCTCGTTGCGCCCGCGGTAATATCGGCAGGAACGGAATCATAGCTCCAGTCGTAAGTAACGGTGCCGGTGCTGAAATTACCGGTATATTTGCCGAAGTAACGACCCTTTGCGTTATTGCTGAAGTTGAGAATGAAATCTACGAAATAATCATCGTAGCCGGTACCCATTTTTTCAACATCGATATAAGCGCCGATAACATAGTTCATGTCTATGTTATCAATACCGCATTTCTCCGCGAAATCTTCAAAGCCGGGAGTTGTTGCGAAATCTCTGCCCTCTACCATTTTGATGATAGCGGTAGGCCTTTCCATGGCAACTTTGATTTCCTGAACGGATTCGGGAGAAACCTTAACATCTTCATATACGGGGTCCTGACCTTTTTCGGGTTTTTCAAACATATCAAGACCGAGAGAAACGTCAACGGGACCGTCAACGCTGCCGGGTTTAACATAAAGAGCACAATAGAAGGTTTCGATATTGCGAACCTTTTCTATGGTGAGAAGATTCTTTACACCGTATTCTTCGAAAAGATGATGTTCGCCTGCGATAACTTTCTGGAAGCCGTCGGCTTCGCCATCATACTCGCCGGGCTGCATCCATTTGTTGTACTCGGTACCTGTGCCGTATTTGCCGTAGAACTCAGCTTCCATATCCGCGCCTGCGGTGAGTTTGAAATCAACAAGGAAATCTTCAAAAGACTCGTCGCCGAGCTGATTTACCGAGAAAACAGCGCCTACGAGATAATCAAGGTCCTTATCGCCTACGGGAAAATCCTTGAAGCCCTCGGTATCTGCAAATGCCGTACCTTTGATAAGGTTAATATTTGCAACGGGTTTGTTTTCGGTTGCTGCGAATGCTGCTGACATCATAGAGAACATCATAAGCACTGCAAGAACAACTGACAGAACTTTTTTCATAAATTGACCTCCATTTTCCGTATATTAAAATACTACAATAATGTACTACTTATTTTCGAAATTGGCAAGAGGAATTTTACCAATTTTATACTTTGTTCACATTTTTGTAATAATTGACATATAGTACAGATTTTTGCAGCTCCGATTGCACCATATTGACAATATAAAAAATACACAAAACACTTTTTTCAAAAAAACACTTGCAAAACTCTCACCTATACTATATAATAACAAGGCATTCAAAAAGAACATCCGCTGGTGTGGCTCAATGGCAGAGCAGCTCATTCGTAATGAGCAGGTTGATGGTTCGATTCCGTTCACCAGCTCCATAAATAAAAAGTTCACCCTACGGGTGAGCTTTTTATTTATATAGGTTTTATCGGAATCGAACCATCAACTCTCCGCGAAGCGGAACATAATTGCTGCGCCGAAGGCGTACCGCGCGCAGCGCGGCTCGATTCCGTTCACCGGCTATGAAAAAAGCACTTGCTTCAGCAGGTGCTTTTTATCCACTCATCAAGGAATGCCATTTGCTCCTCGGTATGAAACCAATGCTCCCCTCCCGGCATCACGGTGAGCGCAGCACCTGTTTTTTCGCAGAATGCGGTTATTGTTTCATAAGAAATAAGCTCATCATTTTCGCCGTAAAGAATCTCTGCGGGCACATTCCATTCAAGCGGATGATTTTCGGTATAGCTGAGATAATCCCATGAAAGCGTTTCACCGAACGGCGTTTCGATAAATTTCTTTTTGCGCAGTTCTTCTGCAGTAACGCCGACCGCTTTCATCATATTTTCAATCAGCATTTTCATATCTGCAACCGGTGATATAAAATACACTTTTGATATTTTTTTGCCGTTCAGGGCATTCATCGCAAAATACGCACCGATACTGTTCGCAATTATAATAATATCTTCATATTTTTCGCGCATTTCATCGAAATAAGCGGAAAACTCACTTTGTGCTTCCCACGGTGTCTGTGATTTATAATCAAAGCCGACAACGGTGCGCTCGGCAAAAAGCGTCTTATAATGTTCGGCTTCGGCGGCATTGCCGCCCCTGCCGTGAATATAAATAACTGCATCAGACATTTTCCAAACCTCTCAAAAACCGCAAAAAACGGGGGAACGAACACCGTTCCCCCTGAATATGCTGTAATTATTTATTCTTGAACAGATCAAGGATGCTGCCGAGATCGTCGTCATCGGAAGCGGAAGAGCTTTCAACAGACGAAGAAGCAACAGACTTATTTGCAAGACCGTTTATGTCGGTACCGAAGCCGGTGGCGATAACGGTAACAACCATTTCATCGTCAAGTTTTTCATCGAAAGCGACACCGAAGATGATGTTTGCATCTTCATCGGCTGCCTCGGCGATGATGCCTGCGGCTGTGTCAACATCTTCAAGAGTGATGTCGGGAGAAGAAGTGATGTTGATGATAACACCCTTTGCACCCTGAATGGTTGTTTCAAGAAGCGGGCTTGAAACTGCAGCATTTGCGGCTGCCTCTGCCTTTTCCTTGCCGCTTGCTCTGCCTACGCCCATGTGTGCATGGCCGGCATCTTTCATAACTGCGGTAACATCGGCAAAGTCAAGGTTGATGAGTCCGGGAACCTTGATAAGCTCGGTTATGCTCTTAACGCCCTGACGGAGACTGTCATCGGCAACCTCGAAAGCGTTGGTGAGAGTGATCTTCTGATCGGAAACGAGTTTAAGTCTTTCGTTTGGGATAACGATAAGGCTGTCAACATGCTGAGCGAGCTCGGCGATGCCGGCTTCAGCCTGCTGCATTCTCTTTTTGCCTTCAAAAGCGAAGGGCTTGGTTACGATACCGACGGTAAGAACGCCTTTTTCTTTTGCGATCTGCGCGATGGCGGGAGCTGCGCCCGTGCCTGTGCCGCCGCCCATACCAGCGGTAACGAATACCATATTGGCACCGTTGAGAGCGTCGATAATGGCTTCTCTGCTTTCCTCGGCAGCTTTAAGGCCCATTTCGGGGCGGGCGCCTGCGCCTCTGCCGCCGGTAACCTTTTCACCGATCTGGATTTTATGAGTAGCCTTTGAGGGAATAAGTGCCTGTTTGTCTGTATTGATGGCGATAAATTCAACGCCCTGAATACCCGAATTGACCATACGGTTGATGGCGTTGCCGCCACCGCCGCCTACGCCTATAACTTTGATCTGGGTAACATCTTCAAAATCATTTGATAATTCGATAGCCATTTTCAATCCTCCTATATTTTAGGGCGTACATTACGCCTGCACAATACTGCTATTTTGCATCTTATAAATGTTAACATAGATTTTCAGCAATAGCAAGTTATTTTTTGACTTTTTTTGTAAATTTAATAAATTTAGTCGATTTTTACTGTTCCGCGCTTTCATTTTTCGGCTCAGTCGCCTTTTCCGAGACGGTTTCTTCAGCCTGCTGAGTCGTCTGCGGCTCGGTTTCGTCATCCTCGCCGGGTGAGAAATATGAATTGGGGGCAGTTTTCACATTGAGCACGCCGATTGTGGCAAGGCTCATTTCGTCCTCTTTTTCGATTGATGCCGCCGCGCGTTTGAGCTTGTTGAGAATATCGGAGGTATCACCGACTTTTACGGTGATTCTGCCGTCATATATAAGCTTGATATTGGAAATATCGCTGATTTTTATATCGGTGAGAAGCTTCATGCCTGACTGCTCTATCGCATCAAGCACACTTAAAAGTGCTTCCTGTTGTTTACTGTCGGCAAGTGAGATTATTTTACCCTCGCTGCATCCCTTTACTGCAACGCCGTCTATAAGCGGTACGCTCTCCTTGAGCATTTTGGCATCGCTGTCAAGCACCCTGCCGTTGCTGCCGAGAAGAATATAGCCCTTTGTGCCGCTTATTGCCGCAGTTTCGCCAGCAGCGGTAATATCTATAACGAGTGTACCGGGCATTCTGCGCTTTATCTGTGCGCTGTCAACATAAGGCAGCGCGCTCGAAAGCGACTTATTCACCTTTTCGGCATTTACTCTGAAAAGGTTATCGCCCAACGAAACGCCGCACTTGGAGGTGATCAGGGATTTTGAATACGCGGTATCGCCGGTCACTTCGATTTTGCTTATTTTGAAGAAAACGGTAAGCGAAAGAGCAACACCGAGGCACGCCACGAGCGCAAGCAGTATAAAAGACATTATTACGCGCTTTACCTTGCGCTGTCTGTCGCGTTTTTTCTTGTCGAGTGAACGGCGTTCATCGCGGGAAAGCTGTTCGGCGGGACTGCGGCGAGGAGCCTTTATTACGGTTTTGGCGCCGCTCGCCTTTTTTACCGTTGTTTTTCTTTTTTCCATAATATTATACCTTTCTTACAACATCTGCATTCAAAAGACATAAGTTTTCTTCAAAATTTTCGTACCCGCGGTCTATGTGGCAGATTTCATTCACCGATGTCACGCCGTCTGCCGCAAGCCCTGCAATAACAAGCGCAGCGCCGCCTCTGAGGTCGGGTGAAACGACATCGGCACCGCAAAGTTTTTCTACGCCGTCGATCACCGCTACCCTGCCCTCAACGCGAATTTTTGCACCCATTCGCATAAGCTCGGGTACGTGCTTGAAGCGGCATTCGAATATGTTTTCAACTATTACGCCCGTACCGTCGGCTATGCAGGCAAGCGATGTGAAGAGCGCCTGAGCATCCGTGGGAAAGCCGGGATACGGCTGGGTTATTATTTTATCTATACGCATCGGGCGCGGCGGTGCTTTAAGGTGAATTTCGCTGCACCGCGTATTTACGGTACACCCCGCTTCTTCAAGCATGGGTATCATAACACCGAGGTGTGCGGGCTCGGCAGAGCCAAGGCGGATATCGGCACCGGTCATTGCACCTGCGACAAGGTAAGTTGCCGCCGCTATGCGGTCACATATAACACGGTGTTCGCACGGCATCAGCTTTTTCACGCCGTTTACGGTTATCACACTCTCGCCGGCGCCGCTTATTTCGGCACCGCAGGAATTGAGGAAAGCGCAAAGGTCGATTATTTCCGGCTCGCGTGCCGCGTTTATCACGGTAGTACTCCCCTTTGCGGTAACCGCCGCAAGCACGGCGTTTTCGGTTGCGCCGACACTCGGAAATGTAAATGTTATTTTTGCACCCTTTAAGCCCTCGGGCGCTTCACACACAAGTCTGCCGCCGGTTTCGGTAACGGTCGCGCCGAGCTTTTTCATGGCGTAAAGGTGCAGGTCAACCGGTCGCAGACCTATTTCGCACCCGCCGGGCGAAAACATTTCGGCTTTGCCGGTTTTTGCGAGTATGGCACCGAGAAAAACTATTGACGAGCGCATTTCGCGCATAAGGCACTGCGGAATTTCGCAGCCGCATGCCGCGCCGCTGTTTACGGTGAGCACGCTGTTTTCACGCCGCACCGTACATCCGAGATTTTCAAGTATTTTTACTGCAGCCGCCACATCGGAAAGACGAGGACAATTATGTATCACCGATTCACCGTCGGCAAGGTAAGTTGCCGCAAGTATCGGCAACACGCTGTTTTTTGAGCCCTGAACATCTATTTTTCCGTGAAGGCGTCTGCCGCCGTGTATTTCGAGCTTAGACATATTGCCGCCCCTTTCATGGAAAGTTACGACTTATAATATGCCGAAAGCTCAAAAACGGTTAATTATGTGAGCCTATAAGACCTACAACTATACCGGCTATTTTTGCGGAAGCATCGGTTATTGCCATTTTGCGCGCATTTTCGCCTATGGAGTGCAGGCGCTCTTTATCGGCAAGCAATTCGTCGACAAGTGTGCCGAGCTTTTCTCCGGTGAGGTCTTTTTCTTCGATAATGCAGGCTGCGCCGTTGTTGACGAGTGCCATCGCGTTGTGGAACTGATGATTTTCGGTAACATTGGGCGACGGGATAAGCACAGAGGGCTTGCCCAGCGCTTCAAATTCGGAAAGCGAGGAAGCACCCGCGCGACATATTACAAGGTCTGCAGCCGAAAGGCATCGCGCCATATCATCTATGTAGGTGCGCACGACTATGCGCTTGTCATTTTCGACATCGACACCGCGTTTTTCAAGTTCTTCGGGCACCCATGTGCCGTACTGACCGGTGGAAATCATAAAGTTATATTTACTTTCGTTATGTCTTGCGGCAACAACCTCGACGATTGCCTTATTGACCGCATCGGCACCGAGTGAGCCGCCCATGCAAAGCACTATCGGCCTTTCGTCAAAGCCGAGCTCCGCTCTTGAAACGGCGGGGTCTGCTTCAAGCAGTTCACCCCTAACGGGCAAGCCGGTAATTATGGGCTCCTTACGGAGTTTAAGATGTTCTTTCGCCGCTTCAACGGTGAGCATAACCTCGTCAACCATTTCGGAAAGCGCTTTATTGGTTACGCCGGGATAAGCGTTCTGCTCGTGGATTGCGGTGGGGATATTCATTTTTGCAGCCATTCTAACCACGGGGCCGCTTACATAACCGCCGAAGCCGACAACTACATCCGGCTTAAACTCATTTATTATTTTTTTGACCGCGCCGGAGCTTTTGAGAAGTCTTTCAACGGTCTTTATATTCGCCTTTATCTCGGCAGGTGAAAAGCCGCGCTTGAAGCCGGAAATTTCTATGGTTTTAAGCGGGAAGCCTGCCTGCGGTACGATTTTTGCTTCTATTCTGTCGGGAGTGCCTACAAAGCATATCTCTGCTTCCGCATAATGTTTTTTTATTTCGCCGGCAACCGCAAGTGCGGGATTCACATGACCGCCCGTGCCGCCTGCCGCTATCATAACTTTCATACAATCACACCTCTGCCGTATTTTTCTTCTTCAATGAATAAACCCTCGGCAACTCTGCCTGACGGGATACACTCAAAACGGTTCCCATTTCGGCAAGCGTTATTAAAAGCGCCGAGCCGCCGTAGCTGAAGAACGGAAGACTTATACCCGTATTGGGAACGAGGTCGGAAACGACCGCCACATTGAACATTACCTGCAGACCGAGCTGCGCCACCATACCGAATGCAAGAAGCGCACCGAAGCGTTCTTTGGCATGCATACCGATATATATACCGCGGATGATAAGTGCCGCGAACAGTAAAAGAAGAATTACGCTGCCCACAAACCCGAGTTCTTCGCCGATTATGGAGAAAATGAAGTCGGTGTGCGATTCGGAAACATACAAATATTTCTGCTTTGAATTGCCGAGTCCCGAGCCGAGAAGGCCGCCGCTGCCGAGCGCATAAAGCGAGTGGTTTATCTGCCAGCGTGCGCCCTGCGGGTCATAATCCTTTATGCGCCACGCTTTTATACGCTCTATCATATAATCTTTAAGGATGGGCAAATTCTCGTAATTGAATATCGCAAAAATCGCCACAACGGCAACTAACACAAGCCCTATGCCGAACCAGCGGGCCCTGCCCTCGCCCATCCAGAGCATTACAACGCCTATGAGCAGGATGAGTATAGCACCGGAAAGATGGCTGCCGAGAAAAACGAGTGCCGCCGTGGCACCAATGAAGAATGCATAATAGAACAGTGTTGTTGTTCCCTGCGTAACTTTAATATGCGTTTTTTCGTACAGACTGCGGAATACCGATACACGGGTGAGCTTGTTGCTTATGACTTTTTTATGATTCTTGTCGAGCCCGTCGGCGCAGAAAAGAATAATCATATATTTTGCGATTTCAGACGGCTGGAACGAAAAGATGCCGAGGTCTATACGGCGTTTGATTTCATCATCACCGGGTTTCAATATGCAATAAAAAAGCAGAACCCACGAAACAGCCATACCAACGAACACGAATTTTCTGAGAATTTTGTAATCGCAGCGGGAAATAACGTACATGGCAAACACGCCCATAACCGCGAATATTGCCTGCCTTTTTATGAAATAGAAGCTGTCGCCGCTTTCGGTATTGTAAAAAGCGTAAACATGGCTTGCCGACATAAGCATAACAAGCCCGAAAGCAAGCAATGCAAGTGTCAGCAGAAAGAACGGAATATCCATTCCTCCCTGCACAAATATACCTTCAAGAAAGTTTTTCTTTTTCATAATGCGTCCTCCGGGGAGCGTTATTTAAGATTGCCGAAATATACGAGAAGCACGGCGAGAATACCGCCGGCAAGGTTTACAACCGTGAATATTTTAACTATTTTCACTTCTTTCCAGCCGCAAAGCTCAAAATGGTGGTGAATGGGCGCCATTTTGAAAATGCGCTTGCCGTGTGTGAGCTTGAAATAGCCTATCTGAATGATATCGGAAGCAAATTCCGCTGCGTATATTATGCCCGTAAGAAGAATAATTAACGGACAATCGACCGCATAAGCCATTGCGATTATCATACCGCCGAGGAACATTGAGCCGAAGTCACCCATCATAACCTTTGCGGGATGCCAGTTCCAGATAAGGTAACCGATAAGTCCGCCCGCAAGCGCAGAGGCAAGCAGGCTGACGCCGAAGCAGTTGCGAAGTGCCGCTATCGCTATGAAGCTTACCGCCGCCGCTACCGTAACGGAGCCGCAAAGGCCGTCAACGCCGTCGGTAAAGTTAACGGCATTGGTAGTGCAGTAGATTACCGCTATGCCGATAACCCAGAAGAATATGCGTGTCTGCACCATACCGAAAAACGGAATGAACATACTGCCTGTGGGGTCGTTGAAATAAAGTGTTGCAAGGTAACCGAGCATCACGATTATCTGCAGCACCGTTTTCTGCAGAATCGTAAGACCGAGATTGCGCTTTTTTGCGACCTTTATATAATCGTCAAGGAAGCCTATAATGCCGAAACCGATTGCCATTATAAGTCCGCCCCAGACTTTTATGTTCATTGATTTGGAAAGTATTTCGTTTACACCTATTATGTTGCCGCCCATAAGCTTATCTGTGAGCACTACCGCAACAAACGAAACGACCGTGCCGATTATGAACAGTACGCCGCCCATAGTAGGTGTACCCTGCTTGTTTTTATGCCATTTCGGTCCGATATCGAGTATCGTCTGACCGAATTTGAGCTTGTGCAGATACGGAATGACAACATAGCCGAGACCGAATGCCAGACCGAACGAAATCACTGCCGCCAGTATGCAGGCAACTATTATATTCATACTTCCCACTCCTTATATAAACTGAGGAAAATTTCTTCCGTTTTCATTCCGCGGCTGCCCTTGAAAAGCACCGTGTCATCTTTTTTGAGGTATTTGCCGAGCTCGGAGGTAAGCCGCTGCTTATCCTCGTACCAAAGTGACTTGCAGCCGTTCTTTTCGGCTTCCTCTGCAATGAATTTTGCATTGTCGCCGAACGCGAAAACCGCATCGCAGCCAAGTTCTGCCGCCGTTTCACCGACCTTGCGGTGAGCGCTTTCGCTTATCTCGCCCAAAGCGAGCATATCGCTCAAAACCGCGACGGCGCGCGTTTTTTTAATTGCCGTAAGCGTATGCAGAGCGGCATTCATACTGTCGGGATTGGCATTATAGCAATCCTCGATAAATGTCATTCCGTTTACTGATTTTACATTCTGGCGCATACCCTCGGGCACATAATCGGCAACGCCCTCTGCCGCCTGCGCAAGTGTATAGCCGAGAAGCTTGCCGACCGTAAGAGCGCAAAGTGCATTGTAAACCTGGTGAAGTCCCACGGCGGGCACAAAGACCTCGGCACGCTCGCCGCTTTCGCAGATCGCGGTGAATTTACTGCCGTTTTCATCGGAGATTATGTTTTCGGCGGTCATATAGCAATTTTTCGCATCTATGCCGAATTTCACAAGCCTGTAATCGCCGTCGGCGAGTGTCGCAAGCATATCATTGTCTGCATTTATTACAAGCGGTGCACCTTTTTTCATACCTGCGGTGATTTCACATTTTGCTTTGAGTATACCCTCGCGCGAGCCGAGATTTTCAATATGCGCGGTACCTACATTTGTGATAACGCCCATATCCGGCTCTGCGGCAAGTGAAAGCGCGGTTATTTCGCCGGCGTGATCCATACCCATTTCAATTACCGCCGCCCCGTATTCGCGTTCAAGACCGAGCAGAGTTTTCGAAACGCCGATATTGTTATTGAGATTGCCCTGTGTGCGATACGCGCGGCACTGCTTATTTATGACCGACCATATCATACCCTTGCTTGTGGTTTTGCCCACGCTGCCGGTTACGGCGACAAACGGTATTTTATAAGTCATTCTGTAACCGTGAGCAATATCGAGGAACGCCTGCGTGGTATCGCTCACCGTCATTATACGCTCATCTTTTATATCCGCACGGCTGCAAACGACCGCTTTCACGCCCTTTGCGAGCACATCCGGCACAAAGTCGTTGCCGTCGAAGCGTTCGCCGACAATGGCAATAAACAATGTATCGTCATCGACATCGCGGCTGTCTATGGAAATTCTGCCTACCGTGCCGTCAAGGCCTGACGATGCACCGCAGTACTTTGCAATATCCGTTATTTTAAGTCTTTCCATTGCTGCTCCTTTCAAGGATACCGCGCACTATTTCGCGTTCATCGTAATGAATACGCTCGGTGCCGATTATCTGATAGGTTTCGTGTCCCTTGCCGGCAAGCAGCACGGTATCGCCGCTTTTTGCAAGTGAAAGCGCATTTTCTATCGCTTCGGTACGGTCAAGGAAGGTCATTGTTTTTGCCCTGCTGCCGACCATACCCATCAGTATTTCCTTAATTATTACCGCGGGGTCCTCTGTGCGCGGGTTATCTGTGGTAACAATGGCGATATCCGAAAGATCTGCCGCCACTCTGCCCATTTTCGGGCGTTTTGTTTTATCGCGGTCGCCGCCGCAGCCGAATACAACTATCACCCTGCCCGCCGTGTAGCCGCGTACGGCTTCAAGCACCTTTTCAAAGCCGTCGGGTGTGTGGGCGTAATCTATTACGACTTTATAATCGGTTTCCGTTTCTGTTTTTATTATTTCAAACCTGCCCTTTAAGGATGCGGTATCATTCAACGCATAGCAGGCATCGGCAAACGGTATGCCGACACATTCAAGGGCGGCTGCCGCCGCTGTTGAATTATACACCGAAAACTTTGCCGGCGGATGCGAAACGATCGCGATACCGTTGAGCGTATATGAAACGCCGTCTTCATCGAATGACAAATTTTCGCTTTTATAATCACTTTCACCGTCTACGGAATATGTTATCACTTTGCCGGGAACGCCGTCCGCCATATACCGTGCCGCTTCGTCATCGGCATTTATTATGCAGTTTTTACTGTTCAGGAAAAGCTGCTTTTTGCATGCCTTGTAATTTTCGATACTGCCGTGGTAATCGAGATGGTCCTGCGTGAGATTTGTAAAAATGCCCACGTCGAAGGTTATGCCGCTCAGGCGGTTCTGGTCGAACGCCTGCGAGGTGGTTTCTATAACCGCGTGACTTATGCCGTCATTGACCATAAGCCTTAAAAGACGGTACAGTTCGTAAGGCGCGGGAGTTGTGTATGCGGTGGGGAACATCTTATCGCCAACTCTGTTGCCGAGCGTGCCTATGGAGCCGCTCGGTATTTTAAGCTCCGAAAAAGCATCGCACAGCAAAGCCGCGGTAGATGATTTGCCGTTAGTGCCGGTTATGCCTATCAACGAAAGCTCAGTATCGGGTTTACCGAAATATGTGCGGCACATAAGGGCGTAAGCTTCGCGGGTGTTTTCAACAATTATCTGGCGTTCAACGCCCATATCGTGTGAAACGACTGCTGCTGCGGCACCTTTATCGAGTGCTTCGCGCACAAAATCATGGCCGTCGAAATTAGTTCCCTTGATAGCCACGAAAACGCAGTCTGCGATTATGCGCGATGATGAATCGGTTACATCGCTTACGGAAACATCGCTGTATTCACTTCGGGTTTTAACATCCTCAAGAAGCTTTGATAAAAGCATATTACCCTCCGTTAATCCTCTACGCCTGTTGTTGTTTTGAAATACACCGTGATCGTGGTGCCGTATTCGGCGGTCGTGCCCGCCTCGATGCTCTGCTTATATGACAGAAGGTCCACGCCGCTCGTTGTGCCGGAAACCTTGATATTAAAGCCGGAATTGACCGCACGCGAATTCGCTTCGCTCATTGAAAGACCGGTAAGTGAGGGAACGGTACCGCCGCTGTCCTCTGTGCCGGATTCGGTGTAAAGCACCACAACGCCGCCGACGGGAACGCTCTGCCCCCTTGCGGGATACTGCGAAAGCACCTTGTCGCCGCTGCCGACAACTCTTGCGGTAAAGCCTTCGCCGGAAAGCTTTGACCTCGCCGCCTGCACCGAAAGACCGTTCACATCGGGTGTTTCGGCATTGAGCTGTGCCATTTCTTCATCGGTGTACATAGGCTCGATATTGAGGTATTTAAGGCACTGCTCGATAACGGAGCCCGCTATGGGCGCCGCAAGCGTACCGCCCATTACGAGATCGCCGTGAGGCTCATCAACAACTATAAGCACCGCAATTTCGGGGTCGTTTGCGGGCGCACAGCCGCAGAATGAAGCGATATTTTCGCCCGGGGAGGTAAGCTTTTCGGATGTACCCGTCTTACCTGCAATTCTGCAGCCGGGAATGTAGGCGTTTCTGCCGGTACCGTCGGCAACGACCTGTTCCATCATACCTATAACGGTTTTGGCAGTGGTTTCGGATATTACCTGACGTCTCACGGTGGGCTTTGTTTCATAAACGACATTGCCGTCCTGGTCAAGCTCCTTTGCAACGAGGTAGGGCTGCATAAGCTTGCCGCCGTTTGCAACGCAGGATACCGCGGTTATCATCTGTATTGCGGAAACCTGAAAGCTCTGACCGAAGGCGCAGGAGGAAACCTCTGCTAAGCCGAGATTCGGGAGTGTGTAGTATGTAACATCGCCCTTGGGCTGCGCTTCGCCCGGCAGGTCGATATTCGTTTTTTCGGTAAAGCCGAACGCTTCAAAATATTTATACCATTTTTCGGAGCCGAGAAGCTGACCCATTGTTATGAAGAACGGGTTGCAGGAATTCATAAGTCCGTCCTGCAACGTTTCGACGCCGTGACCTGCTCTGTTGTGGCAGCCGATAAGGTTATCGGCGACCTGAATTGCGCCCTCGCAGGTATAGGTATAGTTTTCGGGAAGAATGTTTTCCTCAACAACGGCAGATGCCGTTACGACCTTGAATACCGAGCCGGGCTCGTATGTATCGCTTACCGCCTTATTGCGCCACATATTGTATATGCGCTCGTTATATGCGGCATCGTATTTTTCTTCATCTTTGATTTTATCAAGCTCGGCAAGCACGTTTTTATCGGTAATTACCGTGGGGTTATTGAGGTCGTAATCGGGCATTGTCGCCATACCGAGTATGGCTCCGGTCTTGACCTGCATAACTATGCCGTATGCGGCGGTGGCTTTTGCTTCTACGACCGCTTCGGCAAGGCTGCTTTCAAGGTAGTGCTGAATGTTTTTATCAATGGTAAGCACGTGGCTCAAGCCCTGCTTGGCATCGAACTTCGTTTCGTAATTGCTCGACATAAGGTCGTTATTTGCTTTTTTGGCGGTGATTATTCTGCCTGCAATACCGGTGAGAGACTCATTGTACTGAAGCTCGAGCCCCGCTCTGCCGGTATTATCGGAGCCGGTAAAGCCTATGAGCGTGGAAGCGAAATTCGAATAGGGATAATACCTTTTTGTATCGGGGTCGATATTGACGGTGCCGTAAAGGTCGTTTTTATCAATAAACTCCTGAATTGCGGTTTTTTCCTTGTATTCGACCTTGCCCGCGATTTTGACATAGCGGTAATCTTTATTGCCGATTTTTTCGTATATCGTTTCGGATTTTATATCGGTGAGGATAGCCGAAAGGCCGTCGGCAATAAGCTTTCTCTGCGCATCGTCTTCAACTCTCGACGGATCAACGAAAATGAGCCACGCAGATGCGCTCTCGGCAAGAATATTCATATTGCAGTCGTAAATCGTGCCGCGGTCGGCTTCAACCGCGGTATCGCTGAACTGCTGCGCCTCGGCTTTTGCCTTATATTCCTCGGATTTTACGACCTGGATGCCGAACAGCTTGACGATATTGGCACCAAAGCCGACAAGCAGCAAAACCGCCACTGCGCTCAATGCTCTTTTTTTAACATTGTTGTTTGTTTTTGCCATTTTCATGCCTCCGATAAAAAGCGAAAACGGCGCGTCACCGTGTGCGCGCTTAATCCCGCTTTTTCAAAAAAAGAGAGTCGAGCATTTCTCAACTCCCATTGAAATGTATTTCGGTCTTAAAAGATATATGCAAAGAATTCCTTTACTTTGAGTGCAAAACTGCCGTTATCGATGCTTTTGCCGCCGGAAACAACGACCTTATCCCCTTCGGAAAGATCGATGTAGTTTATCTGATAGCTTTCTGCTTTTACCATACCGAGTTTATTTACGGCATAATCTTCGATTTTTTCGGTGGACATCTTGCTGTTGAGCTCGGCGGTAAGCCTTACCTTTTCGCCCTCGGCTATATCCATCTGCTCGCGCAGGTCGGTGATCTGGCTCGTTATTGATTCGCACCTTGCCTGCATAACGAGAAGCCCCATCCACATAGCGCAGAAAACGGCAACAACTGCCGCCGCTTTTATAACGGCTGACGGGAGTGCCACACTTTTTGTGTTTTGGCGTTCATCCTGACTGATATATTTTGAAAAGCCGGTGTTCTGCTTTTTGGCGGGCGCGGCTTTGACCTGTTTTTTGGGAGCGCGCTTTTCTGCGGGAACGGTTTTTCTTGCCGGTGCGGCATTGCCGCGCGTTGTTACCGTCTGCGGCTCAAAAAGAGAAAAATCGTATGCTTCTGTTCCTCTGTATGCTGCCATAACTTCCTCCTGTATTTTCACGGCGCAGCGCCGTACATCTTAAAGCTTTTTTGCCGTGCGCAGCTTCGCGCTGCGGCTTCTGTTGTTTTCATCGACCTCGCCGTTCGAGGCTTTTGTTCCGCCGGATTTCACAAGCGCCTTCGGCTTTTTGCCGCAAACGCAAACCGGAAAATCCTTGGGGCAGGTGCAGCCCTCTTTAAGAGTTGCGAAATAATCCTTCACGATTTTATCCTCAAGTGAATGGAATGTGATTATCGAAAGCACGCCGCCGGTTTTCAGACTGTCGAACATATCGGGCAATGTGTTTTTCAGCACATCAAGCTCACCGTTGACTTCGATGCGGATAGCCTGAAATGTTTTTCTCGCGGGGTGTGCCGCTCTTTTATACTTTGCGGGTACGGCACTTGCGATAATATCGGCAAGCTCGAGAGTTGTTTCGATTTTTTTCTTTTCGCGGCTTCTGACGATTGCCGAAGCTATCTGCCGCGAAAACTTCTCCTCGCCGTAACGCCGGATCACAGATGCGAGCTCCGCCTCGCCATAGCCGTTCACTATATCGGCTGCGCTTACGCCCTGCCTGCTCATTCGCATATCGAGCGGCGCATCGTTATGAAACGAAAAGCCGCGTTCGGCGGTATCGAGCTGATGACTGCTTACGCCCAGGTCGGCAATAACGCCGTCAACGGCTGCGATATTCAATTCTGAAAGTATATTTTTAATACTGCCGAAATTGTCATTTACAACGATCACTCTGTCATCGCCGCCGAAGCGTCCTTTAAGAACCTCGATCGCATCGGGGTCGCGGTCGATAAGCACCATTCTGCCGCAGTCGCCGAGCTCGGCAAGCACCGCTGCCGAATGACCGCCGCCGCCTGCCGTGCAGTCGACGTAAATGCCGTCGGGTTTTATTTCAAGCGACTCAACAGACTCGCGCAGCAAAACGGAAATATGATTGAATTCCATAGCCGCCACCGTCAGAAGATAATGCCCGGAATTTCCGCCATGTCAATATCAGCCATAGCCTCGCATTCCTTATTCCAATTCTCGGGCGACCAAATTTCTATATGGCTCGTGTTTTTCGCAATTACGGCTTTGTCGGTAATACCGGCATAATCCATAAGCTCCTGCGTAAGAGTTACTCTGCCGGCTTTGTCGAGATCGGCAAAAGTAACGGATTTATTGAGCATACGCTGGTAGCGTCTTACAGCTGCATTGACCGCCTGCGCCTGCAAGCCGGCACACACTCTGTCCCATTCCGCCTCGGAATAAACATAAAGGCAAACGGAATCTTTGTCGGGTGAGGGAATAATGCAGATGGCTTTTTCAAAGCCTTTTCTGTACTGCGACGGCACGGTTACACGCTTCTGCGCATCGATATTATGTTCGTAAAATGCTGCGAGCATTGGTGCCGCCCCCTCTCTGTATTTTGCAACTATTTGCAACTATTTGCGACTTTGCAAAACTATTATATATATATTATTGTGGAATGTCAATAGATTTTTTACGAAAAAACAGTGATTTTTGCAAAAAAAATAACGAATATTCCGAACAGGTGAAAATTCGGAATATCCGTTTGTTTTTATTGTATTTTAACAGGGATACGTGAGATCGTGCACGGCATTCATCAGCACGGAAGATGCATCCTTATCGCTTATTTCGCCTTCGCGGTAAATCAGTTCAAGTTTAAGCTTGTTATTCATAAGCGTTATGTTCAGGAAAGCGCGGCTCCTGCGCGAAAACGGCTCTGAAAAATCGACACTTTCAAAGCATTTTATACGCTCCCAATACTTCTGGTCAAAATTGTAAAATCCGCAGCCGAGTGCGCATCCGCGCATATTCAGCTCTTTTTCGGCAAGACTTTTTGCAGTCCGGTTTTTGAATGTGCCCGCTTCATAAAGGTGTGCGGCATCGCAAAGCTGCGGCAGAATTTCCATCAGATAAACCGTATCGTAAAACGTGCTGAAGCAAGTGGCGTGTTTTTTGTAAGTTTCATCCTGAAAAGCATCGAACGGCGTAAGCCCTTTCTTTTTAGAGTGCGGCACTTTAACTGCCGCCGCCGAATTATACGGCCCTATGCCGTACACCTCGTTTTCGGTGAGGAAAAGGCGTTCGTTGCACTGCCAGAGAACATGCCTGTCCCCTCCGGAAAAACCGTGCAGCTTTCGGAGCTCCGAAAACACATGGAATGCCGCTGCCGCCGACACGTCGTTATTTGTTTCGCGGCACCATTCAACAAGATCTGCGGTTGTATTTTCAAGTACGGTTATATGCACACGCTTCTGTTGCGGCCTTGACTTCCCATACGCTTCTTCTGCTTTTCTGAAATCTTCGCTTGTGAAATACCTGTTGTGCTTCATCCACGAAAAATTCAGCGAATTCGCTATACGCTCCGCAACGCCGGAGGTGGCACTGTCCGGCAGGTCGCTTTTCTCACCGAAAAGCTCCGGCAAGCGCTGCTCCACATCAAAGCTTTCGCGCCTGTAAAACCGCACAAGCTCCGCCGCAAGCAGGGCAAGCGAACGGACATCAAACACCGCGGTATGCCCGAAAAGCGCCAATGTGATACCGTTTATGAGAACGATTCTGAACAGTTCCTTTGAAAAATCAAATCCGCGACACCGTTCATCGGCAATTATTTCATCCGCGCTGCCGCTGCGGCTGCAAAACCGCACCGCATCCGCCGTCTGCACGGCGTATGCCTCACCGCTGCCGGCGAGCTCTATAACGCACGTGAGCAGCGGATATTTTTCGCCGAGCATTGAAATTGATTTTGCGAGCTGCTCCGGCTCGAACTTTTCGCCCGTAACGCCCGCAAAATGCACGCAATTTTCAAGGGCGAACACTCTGCTGCGGGTAATACCGAGTTTATATTTTCCGTTCATATAATCAAACACTTCACATTCGATTCGATTTGTTTTACTTTTTTCATTTTACCACAAGCAAGAACGATTGGCAACATTTTTAATATTCGCACGCCGGAATTTCAAATAATAAAAATTAAGATTTTAATACCGCGTACAAACTATTGATAAATAAAAAACACTGTGATAACATTAAGCTAACAGTTTGTAAGGAATTATGAAGGGAGTCACTCTCTATGAGAACAAGAGTACAGGAAACAGGCGACCGTAACATCTGCGGTGTAAGAATTGAACAGAAAAGACGCGAAATCGGTATGAAGCAGAAAGATCTTCTTACAAAATTACAGATACGCGGCATAGATCTCACGGCTTCGGGCCTTTCAAAAATCGAAGGTCAGCTTCGTTCGGTAAACGATTCGGAGCTTGTTGCCATTGCAGATGCTCTCGATGTTTCTGTTCTGTGGCTTCTCGGTCTCGAGAAATAATAAAGCACACCGGTCTCACCCGAAACGGCTCTCCGTTTCGGGTGTATTTTTATCCGCGGCGGCTATACTAAATGTGAGGATTTTTTTCAATGTTGAAATCTGTCGAATAATATGATAAAATAGCGTAAAGGGGTGAGTATATGCTTTGCAACAGACTGATACAATTCCGCGAATACAACGGTCTTTCACCGGAACAGGTTGCCGATGCAATATGCATTGATGTGCCGTTGTACCGCGATTTTGAAAACAATGTCGAGGTGCCGGATATTGATACCGTAAAAAAACTTGCCGCCCTTTACAAAGTTACGACAGATGAATTTTACGGCTATACTCCCCGCCTTTCGATCCACTCGGACGGTTTTAACAAACCGCTTTATGACGATACGGTCGACGGCGGTCTGTTGAAGCTTTCGGACCTTTCGTGGGACGAGCAGTGCCTTATTTTGAAATACCGTTTGCTTGAAAACAAAGAGGATTTTTTCAATATCATAAACGATGCCGACGGCAAATAAAAAAGCCTGCCCGGGCAGGGGCAGGCGGGCTGTCTAAACAGCGGCCGTTACGGCATTCAGGGTAAACCTTTATTTCAACTTGCAACGCCACAAAGACGCAACTGCGGTTGCCGGCAAATTGCGCTATTGGAATAATAGCATAAATTTTGAGAGGTTGCAAGAGAATTTGAAAAAAAGTATCAAAAACATTGAATACGATATCGGCATTGATATCGGCAACACCTCCGTCGGCTACGCCGTAACAGACACCGACGGTGAGCTTTTGCATTTCAAAAAACAAAATATGTGGGGTGCGCGACTGTTCGAGAGCGCTTCCGACTCCCGCGATACACGCCTTGCGCGAAATGCAAGGCGCCGTTTCAGCAGAAGAAGGCAGCGTATTGAAATGTTGCGCGATTTTTTTATTTCCGAGGGTGTATTGGGTGAGGATTTTTTTGCCGCACTCGATGCAAGCGGCACCGCAACAACTGCTCAAAGCGAGTTATTCTGGGACGGAGATCACAGAAAGAATGCGCTTTGCCGAAAGTATAAAACCATATACCACCTGCGAAAGGAGCTCTGCACCTCCGAAGAAAAGGCGGATATACGCCTTGTTTACCTCGCGCTGCACCACATAGTCAAGTACCGCGGTAATTTCAACTGCGAAAGCTATAACGGCGAATTCAGGCTCGCGTGCTGCCGCGATGAAGCTCTTGCGAATTTTCTGCTTGCAATGGACGAACGCTTTCCGCAGACGGAATACATAAAAATGTTTGACGAGATAAAAAGCGTATTTTACACAAGCGGCACGGCAAACACCGAAAAGCAGCAAAAAGCGTTTGACTTACTGCTGCCGCACACCGCATACGCCGATGCAATCGAAAATATTACAAAAGCGATTTTCGGGTTTGCATTTCGTGCCGATATGATTTTCGGCGGCGCGAAAACGGTTATGGCATTTTCAGAGACTGAAAAAGCCGCCGAATACAGAGAGCTGCTTTCCGACGACAACGGCGACGGCTCATTTTATGACTGCCTCGTAAATATCTTTTTCAGCAACACGCTCGCAGATGTGCTCAACACGGAAAACTTTACGGGCATTTCCGATTCGTTTATAGAAAGGTACAACAAGCACGGCGAGCAGCTTGCGGTGCTGAAAAAACTTTACAGAAAATACACCGATGAAAAAACCTATAAAGATATGTTCTGTGATGGCTCGTGTGAAAAAAGCTACGCGACTTACATTCACAGCGAAAAATCCTGCTCATATACGGAGCTTTATAAAAAAATAAAAGCCGACCTTTCACACACAGATGCCGCAAAGGATAAAATGTATATCGCGGCAGTGGATGCTATGAAAAACGAAGCGTTTCTCAGAAAGCTGAAAGGCTCGTATAATGAGTCGATCCCCTACCAGCTCAACCTTGCGGAAATGGAAGCAATAATCGACAGGCAGGGAGTTTTCTACCCGTTCCTTGCCGCAAACAAAAAGGACCTGCTCTCGCTTGTAAGCTTTCGGCTGCCGTATTATATAGGGCCGCTTAATCCCGCAAGCCGATTTTCGTGGGCGGTCAGAAAAAACACCGACGAAAAAATCCGACCGTGGAATTTTGAAGAAACCGTTGATATCGAAAAAACGGCAGAGGCGTTTATTTCGCGTTTAAGCGGAAACTGCTCATACCTGCGCGGCGAAAAGGTATTACCCTACTTCTCACCGCTTTATTCGGAATTTCGTTTGAGAAACGAGATAGCACAGATAAGCGTAAACGGCAAAGCACTCACGCCGCGGCAGCGGTGCGCGCTGTTCCGAGCGCTGGCAGATGAAAAAAGCACATTCGGCGGCAAGCGCAATATCACCGCAAAGCAGCTTGAACAGCTTATATCATCCGTAACGGGTATCGCCCGCCCCGACATAGCGGGAATACGCGAAAACGGCACGCTTGCGGCTGATATGCGGGTGCTCTCGGATATGCGGTCGATAGCCTCTTTAAGCGGGTGCGATACCGACACGCTTGAGCGTGTAGTGTACCTGATCACGGTTTATAAAGACAAGGCTCTGCTCAGGCGGGTGCTGAAAAACGAATTTCCGTTCATCACCGATGAAGATGCCGAAAAAGCCGCACGCCTGAATTATTGCGGCTGGGGCAAGATTTCGCGTGCGCTGCTCGAAGAAATAATGCTCAACTGCGGCGACACGCAGCAAAGCATTATTGATATACTCAGAAGCGGCACCTGCGGCTTCAATCAGCTTCTTACGGATTCAAAATTCAATTTTGAAGATGCCGTGGATGCTTTCAACAAATATGAGGAATGCGACTCCGTAAACGATATGATTGAATGTGTGGCGGGCTCACCGTCAATAAAAAAAGGCATTCGCGAATGTATAAAGGTGATTGATGAAATCGTTGAGATTATGGGGCACGCGCCGCGTAATATCTTTATGGAATTTGCGACCGAGGACAGAGATTCATTCACATCATCATCGCGAAAGGATATGCTGCTGAAAAAATACGGTCAGCTTAAAGAGGATGAAAAGTACCGCGAAACCTACGACATCATCCGAACGCTTACCGATGAAGACCTTGAAAACCGCGCATTGTTTCTGTATTGCCTGCAAAACGGCAGATGCCTTTACAGCGGTAAAAAAATAGATATAGGCAAAATCGGCACCGACTGTGTAATAGACCATATCATTCCCTACTGCTACTACAAAGATTCATCGCTTGAAAATTCGGCGCTGGTGCTGAAGGGTGAAATTCTGCGCACCGATGATATGCTGCTTGATGACAGAATAAAGGAACGTATGCGCATCACCTGGGATGAAATGAAAAAGCTGTATCTCATTTCAAACAAAAAGTATTTCAACCTGTTAAAAGATTGCTTTGCGGAAAATGAAATACGCGGATTTATCGGCAAGCAGCTTATTGAGGTGCGGCAGATAACAAAGCACACTGCCAACATTCTCAAAGAAAAATACTGCCGCAACGGCGGCTCAACACGAATAATTAAAATAAAAGCCACACTCACCAACGAGCTGCGGGCATACCTCAAACTGCCGAAAAACAGAAATGTAAACGATTTTCACCACGCGCACGATGCATATATCTGCATAAAGCTCGGCATATTCACTCAGAAGTGCTATCCGAAGGTGTTTGAGCAATTCGATATACGCGATGTTAAGACATATATCGCCATGAACAAGCGAAAAGCTCAAAAGAACACATACGGTTACATTGTGGGCAGATTCAATGAGGTATTCACAGATGCGCAGACCGGCGAAATACTGTGGAACGGAATTTATGAAGCGGAACATCTTGCAAACTGCCTGAATTACAAGGACTGCTTTATTTCCAAAAAGACCGAGGAAATAACCGGAGCATTTTACAGGCAGAATCTGCGCCCCGCAGGCGAAAGCAACAAGCTCATAGAAAAGAAAAAAGGGCTTGATATAAAAAAACACGGCGGATATACGCAGCCCGCAGAGGCATATTCCGCGGTTATTGAATACGATACACCGCGCGGCAGGGCAAAAAAGCTTATCGGCATACCGCTTTACATAAAAATGCTTGCGGACACCGAGCCGGATGCCGTTGCCGAATACATTAACGGATGCGGATATGTGAATGCCGTTATTGTTAAAGACAGAATACTGAAATACCAGAAAATAAAAACGGGCGGCGCGGAATATTACCTTTCAAGCTCCACCGAGGTGCACAACGCCCGCCAACTGACACTGCCGCGCGAAATCAATGCACTTGTTTTCATGATGAATTTCCGCGACAGATGGCGCGACGAAGCCGTGGTGCCGGAATGCTCGCTTCTGAACATTTATGACTTGCTTTGTATGAAAATCGAGGCATTGTACCCCGGTTATGCCGGAATATCGGCAAAGCTCACCGTCAGGCGCGAAAAATTCATTGTGCTTGAAAAGCAGCAGAAAATTACGGTAATAAATGAGATACTGAATATTCTGCACGCCGACTGCAAAACGGGCAACCTGCAGTTGCTCGGTCTGGCACCGCGCGAGGGCAGAAAAAACAAGCAGAGTATAAATATCAACGATACCGTATTCATAAACACATCCGTAACCGGAATGTTTGAAAGCCGCATCTGCGGCAGTAAACTGTAAAACGAGCAGTAGCGGCAGCAAGCGTTTCAGGCAACGCCACAAAAAGTCTGTTACAATTTTTGCCGTTTACATATAAAAGGGGCTGTAAAAAACCTGAGGTTTTTTACAGCCCGTCGTTTTGTGAAAATTTATTTTACGATTTCGCCCATAAGACCGGGAGTTGCAAATGCAGCGTTGCTTTCATCGGTATCGATATGCATTGCGGGAGCAAACTTTTCGCTTACTCTTACAACAACATCACCGAAAACAAGTGAACGGCCTGCGGTTTCAAGCTTAACGCCTACAACATCCTTATCGGCAAGTCCGAATTCATCGGCTGTTTTGGGGTCAAGGTGAATATGTCTTTTGGCAACTATAACGCCCTCGGAAAGTTCGACCTCGCCTGCGGGACCTACAAGCTTGCAAGCGCCGCTGCCTGCAATATCGCCGCTCTCCCTTACGGGTGCGGTAACGCCTATTGAACGTGCATCGGAAGCGGAAAGCTCAACCTGGCAGGCATTTCTGCACGGACCGAGTATGGAAACTGCGGGGAACTGACTTTTTTCGCCGACAACGGCAACTCTTTCATTAGCAGCAAACTGACCGGGCTGCGAAAGAGCCTTTTTTTCGGTGAGCTCGTAGCCCTTGCCGAAAAGAACCTCAAGAGCTTCTTTTGTAACGTGAACGTGGCGTGCTGATGTTTCAACAAGTACCTTTGACATTGATATACCTTCTTTCTTGAATTGCTCTGTTATTATAGCCGATACACGCGCCGTTGTCAATCATTCAGCGGACTTGGCGGAACTTTTTTCTTTTTGCGCATCTTTAAGTTCGGTCAGCACGACCCCGGAAAGCGCAAACAGAGCAAGCACGTTGGGGATAACTATAAGCTGGTTGAACATATCCTGCAAATCCCATACGAAGTCATTTTCGAGTACGGTACCGAGGAATGTGAAAGCTATTGCAAGTATTGAATAAACTATAACGGCTTTTTTGCCGAAAAGGTAATTGAAGTTGATTTTTCCGAACAGATTCCAGCTGATAATTGTAGAGAAAGCAAAAAAGAACAGACACACGGCTATGAATATTCCGCCGACCTTATCGCCGAAGACCTGCGAGAACGCGATCTGCGACATATTGGCTTTATCTATCCCCTCTGCAGAGCCTCCGGAAAGCGGACCGTTGCCGGTATAAAGCACGGTGATAACAACAAGAGCATTCATCGTAAGAACTATGAATGTATCAATAAACACGCCTATCATAGCCGCAACGCCCTGCTCGTGGGGTCTGTTGACATTTGCGAGAGCGTGCGCGTGGGGTGTGGAGCCCATACCGGCTTCGTTTGAGAAAAGTCCCCTCTTTGCGCCCTGGCTGATGGCGATTTTAAGCGCCGCACCAAGACCGCCGCCGATAATGGCATTGGGCTTAAAGGCGCATTTGAATATAAGTGAAACTGCTTCGGGTAAATCTTTTATTCTGATTATAATAACCGCAAGCGTACCGATAAGGAAAAGCGCCGCCATAACAGGAACGACCTTTTCGGTTACGGAAGCAAGGCGCTTTACGCCGCCTATGAACACGAAGCCCGCGAGCACCGCCACTATGATACCGCCGACCCAGTTTGGAATACCGAATGCGGTATTAAGCGTGCTGCCTATGGAGTTCGACTGAATCATAGCGCCCATAAGACCGAGTGCGAGCACCGCAAACAGCGCAAAGAAGCCGGCGAGAAATTTGCCGAATTTGCCCTTGAATGCTGTGGTTATATAATAAACCGGACCGCCGGTGATTTCACCGTTTTCGTTGGTCACGCGGGTTTTCTGTGCAAGCACGGCTTCGGCATAAATGGTAGCCATACCGAAGAATGCGATTAACCACATCCAGAATATTGCACCGGGACCGCCCGTGAGAATTGCGCCGCATGCACCCACGATATTGCCCGTGCCGACCTGAGCCGCTATTGCGGTTGCAAGTGCCTGGAAAGAGCTCATACCGCCCGAGCCGCCTTTCCCTTTGCCGAGACCGCCGAAGACCTGCTTCAAGCCTTCACCGAAGCACCGCACCTGAACGAACCTTGTTTTGAAGGAATAGAACAAGCCTATTCCGAGCAAAAGAACGATAAGAACATAGTCCGATAAATATGCGTTCACGGTCCGGACTGCTTTTGTAAGTATCTCCATAGACACCCTCCATCATAATTTAGTGTACTTATTCTATATGCACATACAGTCAATGTCAATAGATTTATTATATAATCACCGGACGAATCGAAACAATATTTTGAAAATAGTTATTGACTTATATGAAGAAAAGAAATATAGTATTGATGTTTGTTGACAGAGGTGCAAAACTCATCAGTACCCGCGTGCATCAGGCAATCGGTGCGCGGCGAAAGGGCTCTTTGCCGAAATTCGTGTAACTGCCGACTTACGCGGGTTGGCTGTATGCGGCAGTCACATTCTGCGGAGCGCTGTCGGAATATTTCAAACCATTCCGTGTGTTTGAGTACATACGGTTTTATTTTTCGGGAGGTATGTTATGAAAAAGAAGCTGGTTCCGATAATCATTCTTGTCATTGTAATCGGTGCATTTATTGCTTTATGCTCGGTAAGCGCACCCGTTTCCCGTGCGGCAGGCTCTTTGTGGGCGCTGCTGCCGCCCGTAATTGCAATAGGGCTCGCGCTTGTCACCAAGGAAGTGTACTCTTCCCTGCTTGTCGGCATTTTAACCGGCGCACTGCTTTACACGGGCTTTTCGCCGCTGAAAACGATGGATGCTATCATAAATGACGGTATGATCGAAGCGGTTGCCGGCAATGCGGGTATTTTCATTTTCCTCGTGATGCTCGGTATAATAGTGGCGCTCGTAAATAAAGCGGGCGGCTCAAAGGCTTTCGGCAACTGGGCGGTAAAGCACATAAAAACGAGAACGGGCGCTATACTCGCAACCTTTGCGCTCGGCGTGCTGATTTTCATTGACGACTATTTCAACTGCCTTACAGTCGGCTCGGTTATGAAGCCCGTGACCGACAGCCACAATGTTTCGCGCGCAAAGCTTGCGTATATTATTGATGCGACAGCCGCGCCGATTTGTATGATAGCGCCCATATCCTCGTGGGCGGCGGCGGTTTCGTCATACGCGCCCGAGGGGCAGGGCATAAAGCTTTTTATAAAGGCTATCCCCTATAATTTCTACTCCATACTGACGATAGTATTCGTTGTGACTCTCTGCCTTATGAAATTCGACTACGGTCCCATGAAGCTGCACGAGCTTAACGCCGTAAACAACGGCGACCTTTACACCACCGGCGAAAAAGCCGAGGCTCTCGACTACACGCCGAATGAAAAAGGCAGAGTTATCGACCTTGTGCTGCCCATAGCGGTACTTATTGCCGTATGTATTTTTGCGCTTGTATATAACGGCGGCATACTCGACGGCAGCAGCTTTGTGCAGGCGTTCTCCGACACGGATGCCACAGTCGGTCTGCCGTGGGGCGGAATAATCGCGCTCGCATTCACTATGATTTACCTCTGTCTGCGAAAGGTAGTAACCTTCAACGAAGCTATGGAATGTGTGCCGCAGGGCTTCAAGGCAATGGTGCCCGCTATTCTTATTCTCACATTTGCCACTTCGCTGAAAAATATGACGAACTGCCTTGAAGCGAGCGTATTCGTGAAAACGGTCATGTCAAACGCCGCAAGCGGCTTCGCGCTGTTCCTGCCGGCAATAATATTCGTTGTTGCGTGCGCGATAGCATTTGCAACAGGCACATCCTGGGGCACTTTCGGCATACTTATCCCCATAGTGCTCGCGGTATTCCCCGAAGCAGGCGCAATTCAGACCATAGGCATTTCCGCCTGCCTTGCCGGCGCTGTCTGCGGCGACCACTGCTCACCGATATCAGACACCACCATAATGGCATCCGCAGGCGCACAGAGCAACCATATAAACCACGTAAACACGCAGCTTCCCTATGCAATTACGGTAGCAGTCATATCGTTCATTTCGTACATTATCGCCGGTTTGCTTATTAAATTCAGCATTACTCCGGTAATTTCCATTCCGGTTGCGCTCGCGCTTACCGTAGCAACACTGTTTGTGATAAAAAAGGTTACGGCGAAAAAAGCCTAAACCGTCAAAGCGGCTGAAATAACACAACAAATAGCAAGGACCTTACGGCGAAACACCGTAAGGTCCTTATATTTAACTGTTTTTGCAAAAATGCATCAGCCGACACTGATTATTTTGCTGTCGGGTTAAGCGTTTTTGAAAGCTTCTTCAACCGCAACCGCGCATGCAACGGTCATACCGACCATGGGGTTGTTGCCCGCGCCGATAAGGCCCATCATCTCAACATGAGCGGGAACCGATGAAGAACCTGCAAACTGAGCATCGGAGTGCATTCTGCCCATAGTATCGGTCATACCGTAGCTGGAGGGACCTGCCGCCATATTGTCGGGGTGAAGAGTTCTGCCGGTGCCGCCGCCGGAAGCAACAGAGAAATACTTAACTCCGTTCTCGATAGCCCATTTTTTATAGGTACCTGCAACAGGATGCTGGAAACGGGTGGGGTTGGTGGAGTTACCGGTGATGGAAACGCCAACGTTCTCAAGCTTCATAATTGCAACGCCCTCGGGAACATTGTCGGAGCCGTAGCACTTAACTTCTGCCCTGGGACCCTTTGAGAAGGGGATTTCCTTGGTGACTGTAACTGTTTCGGTGTAGGGATCGAACACGGTTTCGCAATAGGTGAAGCCGTTGATTCTCGAAATGATATAAGCGGCATCCTTACCGAGACCGTTAAGGATAACGCGAAGCTTTATCTCGCGGACTTTATTTGCATTGAGAGCTATTTTGATAGCGCCCTCTGCTGCGGCGAAGGACTCGTGACCTGCAAGGAAGCAGAAGCACTCGGTTTCTTCCGAAAGGAGCATTTTACCGAGATTGCCGTGACCGAGACCGACCTTGCGGTTTTCCGCAACGGAGCCGGGAATGCAGAAGCTCTGCAGACCGATGCCGATAGCGGCAGCGGCGTCGGCAGCCTTGGTGCAGCCCTTTTTGATGGCGATTGCGCAGCCTACCGTGTAAGCCCAAACGGCATTTTCAAAGCAGATGGGCTGGGTCGAACGAACGATATTGTCAACATCTATACCTTTGGCGAGAGTGATCTCCTTGCATTCGTCGATGGAGGAGATACCGTATTCTTTAAGAGCGGCAAGGATTTTGGCCTCGCGTCTTTCATAACCTTCAAACTGTGCCATTACGATTTACCTCCTCTATTATTCTTTACGGGGGTCAATGTACTTTGCAGCTTCTGCGAATCTGCCGTACGTGCCCTTGGACTGTTCGTATGCTTCGTTGGGTTCCATACCCTTTTTGATGAAATCGGTCATTTTGCCGAGAGAAACGAACTCGTAGCCGATAACCTCGTCATTTTCATCAAGAGCCATTCTTGTGCAGTAGCCCTCGGTCATTTCAAGGTAGCGAACGCCCTTTGCCTTTGTGCCGTACATTGTGCCTACCATTGAACGGCTGCCCTTGCCGAGATCTTCCATGCCGGCACCGATAACGAGACCGTCATCGGAGAAAGCGGACTGTGTTCTGCCGTAAGCTATCTGCAGGAAAAGCTCGCGCATAGCGGTGTTTATGGCATCGCACACAAGGTCGGTATTGAGAGCCTCAAGAACGGTTTTGCCGGGGAGAATTTCTGCTGCCATAGCCGCTGAATGAGTCATACCCGAGCAGCCGATGGTTTCAACGAGAGCTTCCTCGATGATGCCGTTTTTAACATTGAGTGAAAGCTTGCAGGCGCCCTGCTGGGGTGCGCACCAGCCGATACCGTGGGTGTAGCCGGAAATATCGGTGATCTGCTTGGACTCGATCCACTTGCCCTCCTCCGGGATGGGAGCGGGACCGTGGTGGGGGCCCTTTGCAACTACACACATGTTTTCAACTTCGCGTGAATAGTTCATAAAATGTTGACTCCTTTCGGATGTTAAATTTTTACCGAACTATATTTTATTACATTATTCTTTTTTAGTCAAGTCAAATCGTTGCCTGCTTTTGATTACATTTTTATATATTTTCAATAAAATCGTCTTTTTCTCCCGAAAAAAGCAAATTTTATAATTAAATGCACCGTTTTCTATTGTTTTTTGCATATTCGGGTGTATAATAATATTTTGAGATTTTTTGTATCGGAGAAAGTAATGGTTTTTTCAAGTCTTGTTTTTGTGTTTGCGTTTTTTCCGCTGTGCATGGCGCTGTATGCCGCCGCACGCAGAACTAAATCAAAAAACATAATACTGCTCATATTCTCACTCGTTTTTTACGCGTGGGGTGAGCCTGTCTATATACTTATACTCATATTTATGACGCTGTGCGATTTTCTGGCGGCAAAAGCTATTGAAAAAAGCGGCAGCAGCGGCAAAAAGCGTGCGGCGCTTGTTGCGGCGTGCATCATAAATATAGGTCTTATCGGCGTTTTCAAGTACACGGGCTTTCTGCTTACGAATGTTCACGCCGTTTTCGGCATACCCGAGGTAATACCGAAAATCGCACTGCCGATAGGCATTTCGTTTTACACCTTCCAACTGCTTTCGTATGTTGCGGATGTTTACCGCGGCGAAGTAAAGGCGCAGAAAAGCTTTTGGCTTTTACTGTTGTATTCGAGTCTTTTCTACCAGTGCATTGCCGGCCCCATTGTGCGTTACAGCGAGGTCGAACACGATATTCTTGAACGCTGCGTGTGCACCGACGATGTTTTTGCGGGCATTTCGCGTTTCAGCGCGGGGCTTGCGAAAAAGGCTCTGCTTGCAAACACCTGCGGCACTTTAACAGACAGTCTGCTTGTTTCGGATGCGTTTGCCGCTAAGAATTTCGCCAACGCCGCTGCGGAGCTTTCTTCGCGTTCTGCGCTCGGTCTGTGGCTCGGCGTACTGTTCTATATGCTGCAGATATACCTTGACTTTTCGGCTTATTCGGATATGGCGATAGGTATGGGAAAAATGGTAGGTTTCCGCTTTAACGAAAACTTCAATTACCCGTATGCCGCAAAATCAATTACCGATTTCTGGCGCCGCTGGCACATTTCACTGAGTACATTTTTCCGCGATTATGTGTATATCCCCCTCGGCGGCAACCGCAAAGGGAAAGCGAGAACATACCTTAATCTGTTTATAGTATGGCTGCTTACGGGGCTGTGGCACGGCGCTTCGTGGAACTTTGTGCTGTGGGGACTGTATTTCTTCGTATTCCTTGTAATAGAAAAAGCGGGATTCTTAAAGGTACTTGAAAAAATCCCCGCATTTTTCAGCCGCGCGTATTCGCTTATTATCATCTATTTCGGCTGGATTCTTTTCAAATTCACCGATTTCAGGTATATACCCATTGTAGTAAAAGGACTTTTCGGTTTGAACGGCAATCCCTTTGCCGATTTCGAAACGCGCACGGTACTTATGGGCAACATAATTTTCCTGATTATTGCGCTTATCGCCGTTACTCCCCTTATCAAAAAATTCACCGTATTCCTTTCGAAAGCGCAGAAAGGCACATTCATACACGGCTTTTACAATATCGCTCACGCGGTCGCACCGATTGCCCTGCTCTTTGTTTCGGCACTCTGCCTTGTGGGCGACAGCTACAACCCGTTCCTTTATTTTCAATTCTGACGGAGGTCTGTAAATGATTTACAACAAACCGCGTGAAGCAAGCTTCCGCGGGGTATTCGGCAAAGTGAGCGCACCGCGCCCCGTTACGCCGCGCCCCGTCGAAAAGCCGCGCACAATAAGACCAAAACAGAATAAAAACGCTCTTGCAAAGGCTGCACTGTTTTTCGTTGTTTTGTACATTGGTACGGTGCTTGCGTTTGCAGTACCGCTGCGCCCAACTTATTCCGAAACAGAAAAGCGCGAGCTTGCAAAGTTTCCGAAATTCAGCACGAATGCGCTGCTCAACGGCAGTTATTTTGACGGCATAACCTCTTGGTTTTCCGACACATTCCCCATGCGCGAGCAGCTTACGAAAATGAACACAAGCCTTAAAAAGCTCAGCGGATTCGATTCGGTCGCCATTCACGGCGATGTTGAGCAGGGCGACGAGATACCCGATGCGCCGTATGAGGAAACAACGCAGGCAACAACCGCACCCGTGACCGAAGCGGTTACCGCGCCCCCGACCACCGCGCCCGCGACGACCGCACCCGTCACAGAGCCGCCGCAGACAACACTGCCCGCAAAGCCGGATGTAAATGTGCAGGAGCTCGGTGCGATCCTTATTGCAGGCAATTCGGCGTATGAGTACTACAATTTTTCAAGCGACCTTGCGCCGAAGTATATAAGCGCGGTAAACAACATTAAAAATGCCGCACCGAACTGCAACGCCTACACCCTGCTTGTGCCCACAAGTATGGATATTGACCTCAACGATGCCATACGCGCCGACATTAACACCTCTGACCAGAAGAAAGCGCTTGATTACTTCAACTCGTCATTCAGAGGCATAACGCCCGTTACCGGCATTTATGAAAGCCTGCGCGAACACAAGGCAGATTACCAGTATTTCAGAACGGACCACCACTGGACAGCTCTCGGCGCATACCGCGCCTATGAGCAGTTTGCATACGCCAAGGGCATTGAGCCCGTTCCCATTTCGCAGTACGAAACGGGCAAATACGACGGCTTCCTCGGCACATTCTATGCAAGCTCGGAGCAAAGCCCCACACTCGGCAACACGCCGGACACGGTCGTGACGTACAAGCCGTTCAACAATTTTGATTTCACCATAACCGATGCGGACGGCAACACAAAAGAATGGAATATTCTGACCGATGTGACCGATTACGCGCCGAGTATGAAATACCTTACATTCATCGGCGGCGACAACCCCCTTTCCACCGTCACAAATTACGATTTAAGCGACAATTCCGCCTGTCTTGTAATTAAGGACAGCTACGGCAATGCGCTCGTGCCGTTCCTTATTCCGCATTATCAGCGCATTTACATTGTTGACCCGCGCCATTACAACGGCACGCTCGGCGAATTTGTAAGCGCAAACAATGTGGATGACATTATCTTCATTTCCAATGTATCCACAACGCGAAACTCGATTTTCATAGATGCGATGACGGGATTTATGCAATGAATAACGAATGATGAATAATGAATAATTTCGGGCGGGAAGCGCCGGATTATAATGGGGCTGTCGCATTTAGATGCAGAAAGCGTTTTCTTCGCCCCGACGGCGTATAACTGATACTCCGAGTGGGCGAAAAAACGCTTAGAAAAACATATAAAATCACTATTTCATATAAATATAATGACTTTACGGTTTATTAAATGCTTAATTTTTCCGTAAAGCCATTGTCTTTTATTATTCTGTTTTTCGTTCTGCGCTAAATGCGACAGCCCCATTCAATTTTGCTGGAGCTTCTGCACAAGAGAATGGTCCGCACTCAAAAGGTACATAAGTTTTTTTGCCGGGGGTGACGGAGTTGTTTTCCCGCTTTCCCACGCTTCCACAGTTCTGGGTGAAACGCCGAGAATTTCGGCAAATGACTTTTGTGTGAGTTTAAGGGATTTTCTTTCGGCAGCAACATCAATTTCGGGCAGGCTGCGTTTACGCGCAACAGTCGCCGCCTTTGCCGAGCCTTTTTCATAAGCAAGAGCCTCGGTAAGACCGCTCATTATACCGGAAAAAAAGTCAATATTCTGAAAATTTGCTTTGATTTCATCCTCCGACAGCGAACTTTCAATTATGCGTTCAGCCATAAAATCACCCTTTCTTAATTTCATTTATCAGTTTTTTGATAGCTTTCTTCTGTTCGGCAGTAAGGTTTTCCTGCACATTTTTAGGATATGCAAATAGAAGATAAATTCTCTCTTTTTCAAAAATATCAATGTAAATCACGCGACCGCCGCCGCTTTTGCCGCGGTTATCGTTTAAGCTTACACGAAGCTTTCTCGCTCCACCCGTCCCTTCAATAACATCCCCTTTTTGAGGATTTTCAAGCAAAATATCCTCAAGCACCGGTAAATCATCATCAGATAAGCCCATTGCACTCCAACAAGAACGAAACGGTGCCGTATAAACAAATAAACGTGTCAATAAACCTCACCTCTCTGCTTTCAATTGTATTATATACGATTTTATCGTAGTTGTCAACACTGATAAATTTTTTTAATTGTGTTTTCGGCTTTCGGTTTTCAGAATTTTCAAAAAACAGCGTGGTTCCTCGGAAACCGCGCTGTTTATATTTTGCCATTTTGTTTTTCATTGCGTAAAATGAGAACGAATCGTAGGGGTGGCACACTGTGCCGCCCGGGTCAATCGCAGAGCGATTGACAGATAAAAACAACCCCGCGGTTTCCCGTGCAAAAAATGAGAACAAACGGGCATTGCCCTGCGGTTTTGATAACAAAAATTCAGAACAATCGGTACGGGCGGCACCCCGTGCCGCCCGGGTCAATCGCGCAGCGATTGACAGTTTGAAATAACCTATAATATAAAAACCGCGCTGATTACCCCACGAAATCAACGCGGTTTAATTTTTGCCCTTCGGGCAAACCGGGCGGCACGGGGTGCCGCCCGTACCGGTTGTTCTGAATTTGCGCGGTCAAAACCGTTGGAATATATAAAAAACAGCACGCCGCGGCGTGCTGTTTATGTTTCGTCGGGGTTATACTTGTGGTCGGTTACATCGTTATCGGCATCGTAACATTCGCTTCTTATGAAATACTCGCCCTCGGCAACTTCTTTTTCAACAAAAATCCGTATTGTGTTGCCGGCAATGGGGCAATATGGCATCGTCTGGAACATTCCCGTAAGTGTTTCGCCGTCATCATCGAATACACCGCCGCAGTCGAGTGTTGCGGCATCGTAACCGTCACCGTCTGCGTTGGTTTTAATGGTTATAGTGCCGGTGTTCATCGGTTTATCAAAATTTGACATTCCATAATTATTAAGTTGTGCAACCAATTCACGCTGATTGGCAATACATGTTTTTTTCTTTGCATTAGCCGTAACTGCGCTGTAAATCGGCACCGCAACGGCAACGAGAATTGCCATGATTACTACAACTATCATAAGCTCCACAAGAGTAAAACCGCGTTTAGATTTTAAAAACTTATACATATATTTACCTTTTCGCAATTAAACATCTTTCAGTAAAAAATCCCCGGCGAACCGGGGACTTTTGGTATATGGTTTATCTTTATTAGGTGGAAGCAGTAACCTGATGTTTTGCAGCATTGTCGCCAGTGCCTGCCGTGCATGCAATTGAGAAGGTTTGAGTAGTATCGGTATTAGCAGCAGCGGCTACTGTTACAGTGTATTCACCGCCACCCGGACAAACGGGAACTGCCTGGAACATACCATTGAAAGCTGCCTCGAAGCCATCGGGAAGAGCACCTTCTACAGCAGCGATTGCGGGAGCACCACCTTCAGTTGTAGAAGGAGTTACTTTGAAAGAAACAACAGATTTGAATGTGTTGCCGTCACCCATAACATAATTGTTAAGCTGTGATGTGATTTCACGAATGTTAGCTGCGCAAGTTTTCTTTCTTGCGTTAGCGGTAACTGCTGAGTAGATCGGAACTGCAACAGCTACGAGGATTGCCATGATAACTACAACGATCATGAGTTCGACGAGGGTGAAACCCTTTTTGCTCTTTAAAAATTTGAACATTTTAAAGAACTCCTTTCTTTTGCATAAAATAGAATTTTTGCGAAAGAATGGTAAAAAATGGTTTTCGGGTTTCAAAAATCGAAATAGCAGCTCGGAGTGCCACAACATCGTTAAGGCAGAGCGAACGGTAGGGGCGCCCGGTTTGCCCGAAATCTGCGATTTCGGGCATAATTCTTAATCAAACTCACGGCAGCGGCAGAAATTCGTACCCCTGCGCGCGTGCAAAGTCGATTATATCGCCAAGGGCGGCGGTATTATCGCTTGAAACCGCGTGGAGCAGCAGAACGCACCCCGGGTGAAGCCGCGAGGTAACTGTGGTAAAGGCGTAATCCGCGCCCTTTTGCTCATTCGGGTCCCAGTCGGCGTAGGCGCTCGACCAGAACACCGAGGTATAGCCGATGCTCTGCACAAGCTGCAAGGCACTTTCGTTATAAGAGCCTGCGGGGAATCTGAAATACGGCGACGAATAACCGAACTGCGTGCGCAGGGCGTTATCGACCGACTCGATTTCCGCCGCCATTTTCTCGCGCGAGATCTGCGCAAAGTCGGGGTGATGGTCGGAATGGTTGCCGACGATATGCCCCTCGTTTATCATACGCGCCACAAGCTCGGGGGCGGATGTGATATACGGCATGGTAACAAAGAATGCGGCGGGCACGCCTTTTTCTTTGAGAGTGTCGAGAATAGCGGGTGTCAAGCCGTTTTCGTAGCCGCAGTCAAATGTGAGATAAATGCTTTTTTTGCCGTCTTCAAGCAGGCAGTAGCCGCCGAATTTTTCGTAAATCTTCTGATTATTCACGGCAATTTCATTCGGCACGCCGTTTTTGGAAACGCCGAAGCTGTGGCTTGCCGATGCGGTACTAAAACCGCTGCCGCCCTGTGCGGCAAGGTGAATTTCCGGCAGAGGCTCGAGCCCCGTATATGTGGCTGATGTGCCTGTGTTGCTGCCGTAAAGCGAGCGTCCGCCCTGCTTTTTACCCGTAGTTACGGGCGACGGCACCGGCTCTGACGGGTCGGTGGTGTGCGTGGTATCGGCATGGGGGCTTTCGGTAATCGTTACCGGCGCGGTACTGTTCGGCGCGGCGGTAACGGTCTGATTTTCGGCGCCGCCTCTGCCGCAGGCGGTAAGCGACACCGCCAGCACAGCCGCCGCGGTAATTACTGTTGATTTTTTCATTTCAGGCAACCGTCTTTCAGTTAAACATATCCTGCATGCCGTCGAGCATACCGTCAACGGCTTTCATGGATTTTTTAACGATTTTTTTCATTTTGGTTTTCGCATTTTTGCTGCCGCCCACGGTACCCGCGGTAAAAGCGGCAACGGCACCCGCCGCCATAACGGCGCCGCCTATCTTCATAAGCTTTGAAGAATTCATAGTCATAAATAACACCTCCGTTGTGTTTTTAATATTTTTGCCTTAAATCTTAAATATACTCAAACCCGTTGCAAATGGCGTAATTTGGTGATATACTATACTATTGATAATATTCTTACCGAAAGGTCTGACAATTATGGAAAATCAAAAAAGACTTGTTGCAATAAACGACATTTCCGGCTTCGGCAAATGCTCGCTTACGGTGGCTCTGCCCATTATCTCGGCGGCAGGGGTTGAAACTATTTGTATGCCCACGGCGGTACTTTCAACTCACACGGGCGGCTTCACGGGCTTCACCTACCGCGACCTTACCTGCGATATGCCTGCGATCGGCGAGCACTGGAAATCAATCAACCTCAAACCCGATGCGATTTATTCGGGCTTTCTCGGCTCGTTCGACCAGATCGACATAGTCAAGAAATTCGCCGATGATTTCAAGACCGACAAAAACATCTTCATTGCCGACCCGTGCATGGCGGACCACGGCGTGATGTACGCAATATTCAACGAGGAATTCGCAAAGGCCATGACTACCCTTTGTGCAAAAGCCGACATTGTACTGCCGAACATTACCGAAGCTTGCTTTATGACCGGCTGCGAGTTCAAGGACGGCGTTCAGACCGAGGAATATATTGAAAATCTGCTTAAAGCACTTTTGAAAATGGGCGCGAAAAACGCCGTGCTTACGGGCGTTTCGTTTGAAGAAGGCAAGCTCGGCGCGGCGTGCATGGGCGCTGACGGCGTAATGCGCTGCTATTTCAGCGAAAAGCTGCCGGGCGCATACCACGGTACGGGCGATGTTTTTGCAAGCGCATTCTGCGGCGCACTGCTCAACGGACTTACGATTGAAAAATCAATGAGCATTGCCGTAAATTATGTTTGCGACTGCATCAGGCGCACACAGGCTATGGATGACCCCATAAAATACGGCGTTGATTTTGAGCGCGGCATACCCTACTACCTTAAGGAGTTAGGCAAGGTATGAGCGAACTGAACATTGTGCTTGTGGAGCCGGAAATTCCGCAGAATACGGGCAATATCGCCCGCACCTGCGCAGCCACGGGCGCGCGCCTGCACATTGTAAAGCCTATGGGATTCACCATAGATGACCGCAAGCTCAAACGCGCGGGACTTGATTACTGGTACCTGCTTGACATTACTTATTACGAAAATCTTGATGACTTTTTCGCAAGGAACGCGGGCGGCAAATTCTTTTACTTTACCACCAAGGGCAGAAAGCCGCACTCGGATGTGCAATACCCCGACGGTGCGTACCTTGTTTTCGGCAAAGAGACGAAAGGTCTGCCCGAGGAGCTTTTGATGCAGCACCCCGACGATTGCGTGCGCATACCTATGATAGTTGAGGCGCGCAGCCTGAATCTTTCCAATTCCGTTGCCGTGGGCGTGTACGAGGCGCTCAGGCAGTTCGGCTACCCCGAGCTGCAGAACAAGGGCGAGCTGCATGAGCATAGGTGGGAGTAAGTTTTCAGTTTTCAGTTTTCGGTTTTCAGTTTTCAGTTTTCGGTTTTCAGTTTTCAGTTTTCAGTTTTTTGATAGGTGTGGGATAAATGGCGTGGAAAAGTTATAAAGAACTAAAAGTCTGGCAAAAAGCAATGGATTTGACAGATGAAATATATACATTGACAAAAAAATTGCCAAAAGAAGAAATGTACGGATTATGCGACCAGCTTCGCCGCGCCGCAGTTTCCGTGCCGTCAAATATTGCCGAAGGACACGGGCGAAACACCGACAAGGAGTTTAGCCGTTTTATGGCTATCGCAAACGGCTCATGCATGGAAATTGAAACACAGTTATTGATTTGCGTACGCTTAAATATGCTTGATGAACATGATATTGACAATGCCACTTCGATGTTGAACGAGATCAGCAGAATGCTCACCACGCTGATTTTGAAAACGAGAAATTAGTTTTCAGTTTTCGGTTTCAGTTTCAGTTTTCAGTTAAACTGTAAATACTCGGAGAATCGGCGGGGACGGTTTTCGCCGATGACGATTACCGAGCAGCATCGTCTCTACTCGAAGGTATTTACAATTAAAATAACGCACTTCATTATAATGCCGCTGATTATGCAAATCAATGATGTTTAAGCAGTTTACTGAATGCTGAAAACTGAAAACTGAAAACTTTTTCGCAAAAACCGGTTGACAAATGCGAGGAAAGGGCATATTATTACAACAGAAAGCGAAAGTTACGAAAAATTCCCGTTATATGTTCGTTAAAATCACAAAAACGGTGCGCGTTGGTGCAGTGCGAATTGTGCAAATGACCAAAAAACGGAAATTTCGAAAAAAAGTATTTACAAACCCCGACCATTGTGCTAATATTTAGTCAAGAGGTACGGAAAATTCCCGAACTTCACAGACTGTTTACAGTCAATTTATTACGGTATTACCGGCGAGGGAAAAACTTGCTGAGTGATATAAAAATTCTATTTTGTATGAAAGGAGTTCTTTAAAATGTTTAAATTTTTAAAGAGCAAAAAGGGTTTCACCCTCGTCGAACTCATGATCGTTGTAGTTATCATGGCAATCCTCGTAGCTGTTGCAGTTCCGATCTACTCAGCAGTAACCGCTAACGCAAAGAAGAAAACTTGCGTAGCTAACATGAGAGAAATCGTTTCTCAGATCAACAACTATGCAATGTCCGAAGGCAAGAGCTATAATTTCTCCTTTGATATTTCCGGTGGCGAAGATGTAAAAGCCGGCACTGTCACTAATGTTGCGGGTAGTGTTCAGATTGAAGCTTCTACTCTCAGCAAGATGTTCCAGGTAGTACCTTATTGCCCCGCAGGCGGCACTTATTCAGTTGAAGTTGGTGCTGCAGGCACTGCAAGCACAGAGGCTGGCGGTGTAACTGTAAAGGTTACTTGCGGCTCTAACATTGAAGGTCATGAATACGGCACTAATGCTTAAGTTTTAGTTTTATTTAAAAAATCCCCGGTTTCCCGGGGATTTTTTACTGAAAACATTTTATTTGCGAAGGTAGAAATATGTTTAAGCTTTTAAAAATAAAACGCGGTTTTACACTCGTTGAGCTGATGATAGTAGTAGTTATAATGGCAATACTTGTTGCCGTTGCAGTACCCATATACAGTGCAGTTACAGCAAACGCAAAAAAGAAAACCTGTGTTGCCAACCAGCGCGAAATAGTTTCGCAGCTTAATAACTACGGTATGTCTCACCTTGATACACCACTGCAAGAAGGTACGATTACAATTAAAACCAATGCAGACGGTGACGGGTACGCAAGCCTTGACTGCGGCTCTGTATTCGGTGATGACGGCGCAACCTTACTTGATATGTTCCAGAAAATGCCGTATTGCCCCATTAGCGGCAACACTCTGAAAATATATGTCACCAAGGGCGATTCCGACGGCGAATACTACATCAGAAGCGAATGCTATGACGAAACAAACAATGTAACAGACCACGAGTATAATCCCGATAACGAAACATAAAGCTCCTGTAATTCAGGGGCTTTTTGCCTATTTTATAAACTATGAAAAATACAGCAGCAAAAATAAAAAACAATAAAGCAGAAAGAAACAAGGTCATATTCATTGCCCCGGCAATAGTCATAATATGGCTTTTAATTATATACGCTCTTAAAGACATTTTCCCGTTCGGCGACGGAACGATAGTTCAATATGATTTGCAGTACGGTGTAGTTCCCTCATCCTACTACCATCTGTGGGATGCGTTCCACGGCGGCAATTTATTTTACGACTTTACCACGGCGTGCGGCTTCGGCAGAAGCATGCTCACACAGCTTTTTTACCCCACCAATATATTCATATTACTTTTGAAGCGCGAGTGGATATATAACGGCGTTTCGATACTTCTTATACTGAAGCTGGCGGTAATCGCTTTTACATCATCTTATGCTTTCGGCAAAATTTTCCCGAAGCTCCCCTCTTGCTACACATTACTAATAACAGTAATGTACACATTCTGCGGATATAACCTTATGTATTACACCAATATAGACTGGCTTGATACTGTTGCACTCTACCCGCTTATAGTGCTGTTTGCGCTGAATATGTTCAAGGGCAAAAGCAAGCTGCCATATTTCTTTGCGCTTGCCTACACGCTGACATTCAACACATATATGGCGTGGTTTGTGGTAATATCGCTTGTGGTATTCGGCGGTACATATATTTTTACTCTGGAGAGCAAAGAAAACCGCAAGAACGATATTTACCGGCTCGGCATAGGCACGGGCGCAGCACTAATTGCAAGTGCTTATTCGCTTTACGGCTTTTACCGCGGTATTACGGGCGGTGCGCGCTATGGCAAGGGTAACTACTATTTTGACAGCGTAACAGGCACAACAGTAGAAAGCAACGGACTGAAAGCAATACTCAAAACGCCGGTACAAATAGATATAATTTCGGTACTGATGTTTCTCGGCTTTGCGTGTGCAATATCGTTTTACATATTATTACTTGCACGCTCGGTTAAGAACAAAAGCATTCGTAAGGCAGCACTGTTTTTCACAGTAGCACTTGTATTTTTAATTCTTGAAGCAGTAATAAACGGCTGCCTTTTACTGTGGCACGGCGGCTCGTTTCAGCATTTTCCCTACCGAAACGGATATATGGTCGCATTTTTCTGCTGCCTTATAACAGGCTATTACCTCAGCCATTTTGCCGATGCCAAGGGGCTGAATTTTAAAAAGGATATATTTAACCTTTTGCCGTTTGCAATCTGCATTTTCCTTGCAGTCGGAATACTTGCATATGCAAATGTATTCTATTTTGCACTTAAGCACAATTTCACATTATTAAACGGGGCAATAAAAATGCAGGCAGGCTCATTCCTTTACCCATACAGCAGATTTGTAATAATCCTTATTGCAACATATATAGTTCTTCAGATTATTAAATACAAAAAAACACGCGGTGTTCTCACAGTCGCGCTTGCACTTACGCTAACCGTAATGAACACGTATCGCCTTTTGGGAACTGTTAACGTTTCAACAAATGCAATTTTTACTGAACAAATAAGCGAGGCTCTTAGTGTCGGTAAAAAATACAAGCAAAACAATGAATTAGAACGTATAAATAACCCCAAAGCGACTACGGTTATTAATTACGGGTACTGGGGAAAAGTGGCGACACTTTCAAACTGGACGCACTCATTAAGTGATACGCAGCTTTCTGCATTTGATTCTCTTGGTTTTTCTCACGATTCCACTATTCAATACGATAGCGGCGGAACACAGTTCAGTAAGGCACTTTTAAGAATAACCGATTCATTTTCAGATTTCGAGCTTGACAATATGCTTTATAATAAGCAGGGCGAAACCGACGGCTTGAACTTTTACGACAATAAATACACCCTGCCGCTCGGCGTATGCTTTGATAAGTCAATTACCGAAACTGAATTTGAAAAATCCGACAATATATTTGAATACCAAAATGATATTTACAATAATATCACCAGAAAAAGTAAACTTTTTATCCAATTGAATGAAAAAGCCGTAGAAACTTTTGAAGAAAAAGAATTATTCAAAAACGAAGAGGACGAAAACGGAGAAAAGCACCCCGTCAAATTTAATGCCGATTGCTGCATCTGCAATTACAGTTTGAAAATCGAAGGTGAAAAAGCTCTATATATACAACTTACAAATGAAGATGCATTTATTACAGATATTAAAATAAACGGAGTATTATTACCCATATTCAACAGCAATTCTTACGATACAATCAACTCCGAAAGCAGCGAAGAAAGCATTATTTTCCCGGCAAGCAATAATAAAAACGTTCTTGAGCTCGGCGCGTTCAAAGACGAAACCGTAAATATTGAAATCAAGTTTTACGATGAAAACGGCAGCAGTGATGATATATTGCTTTACACAATGGACCTTGAAAAGATGCAGGAGCTTTGCGATTCGCTGCCGGAGAATGACTACACAGTTGAGGGCGATACGGTGCGCTTCAGCACCACGGCGAAAAATGACGGCGATATTGTGTTCGTTCCCCTCGGGTATGAGGACAAATGGAACTGCACTGTTAACGGCGAAACCGTTAAGCCCGTGTGCATACTCGGCGACTTTATAGGCATTGAGGTAAATGCCGGCAAGAACGATATTGTGCTGAGCTACAGCCACACGCAGGCATATATTCTGCTTGCAAGCATATTCATCGGTTTTGCGGTCGGCATAGCACTGCTGATGCTCGAAAAGAAGTACAATAACAAAATACCTGAATTCGTTTATACCGTTATGGGTGTGCTGTTTACGCTTATTTACGGCGGTGCGGTCGGCATACTGTATATTATACCCACAGGTTACACGGTGGTTTCTAAAATAATTGAACTGATAATATGATTCACGGAGCTGATAAAATGAAAGTCGTAATACTCGCGGGCGGCTACGGCACGCGCATAAGCGAAGAAAGCCAGAATAAACCGAAGCCGATGGTGGAAATAGGCAATCACCCGATTTTGTGGCATATTATGAAAATCTACTCGCACTACGGGTACAATGATTTTATTATCTGCGCGGGCTACAAGCAGTATGCCATAAAGGAATATTTTGCAAACTATTTTCTGCATAATTCGGATGTTACATTCGACTTTACCAGGGGCAACGAGCTCACCATACACTCCGGGCACGCCGAGCCGTGGAAAGTGACCGTGGTGGATACGGGGCTTGATACCATGACCGGCGGCAGAGTAAGGCGCATTAAGGATTACATAGGCGATGAACCGTTCCTGCTCACCTACGGCGACGGCGTTGCCGATGTAAATATACCCGAGCTTATACAGTACCACAACGAAAAAAAGCAGATAGCCACCATCACCGCGGTTTCGGTAAGCCAGCGTTTCGGCTGCCTTGATATAGGCGCAAACGGCGATGTGCTTTCGTTCCGCGAAAAAGCGGATATGGACGGCTCGCTTGTGAATGCGGGATTTATGGTATTTGAGCCGCGAATTTTCGATTACCTGCGCGGCGACAGCGAGGTGCTCGAAAAATATCCGCTTGAAAAGCTCGCAAGCGAAAATCAGCTTAACGCCTACCTGCACAAAGGCTTTTGGAAGCCCGTGGATACCCTGCGCGAAAAACTGCAGCTTGCAGATATGTGGGCGAATAACAACGCACTGTGGAGGGTGTGGTAAGATGAATTTTCTATACCAATGCAATGATAAATACGCTCCATTTTGCGGAGTATCTATAACATCACTTTTTGAAAACAATAAATCCGCTGACGAAATAAATGTTTTTATTCTCGGCGAAGATATCAGCACAGAAAACAAAGCAAAATTCCAACTGCTTGCAAATGAATATAATAGAAACATTGCACTTTTAAATACCGTCGCTTTGGTTGAGAAACTTGAAGAATTAAGAATACCTAAATATCGCAATTCATATTCTGCAAATTTTAAAATGTTTGTGGATGAATTTGTGCCTGACAATGTGGAACGATTGCTTTATATAGATAGTGACACGATTGTTTCAGGCGATTTGAGTGCGCTTTTTAATATGGATATGCACGGTAAACCTATTGCAATGGCACAGGATTCGTTGGTTACAAAGCATAAAGTGGAAATAGGTATGCAGGAAAATGAAAAGTATTACAATACAGGTATAATACTTTTTGATATCAATGAATGGAAAAATCAAAAATGCTCCGAAAGAATAGTTGAACACACAAAAGCCGTAAGAGCGCATTACCCTGCACCGGATCAGGATTTAATAAACATTGTTATAAGAAAAGATATTTTAGAACTGCCGCCCGAATATAATATGGAGCCTGCTTACTATATGTTCAGCACCGATACATATTACAAGGTTTTCAAAAACAAAGCCTTTTATAAACACGAAATTCTTGAAGCAGCAAAAGGAAACGAGAAAATATATCACTTTTTTAGAATTATGGGTGAATTTCCGTGGCACCGCGGCAATATGCACCCATTCAACGATTTGTTTGATAAATACCTTGCAATATCACCGTGGAAAGATTACCAAAAGCAGCCCTCGGGAATTTCGGCAGTATTCAAAATTGAAAAACTGATGTATAAATATATGTCGCGTTATTTTTTTGCAATCGCTTTTCATTTTTCACATATTTACTTTATGAGTAAAGCTGAAAGAATGAGCAGAAAAAACATAAACAACAAACTAATGTAATTGTCACACAAGTCGTATAAATTGCGCCCATACCAATTACCGACCATTTTATCTAACTGGAGATGAAAATTTTGAAAATTACTGTTGTTACAATTTGTAAAAACTGTAAAAATACTATAGAAAACACAATAAAAAGTGTTATATACCAAAACTATGCAGATTTAGAATACATTGTTGTTGACGGCGGTTCCACAGATGGAACGCTTGAAATAATTGAAAAGTATCGTGACTCTATTACTACTCTCATCTCCGAACCCGATAAAGGTATCAGCGATGCTTTTAATAAAGGTATTTGCCTTGCAACCGGTGAGATAATCGGCTTAATGAATGCAAGCGATTTGTATTATAAAGGTGCGCTGAAAACAGTTGCCGATTATTTTGAAATGAATCCGAAAACAGATGTATCGTTCGGTAATATCATTCGTTTTGAAAAAGGCAGTACTGTGGGATATGTCACGAATGCCAATCCCGATGTTTCGCGTTTAAAGACTTCGTTTGATTTAAATCACTCTACTGTTTTTGTTAGAAAATCTGCTTATGAAAAGTACGGAGTATTTGATATAAAATACAAAATCGCCATGGACTACGATTTGCTTAGCAGGATGTATTTTGATGGGGCGAATTTTGGTTATATAAATAATGTGTTAGCATGTTTTGAACAAGGAGGAATCAGCGGCACACAAATTAGCAAATCAGTAGATGAGCATATAGAAATTGCTTACAAGCACGGCGCAAACGTGGGCGAAATGAAGAAGTATGCATTTTATCACAAATATGTTGAAAAGAATGCGGTAACAATATTAAGGAAACTCGGTCTTTTGAACCTTGCGAGAAAACTGTTGAAGGATGGTTCAATGAAAGTTGTTTGGTGGGAATGATTAAAAGATATGAAAGTTGCAATTTTGGTTAACGATTTATGCGTGCGCGGGGGCACGCACAAACAAGTTCTTCGTTTGTGTGAGTATCTGGAAAAACAAGATATAGAATTTGGGGTATTCACCAAATATTACGATATATCAAAAACATATCCTGATTTCAAAAAATACAAAATTGAATATGTAAGCTACAAAATCCCTTCACTTGGCGGAAATACGAATATTGTTAACAGTGTTGTTAATTTGCTGAAAAGCTATTTTGATGAAAGACATTTATATAAAAAAATCAGGAAAGAATATGATGTTGTCAATATTCATGATAACGGATTTTTCAATATAATCAGATGGCTAAAACGAAGAAAAAATGTGAAAATATTTTGGCAGATTAATGACCTTCCGAGTTGTTTTAGAATAGGCGCAAATCAAAACACTGTAGATAATTTTCCGTTTAAGATTATGCGTTTGTTATTTCGCAAAAATGTAAAAAATGTCGATAAAATCACAGTTAATGTCACCAAAAATAAAGAGCGTGTTAAAAAGTATTTAAACTGTGATGCAGATGTTTTGTACTGTGGTGTTGATAAAAATCAAGGACTTGAATTGCATCATTTCAATTCAAAAGAAAGCTTCAACTTGCTTTCTACGGGTGTTTTCTTCGCATACAGAAACTACGAAACATTGATATCGGTTGTTGAGAAATTAACAAAAAAAGGTATTAAAATTCATCTTGATATAATCGGTGATACCAAATTCGATGAGCAGTATTACCAATCAATATGTACACTCGTTGAAGAAAAGCATTTAGGCAATATTGTTACAATTCACGGACAAGTTGACGAAAACAAGTATTGTGAATTATACAATCAAGCTGACGGTTTTGCATTTGTAAATGTTGATCAAAGTTGGGGCTTGGCGGTTTTTGAGGCTATGAGTTGCGGATTGCCCGTTATTGTATCCAATAGCGTTGGGGCTGTTGAGTTGCTAAATAATGAAAAAGACTGTATAATCCTCGATCCATTCGATACCAATGCTATTTGCGATGAAATTATTCGCCTAATGAATGATTCAGTTTATTACAATGATTTATCAAAAAATGCGCATAATGCAGTTGAAAAAATGACATGGGATAATATGTACTGCTCAAAATTAGTAAATCTTTTTTTGAATCAAAAATAACGGGGAATACGATGAAATACTTAATATTAGGTGCCGGTCCGGCAGGTCTTGCATTTGCGAATTGCCTAAAACAAAAAGGCATTTCTGACTTTATAGTGTTGGAAAAAGAAAAAGAAGCCGGCGGGCTTTGCCGCTCTGCACTTGTTGACGGTTCTCCGTTTGACATCGGCGGAGGTCATTTCCTTGATGTGCGCCGTCCAAATGTAAATAGTTTCCTTTTTGAGTTTATGCCGGAATCGGAATGGAATCTTTTTGAGCGTGATAGCCGTATCTCCATTTACAATACTTTAATCGGTCATCCGATTGAAGCAAATATCTGGCAAATGCCTGCGGATATTCAAAAAGAACATTTACTATCCATTGAAAATGCGGGTTGTAATAAAGGTGTGCCTATGCCTCAAAAATTTGTGGATTGGATAGTTTGGAAACTCGGTGAAAAAATAGCAAATGACTATATGCTGCCATATAACCAAAAAATGTTTGGCGAAGATTTAGATTGTCTCGGTACTTATTGGCTGGAAAAACTGCCGAATGTCAGTTTGGAGGAAACGAGACTTTCTTGTGAAAATCACAAAGCATACGGCACTCAACCCGGTCATGCAAAGTTCTATTATCCGAAAAAACACGGTTATGGTGAGCTTTGGCGCAGAATGGCAGAAGCCATTAAAGATAATATTTGTTACAATTCATCGGTACAAGGAATTGATTTTACAACCAAAACCGTAACCTGTGTTGATGGCAGCAAATTCAATGCGGATATAATAATAACCACAATTCCGTGGTTGGAATTCACCGATTTAACGGACATGCCGGATGAATTAATGAGAAAAGTTTCAACATTAAAATACAGTTCCATTCAGACTGAGTATTTCCCCGAAAGAATGGATACGCCTTGCCATTGGATTTATTATCCCGAACCGCAAAAAACATATCACCGTATCCTTGTTCGCCATAATTTTTGTGAGGGCAGTAAAGGTTATTGGACAGAAACCAATAAAGACAGAGTATTGACGAATTCCAACAGTTTGTTCAGTTATATGAATCAGTATGCTTATCCGCTTAATACGGCTGATAAGCCACAAATAATGAAAGAACTGCTTTTGTGGTGTGAGGAAAACAATGTTTACGGTTTGGGTCGGTGGGGTGAACATCAACATTATAATTCTGATTTAACCGTTGAATTAGCGATGAGCTTAGCAGAGAAACTGGCATAAGGATTTGTTGTGATGAAAGAACGAAACCTAAAAACAAATATGCTTTTAATAACAGTTAACAGTATTTTGTCAGCTGTTTTCCCTTTTATCACATTCCCGTATATTTCGCGCGTGTTGGGTGTCGAAAACATCGGAAAGTATAATTTCGCATTTACTTTTGTCAGTTATTTTGTTTTGATTGCAGGTCTTGGAATCAGTACCTATGCCATTCGTGAGGGTGCTTCTATCAGGCAATCCAAAGCGGATTTTAAACGATTTGCCGATCAAATGTTTTCAATTAATGTCTGTTCTACATTGGTCGCCTATTTCTTAATGGTAATAGTATTATTTACTGTGCCGAAATTTCGTGCATACAGCAACCTATCAGTCATTATTTCTTTCCAAATTCTTTTCACGATGCTTGGTTTAGATTGGGCCTTAACAAGTTACGAGGATTTTCTGTTTGTTACAATTCGTAATCTTGTGGGAAATCTATTATCTATTATTTTATTGTTTGTTTTTGTGAAAAACGGAAACGACTTAATTAAATACACTATAATCGTTGTTGCCACAACCTACGGACTTAACCTCATCAATTTCTTTTATACGAGAAGGTATTACCATCCTTCTTTCACCCTGCAAATTAACTGGTCAAAACATTTGAAGCCGATCATTGTGCTTTTTGCAATGGCGCTGACTATTACTGTTTATGTCGGTTCGGATATTACTATTTTGGGCTTTTTCTGCAATGACAGAGTAGTGGGTTATTATTCCGTATCCGGAAAGATTTATTCTGCAATAAAAGCGGTATTGAGTTCAGTTGTTTTAGTCGCAATTCCTCGTCTAGCTTCATTGAATGATACTACAAAACGAAGTGAGTTCACTAAACAAGCAGAAGAAGTTTACAAAACATTGCTTACTTTTGTAGTTCCGGCTATCATCGGTATGATTATTTTCAGCAAGGAAATTATACTTATGGTTGCCGGCGAAGAATTCATTGAAGCCGTCCCCTCATTTATTATTCTGAGTGTTACGGTTTTCCTTTGTTTATCAGCTTACTTTTGGGGACAGGCCGTTCTTGTTCCGTTAAAAAAAGAAAAAAAAGTATTTATTGCTACTATAATCAGTGCTGCCGCAAACATTATTCTTAATATTATTCTCATTCCGCTTTGGCAGGAAAAAGCTGCGGCACTTACGACCTTATTATCAGAAGGATTTGCTTTCGTTTACTGTATGACCGTAGGCAAAAAAGAAGTTCACCTAAATGGCATTTATAAAACTCTTGGAAAAATTATTATAGGGTGTATAGCCGTAATAATTGTTTCTGTAATACTCAAATCATTTATAACAAACCAAATTGTTGCACTGTTTGCCTCTGCTATGACCTCTTGTGTTGTTTACCTTATCATTGAATTACTGATGAAAAACGAAGTTTTTTCAGAAGCAATTCAATTACTTAAATCAAAATTCATTAAGTAACATTTTATAAAAATAGTTGTGTTATAAATCATAACATTATCATCTCGGAGCTTATTATGATTACTGATTTCTACAAAAACAAGCGCGTGCTTATTACCGGTCACACCGGGTTTAAGGGGGCGTGGCTGTGCAAAATGCTTGCGGATGCGGGCGCGGTCGTTTCGGGTTATGCGCTCGAGCCGCCCACCGAGCCGTCGCTTTTTGCAGATTGTGTGAATTTGGGTTGATAAACCGAAAATTCTGTGATAATATAATACAGGCGCCGAAAGTGTGCTTTGCCCATGTTTTTACAATAATGCATTGAATTTTATTGCATTATTGTATTGACAAAAACGGCAATAATTTATATAATGATATTGCAAGGGAATACTACATTGTGTACCCGATGCAAATCAGGTAACTTTGGCTTGGACTTCGGTCCCGGGGCCACCGTAGGCGGGGAGTATATTCCCCGCCATTTTTAATATCAGGTGATATTTTTATATGAATCTGTCGCAAAAAAGAAATTCGACAGATAGCTTGCCAAAAACTCACTTTATCGCGAAAGGCGTGGGCATAATGCTTCTTGATTTCTACAAAAACAAGCGCGTGCTTATTACCGGCCACACCGGGTTTAAGGGGGCGTGGCTGTGCAAAATGCTTGCGGATGCGGGCGCGGTCGTTTCGGGTTATGCGCTCGAGCCGCCCACCGGGCCGTCGCGTTTTGCGCTTGCGGGCATCGGCTCGCTTGTTAAATCTTATATCGGCGATATACGCGATTTTGATGCGCTGTATGCGGTCTTTGAAGCCGAGCAGCCGGAAATCGTGTTACACCTTGCGGCGCAGCCCATTGTGCGCGAAAGCTACAAAAATCCGCGCTACACATACGAAACAAATGTTATGGGCACTGTGAATGTGTGCGAATGTGTGCGCCTTTGCGGCTCGGTGAAATCTTTTTTGAATGTTACCACCGACAAGGTGTATGAAAACGCCGACCTCAACACCGCTTTCACCGAGAATATGAAGCTTGACGGCTTCGACCCGTACTCCAACAGCAAATCATGCTCGGAGCTGGTAACACACAGCTACATAAAATCATTTTTCAATGATGCGAAAATCGCCGTATCTACGGCGCGTGCCGGTAATGTGATAGGCGGCGGCGACTTTGCCGCGGACAGGCTCATACCCGACTGCGTGCGCGCCGCGCAGGCGAATACCGATATTATTATAAGAAATCCCTACTCCACACGCCCGTTTCAGCACGTGCTCGAGCCGCTGAAAATCTACCTCACCATTGCGGCGGAGCAATACGCGGATTTTACGAAATGCGGATTTTACAATGTCGGCCCCGACGAGTGCGACTGCCGCACCACCGGCGAGCTTGCCGACATTTTCTGCAAATGCTGGGGCGGCGGCTTAAGGTGGGTGAATGTGTGCGAGCAGAACGCTCCGCACGAGGCGGCGTTTTTGCGGCTCGACACCTCGCTTATTAAAAAGACCTTCGGCTACGCGCCCGTATGGAGCGTGGAAAATGCCGTGCAAAAAACCGTGGAATGGACTAAAGCGTGGCTCGGCGGCGAGGATATTCAAGCCGTGATGCAGGCGCAAATCAAGGAGTTTTTGAAATGATGCTTTCAGATAATCAGAGCGAGGCGCGCGGTCAGATTCTTGACCTTGTTGCCGAATACTACCGTAAATTTATGAAAAAGCCGCCCTACCGCGACGGCGACAGAATCAGCTACGCCGGCAGAGTATTCGACGAGCGCGAGGTGCAGAATCTTGTTGATTCCGCACTCGATTTCTGGCTGACCTCCGGCAGATACTGCGATGAATTTGAAAAAAAGCTCGGTGAATACCTCGGCATTAAGTTCGTGTCGCTCGTCAACAGCGGCTCAAGCGCAAATCTGCTTGCATTTCAGGCGCTAACCTCGCCCCTGCTCAAAGACCGCAGAATCAACCGCGGCGACGAGGTGATCACCGTTGCGGCAGGCTTCCCCACGACGATCACGCCGATAATTCAATACGGCGCGGTGCCGGTGTTCGCGGATATTACCGTACCGCAATATAATATTGATATTGACGCGCTTGAAGATGCGTACAGCGAAAAAACAAAAGCCGTTATGCTCGCGCACACGCTCGGCAACCCCTTTGACCTTGCGGCTGTTAAGGATTTTTGCGACAGGCACGACCTGTGGCTTGTTGAGGATAACTGCGACGCGCTCGGCAGCACCTACACGGTTGACGGTGTTAAAAAATTCACCGGCACCGTCGGCGACATAGGCACCTCAAGCTTTTACCCTCCGCACCACATGACTATGGGCGAGGGCGGCGCGGTTTACACAAACAACCCGCTTTTACATAAAATTGTGCGCTCTATGCGCGACTGGGGTCGCGACTGCTCCTGCCCCTCCGGCAGAGATAATCTGTGCGGCCACCGCTTCGACCGCCAATACGGCGAGCTGCCACTCGGCTACGACCACAAGTATGTTTACAGCCATTTCGGCTTTAACCTCAAGGCTACCGAGATGCAGGCCGCCATCGGCTGCGCTCAGCTTGAAAAATTCCCCGAATTTGTCGAAAAGCGCAAGCAGAATTTCGCATTTCTGAAAAACGCGCTCGACTGCGTTCGCGACAAGCTGATTTTGCCCGAACCGACCGAAAATGCCGACCCCTCGTGGTTCGGGTTTATGATTACCTGCCGCGACGGTGTGAACAAAAACGATGTGGTTGAGCATCTTGAAAATGCAGGCATTCAAACGCGTATGCTTTTCAGCGGCAACATCGTGCGCCAGCCCGTTTTTGACGAGATGCGCGCAAGCGGCAAAGGGTACAGAGTTGTGGGCGACCTCGCCCAAACCGACCGCGTGATGCGCAGCTCGTTCTGGATAGGCGTTTACCCCGGCATGAGCGAGGCTATACTCAAAAAAATGGCTGACGAGATAATCGCAGCGGTGAAATAAGCTATGGGTGATTTCAGAATTAAAAGCGCTGTCATAACCGGTGCTACCGGAGTTGTGGGCACTGCGCTTATTGAAAAGCTCATCGGGCAGGGTGCGAATATACTTGTGCTCGCCCGAAAAAGCGGCAGAACGGAAAAGCTGCCGCGGCATCCGCTTGCACAAATCCGCTTCTGCGCGCTTGACGAGCTGAAAGATTTTGAGCCGCGCGAGGGCGAAAAATACGATGCGTTTTTCCACCTCGGCTGGTGCGGAACTTACGGTGCAGAGCGTGCCGACCGCTACCTGCAGCAGAAAAATATTGAATATACACTCGATGCGGTCAGGCTTGCCAAAAAGCTCGGTTGCGCGGTATTTACGGGCGCGGGCAGTCAAGCCGAAAACGGCGTTCTCCCCTACGGCACGCGCGTTTCCGACACTGCGCCGGAAAATCCCGAATCGGAATACGGCAAAGCAAAGCTCGCCGCAGGCAGGAAGAGCCGCGACCTATGCAAAACACTCGGTATTCGCCACGAATGGTGCAGAATTCTTTCGGCATACGGCCCCGGCGATACGCCGCGCTCTATGGTTATGAGCACGCTCACAAAAATGCTTAAAGGCGACGACTGCGACTTCACCAAAGCCGAACAAATCTGGGATTACGCCTTTTGCGGCGATGTGGCGAATGCGCTGTATCTTGCCGCAGAAAACGGTAAAGACGGTGCAATCTACGCCGTGGGAAGCGGCGAAATGCGCACGCTTAAGGATTATATTCTGACTATGGCAAAGGTTACGGGTACGAAATCGCGCCTGAATTTCGGCGCCGTGGAGTATTACCCCAACCAGCCTATGTTCCTCTGCGCAGATACCGAAAAACTGCGCTGCGACACGGGTTTTGCACCGCAGACAGATTTTGAATGCGGAATTATGAAAACTGCTGCCTTTTTGAAAGAAGGTTTTATTGATGGATAAAAAGAAAATCGGCATGGTGATACCCTGCTACAACGAGCAGGAAAATATTGTGCAGATAGTAAACGCCGTGGAAAACGAGCTTGTGAATTCTCTGCCGCAGTACGATTACGAAATACTCATTATCGACAACTGCTCCACCGACAATACTCGCCCGCTTATCCGCGAAATCTGCAAGCGCAACAAAAAAGTGCGCGCCATTCTCAATGCCAAGAATTTCGGGCAGTTCAACTCGCCGTATTACGCAATTCTGCAAAGCAGCGGCGACTGCGTTATACCTATTTGCGCCGATTTTCAGGACCCCGTTGAATTGATACCCAAGCTTGTTGCCGAGTGGGAAAGCGGCTGCAAAATCGTTTGCGCCATTAAAAGCGCAAGCGAGGAAAACAAGCTTGTAAGATTTTTCAGGACCTGCTACTACAAAATAATCAAAAAAATGTCGCAGGTCGAGCAGATAGAGCACTTCACGGGCTTCGGTCTGTACGACAGCTCGTTTGTGGATGTGCTCAGGAATCTTAACGACCCCACGCCGTTTATGCGCGGCATAGTTGCCGAGCTCGGCTTTCAGCGCAAGGATATTGAATACACACAAGCCAAGCGCCGCGCCGGCAAAACACACAACAATTTTTACACGCTCTACGATGCCGC
>JAZLJH010000007.1:0-5758 GCA_045617785.1 Acutalibacteraceae bacterium
AAAGCCGTATGATATATTCTCGCTTCGCTCAAATATGAGATAATATCCGTTCCTTAATATGCCGAAGGCATATATCATCCGCGTTAGCGGATATCATATCGAAGATATATCACCCGTTCTGCAAAGAACGGATATCATTGAAAAAAGCACGCCGAGGCGTGCTTTTTTGGTGGAGACGACAGGACTCGAACCTGTGACCCCCTGCACGTCAAGCAGGTGCTCTAGCCAACTGAGCTACGCCTCCAAGATGATGCTATTGTATCACGCCTTTTCACATAAATCAAGTCTTTTTTATGCTTTTATTAACAAATATTAAGATTATCGCTAAAAAAGAATTCTTGACTATAAACGCTGCCGATAATATAATAACCTTGTATAGATATATTCAGAGGTGATGTGTTGTGCAATGCCCAAACTGCGGCGGTCAGATCGGCAGATTTGAACTTGCCCCGAACTGCAAGCACTGCGGTGTCAATATTTTTTACTGCACGCAGGATCAAATGCTTGCCCGTGATGCAAAACGCTGCGAGCTTGAATACGCTTCGCTGCGAATATTTGCAGATAAACTTAAAACCGCTTTTATCAAAGGCTCGCTGCCGATTGCGCGAATAGTGTTTTCGGTTATTACGCTTTGTGCGGTGCTTGTTCCGTTTGCCGATGCCGAAATCGTCGGCATACCTGTAATCTCAAAATCGTTGAGCTTCGGCGGAATCGGTTTGTATCAGGCTTTTTCAAACGGCACGCTCAATGCTTTTCTTTCGTTAAAGGAGTGTGCCGATGTTGACGGACTTTTCATTAAATCACTGCTGCTTGCGGCGGCGATGGTGCTTATTGTGCTTGCGGGCGCGGTCATTCTCGTTACCGAGATCCTTTCTTTCATAAATATTCAGAAAACCGCTCGCATAATGAGAACAACAGCCGTTGCGGGCATGGCATTTTCCGTGTTCGGCGCGGTTGCTTCGTTCCTGCTCGCCGCATCCGGCGATGTCAGCATCGTTAAGGTGTCCGCAGGCTTCGGCGCATTTGTTGCACTCGCAATGTTTATTGCTGATTTTGTTATAAATCATCTTTTTGTTAAGCGCAATATTCAGCATAGCGCCAAGGATGTTGACCTGCAGCGCATAGCTATGAGAAAACGCATAAAGGCGGGCGAGGTATCGCTCGATGATTTGCCGCTTCCCGTGTTTGAGTCGGATGAAGAACGCGAAAAGCGCCTCGCCGACGAAGAGGCGCGCAACGCCCTTGCCGCAGAAGCGAAAGGCGGTGATCACCGTGGCTGATAATAACAAAAATGTCAGTGCCGCTGCGCGTTCGCGCAAGGAAAAGAATAAGATTGTGCTTTTCGGTATTTGCTTTATTACCGCAATGGCTGTTTGTATCGCATCGGTGCTTATTGTGGCATTTGCACTCGTTACCGAAGGTACTTATGAAATGCCCGTTGAGCCTGTTCCCTCAAAAACCGAAATGCCCGTCGGTGACGATGCGATACTCGGCTATGTTGCCGCGCTCGTTAACGGTGCAGACGATAACAAGCTTGTAAAATTCAAATCCGCGGTCAGCATCAGTTTAAGCGATTTTACAATTTCCCCCGAGGATTGTGCCGACAGTGAAAAATCACTTGTTGAGTTTGTGAAAGGGGATATTGAAGGCTTTGTCGACGGTCTTTACCCCGAAGATTTCAACGGCGAATTCGGAACCGATTACGCCGACAGACCCATAATAAAACTTAAAACCGACGATATTGCGGAAGCATCCTGTGTGAACGGCGTTATCGACACCGAAACCGGTGAGCTGAAGCTCGACGGCGACGGCAAGCCCGTTGATGCGGATTACTACAATATTCTCATATTTGTAAACCCCGACGGCGCCGAAAACAAGCCGCAAACCGAAAAACTGTTTGATATTGCGGGCGACAGAGCGGCACTTAAAGCGGTTGCCGAAAAATTCGGCGATGTTTTCACGGTGAACGATTCCGATGCATCTGTTGATTCGCTTACCGTTAAAATGCGCGTTGACCGCCTTACCGATAAGGTCGATTATGTTGAATTTGAAACACGCTTTGCGGTGAATGCCGGTGTGGATTTTGCTATTCCCGAGCTAAAAAACACGAATCAGCAAATCGCCTTTACTTATAAGGTTGTAAAGCGTGTGAACTTTACATATTCCGGCATCTCGTTTTCACAGAAAACCGTAACCGTCAATCCCGGCAGCAGCGATACAAAGCTTGCCGTGAATGCCGTCATCAACGATGACAGCGAGTACAAGGTCAAATTCACATCATCCGATGAAAGTATTGTGAAAATCGATGAGCTCGGCTATATCACGGGCGTTTGCGAATCAAACGAGCCCGTAAAGATATCCGTCGAACTTGAATATCTCGGCAATACATTCACCGATGAATGTGAGGTCTATGTCAGAAAACCCGTCGAAAAAATCAAGATCTCCGATGATGAGCTTACGCTCAATGTCGGTGAAAAAGCAAATTTAAGCGCAAAGCTCAAGCCTTCCGATGCCACCGATAAAACCGTGCTCTGGTTTACCGAAGCGGTTGAAGGCGAAAATGTTGCCGTGGTTGATGAAAACGGCACTGTTACGGCGGTTGAATGCGGTACGGTGAAAATCGTCGCCGTTTCCGATGACGGTTATTTCAGAGATTCCTGTGTTTTAACGGTAAAAGGGGGTGACACCGAATGAGCGAAAACGATATCAACTCCGTATCGCGTGAAATCGTAAGTGCCGCCGAGGTCAATGCCGATGAAGCCCGCCTTTACAGAAGCTACAATTATGTCGGTGTCAAGGAAACGGTTGCGTACCTCTTTAATGACTGGGCAAACACATTCAATATAGAATCTTTCAAAGAGCGCTACATCTGGGATGTCGTGCATATCGACTTCACCGTGAGCGCGGTTATGAATCTTGTTACCACCGCGTGGGATGTTATCAACGATACATTCATTTCCGTCATTGTGGATAACACCCGTACAAGAATAGGCAAGTTCAGACCGTATCTTGTCGGCTTGCAGCTTCCGCTGACCGTGCTCGGACTTTTTACGTGGCTTTTGCCGCTGTTCTTCCCGAATACCTCCGGCACGTACATCCCCAAGCTGATTTATTATTACGCTTTTGCCGTTGTTAACGAAACTGCCGGCACATTCAAAAGCGTTGCCAAAAGCGGCTATATGTCCACCATAACGCCCAACCCGAACGAGCGTGTGCGCCTGATTACACTCGCTGAGCTGCTTACCGGCTATATGGGCGAGGATATGCCGCGCTACATAATGGGCGTGCTTATAGACCTTGTAAACAATAAGGTCGTAAATTGGAAGCTGAGCAATATATTTATGATTATGGGCGGCAGCACCGCACTCGTTTCTTCACTCTGCACATTCTGGTTCTTTATGCAGTCGCGTGAGCGTGTTCCGCAATCTGTTGAAAAGCCGAATGTCAAAGCCGGCTTAAAAGCCATATTCTCAAACTATCCGGTGCTTCTTATGTGCCTTTCGGATTTCCTCGGAAACTTCTCAATAGGCAAGAGCGAAACCAACTACTTTATTGATGTTCTCGGCAGTTATTCACTCATTACCATTCTTAATATTCCGTCATCAATAAACGGCAGCATAAGCTACAGCTTTGTTGCCCCGCTGCGCAGGCACTTTTCATCCAAAACACTTTGGATAGCTTCCGATATTTACGGCGATGTGCTTAACCTTGCCGTGTTCCTGTTCGGCATTTCCAAAAAGCGCACAATGCTCTTTAAGACCGTTCCCATGTGCATAGCCTTCGGCTTGAAGGAGTGGTTCAATAAGTGGTCGTGGGGCGTTACCAAGGTCATAAACGCCGACCTCTGGAACGAAGCTATGGATTACTGCGAGTGGAAAAACGGCTACAGAATGGAAGCCACCACGGGCGTTGCCAAGGGACTCGTTCTTAAAATTCAATCGGCGCTGCTCGGCTCCGTAACAAGCCTTTTAATGAAGCGCATCGGTTACGTTCAGGGGCTCGAAATCGGCACACAGAACGATACCACAAAATTCTGGGAATTTGCACTTTGCACCGCGGTGCCCACAATCACCGGCGCACTCGGCATTATTCCGAAATTCCTGTGGCCCATTTCAAGGCAGAAACGCGAGCTTATGTATGCCGAGCTTGCAAAAAGCAGGCAGAAAAATGTTGCCGATTATATGTCGGATTTTGAAAACGGCTCTGCCGAATAATTTAATAACAGCAGGGGGTACGGCGGCTGCGGCAGCCGTACCCCGATTTTATTTGTAAAAAGGATAAATTTTTACTGTATTTTCGTAAAATTTTCTTGACATCAATATACTGTTGTGTTAAAATAGCCGTTGTTGTAACACACTTGCGGGTGTAGTTCAATGGCAGAATCCCAGCCTTCCAAGCTGGTCGTGTGGGTTCGATTCCCATCACCCGCTCCATTGTATTACCTCTGTAAATATGCGGATGTAGCTCAGTCGGATAGAGCAACTGCCTTCTAAGCAGTGGGTCGGGGGTTCGAATCCCTTCATCCGTGCCAATACATGGTGGATGTAGCTCAGTTGGTTAGAGTGCCAGGTTGTGGCCCTGGAGGTCGTCGGTTCGACCCCGATCATCCACCCCAGTAAAAAAGTCAAACACAAACGGGTGTTTGACTTTTTTTATATAAAGGGGTATCGCCAAGCGGTAAGGCAACGGTCTTTGACGCCGTTATTCGCTGGTTCGAATCCAGCTACCCCTGCCAACAAAAAAGTCTCTTTTGTCTACCGACAAAAGATACTTTTTTGAATGATGTTTGCCTTCGGCAAATGGTGTTGGCTTCGCCAATGATGTCGCTATCGCTGATGATGTGTGCCTGACGGCACATGGGCAAACATCGCATCATTGCGGCACGAAGTGCTGGGCATCATTTCGGCGTTAGCCGAAACATCATTAGCCGCATAGCGGCGGCATCATTGACTTTTCAATGAAAATGCAGTATAATTATGTATGGATTGGAGGTAATGTCTATGAAAGAAAACAAACTTGCAGATATGTCTATGTCCTTTTCCGTACAAATCATCAACCTCGTAAAAGATCTGAAAACTAAGCACGAATCTGTCATTTCAAATCAAATCGGGCGTTCCGGCACTTCCATCGGTGCGAATATATACGAAGCAAATTATGCACAAGGCACAAAAGATTTTATCTCCAAACTTGAAATTGCCTTGAAAGAAGCAAGCGAAACCGGATATTGGCTCGAACTGTTGTACCGCACGAATTATATTGAAGAACAGACATACAAAGAACTGAATGAACAGTGTACTTCGATTCGTGTAATGCTGATTGCTTCCTGCAGAACGGTGAAAAGCAAAGAAAATCCATAAAAAATTTTGAAGAGATGATACCGAAATGATAAGAGAAATACGAATCGAAGACATTGAACAATGCGTAAGGGTTATCAGGGATAGTTTTTTCACTGTAGCAGAAGAATTCGGCTTTACTGAAGAAAATGCACCGAGGTTTACCGCTTTTGCAACAAATGAACAAAGAATAAATTGGCATTTGAACGGCGAGCACAGACCGATGTACGGGTACTTTGAAAATGACCAGTTAATCGGTTATTATTCATTGCTTCTTCAAAAAGAACAACAGTGTGAACTAAATAACTTATGTGTATTGCCCGAATATCGACATAGAAAAATTGGCACCAAATTATTGGAAGATGCTTGTCGGAAAGCACTGGATCTGAATTGCAGAATTATCAATATCGGTATTGTAGAAGAAA
>JAZLJH010000008.1:0-142518 GCA_045617785.1 Acutalibacteraceae bacterium
TTCGCACAGAAGCACATTCATATGACCGGGCATTCTGCCTGCAACGGGATGTATTGCAAAGCGAACTTTCGCTCCGTTTGCTTCAAGCTTATCACTGAGCTGCTTAACGAGTGACTGCGCCTGACCGAGTGCCATACCGTAACCGGGTATGATTATCACATCCTTTGCCGCTTTAAGCACATCCGCCGCCTTCTCTGCGGGGCTGAGTTCAACTGACGCGGCACTTTCAAGGGGAGCGGTTTCTGCTGCCTTTGCCTTCGGCTCTGCCGCAGATTTTGCGGGTACCGGCTTCGAAGGAGCAGATGTTTTGCCGAGAAGAATATCGAAAAGGTGTCTGTTCATTGCACGGCACATTATCTGTGTAAGGATGAGCCCCGATGCGCCGACAACACCTCCTACGGCAACGAGCAGAGCATCACCGATGGCAAGACCTGCTATGGAGCCCGCAACTCCGCTGAAGGAGTTGAGAAGCGAAATAGTTATAGGCATATCGGCACCGCCGACTCTGATAGAGAAGAAGTAACCGAAAAGCCCGGAGAATATAAAAGCAAAAACAAGAACAACAAGGTTAGCCGTACCGCTGCGAAGTGCGGGAACGGCAGCAGCTGCACACGCTGCAAGACTCAATACAAGTGAGATAACGGTTATAAACTTGTGACCGGAATAAACCTTGGGTCTGGGACTTAAAACACCCTGAAGCTTTGCCGCCGCAACGAAACTGCCTACAAGCGTGACCATACCGACGACGACCGCAAGTATAGATGTAACACTTTCAAATCCGCTTCTTGCAGCGGTAATAGCACCGACGATCGCAGAAGCACCGCCGCCGAAGCCGTTAAGCAGAGCAACTGTCTGAGGCATCTGTATCATTTTCACCTTTTTGGTAATTATCACACCGGCAACAGAGCCGATTGCGATACCGAGAAAAACAAATACAAGCTGACTCGCCTTAAATACCTCGTATTTTATGAGCACCGTGATGATAGCGAGAGCCATCGACACCGCACTGATTGAATTACCTTTAACGGACGACTTGACCTTACTCATAAGCGAAATGCCGAGAAGAACGCCGAAAACAAGAACTGCACTGATTATGTAATATACGGGATCAGTCATTTTTCTTACCTGCCTTTCCCTCTTTGCTGCCGCTTATCATTTTGAGCATTCTGTTAGTTACGCCGAAGCCGCCAACAACATTTATCATAGCGAGCGCAATGGCAAGCACACCTAAAACTGCGCGAAGCCAGTCGAGCTCGGTCCCGACGGCTGCCGCAGTAGCCGCTATTGCACCAAGCACGGTTACACCCGAAAGCGCGTTCATACCCGACATAAGCGGAGTATGCAAAAGGCTCGGAACCTTATTGATAAGAAAATAGCCGACAACGGTAGACACCGCAAAAACGATAATAAGGATTAATTCCTTCAATGATATACCCCCTTAAAAAACGGGGGCAACAAATAATGTTGTCCCCTTAACGAGCTGAAATAACAGGTGATTACATCCCCATTGCCTCAAGAGCGCCGGCATGAACAATCTTGCCGTCGATGGTGGTAAGGGCGGATTTAACGATTTCGTCATCAAAATCAAGCGCAATTTCACCGTTCTTAACTATGAAATTAACAAGATTATACATATTCTTTGCAAACATCCATGTTGAACTTGTGGGAAGGATGCCGGGAATATTCTTTGTGCCGATAATGGTAACGCCGTATTTTTCTTCAATAGTACCCTTGGGGGTGATGGCGCAGTTGCCGCCCTGATCTATTGCTATATCAACAATGACCGAGCCTTTTTTCATATTCTTGACCATTTCTTCGGTAATGCAGATGGGAGCAAGCTTGCCGGGAATAAGCGCCGAGCAGAATACGATATCCATTTCGGGAAGAACTTTTGCAAGAGCTTCCTGCTCTTTGACCTGCCACTCTTCGGGAAGGCGGAGTGCATAGCCGCCGGGAGCAACCGCAAGCTCTGCCGGAACGCCGAGATCAACTTCTTTTGCACCGAGGCTCTTTGCATTTTCAGCACCCATAGGACGAATATCAGCCGCATAAGTTACAGCGCCGAGTCTTTTACCTGTTGCCAAAGCCTGCAAACCGGCAACGCCCGCACCGATAACAAGAACATTAGCGGGTTTCATTGTGCCGACTGCGCAAGAGGTCATGGGGATAAACCACGGAAGTCTGTCTGCTGCCATAATCATACCCTTATAACCCGCAACGGTACTCATCGAGGTAAGCGCATCCATCGACTGAGCTCTGGAAATACGGGGAATGGCATCAAGAGTGAGTGAAATAACACCCTTGGCAGCCATATTCTTGACCATTTCGTGGTTAACCGGAGATGCAGGATGAATAAATGTGATAAGGTACTGACCTTTATGCATCATATCAATTTCGTGAATACCCTTTTTCTCATTGAAAAGGGGCTCTTTTACCTTAAGAATGAGGTCTGCTTTTTCATAGAGTTCAGCAACATCGGCAATTATCTCGGCACCGGCCGCCGCATAATCTTCATCGGGGCAATATGAACCAACGCCTGCGCCTGCCTCGACAAGAACTTTGATACCGAGTTCAACATATTTTTTCACAGTTTCGGGAGTTGCGGATACACGATCTTCCTCGTGCATAATTTCTTTGGGTATTCCGATAATCATAAATATTCCTCCTTATTAGTTGGTAGTTTTATTCTAACATACAGTAATATGAAAATCAATATTTTTTTGTATATCAGCACAAAACATTCATTTTCGATAATAAAAATATGTAGTTATTGAATTATTATTCAATTCAGCAAAATATACAATTTACTAAATATCGGTTCACGGCAGAATGCGGCTGCCTGAACACGGCAGCAAGCATTTAACGGTGTCATCGATTTCGCTTATGTATTTACTTACTGCGAGCGCGTGTTCATTACGCCACATCTGTTCATCGTTGCGCCCCGCTTCGTAAAGATGCGTAAACACGATATTTTTCGGTTTGAAATTACAGTAGTATTCTGCCGCAAGACGTGCTTTTTCAATACAGGTTTCGGTTTGAGTGTTGTCATCACCGAGCCAGATATGTGCAAATAAAATGTCAACATTGCCGATGCCGTCTGCAATTTTCGGCGTGTAGTTGCGTATATCACCCGGTATGAGAATATCGGGCATCCCCTCACCCGTAACATAATAGCCGAGCTCCGGCACACCGTTCCGTGTATTCGGGCGGTAATGGTCGCTTTCAAACGGCAGAATTTTCAAATCGCCGAATGAGATTTCTTCGCCCGGCTTTGAAACGATAATGTTTTCGGGGTTTATTCCGTATAAAACAGCGGTTTCATATAAAAAATACGGAATTACCCATTTCAAATTCAAATCCTTCAGCAGTGAAACAGTCTGATATTCAAAATGATCCGCATGAGCGTGAGTTATGAGCATAATGTCAACATTCCGCATTTTTTCCTTAAAGATTTCCGTGCAATCAGAAAGCAGCGCTGCGTTTCGCAAAGCAATATCGACCGCCCAATTAACGCTGCGGCTCTTGAAAAGATAACTTGTGGACTGAATAAGGGCAAAATTCTCTTTTGAGCCGTTTTCATAAATCTTAAAGCAATCCGAAAGTCTTTTGCTGAAATTTTCCCGTATGTCGTCATAAACAAACGCATACTTTGGCAAAGCGCCGCGAAGAACGGATGTACTGATTTCAAAAGCCTCAAGCGGCTCATAAAGTTTTTCAAAGCGTGCGTGCTCAAGCTCAATATTATAAACACCGTAATATTCGAAAGAAAAACCCTTGACATACTCATTAAGCGGCAGCTCGTTTTCACCGAGCGGAAAATGTGTTGTACCGTTATGCAGAGCGTGAATATGCGTATGTATAATTCTTTTTGTAAAATCATCCGGGAGTGATGCCGAGGGAGTCTTTGAGCTGTACCAGCAGAAATGCCCCATATCAAAACACACGCCGATCTCATATCGGTTTATTTTTTTCACTGTTTCGGTTACAAGAGCCACACTGTCGCCGAAAGTGCCATCGGGCAAAAGTCTGTTATTTTCAAGTGCGATTCTTACGGGAAGATTATTTTCCCTGATATAATCGGCAACATCTGTCAGGACTTTTACATTATCGCAGAGCTCCGGATGAACTGTAATTACAAGTTCCTTTTGCCGAAGATTCTTCAACACCTCAGAAAGCGGTGAAAATATATCGCTTACTGCATTTTCGGGATTACGGATATCACCGTGAACGGTAATATTGAAACCGTTACGCCACAAAAGCTCTGCTGCTTCAAAAACTTTTTCAGGTAAATTTTCGGGGCGGACTGCACGAAGCTCAACGCTTTTAACTCCGAAATATTTTAGCTTACTCAAAAGAATATCCGTTCCGCCGAAAATATCAGTCACCAATCCGTTAAAAAACGGAAGCGATACACCTATCATAACATCACCCGCCAAAATCATCCATATCAAAATTCTAACACAAAGCAGAATAATAAACAAGAAAAATCCCGAAACCTTGCGGAATCGGGATTCAGAATTTTTTTGCGAAAACTGACTTCCTGCCGTTATTTTTTGGATTTTAATAATACAAAGCTCTTTCAAGCAAGGCGCAGTCGAGCACATCAATGAAGCCGTCGCCATCGATATCGGCAACCCTTTTCCGGTATTCGCCGTCGGCAGTCTGGTCGGCATTTACCGCATTATCCGTGCCGAGTGCAAGATTTACACATAGCGCATAATCCGCAATATCGACACCGCCGCTGCCGTTTACATCGTTCTGCAGATTGAGCGATGTCGAAACCGCAGTATCGCCGTTTACGGATACAAGCACATTTCTGCTGACACACGCAGACTTGGTAATCTCAACACGGTAATCGCCGTTTTCAATTCCCGGAACAGAATATGCAAGCGAATACCTGCCGTTTATATAACCGTATTTGCCGTTTCCTTCCGTAAATTCTCTTGTAAGTGTTACCCAATCGTCAACAGGGGTAATATTCAGCAAAACGGGAGCACCGTCAAAGCTTGAATAACTTACATACCCGAACAGACTTCCGCTTTCGCCGCTTTCTGCGAGGGGCATATAGATATTGTGCTCGGCATCGGTTGTGATATCCACGGTCTGCTCATAGGTTACGCTGCCCTCGTGCTCGGCACGCAGGGTATAAATGCCGGGTGTGATATTACTTATGCTGTAAGGCTGTGCATCAAAGCCTACAAAGCTTTGTGTAATAACCGGCTCGGTTTCGCTCTGCGGGGTAAGCGTTACGGTTATAAGCTTCATATAATCGTAATCGTTTTTATTTTCGACATCGAGATACATAAGACCCGAAAGGTAGTTCCAATCGCGTTCCTCGACACTTACGGTGAAAACAAAATCCGTCGGCTCGCCGCTGTCGTAACTCAACTGATAGCGAGCCCGATATACTCCGCCCGTAAGATCATGCTTCGGCACGACTGTGAAGCTTGTACTTTCGTATGCGCCGAGCGTTCCTTTTGCAGGCTGATTTACAGTGAAGCAATCGGCGTCACCGCCGGTAAAATTCACACTCAGGTTCGTGAATGTGTTTGCCGTGTGGTTTATGACAGTTACCGTGTATGCACTTGCGGCTGCCTCGGCTGCGGTAAAGCAGCCTTCTTTATATTGCCACGTTCTTTCGCTGCTGCCCGCAACGCTGATACCTTCAATTCCGCCTGTTGCCGGGAAGTTGACATCAACATAACCCTTTGTCTGCGCACCGTTTACAAAGGATGTTACAAAATCATAAGACTGACCGTCAACCTTAAGCCACGGCGTTGAATTGACCTTATACAGCCTGTATGTCGGGTAATCGTCTGTGTTTACTTCGACCCAGATTCTTGCTTTGTAAGCGGTATTCTGCTTAAAGTATCTGCCGTCAAGGAAATCGTTCCAATCATTCCCGTTCGAATACCACTCCACTTTGGTTACATATAATTTATCGGTATCGACGGAAATCGTGCCGTTATCCGTCACATTGTTAAGAAGCGGAGCTTCAGCCCCTGCAACGGGTGTTTCAACGCCCGATAAGCTGACATCATCAATATAATCATACTCTTTGACACCGCAGGTGAATGTCAAGTGTTCTGTAAGCTCAATCGTATCCGGCGTGAGTGAATTGTCTGAAATGTGCGCCCCGAACGGCTGACCGTTTATTGTAACTGCGGGCGAATCGTCGAAATATAAATCATCAACGGTCGTTTCGAACCAAAGTATCGCCGAATAGGTGTGCCCCTCAATGAATGCGGTTGAACCCTCAACAAGCACCCCGCCTGCGGTTTCATCTATGATAACAGCGGCACTTTGGCGGAAATTTGAAGAACCGAATATAAAACAGCTGCCGAAAGCGTTTGCCGCAGTACCTGCATCGGGTGAAAAAAAGCGGCATTCCACATCGTCAAAATACGCGCAGGTTTTATCTTTTACCGTATCAAAATCAAACATTTCGCTGATATGGTCTGCTATTCCGCTTGAAGGGCAGTCACAAAGGCGTTCGGTATATTTTGACAGATTGTCGGGGTCGGTATGCCAGCGGATTTTAATGCATTTCGTATTTCCGCTTGCATCAAATTGCGGAGTATCAGTTTTGGGATTTTTAGTTGGCAGATAATAGCCGCTCTTTAATGTGAGATTAACAGTTGCGGTATAGCGTTTATTTGCCTCAATCACATAGCCGTCGTCAAGCGCAGAGACGCCGCGGCTCGTAAACCAATTCTTCACAACCGATGAAAAATAAGTGTCGTCAACGGTTATATCGCTTTGTTCGAGCGTGCCGCCTTTTACCATAGGCTGATTTATGTAAACATCAACGACCGAAACCGGCACGACGACCGTAATTGTAGAAGCTGTGTAAAGCTCGCTGCCATCCTGGTCCTTGATATATACCTTGATTTTTGATGTTCCGGGGTGAACGGGAGCAATTACGGCGCACGAATCGCCGAAATCGGTTATTTTTACGGAATTGCCCTCTGAAACCTTATATGAGATATTGTAGCCGCTGGTTATCTCACGCGGATATGATGCGGAAAATACCGTAATGCTCTTTTCCTGCGAGGGCATATAAAGCGTATCGCCGTCCGCAAAGCAGATATCATTATAGTATGTTTCTATTCTTTCAACGGTTTTCGTAAGTTGTACTTTTACGGGAACAGCCGTATAACTTTTACCGTCATTCGTAATTTTGCAGGTGAATTCATAAATACCGGGCGGATATGCCGATAAATCTGCCGATGATGACGGGAACGGGCGTGTAGTAATACCATAACCCGAGCCATACGAATACGGGCGCGTGTAACCGAAGCCGTCGGGTGCTTTTGTGATAGTCCATTCATACATCACGGATTTTGAAGTATTAACATTATAGGGTGTTGCGGTAAGCGTTGCAGGCGATGTTTTACTGCACGAATCCGCACTTGACGATAAGGTAACGCACAAATCCGATGTGGTCTGCGGCGTGTCAACGGTAATGGTATTTGAATACGCATAATAGCTACCGGTAAAAATACGCAGATAATATTTGCCGGGTGCTGTTACGGTGAGAGTATTGGATGTACCGCCCGAAACCGTCTCGGAAGATGCGGCATAGCTGCCGTCGGTATTTCTTGCGAGCTTATACCATTGGTAAGTAACACCGTTGAGTGTCGGCTCTGTTTTAAGCGTTACGGATGAGCCTGCCATAACATAACGCTGACCGTCAACAAGCGGCTTGGAATAACCCGAGGTGGAAATATATATCCACGGGCCCGTTGCGCCCTTGAATGTCTCCCTTGAAGAAAAAGTCGGGTAACCGTTTTTATCGTACATTTTAATTTCATAAGCATAGGTTTCAAGACCGTTTGCATCGCTTATAAAATTAAATGTGTATTTACCGTCGCCGGTTATCGGCTGCGAAATCGATTCATACGAAGTTGATTTCGGGTAAAACAGCAGCTCGCAGCTGCCGCCGTCAAACTCGCCGCAGTCACTCACGGTAAGGGTCGCCATACCGCGCTTTGTATCGGTGGAAGAACTGCGGTAAAATGTTGCCGCAACACTGTGCCCCGTAACCGTCGGCAGAGTCGCACCGCTTATGTGTATGAGTATTTCATTTTCACTTTCTTTTGCAAGGTCAAATCGGCATGTGCCATGATAATAATCGCCATAGGTGCATTTTACCGAATAGGTATGCCCTTTTTCGAATGTAAACTGCGAGGGCGAAATACTGCCGAGATCAAATGTTGCGGCGGCTGTATTCGTGGTGTAGGTTAAAGCGGGATTTTCGGCATCCGTTACCGTATATTCGTAATATGTGTGTTCAAGCTCGCTGCAAAAACCGTCTGTATAAAACTTCGGGAATGCGGTGGGAGTGATAACAAACGAAGAATTCTGCGCATAGTAATACTCGTTGTTGTATTTCTCGGCGTTATCGGGTGCCGAAATCCTGAGTTCACCGTTTATTTTCGGTTTAATTTCAAATGTGCCGCGCTTATTCAGCAAATCGTCGGTGTATTCGGTTATTTGCCTGCCGTTGTAAAAATAATCGGCATTGTCTTGGAAATCGAAATATTCTTCACCGATATGAAGCTCTGCTTCGTTGTGATTCGTTGCGCCATTGGGATCGTTCGTTCCGAGTTTTTCACTGACGAATTTACCGCCGTTGAGCGTTATATGATTATAGTCACTTTCTGTCCTATCAGCAATCTCGTAACCGACATAGTTAAAGAACAAACCTCTGGAATCGTGGCTTTTGCAGGTAAATATACCGTCATTGATTATTATTTTATTGTTTTCGTCGGTGGATTTAAAAGCATTCGCAGCATTGAATGTATAAATGGCGCCATTGGATGTGAACGCTCCCTCTCCGTGTACAATACACCCCAAAAAAAGTGCATCCGCATACTTCGCTTTTCTTGCAAAATACTGTTCTTTTTTTCTGCCGGCTTTAAATATGCCGCTATTGATAGTCAGTTCGGAGCCTTCACCGGCAAGAGAAAATAAATTCCGCCTGGTTGAACCCAGTTCAAATCCATTGTGAGACAAATAGAACGCATGTAATCCCACACCGTCTGCCAATATACCGGAATAATCATCATCCAAATCCGGTATATAACAGTCATAAAAAACTTCTCCGTTATTTCCGGTTGAGTCTTCGACAGTAAGGTGTGAAAATTTTTGAATACGAAACATATTTTTGGAGGATGAACCCAAGGTGTATTCAAGCTTGTTGCCGTAACCGTTTTTTTCGCTGGTATGAGGCAGATGACCGTATATATCAAATCCGTTCAAATCAACTGTTTTTGTGCCCCGCACATCAACAGTATCCCACATATTACTGCTGATGTCGTTTGCAAGCTGCAAATACATAGGCATATCGGTCGGTGCGCAAAGCAAAAATGTTAATTCTTCCGCAGTATATACCCGCCACGGATTTTCTTTTGATGCTTCAAACCCCGGGAAAGCTGAAAAGAACGATCCACCGGTGTCGGAATCGTGATACTTAAAAACTTCACAGTTCAGCACTTCATCAACACGGCATAAAAATGAAGCTAAATAATCACTGACTGCACTTATAAAGAATGACTGATAGGGGTTGGAGGTATCTCCAACATACTTCAACTCATTACATTTTACACCGTATGCACTGTTACTGTTCACGATTATTCGAGCCTCACTGAATGTAACAGTTCCGCCTGCAAAAACAGAGTAAGCCTCACAACTATTTTTTAAATATGTGCCGTAAGCAACAAACAATTTACCGTTTCCGCAAAAAGCAAGATCGCCGTCCGAATAAATTGCGGCATTTATTGTCTCGCTTTTACAATGCTCGGATACGATCAGTCTGTTAATACCTTCGAGTTCGACGGTAAGGTCCGCTTCACCGATAATCGCCGCATAAACTGCGGTACCGTCAATTTCTGAAGCGGCACACTTTTTAATCGTGCAGTTTTCAAGCCGCAGTGTATTTGTTGCCGCATCGAAATACGCATAACCGTCGCCGCATTTAAGGCTCGTTACGCTGCCGGTCATCTTTTTGCCGTTTACATAGACAACATTTCCCGTATCCGCAGCAAAAACCTCAAGGCAGCCGAACGGCAGTATGCCGAGCAACATAATAAGACTGAGAATTACACTGAAATTTCTTTTCATTTCGATGCCTCCCCAAATAAGGATATTTATGTCAAATCATCATTAAAATTACTCATATTAAATATATCCAAAAAACATTGCTTTGTCAACAACAATTTTGTTGAAAAAGACATTAAAATTGTGCACAGCAAGCGATATCGACAATATATTTTCATATTTCCGATAACCGAAAAGCGGGGCTTTCGCATTTAGATGCAGAAAGCGTTTTCTTCGCCCCGACGGCGTATACGGATACTCCGAGCGGGCGAAAAAACGTTTAGAAAAACATATAAAATCAAAAATCCATAAAAATACAACGGCTTTACGGTTTATTAAACGCTTAATTCGCCGAAAAGCAATTGTCTTTTATTATTCTGTTTTTCGTTCTGCGCTAAATGCGACAGCCCCTCCTCTCCGTCTCCACCACTTGATAGTTGGGCGAACACCTGCTTTTATAACGGCGGTTTTGCCGTATGTGTTACGCTCAATCATTAAAACAAAGCTTGCATTATTTTGTTGTAAATCGAGCGTTTTCGGGATTTTCGGCGTATTCGGGGTGGTCTTTCAGCCACTCTTCATAATACGCCTTGCCCTCTCTCGATTCGTAATACTCAAGAAGCACCTCATAAAGAGCCGCGGCGAACTCTTCGAGCTGATGGTTGCTGAATTCGACATCTCCACGCTCATCGCAGAACAAAACGAAACTGGCGTACAGACCTAACAAACCTATGTAATTAACTATTATTTTCATAAAAAATGCTTAGTATAAAAAGGATGTGCTCTATTGACAAAAGGGGTTAATTTGGGGTATAATGAATTTAGAAAGTCGAGGTATCACAAATGGAACGGCAAGAACTTCTGAATAAAATCTCAAAGCTGACCGAAGAAATCGGAAAGCTTCCAAAAGGATATATCTCAAAGAAAACCATCAGCGAAAAAACCTATTACTATCATCAATGGTCGGAAAACGGCAAAAAGCAAAGCCGCTATCTGCCGGATGAAGAAATAGAACCAATGACCGCACAGATCGAGAAGCGAAAAGAACTGCAAAACGAAATCCGCAGTCTACGGTCAATACCTAACAAAAAAGCGGCGGTAAGTGAGGTAACACGAATGAAATGTACTTTGATGCACAAAAGAATGCCCGTTGCCGAAATTGAGCTTGATGATGTAACCGGATATATCGTGAAAATCGGAACGGTGTTTGCACCGGAGCATCTCCCAATCGGAATACCGATAAAAAACGGAATCTGCGACCGTGCCGCTATGAACGAATGGTGGACGGATCGTTCCATTCCGTCAAGCCGTTCCGGTGTCAGAGAAGCACTCGAAACACTCGAAATATCTGACACGAAAATGCTCCTCATCCGTTGTAACGGACTTTCTCTATCTGACCAATATTGGATCTGTCCCGATGGTTCAAATCTTACATGGGACGAAGTCAATTTCTTTGACAATCCTTTCTCGGATGACATCGGCGATGTGCTGTTTGGCACAAACAAGAAAAAAGATGCACTGGACCTGTCCTCACCCGATAATACCTCGGACGGCAACCTGAAAAAGCGTTGGAAGGTCATAAACGGAAAACGCTGTCTTGTCAAGGGAGGTTCCAATCCGTTCCGTCAACAGCCTTTTAACGAACAAATTGCCACCGAAATTATGAAACGGCTCGACATTGACTGCGTACCGTATCAGGTCGTATGGAACAAAGGTGCACCTTATTCGGTATGTGAAGACTTTGTCAGTGCCGATACCGAGCTTGTGAGCGCATGGCGTATCCTTCAAACCAAGAAAAAGAGCAACAGCACATCGGTATATCAGCACTTTCTCGACTGTTGCAAAGGACTTGGCATCAGCGGTGCTGCAGAGTTCCTTGATCGTATGATCGTCCTTGATTATATCGTCGCAAACGAAGACCGGCATCTGAACAACTTCGGTGTCTTACGCAATGCCGAAACGCTGAAATGGATCGGATTCGCACCGATCTACGACAGCGGCTCTTCACTTGGCTATGACAAACTGCCTGCACAAATGCGCTCAGAGGATGAATATATCTGCAAACCGTTCAAAAAGCATCATGCAGAGCAACTCAAACTGGTATCCTCCTTTGCGTGGATCAACTTTGAAAAACTCGGTAATGTGCGGGAAATCATCACCGGCATTATGACATCGGGCGATGCCTCGGATTATCTTGATACACCCCGTGTGAATATGATCTGTGAATTGACAGAAAAACGCATCCGCAATCTTGAACAGTTTGCTCTATCGCACACCGACATTTGCCATGACAGCACCGATGACGATGTAACCGAAGATGTGGCGGAAAACTATTCACCGAAGATGAGTTTTTAATTAAAAAATCAGATTAAAGACACCATTGAAATCCGAACCCTCGAGTTTGGGCACTATGGTGTTTTTTGTTGTATGTGCGTTTTCATATTTTCAACTCCTTTCAACGTCTGCAGAATTAAATGTAAGATTTTTTGAATTATTATTACCTTTTTATTTCGACCGACTGTATCTACATAGTATCCTCTACACCAAAATGTTCGTGAGCCATACTCGTATTTCAAATTTGCATGTCGGTCGAAAATCATCAGACTGCTTTTACCCTTGAGATATCCCATAAATTGTGCTACACTTATATGTGGCGGGATACTTACGAGCATATTCTTTCCATTGCTGCATACAGTATGATTTTCAGAATTGTTACCGGACTTGTACCGTAATTTCGACCGGTTCGTTTAAGTACTCTTTCCAGAGGTCCCTTTATTTCCTCTGCGATTTCGTCTAAGAGCCGAACGCTGTCGTTTTCCGGTATTATTTTTTCTGCAAAAAATTCATCAATTTTCAGTTGCACATCCCGGGAAAATGTGCTATATTTATTTCCGGTTTTAATTGTTTTCATCAACTTCAATTACACCAGAAAAGCGAGCCGTTTGCACTACTTTTCAGTGCTTTCGACTCGCTTTTTCTTTATTCCTTTTTAGACCTGTTTTGTCACAGCCCCGTTTTTATGTGTTATATTACGGGTGAGAAAAGTAAAATGTTACGCCGTCTTTTTCATTGCGGCAACCGTATGTGAAGCCGTGCAGGGTAAATATACGCTTACAAATCGCAAGCCCCATACCGCTTGAATCGCTGCGTGTTCTTGCCTTGTCGCCGCTGTAAAGCTCTTCCCATATATGCGGTGCATCCTCGCTTGAAACAGAGCTTCCCGAATTATAAACTTCAAAGCTGAAATTTCTGCCCGAAGCAGTTGCGGTTATTCGTATTTCACCGTTTTCGTCGGTGAATTTTACGGCATTGGAAAGCAGGTTGTCTATTGCAATTCCGAGCAGTTCTTTATTACATTCAAGCAGCGCATTTTCATTTACGGTTTCGGTGAGTGTTACATTCTTCGTATCAATAAGCGGCTTGAATTTTGCGGTCTGCTCCGCGATTATCGGCGCGAGTTTTTCTTTGTTTTTCGTTATTACGGTATCATTGTTAAGCTTATTATATTGCAGCAGAGTTTTCACCATTCGGCTCATCCGCTTGCTTTCATCGTATATCGAATTAACATATTCCGCCGTTTGCTCGGGCGAAACATTTTCGAGTATGCACTCGCTTTTATTGGCAATTACGGCAAGCGGTGTTTTCAGCTCGTGCGCCGCGGCGGCAACAAATGCCGCCCGGCTTTGCGCAAGTTTTTCGTTCTTGCGCTCAACGCAAATTAAGACAAACGCGATTATCAGCGCGGCGAAGAAGAACAGAATCCCCATATAAATCAGCATCGGACAATGTTTTACTGCATTATAGTAAAGGTTCGTTTCTGTTTTCTTATAAAGACAAAGCCGCGTCCTGTTTTCAGGACCACCTAATACAAAGTGCTTTTCATGTTCAACCGAATTGCTTCCGACAAGCCTATAAGGATAAGAACAATCGTATTCGTATACTTCCAAGTTCTTGTGAGTTTCGGTAAAAGAGCCGATAAAATCATCAAGCTCCTTATTTAATGAAAAAAACAGCTTTGCATCAATACCGGAATCTATATAACTGTAACCGTTAAGGTACACCGAAATACCGTTACCCTCTTTAAATGTAAAAGTCGGCTCGTAATCGGTAAAATGAACTGTGATTTTCCCGTCGTCTGCACTTTGGCTGTTATAAAGCACCGCCGAAACGGGTATATAATTCTCACCATCTTTGTAAACCGAAAGATATTCGGCTTGCAAATTGCAGTATACGGAGCAATTTTCCACAAAATCAATTATTTGTCGGTGAGTTTCATCGGTTGTGTATGAATATGAATCAATAAAAATTTCACCGTCCAAAGCGTTGTTTGTCCCATTAAAATAAACCGTAAACGCAGGGCGGCTGCTTGCAAGCACATTGCCTTCTGAGTCCAAAAGCGCACACGCTATGGGAAATTCCATATCGGTTGCAGACAGAAAGTCCGTTTTAAATGTTTTAGATTGGTAATAATTATTGATTCCGGTGAGCGAAGACAACATATTCTCGCTGCTGTCAATAAAATAATCAAATTCGTTCTTGTGCTGTGTTAAAATCAGGAATGCACCTGCAAAAACATACAGCGCAAGCATAACAGCAAAAACGCGCAGTAATAGTTTCTTGACTTTCGTTTTCATTTGCCGTCCACCTCCGCGAAGGTGTAGCCCATACCGGAAACGGTTTTAATGCACCCCGAACAATCACCGAGAGCCTTGCGTATATTCTTGATATGTGTATCGACAACTCTGTCCTCGCCCTCAAAATCGTAACCCCACACGCGCGAAAGTATAAGGCTGCGGCTCAATACAACACCGCTTTTGCACATAAGGTACTGCAAAATCTCGAAATCCTTGGCGGAAAGCGATATTTCCTTACCGTCGGCAAACACCTTTTTTCTGTAACAGTCAAGTGTGATTTTACCGATTGAAATAACATCATCGGCGTTTGTGCCCGTGTACCTGCGAATTGCCGCAAGGCACTTTTCCGTAAGAACGGAAAGCGGAAACGGCTTTGTTATGTAATCATCGGCACCTGCGGAATAGCCCCTGAGGTAGTCCTCCTCCTGCCCGAGTGCAGACATAAACAGTATGGGTGTTTTTTTGCTTTTGCGAATCTCACGGCAGACTCCTATGCCGTCAAGCACGGGCATCATAACATCAAGTATTATAAGGTCGTAGTCATTGAGTCGGGCAAAATCGGCGGCATCCCTGCCGTTTTCGGCAACGGTTACATCAAAGCCGTTCGCCGTAAAATATGTTTTTACGGTTTCGGATATTTTATAATCGTCATCGGCAAATAAGATTTTATACATCGCTTTGCCCCCTTTCGAGTTAATAATAAAATAAGTTTGTGTTGATTTTATGTTGTTCAATAATTATTTTATCACAAATTAAAATTCTCCGCAATTATTGAAGTAAGCCCCATAACCTTTTTTAATACCCCGGATAATCCCCATTACCGATAATCAAAAGCATTCAAAAATGCGGCTTTGCGCTTGAATAAAAGCCTGATTTATGCTATAATAACGGCGGTATAAATGACGATCACAAACAGGCAGTGAATCGAATAATAAAACCCGGGGGTAAAAAAATGAAAAAAAGAATTCTTCCTATCCTGCTCTGTCTGGCAATACTGTTCAATCTTGCGGCGTGCAGTGCGGGCAGCGGCAAAAGCAGCGATATTATTGTACTGTTTACAAACGACGTGCACTGCGGAATTGACGATAATATTGGCTATGACGGGCTTGCCGCTTACAAAAATGATATGTCGGAACAGTACCAATATGTGATTCTGGCAGATTGCGGCGACTTTTCGCAGGGCAGTTATGAGGGTTCGGTCACCAGGGGCGAATGTATTGTTGAGCTTATGAACACTGTCGGCTACGATTTTGCCATTCTCGGAAATCACGAATTTGATTTCGGCACAGAGCAGCTCAAAAAGAACATACAACACCTTAATGCAAATATTCTGAACTGCAGTATTACATACACCGGCAGCGGTGAGAATTGGCTCGCCGAAAACACAAAGCCCTATGAAATAAAAACCTGCGGCAAAACAAAGGTCGCATTTATCGGCGTTTCTACTCCGTGGTCCGTTTCCTCGACTACTCCCGCATATTTTATGGAAAATGATGAATTTGTATACGATTTCTGCGGCAGCGACGGTGCAGAGCATTTCTATGAAAATATGCAGAACACCGTAGACGAATGCCTTGAGAACGGCGCGGATTACATTGTGGTGCTTTCACACCTCGGCACAGATGTTGAGACGGATACCCCGTTCACCTCGGTCGAACTTGCGCAAAACACCACAGGCATAGATGTTGTGCTGGATGCACATTCGCACACGGAAGCCTCGTGCTGGGTACGCCAAAACAAAGACGGCGAGGATGTGCTTATTTCCTCCACCGGCACAAAGCTCGCAAAAATCGGCAAGCTCGTGCTCACACAGGACGGCACCGCTTCCGTCGGCTACGTAGATTCTTACACAAAAAAGGATGCCGCCGTTACCGCGAAAATCGAAGAAGTCCGCAGCGATTTCGAGAAACAGATGAATACGGTAGTCGGTAATATAAACACAAGCCTTTCCTGTTATGACTCGGACGGAATACGCATGATACGCTCGCGTGAGATCGGCATGGGTGATTTCGTGGCGGATGCTTACCGTATTATCGGCAATGCCGATATCGGTATGAGCAACGGCGGCGGTATCAGAGCTGACCTGAACAGCGGCGATATAACCTACAAGGATGTCATAGCCGTCAACCCCTACGGACATTCGCTTTGCGTTGTCAAAGTTACGGGTGCCGAAATTGCGGATATGCTTGAATACTTCTGCCGCTATGTGCAAAGCGAGTATAAAAAGGACGGCGCCGCATACGGCGAGGACGGCAGCTTTCAGCAGGTCTCGGGACTCAGCTTTACCGTAAACACCTCAATCTCCGGCAGCGTGCAGGCGGATGAAGCCGATGTATTTATCGGTGTAAGCGGAGAACGCCGCGTAAGCGACATCAAGGTGCTCCGGAACGGCGTTTATGTTCCGATCGACCCCGATGCGACCTATACGCTTGCAAGCCTTGCCTATATGATCAAAGAAGGCGGCTCCGGTATGCTCAAATTCCTTGCTGAGCACGAGCTCGTGCTTGACGAAGCAATCCCCGATTATCAGGTGTTGACAGACTATATAAATATGCTCGGCGGCGACCTTTCGCAGTATGAACACGCCGACACCCGAATCACGATAAAATAACAAAGGAACTGTCACATTTAGAACGAAAAACACCTTAATAAAAAGTAATGGCTTTACGGTAAATTAAGCATTCAGCAAACCGTAAAGCCGTTATATTTTTATAAGATTTTGATTTTATGTGTTTTTTTGAAATCAAAAGGTGCGTAATTTTCAAGCACCACGGAATTGCCCGTATGCGCCGACTCGTGCAGCGCATCTATCATATGAATTACCTCAAAGGTCTCATCGGGGGTAATAAGAGCGGGCTTTTCGCCTTTGCTTACACAGTCGGTAAAATAGCGCATCTGGCGAACAAAGGCATCCTCCTCGGCAACGGCGATTTTTTCAAACCCCGTACCCTCGCGCCATATTTTCATATTGCTTTCGGCTTCATCGGCATCGGCTATGCATATGCCCGCGTGGTAATCGTATTCGAGCGTGGCTTTTGAGCCGATTATGCTTACCGAAAAACTGAACGGGTAACCCGTCTGCATTGTGAACGATGCCTCCGCCATGGCGTGAATACCGTTTTTGCAGACTATGTTCGCCATAACATTGTTGTAGCAGCCGCTTTCATCCTTTGTGGCGTTGGCGTAGCCGCGTTCAAACGGGCCTGCGATATAGCGCAGGTAATCCAAATCGTGCACAAGCATATCGTGAATTGCACCGCCGCCGAGCTTGGGCATATTGAGCCAGCCTGCTATGGCATCGTCGCGAGAGGTAACACGGCGGAAACGAATCATATATATATCGCCGAGCTCATTGCGGTCAAGCATCTGCTTTATTTCAACATAGCCGGGCCAGAAGCGCACCACCTGTGCGGTCATAAATATAATGCCGCTTGCTTTGACTCTGTCAACAACGCGCCTGCACGCGCCCGCCGTGCGCGTAAGCGGCTTTTCGCAAAGCACCGCCACGCCGTGATTTATGCAGATATCAACATATTCCTCGTGTGCAAAGGTCGGCACACATATAATCGCCGCATCGGGCCCGAGCTCGGCAAGCATGGTATCGGCATCGGTGTAGCCCTTGCAGTTGTGCATAGCCGCCGCCCTTTGCACCTTTTCATCCTTATGGTCGCAAATGCCGACAAGCTGCACATTTTCAAGCTGATCTATTGCCTGAATGTGATTTTGCGCTATTCTGCCGTAACCGATAATTACAACATTTACCATTTTAATTCCTTAATTCACAAACGGATTTGAAATCTCGATCGAGGGATTGTAATACTTAAGCTCTGAAAAAATATCATTTATTTTTTCCGCGCGATTTATTCCGTAAACGGTGCAAAGCGGCTCATATCTGCCGTTTTTAAGCTTCACGCGGATGCAGTCGTTGTGGCTTGTGTTTTCAACATCGGAGCTTTGGTAGTATTCAGCCCTTACCACATCCTCATAGCGTATCAGCACACACATCTTGCGGCGGAAAATAAATTCTTCGCCGAGCTTTATTTCGCCGTCGGCAAAATCCTCGGCTGCCGCAAAATCGAGCGCGGCTTTTTCGAGCGTGCCGTCAGCATCCATTTTTTGTATCTTTTTGCGGTCGCGTATGCCCGCGGTGAACGCTTCACCGAGCAGCACAATACCTATTGTGAGCATTGCGGTGCCTATAAAATCACTTTTTCTTATGTAAAGCACGACCGAAGCGGCAATAAACACCGCGCCCGCAATAAAGCAGACTATTCTGTCCCTTGCATCTTTGCAGATGTATTTACACATCTCGTTCATAATTTACTCCTCGGGTGTGAACTGTAATTTAACTGTTTCGGATTTAAGATGATATGCGCTTACCGCGACTATTTCGGCAGTGTATGCTTTGCCTGCGGTCAGTACATCGCCGGGTATTCTGAAATCCGCCGTACTGTCGCTGTCGATTACGTAATAATCATCAATGAATGTATCGCCGAAAACCTTTTTGCCGGAATCATCCCTGATTGCTATGTTGTAGTGGTGAACTATGTAGTTATCCTGCGCCTCATCGAACGAAAGCACCCATTCGCCGTTTTCGTTCTTATGCGCCTGCGCAGCCGTATTTTCACTGAAAACGGGAACGCTGTCGTGCGCCTTAACATTTTTATATGTGTAGGCATAGGTGCTTTCATCGTTGACATCTTCAATAAACCAATCGCAGAAAAATGTCTTTGAGTTAACGTCAAAGCCCCTTATTCTTACGCTGCCGGAGCTGTCCGCCTCGACCACACAGAACTCCTCGGCAGTATCGTACCCGTCGGGATGCTGCCCTACGACATAATTTTTGTCAAGCTCAAAGCGCGCCATTGCGCCCACGCCCACGGAGGTGTATGTGGTCTGATTTATGCTTCTGGGGTCATTCATCGGGAAATGCGAATGTCCGGAAAAATCAACGACCTTGTTATGTCCCGCCCAGACGGGATTAAGCTGCGGCGAGCACCACACCGCGCTGCCGTAAACCGTGCCGAAGTTGTGCGGATGCTGCATTACGAAAATCGGCTTGTCGCCGGCATTCTTTTCGGCTTCTTCAAGCTGAGCCGCCGCCCATTTCAGATCCCTGACCGAAAAAGTCCATTCCGTAATATGCGGACTGCCGGAAAACGCGATAAATGTGAAGCCGTTTATCTCGGTAACGGTATTCGGGTCATAGCCGAAATATTTTTTGAAATATTCGGTTGCGTTCTTGTTTTTCATTTCATGGTTGCCGAGTATGTTTACAATTTTCGTTTCCTTGCGAACGTGCTCGTCGAGAGTCCGGACAAAGGCTTCGTAATCTTTTTCCTCACCGATGCTCGAAAAATCGCCGAGTCCGAAAATGGCGTCAACGCCCTTATAGGTTTCGTCATTGTCGAACTGACTGTACATCTCGTCTATTGCTTCGCCCACACGGTCATTTTTGTTGTGCGAGTCTGTGAAAACCGCAAATCTTATTTCGGGCACAAAATCCGCCGGTACTTCGGGGAGCGACTCTCTGACACTGCCCTTTGACATCTGCACGCCGCCCCAGCAAAGCGTAACAACAACGCACAGCGCAAGAAAACCGAATATGCAGCCGAAAAACACCGCAAAAAATTTACCGATTTTTTTCAATACCTTTTTCATACCTGACACCGTCCTTAAACAGTTTACAGTTCAACCTTTATATATACGATACTTCTTCTTTCGTATGTATATGACATATGCAAAGTCATACCGTCGGCAACTATGGCGGGGTAGCTGAACTCGTGGTCGCCTTTGATCTTTTCGCATTTGTAAAATTCCTTAAAGGTCTTGCCGCCGTCAACCGAGCGCATAAGCACAAGCGGTGCTCTGTCGCCCCAGTTTTCGCTCACGGGATTCATAATAAGCACAAGCGAGCCGTCCGCGAGCTTTGTTAAATCAATACCGCTGTTCGGGTTAGGCAAGCCCGTATCGTAAGCCTTGCACCAGACTTCGCCGTCGCGGCTGTCAGCACGGTAGATGCTGCCGGCATTCGTTCTCACAAGCATATGAAGTCCGGCTTCATCCTCCCACAGTGTGGGCTGAATCATATCCACGCGCTTTATACCTTTTTTCGGTCTCAACACGAAATTGGAATGTTTGAAGGTAAGCCCGTCATCGTCGGAAATATCGACAAAGCATTTCCAGCCGTTCTTTTTCGATTCCTTTGAGGCGGGTGCTATAACTCTGCCGTCCGCAAGGCGTATGGGTTTGTTTTTAACGGGACCTCTGCCGCCGTCTTCATCGCCGGGCACAAGCACTTTCGGAGTTGAAAAGCTCTTGCCGCCGTCTTTGGAAATTGCGTAGTATGTCACCCACTTCGGAATAGGCTTGCCGTATTTGAAGTACAGAATAATCGAGCCGTCTTTTCGCTGAAACAGTGCCGGATTCCAATGGGGCAGAGCCTTGCCCTTTACGCTTACGCTGTAAGGCGGCGCCCATTCGCCGTTTTCGCGCACGCTCACCCATATTTTAACATCGTCCTTACCCTCTTTGGTGCCGCCGAACCAGGCAGCAACCACATTGCCGTTTTCAAGCGGCAGCACGGTGGAAGCGTGGCAGCTCGGTGTAACCTCACATTCGGGGTAAATAAATTCCTTTATTTCGGATTTAATCTGCGTTGTTTTCATTATTATCCTCCTCATTGTCCATATAGTCAAAGGCGTTCCACGCCTTTTTTCTTTCCTTTTTCTCCTCAAAGCCGATGTTCATAATTATCGGCTCTGCATTCGTTTTGCTTTTGTCGACCTTGGGCATCGGCTGCGCCGCAATAAACATCTCGGAAGCAAATTCCTCAGTAGCGGTCTGCACAAATGACGGAAAGCCCTTTTCCTTTTTAAGCTGTCTGTAAATATCGCGGTTGAGCCACAGGTGAATCGCACGCAGCATAGACGGCACGAAAACCGCAAACAAAATAAGTGTGAATGCCATTGCAAGCTTACCCGTAATGTCCTCAAATCCATCCTGCATTATGACCATAACCGCAGGGAACAGACTGATTAGCGCCGCCGATACAACATAGAACACACCGTGCAATTTGCCCATTTTGATATTGCTTGTACCGAATATCAAAAGCAACACACAGATCCACAGAAGTATTGCTTCCTTGCCGAACGATATAAGCAGAAATATCATAATTCCGAGAATAAGAAAAAGCTTTGTGGCAAACTCATTTGAAAGCCCGTCAACCACCGCGTTCCACTTGTTTATAAGCAGCTTCTTTTCATAGTAGCTGAGCGTGGGAATATCGTTATGCAGAAACACAAGCTCAAAATTACCGAGCATTTTGCCGTATTTATATTTAACCTCTTTTTTCGGCTTGTTTTCGCCGTCAAGAATATCGAGCGTCTGCGGCTCGGCTTCTTTTTTTGCGACAAGGTTCTGTGAACGCTCAAAGCGTTCTTTTTCGGCATCCTCGGCGGTATTGAAGCTGTTGAATGACTCCTTTTCGCGTTCTGCGGCAACAGACTTTTCACCGTCCTGAATATACATCTTTTTGCCGTAAACATCGGTGGTGCTGAACACAAAATGCGGAAAGCCCTTTGCTTTTGAAAGCGGCACAAACACGCTCTCGTAATTATAAAGGCACTTAAACGCGAAAAACAGCGGCAGTACAAATACCGCAGCATCGGCACAGAGCATGGTAAATACCACTTTGCCGCCCTGCGAGGCATAAACCGCCGCGGCTATCACAAGCCCCGAAAGCGCCGTGACACAGTACACTTTTTTATTGTTCTGCCTTATAAGGAAGCCGCACATCACCATTATTACGGCTGCGGGAGCCGTATAAAAGCAGCGCGAGAAGACAGGCAGTAAATCGGCAAATGCCGAAATAAAACACAGAATTCTTAAAATATCATTTGTTCTGTTCCACGCCATCATCATTTCGTGCTTCTGTATGACCTTTGCGGTGGGAACATAGTATTTTTCCATATTAAGAGTAAAAAGCTCTTTCATACGAAAACTCCTTTATTTAATATCCGCTGCCCTGCTCGCTTTTGGCAATGGAAACTATACGGCTTGTACCGAGCCTTTCTGCACCGAGCGCAAGGAATTTTTCTGCATCGTCAAGCGACTTTATGCCGCCTGCGGCTTTCATCTTCACGCCGCTGCCGATATGCTTTGAAAAAAGCTCAATATCCGCAAAGGTTGCGCCGCCCGTTGAAAAGCCCGTGGAGGTCTTGATAAAATCGGCACCCGCCTCGGTAACAAGCTCGCACATCTTGATTTTTTCGTCATCGGTAAGCAGGCAGGTTTCGATAATGACCTTTAATATTCTGCCGTCGCAGGCTTCCTTTATTGCCTTTATTTCGTTGATGATATCGTCATAGCGTTTATCTTTAAGCCAGCCGACATTTATGACCATATCAATTTCATCCGCACCGTTTTTAACGGCATCGGCGGTTTCAAAAACCTTGCACGCGGTTGTATTGTAGCCGTTGGGGAAGCCTATCACCGTGCAGATTTTCAGCTTGCCGCCGAACTCCTTTGCGCATTCCGCCACATAGCTCGGCGGTATGCAGATGCTTGCGGTGTTGTATTTAACGCCGTCAAGGCAAATAGCCCTTATCTGCCCGGCGGTGGACTCCTGCTTTAAGAGTGTGTGGTCAACATGGGTGAGAATTTCTTTTAGTTCCATAAAATCGTCCTTTACTGCAATCTTTATTACATTGTAGCATTTTTATATAAAAAGGTAAACAGTAATATTAAAATATCATATTATTTTATACATTGATTTAACCGCATTGGTGTGGTATTATTATTGTGTATTTTTATTTCTTGTCAGCAAGGTGATTTCATGAAAACTCTGCTCGTACTTTTCGGCGGTAATTCAAGCGAATATAAAATCTCGCTTCGCTCCTCCGCCTCGATTCTTAAAAATCTTGATGCAAACAAATACAACATTGTAAAGGTCGGTATCACGCGCGACGGCTGCTGGCGTTATTTTAACGGCGATATTGCCGAAATCGAAAACGACACCTGGTCTGAAAACGCCGTTCCCGCAGTCCTTTCACCCGACTGCGGTGATAAATCGCTTATAGTTTTCGGCAAAAACGGTGCCGAAAAAATCAAAATAGATGTTATATTCCCCGTGCTTCACGGCAAAAACGGCGAGGACGGCACCGTTCAGGGTCTGTTTGAGCTTGCCGGCATTCCTTATGTGGGGTGCGGTGTTCTCGGCTCCTCGATGTGTATGGACAAAGCCGTTACCAACGTTATGGCGGATGCCGCAAACATTCCGCAGGCAAGGTGGCGTGCATTTACCCGCGCCGAATATGACGAGGGCTCCGTTAATCTTGATGAAATAGCGGAATACCTCAAATACCCGATTTTCGTTAAGCCGGCAAATGCAGGCTCCTCGGTGGGTATCACCAAGGCACACGACCGCGCCGAGCTCATTAAAGCACTCGAACTCGCATTCGATAACGACTACAAGGCGGTGCTTGAACAGACACTTGTGGGCAGAGAGGTCGAATGTGCCGTTATGGGCAACGATAAGCCGGTTGCCTCCTGCGTGGGCGAGATTCTGCCCGTTGCGGAATTTTACGATTTCGATGCAAAATACACCGACAACAACACAGGTCTTGCAATTCCCGCGGAGCTGCCCTCCGGCGTGCAGGATAAAATCCGCGCACAAGCCGTAAAGGTTTACAGAACCCTTAATTGCAGCGGACTTTCGCGATGCGACTTTTTCTACGGCGATGACGGCGTTATCTACTTTAACGAAGCAAATACCCTGCCCGGCTTCACCTCGATTTCAATGTTCCCGAAGCTGTTCGGTCACGAGGGCGTTGCGTATTCGGATTTACTTGACAGGCTCATAGAATACGCACTCGAAAAACACTCAAAATGACGGGCGATATTAAAATAGTTACCTCGCAGACCGCCTGCGGCGAAAAAGCGAGCTTCACCACAAATGTTTTCGGCAGTTACGAAAAAGCGAACGGTGTTCACACCGTAAAATACACCGAGATTTTCGACGGCGGCGAAATGCAGACGGTAATTACCGTAAAAAATGCGGTCGCAGTTATAGAACGGCAGAATTCAACACCTATGACGGTGGAAGCAGGCAAGTCGCATCCGTGCGAATATGACACCGGCTACGGCGTAATTCCGCTTGAGGTGCGCGGAATCGCGGTAAACGCCAAAGAAAACGGCGGTACATTCACGCTTAAATTAAAATACCGCCTTTTTAACTGCGGCGAGGAAGCCTCATTAAATGAAATCACACTCACCTTTCTAAACATTCAGGAGGAAACAATATGTCTTCAGTAGTTCAGGCAGCAGAAAAACAGATAATCGAAGCCGTTAAGAACGCCATACTCAAAAATACGGCTGACGGCGTGTTCGCAGAGGTTGAAATTCCGGAATTCAAAACCGAAATCCCTGCGGACAAGACCAACGGCGACTATTCGGCTAACGCGGCATTTATGCTTTCAAAGCCTTTAAGAAATGCGCCGCGCAAAATCGCAGAGGCAATACTTGAAAAAATCGACCTCGGCGGCACTTATTTTGAGCATTGCGAGGTCGCAGGCCCCGGCTTTATAAACTTTTTCCTTAAACCCGAATTCTATGCCGACGTACTTTTCGATATTGCCGACAAGGGTGATTCCTACGGCAGAAGCGACTACGGCAATGGCAAAAAAATAAATGTTGAATTCGTAAGCGCCAACCCCACGGGGCCCATGCACATGGGCAACGCCCGCGGCGGTGCTCTCGGCGACTGCCTTGCCGCCGTGCTTGACTATGCGGGCTACGAGGTTTCGCGCGAGTTTTACATAAACGATGCCGGCAACCAGATAGACAAATTCGCACTTTCGCTCGATATACGCTACAAACAGCTTTTGCTCGGTGAAGATGCCGCAGAGCTGCCCGAGGACAGTTACCACGGCGAGGATATAAAGGAACGCGCCGCGCAGTTTATTGAGGTTTACGGCGATAAGTACCTCAACGCAAGCGAGGAGGAACGCCGCAAGGCTCTTGTGGAATTTGCTCTGCCTAAAAACATAGCCACCATGAAAGAGGCTATGGCGAAATACCGCATAAATTATGACACATGGTTCCACGAGCTTACTCTGCACAATGACGGTCAGCTTAAAGAAACTATAGAGATACTCAAAAAGAACGGCTACACCTACGAAAAGGACGGCGCGCTGTGGTATAAGAATAAAGAGATACAGACCGAAATGCTCAGGCGCGAGGGCAAATCCGACAAGGATATAGAAAACCTTGAGCTTAAGGATGATGTGCTTATACGCCAGAACGGCAACCCCACCTACTTTGCCGCCGATATTGCCTACCACCGCAATAAGCTTGAAAAGCGCGGCTTTGACACCGCCATTGATATCTGGGGTGCCGACCACCACGGTCATATTGCAAGAATGAAGGGCGCAATGGCGGCAGTCGGCATTGACCCGGACAGGCTCGATGTTGTGCTTATGCAGCTTGTAAATCTTTTAAGAGACGGCAAGCCCGTTAAAATGTCGAAGCGCACGGGCAAAGCGATTACGCTTGTGGATTTACTTGACGATGTTCCGATAGATGCGGTGCGTTTTCTGTTCAATATGCGCGAAGCAGGCAGCGCCATGGACTTTGACCTTGACCTTGCGGTCGAGCAGTCGAGCCAGAATCCCGTTTACTACTGCCAGTATGCACACGCGCGTATATGCAGCATTTTAAGAAAGCTCGCTTCCGACGGCGTTGAGGCAAAAACACCCACAAGGGAAATGCTTATGAAGCTTTCAAACGATGAGGAAAAAGACCTTATTGCCCACCTTGCAGCATTGCCCGGTACGATAGTTACCGCCGCCAAGGCGTATGACCCGGCAAGAGTTACGCACTATGTGACCGACCTCGCAACAAAATTCCACCGCTTCTACAACGCACAGCGCGTTATGGTGGATGATGCGGAGCTTATGCAGGCGAGAATTTTCCTGTGCGTATGCGTGCGCGATACAATTAAAAATGTGCTTGCGATGCTCAAAATCGAAGCCCCGGAGAGTATGTAACGCAAGCTTAATGAATAAAATGCATAACGAATAATGAATAATTGCGGGCGCAAGCGCCGATTATACTAAGAAAGCACTGCGTGGATTTTTCAAATCCACGCGGTGCTTTCTTTATTTATAACTCAATAATGTTTTCCGCCGCTGCATTAAGGTTTACTATCTCATACTCGCCGCTGCAAAGCTCCGTGAATGAGCACTGCTCATCCTTGAACATAAAGCCGGAGGGCAGCTTTATCTGACCGTTTAAGGTCGCGGGGGCGTTTACGGTAAGCTTATAATCCTTGCCCGTGCGCTCCCATTTGACAGTAACTCTGCCGTCAACTGTTTCGTGGTATGCGGCGGCATTATCGAGCGCGGCTATGAAGCACGGCTCAATATTAACGCTGTGCACATCCTCGCGGTAGGGATTTACTTTTATGCCGCCGATATACTCAATAAAGAATGCCGAAATATCGCCGAGGAAGTGGTGGTTGAGCGAATTGGGGTACTCATCCGCACGCTTGAAATCCTCGGGCAGCGCGGTAAGACCGCGTGTAACGAAATTGCCGTATGACGGATAGTCGGGTCTTGCAAGCATTTTATATGCAAGGTCATATTCGCCGAAGTCGGCAAGCACGCGGAACAGCACCTGTATACCGATAAAGCCGCAGTCTATGTGGTCATCTGTGCGCTTGATTATTTCAAGCAGTTTTTTGAATGCCGCAGGCTTTTCGCCGGGCTCAAACACATTGTGGTAAATGGCAAGCGCCTGTGAGGTCTGGCAGTCGCCTATGGCAGTCATTGTGTTGAAGTCGACAAGGTATTTTCTGACCGCCGCGCGAATTTCCGAATACAAATCATCGGTAAATTTTTTCTGATGAGACATATTCAGCACGCCGAAAATATACGATGCCATATCGAGAATATTCATTGAAATAACGCTGTCGGTAAATTCAAGCGGGGATTTTATTACCGTTACGGGCAGCCAGTCGCCCAAGCCGAGCTCGACCGTGCCGCGCGCGGTGCGGTGGTTTGCAAGGTATGTAACATAACGGAAAATGGCATCGGCATTTTCTTCAAGCACGGTTTTGTCGCCGCGCATAATGTAGATGTAATACGGCAGCTTTGTAAGCACGGTATCCCATTCGGGACCGTTGCCCCACTTAAAGCCCCAGCCCGCGGTAGGCACTATGCCGGGTATGGCACCGTCGGCACGCTGGCAGGCGCGAATGTTTCTCAACCATTCGGCATAGCTCCTTTCGGGTGAGAAATTGAGCATTGTCTGCACGCAGGATGCGGCGGCATCGCCCGTCCAGCCGTTCTTTTCGCGGTGCGGGCAATCTGTGGGGAAGTAATAGAAATTGGAAAGCGTGGAGTTTTTGGTCATAGCCTGCAGCTTTGTGGTAACGGGGTCGCTGCATCGGAAGCCGCCGCGCTCCTTTATTGAAGATGAGCAGACTATCATAGTAAGCAGGTTTTCGGTTGCCTGCGCCTCTGTAAGACCCAAAACAAGGCAATAGCGGTAGCCGTGGTATGTGAACTGCGGCTCAAAAATCTCCTCGCCCTCGCCCTTAAGGATGTAAACATCGCGCTGACTGTAACCGTCGGGGTAGAAATTTATATTGGAAATATCCGCCTCGCCTTTTTCGTTGATATACTCGCCGAACTGCAAATCAATATGCTGACCGCGTTCGCCGCTGATTTTAAGGCGCACAACGCCTGCGGTATTTATGCCGAAATCATAAAGGTAGCCGACCTTTTCGGTGCTTGCATAGGGGTTGGGTGTTTTCGGCACATCGCCGCGCGGTCTGAAATCGGCAAGAGTGCACTTTTTAACGGATATGGGGCTTAAATGCCTAATGGGTAAAATCGGGTCTGCCGTGCAGAGTCTGCGCTCGCCGCGCGGAGTTTCGGCGATAAGGGCGTTTTCCCATTCGTCGTCAATGAAATCCGCCTGCGACCAGCCGGTAATTTCACGGCGGGCATCGTAAACAACGCCGCAGCGCATATCATCAAAAAGCACGGGCGACGGCGCGGTTTTTACGGATGTATCGGCTTCAATAACAGCGGTTTTGCCGTCCTGCCGCGTAACCTCCAGGGCAAATGCCACGCGGGGCGCGCCGCGGAATTCAGCATCGTCAAGGTCCCAAATCTGACCGCCGATATTATTCTGAAAGCCGTTGCCGAGCTGAATACCGATAGCGTTTCTGCCCTCGGCAATATAGCCGGTAATATCGTACTCATCGTAGTAAACAATATCGTCGGGATTTGAAATATACGGCGCAAGCAGACCTTTTGTGATTTTCTGCCCGTTTATATAAAGCTCATAAAAGCCCGCACAACCGACGGTCACGGTGCATTTTGAGGGAATGAAATCCGCAATAAAGGTTTTTCTGAAATAAGGCGACGGCACCGCCTTTGTGTAGGTGGAGTAGTCGTATGTTGCACAAATAAACTTTCCTGAAAGCATAATGCGCTCCCCTTTCCTCTTGATAAATATATAATACTCCATTTATATATGAAGTTCAATAAAAAAATACAATCTTGCACATTGTTCGGATTTATTGTAGTATATACGTATATTCGTTTTGAGAGGAAATGTATGGAACTTTTCGAGCAATTTATTTCACTTTCGCGCTCTGCCGCACAAATACTCGGCTGCGCCTCGCCCGCAATAAAAAAGCTTGCACCGCACAAGCATAAAACCGAAAGCGGCGGCTGTGCCGTTTTCCGCTTTGACGGATTTCAGTTTAATGTGTTTTTTATTGAGCAGGGCGTTCGCCGCTACTATGACAATACGCTTTTTGCAACCGCCTGCTTTGACCGCTGCGACTGGCTGCCGTTTTCGATATACGACATAATTGCCGCGGTTAAGCCCGACGATTTTGAGCCGTGCGTTTTCACGCAGCTTGACACCGCGGAAAAGCTTTCGCTATACTACGCCGCAGTTACGGAGAAGCTCGCGGAGCTTGCCCCGCTTCTTAACGAAGCCTGCAATGACGGCGTTGTAATAAATAAAATAATCGCCGCACAGCGTGATGCTGTGGGCAATTACATAGGTCAGCCGCTTGATTTGCTCGATTTTTCGGTGCCGTCGGTGGCAAGGCTTGTGAATGCACTGATTTCGCGCTACATAGATGACCAGAACGAAGAATCGCTTTTCGGCGGTCAGGGCGAATTTTATGCGGGCGGCGGCAAAAAGAGCCTGAAAGCCTTAAAGCGTATACGCCGCAAAACGCAGTACCAGCAAAACCTTATTGCCTATATCGAGGCAGGGGGCGAGGTGCACGGCTCGCCGTATATTTATGACGGCAGAATGCGCGACACAACGAAAAAAAGAATTCTCTTTTTCGGCTTGACCGTTGTGCTGACGCTCGTTTTCAGCGCGGCGGCGGCGCTTATATGTTATCTGTGCAGACCGCTGTTTTTTGAAAACGCCGTTTACATTTTCGGCTTTAAGGAAAGCCTTGTTACGCTGCCCGTATTCAACTGCGCGGCGGGTGCCTGCGCCGCCTATGCAATAGCGCAAGGCTATGAAAACCGCGTACGGCAAAAAAAGAATGTCGCCGCGGCGGTGAGAAGCAAGGCACAGAAAAGCACCTTCAAGGCATTTACGCTTATGAGCGAAGTGCTCGTTATTGTCGGCTGCCTTGTTTCAATGTATTCACAATGTGTTTTTTATGAAAACAAGGTTGCTTATAACGATGCGTTTTTCCCGATCTCGCACTATGCTGTCGAATACTCCGCCATTGACCGCGCCGTAATAAAAAAAGGCTACGAAAAGGATGACAAAATAAGCGACGACCCGCATATTGAGCTGATTATGAAAAGCGGCGACATCGCGGATTTATACAATTCCACATTCCTCACATACGGCGAATTTGAAAAAACCGCCGCAGAAATTTTAGCGAAAAAAGGGATAAGTATTGAAAAAGAATAGTTATCTTCCGTTTTTCAAATGAAAAAATGCATCGGCTTTACGGTATTAAACATTTTGCGACCGTAAAGCCGTTTGCTTATACGATTATGCCCGATTTTTTCGGAAACAGCGGATCTTTTTTAGTAATGGCAAGCATTCTGCACGCCGCCCCATTTGGCTGATTTCTCCCGCACTCCCACGCTTCTACGGTCTTTATGGAAACACCGAGGTATTTGGCAAATACAACCTGTGTCAGACCGGCATTTTTGCGAATCTCTTTTATTTCACTCGCCGTAAATTCCTCAACAGGAGTTATGGAAAGTGTTTTGGTAGATGCTTTTAAATTGCCTTTTTCATATTCAATAGCCTGATTTAAACCTGTTTTAATATCGTCAAACAGTGCCATTATTGATTGCCCTCACTTTCTTCAAGTTGATGTTCAAGCACTTTAACAAGTTCTTTGAGTTCGTTGCGCTCCGCCTTAGTCAGATTATCCTTCTCATTCTTAGGATATGCAGTCAAAAGATAAATTTTCTCATAAATTTCAAAATCAACATATATAACTCGAATACTTCCGCTTTTGCCTCTATGCTCAAACGCAAACCGCATTTTGCGAATGCCGCCCGTTTCTTTCATAACAGCACCGGTTTTCGGGTCAAGCAGCATTTCTTCCTGCAAGCGCTTCAAGTCGTTATCATCAAGCCCCAAAGACTTCCATTTAGAACGGAATAACGGCAATTCAACAAAAGTTCTTGTCATTCGGTTTCACCCCTCGACCGTATTATACCCTATTAAATAGGATGTGTCAACCCTGTTTTTTATTCACCCCTTAAAGCAAGCATCATAGAGCTTTGCCCATTTCTTGATTTTATCAAGGTCATAAGCTGCGGGCATTGCGGCGGTGGCGGCTACTGCCTCGCCTATCTGCGTGCCCATACGGATGATTTTCTTCGCAACGGGGATATTGCCCTTAAGCGCGAGTGCCTTATCCTTTAAGCCGACTGCATCAAAGCCGCTCATAAATGCCTTGAGGTTGTTGGAGTCTGCGCCCATGGTCATATCGTCGGCATTGAGTATGCCGTTTTCAAATATGTAATCGAGGTCGCCGTCCTCGAGCTTTGTGAGCATAACTCTTATAGCGCCGAGCGGTGCAAGGCCGTTTCCGTACTGCTTGTAGAAATCGCGCTGATATTTCCAAAGTGTAGCCGCGCTGTAACAGCCGTTTATGTCCGCCTTGACGGCATTTGCGAGTATCACACCGGCTTTAAGGCTGTTTGCTATACCCGAGCCGATAATCGGAACAGTCATAAATGCCGAGTCGCCTATTGCGGCATAGCCGTCTGCAACAAGCACCGCAAGCGGATGGCGTACGGGAATATTTACAAACTGACCGCCGCGCACAAGCTCTGTACCGAGTGCGGGGCTTTCATTACGCAGAGAATTGAGAGTTCTCTCGACCTCCTGCATATCAAACGGCTTGAATCTGCCTATAAGCACATCGGTGTAATTTTCTTCGGCTGCGACCCAGCAGATGCCGAGTATATTTTCATACAGAAGATGAAGCTGCCATTTATCCTCCTCTGTTTCGGCGGTCTTGTTATAAAAGCCGCGGTAAACATAGAACTGCGCGTTTTCCTCGACCTCGTTCTGTATGCCGAGGTGCGCGGGCAGATTGCGGCGAACGGGGGAATTTATGCCTGCGGCATCTATAACGAGAGCGGCGATCTGATCACCCTTGTCGGTCTTGATGCCCACAACGCGGTTGCCGAGCATAATGGGACCTTCGATATTTACGCCGTATTCAAACTTAACTCCGCAGCTTTCGGCATAAGCGATAATGTGGTTATAAATCTCGCGGCGCTCCATCTGTATTTCAAGCTCATCCTCGGGGGTATGCTGTGTGAGCTTGACCTTGCCGTTGGGTGAGAAGAAGGTCATATTTGTTTTGAGCTTGTATTTTTCTGGTGCGGGCATTTCCATACCTGCCATGGTGAAGCCCTTTTTATCGAAAATATCGGTCCAGTCCCAGCCCATATTTTCGCGGGTGTTCTTTTCGTAAACGGTAACATCGTAACCTGCGTTTGCAAGGTGTGCCGCCGCAACTATACCGCCGTGGCCGCCGCCCGCAACAATAATTCTGTCTGTCATTACTGCATATCCCCTTTTAATTTATTTTTTTAAGCCCTTGCGAACTATAAGCTCGCGGAATAAAACCATGCAAAGGAAAGCTATGGTGCCGCCCATAAGCACATCGCTGAAGAAATGCGCGCCTACCATAATGCGGCTCACGGCTACCATGCCGGTAAAACCGATAGTGCCGAGCCAGATTGCCGCCTTTTTGCCTTTTGATTTAATATCGAACACATCGATGAGCATAATAAGGCTGTAACTCATACCCGCGGCGCAGGTGTGGCCGCTCGGGAACGATTTAAAGGCATCGGCAGTGCCGTAGAGTGCAATCATTTCAGCCTTGTCGGGCTGACCGTTGGGAACGAACCACTTTGTAAAACCCGAATAATCGCCAATGGTGTTCATTGCTCTGAAGCGCATTCTGCCCATGGGGATTTTGACGAGATTTACGAAGGCATTGCCGAGAACTATCATACCGAGTGCGGCAAATGCAAAGCGGTTGAGTTTTTTAAGACTTTCATCGGAGAAATTTCTGACCGCAAGCAGCGAGAAAACGGCGATGATAACTGCATAGAAAACCGAGATGCCGTTAAGGAAACCGTCCTTTTCAACGCCGTAATGCTCGAATACATAGCCCACGGTATCGTTTACGCAAATGTAATCGGCAACCACACTTAAAATTGCGAAAAGGCTGCAAAGGATTTCGGCAAGCGGATGCCTTGTGTTGAAGCGTTTAATATACCAGAACCATATCTGGAATATGAATGCCGCAAGCAGATATACCGGCGAGGAGCCTACACACTCCATCATAACGCCGTAAAAATCGTTGGCGTAATACTGACCTGCAGGCAGAACGCCGTTGGTAAGTATTTTACTTACATTCAGATCGGTAAATGTTGCGGTGAACAGCAACGCACCGAAAACCACCACAAACAGAATAACGGGTAAAACGGAATTTTTCTTTTTTGCCATCATATTTCCTCCTTTTATTCTTCATCTAAAAGACCGTAGAAGCGTGCTATCCAATAGGGCAGTAAGTAAATCACGCCGTCCTGAATACTGTGGCGCTCGCCGCAGTCAAGCTCGAAAACGCCGCCGTCGGGTCTGCAAAGATTTCTTTCGTCATACGGAAGCGGATATTTCGGCTGAGCATCCTCAAACCATTCCGCCTGCTCGGTATCGTAAACGATATCCTTGCGCTTGGAGTTATTCATCTTATAGTGGCACATATCGCAGGGCATTTCCCTTAATGACTGCACACCCTCACAGAGATCGTCGTCCCTGCCGGAGAATGCCGCGTGAATAAAGCAGAAAAGGGGCTGCTTTTCAATTCTTTCGTATTCCCAGTGATCCTCCATACCGCAGAGGTAGAGAGAACGCAGAGCCTCGTTTTCTTCAAGGCGGAGAAGTGTGAGCATCGCAAGAAAGCCGAGATTGTCATCTATATGGCAGATGTGTGCATCACGCACCTTGTGCTTTGTTACATTGAGCGGATAGTGGTGGCGGCTTACAAATTCGCCGTAAAGAGCCTTATACTTTTCATCGCCTGAAATGTGGTATGCGACTTTAAGGAATGCAAGCAGCTCAAGCGAATTTATGCCGCGCTCGGCAAACCACTTGTCGTCGTAATTAAGAAACTCGGGATTCCAGTTCGCCCATGTGGTCGGCAGACCGTCGTGGTCGATAAGGCGGTAGCCGTTTCTTACGATATGGTCAACTATCCTGCACAGAGCAACGCGGATTTCTTCTTTTTCGCTTTCATCGGCGCACAGATCATAGTATGTGGACATACCGAAAAAGTGGCCGGTCATTTCATCGCTGGAGGTTTCGCATTTCCACTCGCACTCGCCGTCGGAGGTCTTAACCCACTCGTGATCGCCGTCATTGAAGCCGGGCTCGCCGGGGTAGCGCACCGCCCTTGCGGTGAAGCCGTCAATTTCGGTAATGCGGGTAAGAAGCAGCATCGCGTTAAGTCCGCGGCGTGCTTTTTCAAGCGCATCCTTTTCGCCGGTTACTGCGTAGCGGTACGATTCCGCCGCAACATAGCAGGCAGTCCATAAACCGTCATTGTCGGAAATATAGGGCTTTGCGGTGGTCGGGTCATCATTTATAAAATTCGAGCAGGCAAGGAAGCCGCGGCGGATATGATATTTTTCTATAAAATCCTCATGGAACGCCGCTTTTTCCGAAAGTGTGCTTTGGTAGGTATTGATTTCGGCTATACCGCAGTCGGTTGCGGCATAAATGAACTTGCCGTCTTTGGAAACCGCAACATCGTTCACCTTGTCGGCAGGTACCCATCTTTCCGCGCAGAAGTGCTTGAGCTTGCCGCTTTTCTGATAAATCACGCCGACATCGGTGGCGAAATATCTGCCGCCGACTTCATCGGTAACGGTTTTATAAACCGCGTTTTTCGGCAGAGCCGCAAGCTTTTCGGGCGTGAGCCAGAGGTTTGCATTATCGTGGATGACCGCGCCGCCGTCGGTGCTGAGCCAGAGGTAGCCCGCACCGTCAAAGCAAAGTGCATTTATGTGGTCGGCAGGCATATTGCAGAAGCGGGGCATAATGTTCTTCCACTCCTGGCGTTTGCCGTGAACAACGCTGAGGCTGTTTTCGGTGGCAACATAGATGCCTGCTTCGCTTACTGCAAGGCTTAATCCCCTGCCGCCTTCAAGCGGACGGTTCACCTTGTCGTTTTTCGCATCGAAATCTGTTCTTACTATGCGCTGCTCGGTGAGCACCCAGACATCGCCGCCGAAGTCGTAAATATCGACAACCGCACTGTCGAACTCGCGTACGAAACGCACCTTGCCGTTTTCTATGTAGTACATCTTGCTGCCCTCTGCTGCGGCAAGAATGCCCCCGCGAACAAGCGCGAGTGCGCCTGTATTGCCTGCGAAAACATCATCGAAAACGGGCACGAATCTGCCGTTTTCCTTGCGGCAAAGACCGTTGTCTGTGGCGGCATAGAGAACACCGTCAGCATCGAAAATCAGTTTATTTACCTTGTCGGAAAGGAGCCCGTCGGCTACCTTGAAAAGTGTTTTTTTGTACTGTGTAAAGCTGCCTGATCTGTAAGTTCCGTTTTTGGTAGTTTTATACATAAGATCCTCCGATAATTTATTTTACAAGTGACTGCATGAATTTCCACGAAATTTCGGTTGCAAGGAACGGGTCGTTTTCTGGCCAGTCGCAGTCCTGCTCATACATAATGTAGGGAATGTGAAGCTCCTTGCAGGCTTCGTAGCATTCTTTGAGATTTACGACACCCTCGCCGAGAGGAACGAACTTTCTTTTGCCCTCTTCATCAATAATATAATCCTTGAAATGAACGACCTTTACTCTGCCCTTCATTTTGTGAAGATACTCGGCAGGATCCTTGCCTGCGAAGTGAATCCACGCAACATCGGGAATGAAGTGAAAGAGGTCGGGAGTGGTTTCTTCAAGCAGAATATCCATAATTGTTTTGTCGCTGCCCTCAACGCCCTTGAACTCAAAATCGTGATTGTGGTAGTTGAAGGTCATGTGGTGGGGTTTGAGCCTTGCGCCCAAATCCTCAGCTTTGGCAATAAAGCCTTTTACGGCTTCGTATGTATCGCGCACCTCGCCGGGCATACTGCCGATGCCGATAGCATCGCAGTCGATAGCCTTATGGTAGTCAATAAACCAGTCAAGGTCCTCGCAGAGTTTTTCAAAGCTCTTGTGTGTAACACAGCACTCCATACCGTTTACGCGCAGTGCCTTTGCCTGAGCCGCCGTTTCAAAATCACCTATGCCGGAAATCTGAACATCGTTTACGCCCATTGCTTTAAGGCGTTTGAGTGTGGCATCAAAATCGTCTGCATTCTGAATGTGGTCACGCAGGGTATAAAGCTGAATACCCATAATAGGTTCTCTTGTCATATTACTGTCATCTGCACTTTCATTTAATATACCGCGAAGTCTGTCGTAAACCTCGTCGGGAATTTCCGGATTGCCCTTTGAATATGAGGGAATGAGCGACTCGCCTGCAACTGCGGGATCGGTGCAGCGCGTGTCGCTGCGGTATTTGTCGCGCTCCGCCTTATCGCGTAAATTCGGTATTGCCATGGGCTTGCCGCCCTCCAGCGCCGAGAAATGCGCGAAAAGACCGGGCAGGAACATATCGAGTGCCTCGTAAACATCTACTATATCGGCATTTCTGTTGCCGCGCAGATGCTGCACAAGGTTATACATAACATAAAAATCGGAGCCGCCGTGGCCGCTTTCCGCGGCGAACTGCGAAATGGCATCGTCGGTGGAGGTCTTTACGGAATATGAGCGATTTTCGCCCTCGTTTTTATCGCAGTTTACATACAGAGTATTCACTCCGCCGTTTTCACTGTCCTCACGGGCACTTTCCATTCTGCCCTTTGAGCCGTAAATCGAATACCATATGGAATTTTTTGACGGTCCCACGCCGTGCAGGCTTTTAAGCACCGCGCCGTTTTCAAGTGTTACCGTTTCAATGCCCATGGGACCTGCCTTGGCGCCCATTCTCATCATTCTTGCATTGAATGCGACCTCGGTGCCCGTAACGCTCACGGGGCGAAGTCCGGTTATGTGAATAAGCGGGCCCATTGAGTGAGTGCAGTAATAAAATGCGCTCATAGTGTTGCGCCAGTGCTCGGGATTTGCACCTGTGTAGCGGTGCCAGCCCGGCTCGCAGTTATGAACATACTCGCCCTCGCCGTATTCAAAATCGCCGAGCACGCCCTTGCGGTACAGCTCGCGCATCTTTTTCGGTGCGGGCATAAAGCAGTAATTTTCGGCGTAGGCGTAAGTAAGACCGGTTTTTTCAACCGTTTCTATAAGCTCGACCGCCTCTTTGAGAGTCTGAACGGGAAGTACCTCGCTCAACACATTTTTGCCGCAGTTAAGTGCTTTTATTGCGAACGGCGCGTGCGCATTGGCAAAGTTTGCAAGCACCACACAGTCCATATCGTGTTTAAGAAATTCGTCGTAATCGGCATAGAATTTTATTTTGCCGTCGCCGAAATCCTTTTCGGCAGCCGCAAGGCGTTCGGGTGAATTTTCACACACCGCCACAAGCTCGGCATTATCGACCTTACGGCAGTAGTCCATCATTGTTCTGCCCCTGCCGGAGCCGACCACGCCGAATTTCACCTTGGGAGCCTTGCTCTTGCGGTAAATCACCTTGAACGGCGTTGTATCCTCATAGACCATCTGCACGCTTTCGATGCCGTAGGTTTCGAGCACGCGCTCCCATCTGTCCTGCATACCGATGGCATACTCAACCGGCAGGAAGCCTGCATTGAGGTAGCTTTTAACGGCGCCCTTGCGCCATTCATCCGTGGTAAGCTCAACGAATTTAACATCGCGCTGACTGAAAGTCTTTAACGCTATGTAATTGAGGTATTTGCCGAGCCCCTTGCCGCGCCATTCGGTTTTCATACCAACCATTTCGACCACGCCGATGCCGCTTGAATGAAGCACCGTGGTAACGGTGGCTATATGCTGACCGTTGTAATCAAGAAAGAAAACATCATCATAAATGTTGATATTTTCAAGCGAAGCGATTCTGTCATAGAATGTGGCTTCGTTTGCAGTATCGGCAACAAGGCCGTTTTTGCAGCACTCGCACCACTCCAGCTTATCTGCTTCGCATTTGTAGTTTGAAAAAGAATAACCCTCGGGCAGCGTTTCCTCTTTAATGGGTGTGCCCGGTAACCAATACATTTTTAACTGTGCCATAATTTCTCCTTAAAAAGTGCCGCTCATATCTTCCTGTGTCTGTTCTTTGACCGTTTTCTCGTATTTTGAGTTTTCGGCTTTTTTCATAAGCAAATCATAATAAAGCTCGTCATCAAACGGAATTTCAACGGTCTCGCCCGTCCAGCTCGAAAGGAAAGCGGCGTTTGAAATGGTAAGACCGTTTATGCCCTCGGGGCCGTCTGCCACAAGGTCTTCGCCGCGAAGAATGTGCGCGGCAAATTTGTTGAGCACCTCTACGTGCTGACCGTTTTCGCCCTCAACGGGGATATGCTCCCACTCGAGTTGAGGCTTCTGGAAGCCGCCCTCTGCACCGAAGGTAAATTCGGAAAGAGGCTTTTCGATATTGCAGAGCTTAATGGTGTGCTCTTTCTTTTCGGCATCCCACTCGCAGACTATTCTTGCCTTGTCAAGCGTGATTTCAAGTCTGTTTGAGCCGGGGTAATCGCCCGTGCTTGTGATGAATGTGCCGGTGGCGCCGTTGGGGTATTCAACATAAATAGTAACATCGTCTTCAACCTCAATATTATGCCACTTGCCCTCGTGGCAGAACGCGTGCACCTTTGAGGGCATACCGCATATCCACTGCCAGAGGTCAAGCTGATGCGGGCACTGGTTGAGCATTACGCCGCCGCCTTCGCCCGACCAGGTTGCGCGCCACGCGCCCGAATCGTAGTAAGCCTGAGTTCTGTACCAATCGGTGATTATCCAGCTTACACGCCTCATTTCGCCGTACTTGCCGCTTTTAACAAGCTCGCGCACCTTTTTGAAAATGGGGTTTGTGCGCTGATTGAACATCATTGCATAGGTTTTGTCGGAGGTTTTTGCATATTCGATGGCCTCTTTGACCTGCTTTGTGTATACACCGGCAGGCTTTTCGCTGAGCACGTGCAGCCCTGCTTTAAGGCAGTCTATAACATAAGTGGGGTGGAAATAATGCGGAGTTGCCACCACGACCGCATCGCAAAGCCCGGAGTTTATAAGGTCCTCTGCGGTGTTGAAGCACGCAACATTCGGAATTTTTTCGCGTGCATTTTCGAACCTTTTCGGGTCAATATCCGCAACGCAGGTGATTTCCATTTCGGGAAAATCGCCGTTTGCATAGCATTTAAGATAATTGCCGCCCTGATTACCGATACCGATAATACCGAGCCTTACTTTTTCTGACATAACAATACCCCCGTAATATATAAATATACATTATACATTATAGATTTTCGGCACTGTAAAGTCAAGCGATTTCGGCATAATAAAGGCAATAAAAAAGGGCTTGCAATCAACAGTGTAATGCTGATTGCAAGCCTGCATCTTTTTATGTTTTACAGTATTCCGATTTCCTTTGCTTTTTCCCTCAAAGCCTGAAAATCGCTTAAAGCATCGGCTTTGTTTGCGGGGTTTCGCAGCAGCGCCGCGGGGTGAAAGGTCCCCATAAAAAGAATGTTGCCTTTTTTAATAAACTCGCCGTGCTGACGGGTTACGCGAAAATCCTCGCTTATGAGCTTCTGCGCGGCAATCCTGCCGAGACAGACAATGATTTGCGGCTTTATAAGAAGCGTCTGCGCGCGCAGCCAGTCAATGCAGGCATCCTGCTCGGCGGGCTCAGGGTCTCTGTTCTGCGGCGGGCGGCATTTTACGATATTTGCGATATACACATTTTCTTTGCGCGAAAGACCGACTACCTCAAGGTATTTGTCAAGAAGCTGACCCGCCTTGCCTACAAACGGCTCGCCCTGCAAGTCCTCGTTTTCGCCCGGTCCCTCGCCGACGAACATAATGCGCGCGTTTTCATTGCCGGTACCGAACACAACATTGATGCGCGTAGCGCAAAGACCGCATTTTTCGCATTTAAGGCATTCGCTTTTGAGTGCTTCAAAAGAGTCGTACTTAATCAAAGTATAATCAGCTCCTTGGGAGTGTGCGTAAGATTTTCGCAGCCCGTTTCGGTAATAAGCGCCATATCCTCAATACGCACACCGAATCTGCCCGGCAGGTAAATACCCGGCTCGACGGTCACGATATTGCCCGGTTTAAGCTTTACAAGATTTGCCGACTGCGCAAGGTTCGGCTTTTCGTGGATTTCAACACCTACGCCGTGCCCTGTGCTGTGGCCGAAATAATCGCCGTAACCTGCGGCTGCTATAATATCGCGCGCGGCGGCATCGCCCTGCTTGCCGGTGATGCCCGCTTTAAGCATACCGAGGCAGGCAGTCTGCGCATTCAGTACGGTTTCATACACCTTTTTCTGTTCGGCGGAAATCTTGCCGACCGCGACGGTGCGCGTCATATCGCTGTGGTAGCCGTTATACACCGCGCCGTAATCCATTGTGATAAAATCGCCTTTTCTGACCTTAACATTGCCCGGCACACCGTGGGGCATACTTGTTTTTTCGCCCGTAACGGCTATTGTTTCAAACGAAAGTGCCTCCGCCCCGTGCGAGAGCATATAAAAATCGAGTTCAAGCCCTATTTCGTGCTCGGTAACGCCCGGTTTTATGAAGCCGAGAATGTGGTCGAAAGCCGCTTCGGATATTGCCTGCGCCTTTTTTATGCAATCGATTTCATACTGCGTTTTTATGTTGCGCAGCTCGTAAATTTTATTTTCAAGCGCCTGCGAGGGCAGCATGCGGCAGTCGGGCAGAGCTTTTTTAAGGCTGCCCAGCTCCGCAACGGTCAGCCTTTCGCGCTCGGTGATGATGCGCTTGATATTTTTTGAAGCAAGGTACTCCTTAATTTCGACACTCACGCGGCGCAAAAGTGCGGTACGGCAATCCTTTACGGCAAGCGCCGCCGCCTCGATATAACGGCTGTCGGTAAAAAAGACGGCATCGTCGGCGGTAACGACAAGGTAGCCGTCGGATGACGGAAATTCCGTAAAATACCGTCTGTTTACCTCGGAATATATAATGATCGCATCGTTTTCGTTTTTAATAAGCGAGCGAAGTTCATTTATAAACATAGTATTTCCCCTTTTCAAAGAAGAAAAAAAGATGATGCCAAACGGCATCATCCTTCTTTTTAATAATACTTGCGCTTACGAGCCGCTTCGGATTTCTTTTTTCTCTTTACAGAGGGTTTCTCGTAATGCTCTCTCTTGCGGACTTCCTGAATAACACCGTCTCTCGATGTCTGTCTTTTGAATCTGCGAAGAGCGCTGTCCAAAGACTCATTCTCTTTAACTTTTACCTGACTCATTTATAGTTCCCTCCCTCCGCATAAATGCAAAGGTATATGTATAACAATACAAAGCATATTATATATTTCCATTCAGTGCTTGTCAAGAGGAAAATATGAATTTTTTGTAAAAACACAATATAAAAAGCAAAATGGCTTACAGTTTCATTCATATTGAATTAACCGAAAGCCATTTTAATTATATTTTTTTAAGGTAATAAGCGAGGGAATTTCGATGCAGAAGGCATTTTCTTCATCCCCGACGGCGTATGAAGATACGCCGAGCGGGTGAAAACGCCTACGCTCACCATAAACCTCGATTTGAGGTAATAAGCGAGATAATTCAGATGCAGAAAGCATTTTCTTTGCTCCGAAGGCGTATACAGATACGCCGAGCGGGCAAAAAAATGCTTAGAAAAAATGCCAAAATAAACAAGGCTTTGCAGTCGCCGATTACCGTACTAACCACAAAGCCATTGTTGTTTTATAATTTTTTCGTTCTGCGCTGAATTAGCCGCTTATTTTGCGAGGGCGCCGACGAGGAGCATATAATCTCCTATCTGCGCGCCGAACTCGGGTGCGCCATCCATAATAAGCTTACCGGACTTGGTGGACTCAAGCATATCGTCGATGCTGAGGAGTATGCCGAGAGCACTGTCGAGGCTGTCAAAGCGGAGTGTGAAGAAAGGCATGGCGCGTTTGTATTCGCCCCTGCCGCTTCTTGACTTACCGGCTTTGATTCTGATGTATGCGCTTACGGTGGGCTCGCCGTTAACGGCAAATGCATAAACACGGTCGGGGCTCTTTTCGGTCCAGCCGTGAACGCCCTCGTGACCCTGCTTGTTGAGGGTGCTTATGCCTGCGGTAAGAAGATAGAAATAGCACTTGCAGAGAAGTCTCTTGGTATCTTCATCCTCGGGAATGGCGGTAAGACCGAGCAGGTCAGCCATTTTGAGGAGAGCCATCATAAATACGCCGAATTCATAAGCAAACTGCACACCGTGCATTTTGGGGAGAGTGGCGGGAGTGATTTTGCCCTTGAAGAAGGCGTTCATCGCTTCAACACTCTTGAATTCAAGCTCAACGAATTTCTGCTTTTTAACGCGGTAAGCAACCTTATCGGCGTGAACAAGCCATTCGTCGCCGTTTACCATAAAGTGAGTTGCCCATTTGCCCTCGGGAGCGGCGGGGTCGTCGCAGCTTACCTGGTAAATGCAGTGTACGTTTTTGAACTTTTTATTGAGCGAGGGAATGTCCGCAACTATGGTTTTAAGAAGCGGTAATGCCCCGCACAAAAAGATTTTATTTGTATAAATATCGTCTTTAGTAGGCAATACAGTCATTCCTTTCCGTGTCAGTTGACTTGTGACGATCAATTAAAATTCGTCGTCCCAGTTATCGTCTTCTTCGAAGTCTTTCTTCATAACTTCACGAACTGCGGAAATAATGCCGTTAGCGTCAATGCCGACTTCAGCCATAATATCCTCGTGAAGACCGATGGGCGCGAACTTGTCGGGATGACCGAGCATCTTGAATGCGCAAGCCTTACCGGAGTCAACAACTACCTCTGCAACTGCCGAGCCGAGACCGCCTACTGTGCTGTGGTCCTCAACGGTGATTATACGCCTTGTTTCGAGAACTGCTTTGAGGATAGCTTCCTTGTCGATGGGCTTAATGGTGTGCATATTGAGCACTCTTACCTTAAGACCGTCGGCATTTGCAAGGAATTCCGCAGCCTGCTTTGCCTGGAATACGCAGGAGCCGCAAGCGATAACGGTGATATCGGTACCTTCGTTGATGGTAACTGCCTTACCTACTTCAAAACCGTAATCCTGTGTATCGTAAAGAACACGGTCGAAACCACGGTTGATTCTGATGTAGTAGGGTCCGAAATTCTCGTAAGCGGCGTTAACTGCGTTAGCGGTCTCTGCGCCGTCGGCGGGAACTATAACGGTAAGGTTGGGCATTGCTCTGGTGATGGCAAGGTCGGTGATGGCGTGGTGAGTAGAACCTGCCTGACCGAACGATGTGCCGGCGTGAGTAGCAATGATCTTAGCGTTGACATTCTGGTAGCAGATGTCGGTGTGGAGCTGGTCGCAGGCTCTCATTGAGGTGAATGCCGAGAAGCCGGAAAGGAAGGGAATGCAGCCTGCCTTAGCCATACCTGCGGCAACGCCGAACATATCCTGCTCTGCAATACCGACGTTGATAACTCTTTCGGGGCAAACCTTGAGAACATCGCCGAGCTTTGTGGACTTTGCAAGGTCAGCGGTAATAGCAACGACCTTGGGGTCTTTAAGAATTATGTCAGCAAGTGCTTTGCCGTAAATTTCAGCAGTAGCAACTTCTGTCTGGTCAATAGCATTATAAACGAATCCGCCCATAATTATTTGCCCTCCTTCTCTGCGCGAGCAACTCTCTCTTTGTAATCTTCTTCAAGCTGCTTTTTGTACTTTTCGTATGTAGGCTCGTCAAGTGCCATGTAGTGGCAGTGATAGTCGCCTGCAATATCCTTTATGCCGGCACCTTTCTTGGTATCCATAAGGATGCAGGTGGGGGCGCATTTTTCTTTGGAGCGTTCAATGGCAACATCAATTGCGTCGCAGAGCTCTTTGATGTTGTTGCCGTCAACAACGATTGTGTTGAAGCCGAATGCGGTCATCTTGTCTGCGAGGGGTTCGAGCTTCATAACTTCTTCCGTCGGGCCGTCGATCATGCAATGGTTGCGGTCGATGAAAACGATGCAGTTTGAAAGCTCATAGTGGTTCATTGTCATAAAGCCTTCCCAGTTGGAGCCTTCACCGAGCTCGCCGTCGCCGGTAACAACATAGGTGAGGTAATCCTTGCCGAGAATTCTTGCTGCAAGCGCTGTGCCTGCCGCGATAGATGCGCCGTGACCGAGTGAACCGGTGGAAGCATCAACGCCTACGACCTTATTGGAGTCAAGGTGCATACCCATTTTAGAACCGGAAAGGTTGAAGGTTTTGAGCATCTCCTTGTCGTTGAAGCCCTTGTCGCAAAGCACGGGTGCGTAAGCGATAGCCGCGTGACCTTTTGAAAGAATGAATCTGTCGCGGTCTTCCCAATTGGGCTCTTCAACTTTGATGTTAAGGTATTTGTGGTAGAGAACTGTAAGAAGGTCCATAACGCTGAGGCCGCCGCCCATATGACCGGAGCCTGCCCACATGGTGGTATCCATGCAGAGGTTTCTCAGTTCAAAAGCTTTCTTTTCAAGAGCAAGCCACTCCTGTTTTGAAAGTGCCATAGTAAATTCCTCCCAGAATTATTATCTTACGGGCACCGCTGAAAAACGGCGCCCGATTTCAGATTTTTTATGATTAAAGCTCGGGGTGATTCTTCTTAACCGCCTTGAATGCATCCTCTGCGATTTCAATTGTGGTGGCAATATCCTCGTGAGTGAGTGCGGCGTTAATGAAGTGGTTGTGGTGAGATGCGAAGAACGCGCCTCTGTTAACGCACTCTGCGATCCACTCCTGGTGAAGCAGCATATTATCATCGTTTGCTATTCTCAGATAGAACAGTGCGGGAGCACCGGAAACGACGAGGTCAAAGCCATGCTCTGCGCCGGCAGCCTTAAGGCCGTCGGTAAGCTCGGTGCCGAGTTCCTTGAAGAGCTTGGGAGCATCGAGTTTTTTCATCTTGTTGATGCAAGCGATGCAGGCTGCGAAGGGAACGGCGCTCATCCAGTAAGAGCCGGTGTAGGAAAGGCTCGATGCGGCGGATTTAAGGAATTCCTTACCGCAGAAAGCAGACATATTGTAGCCGTTTGCAAGTGCCTTGCAGAAGCAGATGATATCAGCCTCAAAGCCGAAGAAATGGTCGGAACCGGCGAGGTCAAGACGGAAGCCTGCGCGAACGTCGTCAACTATAAGAACGATGCCGTTTTCTGTGCAGAGCTTGCGGACTTCCTGCCAGAAGCCTTCCTTCGGGAAGGAGTTGTCGTAGAAGTTGCCGTGGTCATAGGGCTGTGCGATAAGAGCGGCGATGTCGTCGTTCTCGGCAATAACCTTTTTAAGACCTTCAATATCGTCCCAATCTACATAGAGGTTGTTTGCAACATCCTCGGGAAGAACGCCGGGATAGTCGATTTTCTGAACCATGGGTGCAACACCGTGGTAGAAGCCGTTGAAGAAGATGAGTTTCTTTTTATGGGTGTATGCACGGGCGGTGATGATGGCACCGGAGGTGGCATCGTTACCGTTCTTTGCAAAGAAAGCCCAGTCGGCGCAGTTGACGGTATCAACAAGCAGTTCTGCGCACTCAACCATGATTTTGTTGGGTGAAGTGGTGCAGTTGCCGAGCTCTATCTGCTTTAATGCGGCGGCATCAACATCGGGGTCGCAATAACCGAGAACGTTGGGACCGTAAGCGCACATATAGTCGATGTACTTATTGCCGTCAACATCCCAGAAATAAGTGCCCTGAGCCTTGTCGGAAAAACGGGGCCAGCGGTTTACGGGAATAAACTGACCTTCTGCCGGGCCGAGATGGCCGTAAACGCCTGCGGGGATCACCTTAGCGGCTCTTTCATACCATTGGTCTGATTTGGTTGTTTTATATAACGGATACTTTTTGCTCACAGTAATCCCTCCTTATGCGAGATAAAGCGATACTCTGTCGAGTATGCGGTTAACATTGTCGAGCATGCTTACAAGGCCGTGCATTTCGATTTTGCCGGTGCCAATGCAGGTAAGAGCATTTACCTTACCGTCGAACAGAGCGCGTGCCGTTTCAAGCGACTCGAACATCATTGCCGAGCGATACTTTTCGGGAACTCTCTTTGCGGTGAGAAGTCTGTGGTCCTTGCAGATGATCTCTACTGCGGGACCGTCTTTAATACCGATGCAAACACTGCCGTCGGCAATGTGAGCGGCACTGAATTTACCGATTTCGTCGTTGTTGCCGATCTGAGCGATGGCTACGCCGATAACGCAGAGCATCAGCTTTGTGCTTGCCTCGAAGAATGCGGGATCTTTGAGATCTTCTTCGGTAGCCTTGAGATATTTGGTGAGTATGTCGGTAAGACCCGTGAATTTCTTAAGCAGGAAACCGATGTGGGTAAAGCCCTTTGAGGGTATGGGAGTAACCGTACCGTCGATAAGGCCGTTGAACTTTTCGCAGCTTGAGAAAGGCAGTTTGACGTCGCAAGCGCCGCAGCCCTGTTCCATACGGCATTTGCCGTTTTTGAAATAGAGCGTGGCGGAGGGACCGTCTTTGACCTCAAAACCAACGGAAATCGGCTTTACATCTTTAATAAGCTCTTTGGCTTCGGGCACGAGCTCACAGAGATTTTCCAAGGTTCCGAGTATCGCATACATATTTATGTAAGCGAGTGTTTTTGAATCCATTAAATTTTGCAAGATATTCTCCTCCTTTTGGATACATTTGTACATTTGTTATTTTAGCAGATGTTTTTTGTAAAGTCAACAGAACAGAGCGAATTATGACGGCATTTTTTGTAAAATTTACCTCAAAATTTGCACTTTCGTTAAAGGTGAACAAAATTAAAACGCGTGTTTCGTCAAATCGACCATACCGAAAATAAGTTGTTGACAGCAAATCCTATCAGATGTATAATTTCATTGAAAAGTAGCACCGTATTCACATGTACATTTCAATGGAGGCGGATAAAATGCACATCAACCGAGACAGATATTTGAAAATGCTTAAAGACTTTGCGTGGGACGGACAGGTCAAAGTGATCACCGGCATCCGCCGCTGCGGCAAGTCGTATCTTCTTAACATAATTTACAGACAGTATCTTGAGGAAAGCGGCGTAAACCCTCAAAACATTATCTCTGTCGCCCTTGACCTGACTAAGAATGTTAAATACCGCAACCCACTTGTGCTTGCAGAGTTTGCACGCAATGCCGTTGAAGGCAAAAAAGATAATTATTACTTATTTATAGATGAGATACAAATGTCCGATGATGTGCCGAATCCGTACAACCCGGACGGCAAAAGAATTACTTTTTATGACGCGCTTAATGATCTGCGCGGCATACCGAATCTTGATGTTTATGTTACAGGCAGCAACTCAAAAATGCTTTCGTCCGATATTCTTACGGAATTCCGCGGAAGAAGTGACGAAATTCGTGTTCATCCGCTGAGCTTTGCAGAATACTATTCGGCAGTTGGCGGCGACAAAGCCGAAGCATTTGACCGATATATGTATTTCGGCGGCATGCCGCTTGTAATTTCCCGACCTGATGATACCGCACGAATGAATTATCTGAAATCACTGTACACCGAGGTCTATTTCAAGGATATCATAGAACGCAAAAAAATAACGCGCCCCGATGTGCTTGAAGCAACTATGGATTTGCTGTGTTCATCGGTAGGCTCGCTGACAAACCCCACAAATATCGCCAACTCCGTAAATGCCGCACAAAAATACCAGGATAAGGTTGCTCCGAACACCGTGCGCTCATATATGGAATTTCTTGACGATGCTTTTCTTTTTCACGAATGCAAAAGATATGACGTCAAGGGAAAATCGTACTTCGATTATCCGAACAAATATTATTGCGAGGATATCGGACTTCGCAATGCCCGTATCGGCTTCAGGCAACAGGAAACAACTCATATTATGGAAAACATCATATACAATGAGTTGATAGTACGCGGTTTTTCGGTTGATGTGGGTGTTGTGTATTCCACAGAGAAAGGCAAGCGCATTGCACGCGAGATAGACTTCATCGCAACCACAGGCAGTAAAAAATACTATATTCAGTCCGCCTATGCTATGGAGAACAGCGAAAAAATCGCGAGCGAAATAAAGCCGTTTAACCTGGCGGGTAATTCTTTCCCGAAAATCATAGTGCGCCGTGATATGCGTAAAGGGTGGTATGACGATAACGGTTATCTTAACATCGGTATCGAAAACTTCCTGCTCGAGGAATGGTAATAAATGTTCACTTCTTATTCGGTAAACAATTAAGATTTATTATTTCCTTGCGGTTGTGCTTGACAAGCGGATATTAAGTAGTATAATAAAGGTGAACTAAAATTCACTCTCAGGAGGTATGTATATGGATACAAGATTTGCCATCAGCGAGTACCACGACGCTGCTGCCGTTACAAAGCAGCTCGACGAACTCATCAAAAAGCCCATTTACACCATTAAACCCGACGTTCTCAAGAAGTACGAAACCGAATACTTCGATGCCAAATGCGCAAAGAGTAAGGCTATGATCGAGGAAGCACGCCAGATCATCCCCGGCGGCGTTCAGCACAACCTTGCTTTCAACTATCCCTTCCCCCTTGTTTTCACAAAGGCGGACGGCATGAAGCTCTATGACGTTGACGGCAACGAGTATTTCGACTTCCTGCAGGCAGGCGGTCCCACCGTACTCGGCTCAAATCCCCCCGTTGTAAGAGAAAAGGTTATCGACCTCCTCAACACCTGCGGCCCCTCTATCGGTCTTTTCCACGAGTTTGAATACAAGCTCGCCAAAAAGATTTCCGACAGCATCGAGAGCGTTGATATGTTCCGTATGCTCGGCTCCGGCACAGAGGCCTGTATGGCAGCCGTTCGTGTTGCAAGACTTGCTACAAAGCATAAAAACATAGTTAAAATGGGCGGCGCATACCACGGCTGGTCAGATCAGCTCGGTTACGGCATCCGTATCCCCGGCTCAAAGTTCACCCAGGCACACGGCGTTCCGCTTTATGTTTTCAAGCACACTCAGGAGTTCTTCCCGAACGACCTCAACTCACTTGAAAGAGTCCTTAAGAAAAATCAGCTCACCGGCGGCACCGCAGCAGTTTTCATTGAGCCCGTAGGTCCCGAAAGCGGCACAAGGCCCCTCGACAAGGACTTCAACAAGGGTGTTGAAAGACTTTGCCGCAAGTACGGCGCTCTCCTTATATTCGATGAGGTCGTTACCGGCTTCCGTATCGGTATGGCAGGCGCACAGGGCTACTTCGGCGTATCCCCCGACCTCACCATCTTCGGTAAGGTTATCGCAGGCGGCTATCCGGGCGCAGGCGGCATCGGCGGCAAGAGAGAATATATGAAATTCCTCGGCGCAGGCCTTGACGGCAACCAGAAGATCCACAAGGCATTTATGGGCGGCACCATGGCTGCAACACCCATTTCCTGCGTTGCGGGTTACTACACACTCGAAGAAATCGAAAAGCAGAATGCCTGCCAGGTCGCAGGTCAGATGGGCGACAGACTCACCAAGGGTCTGCAGGAGCTCATTAAGAAATACGACCTTCCGTTCGTTGCATTCAACCAGGGCTCTATATGCCACCTCGAAACCGTCGGCACAATGCACTTTGCAATCGACTGGATGAAGCCGTGGCAGATCCCGCACGTTCTCGACGAGACCAACATAAGAAAAGCCGAAATGACTCACATGGGCGCTGCTTATATGGCAGAAGGTCTTGTGACCCTCGCAGGCTCCAGACTTTACACCAGTGCAGCTTACACTCCCGAGCTTATCGACGAGGCTCTCGGCAGATTTGAGAACGTATTCCGGAATGTAGCAATGAAAGCCGACTAAAAAAAGCGCAGAACGAAAAGCAAAAACGAGCCGCCGTTTCCGGCGGCTCTCTTAAAACAAGGAGAGAATTTTTATGGATATTCTCGAAGCAAAAGAATTAGTGATCAGAGCCGGTAAAGAGCTGCTCGCAAGCGGACTTATCGTAAGAACCTGGGGCAACATAAGCTGCCGCGTAAGCGACACGCAGTTTGTTATTACCCCCAGCGGTATGGCTTATGAAGACCTCACGCCCGAAACGATAGTGCTTGTAAACATAAGCGACCTTTCTTACGAGGGCGATATCAAGCCGTCATCGGAAAAAGGTATTCACGCATCTTGCTACGAGCTGCGCCCCGATGTGAATTTTGTTATTCACACCCACCAGAAAAATGCTTCTGTTGTAAGCACACTCGGGCTTGATATAAACAACATCGACGGCAAATCGGCAGAAATAGTCGGCACCGATGTTCCGTGCGCGGCATACGGTCTGCCCGGCACGGGCAAGCTCAGAATGGGCGTTGTAAACGCACTTAAGCGTTCATCGTCAAAAGCCGCCATTATGGCGCACCACGGCGCAGTCTGCATGGGCACCGATTATGATGATGCCAGAGCAGTTGCCGAGGAGCTTGAAAATATCTGCGAGCGTTTCATTCTTGCACGCTGCGGTGAGGTTTCCGGCAAAGCGGTTGAATCATTCACGGGCGTTGTCGATTACATCACCGGCGTTTTCACAAGCAACGAAAAATACAAACCCGCCAAGGAGTTTGCCCCCTGCGACTCCACAAGAAAAGGCAACTGCTTCTTCGTAGGCGAAAAGGATAAGGCTGCTGCTATAATCGACACCAAGAGCGGCGCGTGGGTCGGCGGCAACCCCGAAATACCCGACAGCGCAGATATGCACTGGGCTATTTACAAAAAGAGAGAGGATGTCAATTTCATCCTCCACTCCAAGAACGAGTTTGCCGTTGCCGCATCAAGAAAAGGCAAAAAGATGCGCCCCCTGCTTGACGATTTCGCCCAGCTTTGCGGTCCCGTTGTAAAGTGCGCGGTCTTCAACCCCGCAGATACACTTAAAACGAGCAAAAAGGTCGTTAAGGCTCTCGGCAAAAACAACGCCGTGCTCATCAAGGACAATGGCGCAATTTGTGTAGCCGACTCGCAGTACAATGCGGAAGCCGTTGAAATAGTTATGGATAAGGGCTGCAAGACCGCTATCGGCGCGGAGCTTTACGGCAAGGTCGAGAAAATCAACCCCATAGAAGCAAATCTTATGAGAATCATTTATAAGACTAAGTACAGCAAAAAAGCCGGCAAATAAAAATCGGCAGTAAAAAAGCGCAGATGCACTGTTTTCACCCGCTCGGAGTATCCATATACACCGTCGGGGTGAAGAACAGCACATCTGCATCTTTTTTCCAAGCCGATTTCGCCTATATTTGTTAAAAAGCGCAGACGCACTGTTTTCGCCCGCTCGGAGTGATAAACAGTGCATCTGCTTTTTTAATTCTCGTTAAAGTATTTCACAATATACTCAACAACCGCACCGAACATCGGGTGGCTGTGTGAATCGCAGCCGTCCCAGTTTTCCCACAGAGTTGTTGCGCCGTGGCTCATCATATTGTAAAATGTATTTTCTTTTTTGCTTGTGAGCAGCGATTTTGCAAGCTCCGTATATCCGTTTTCGCAAAGGATGCGTATGAGAATATCGGTGCCGAAAATGCCCGTATCGAACTGACCGAGCTTTTCGTACTTTTTAACGATCGCCGCAAGCGTTTTTTCATTGCCGAAGCCGAGGTCGTAGCCGTAAGCATCGGCGGCTTCAAGCGAATTGCAGAATGTGCCCGTCTTTTTATCGTAATATTTTTCTATAAAGCACTTTTTCACCTTTTCATACCGCTTTTTCAATTCTGTGCGGTTTTTACCGAGAATACCTGAAATCTCCATAACACATTTAAGCGCTTTAAGGTAAAAATATGTATTAACAAACGGCTCGGGAATAAGGTTTACATTCCCGGGTGAACACCAGTCGCCGAGGCACCAGCCCGCTTTTTCACTGCGCACCACAAGACCGTTTTCGCTGTGATTTTCCATATAGTCAAGGTAGAGCAGCATATTCGGGTAGTATTTTTCGAGCACATCCGCTTCGCCGTAGAATTTATAATAATTATACGGCACGAACACTATTGCGCCGCCCCAGCCGCCGGGTCCGCCGCCTCCGCCGTAATACGGCGCGGTATGCTCCACATGACCACCGTAAATATCCTGGCTGTCGGCAACATCGCGCATCCATTTAAGGTACATCTTCTTTGCATCAAAGCAGGTCATAACGGCACGGCAGGCAAGCTGACCGTCGCCCGTATAGCCGAGACGCTCTCTGTGCGGGCAGTCCGAGGGAATATTTCCGTGGATATTGCTTTGCTGCGTTCTTATATATGAATCGAATATCCATTGAAGCACGGGGTCGGAGGATTTGAAGTCGACCTTCTTTTTAATATCGGTATGAATAACTCTGAATTCGACTACATCAATTTTGCCCGTAACATCAAAATACCTTGCGGCGTGCCAGGTGAAATGCTGGTGCAGCTCCCCTTTGCATTTTCCGTCCGAGATATATTCCTCGCGCTGCATTCTGAATTCGCCGCCTGCGGAATGGAAATCAAGTCCGCCGTCCGCGGTGAGATTTTCGGCAAAGCGCACGGTGGAAACCTCGTCACACACCGAGTTTTCGCTGAATTCAAAAACGGGATAGCCGGAAATATTTTCGCCTATATCGTAAATCGCGTAGTCGCCTTTTCTGAAAATGCACTTCGGCTTGATTTTGCGTATCACCCTGTCGGGCAGGCAGTCCTGCTCACTTAAAAGCGTCACGGGCGCGCTGACCGCATCGGCGTTTTCCCAATCCGAAAAGTCAAAATCGGTATTTGAAAAATCGTAATTGCCGAGGCGCATATCCTGCTTTTCACCGAAATAGATATTTGCGCGTGTAACAAAGGATTTTGTGTATTTGAGCTGTGTACCGCTTTTGTAAACGGTATCGCTCCCCTGCTTCATAATAAAGCAAAGGCGCAGATTGCCGTATGGCGTATTGCCTTCATTGCGGCTCTCGTGCTGGCAGTACCAGCCGCCGCCAATATGGAACACGACCGTATTTACACCCTTTTTCACAAATTTTGAAATATCGAGTTTTTCATAAAGTATGCGGCTTGTAATGGTATCGTAAACGGGCAGATTCATATTTGTCAGGTCGCGCTGAACATAATTTGTCCATGCGGGTGCAAGTAGTCTGTCGGAAACGGGCTTGCCGTTCACATATATTTCGCAGTAGCCGAGTCCCGAAACAAGCAGCTCGGTCTTCTGCTTTTTTGCGAGTGTGAATTCGCCGCGGACTATGACCGCTTCGGTTTCGCCGCCGAACTCGACCCACTCGGCATCCTCAAAAATGAAGCTGCGCTCGGCTTTGAGAAAACGCGCGCCGTCTTTTTCATAAGTAACGCCGCAATGCGCAAGTCCGCATTTGTTGAAAAATCCAAGCAGCTCACACGGAAATTCCGCCGTAATGCTTTTCGCGCCGAGCGCGCGCACCTTTTCGGTAAGCAGCCCAACAAGACTTGCGCCGTTCCCTTTTTTGCGGTACTGCGGCAGAACGGCTATCGAGTAAAACTCGCCGTCCGCGGTAACGCTCGCGCAGCCTGCCGCCTCGTCTTTTATAAGGAAAAGAGCGTGCAGCGCTTCGCCGTCGCGCTTATCGGCTTTTTTTGAGCCGAAGACCTCACGGCGCACACCGAGAAGCTTCTGAAAATCTTTACTGTTGTAATCTATGGTAATACAGTTTAATACCGCCATAACAATCTCCTGTACAATGGGGCTGCACTTTGCAGCCCCTTGTGTTTACTGTTTATTTTTCGGGAACAATAACGAAATTAAAGGTAAGCTCCTTTGAAGCATCCACTCTGTATTCGGGCAGAGTTTCGGGGCCGCAGCTGTTTGTGCCCGTACCTCTTGTGAAGCCGTCAAGAGTTACGAATGTGGTCTTTTCGTCAACAACATCCTCGCGGTGATTTGCTTTAAGAAGCGTATCCTGCGTGTAGTTGTGAACATTGAATGTAAACTTTCTGTCTGAATAAATGCCGATGCTGCCGTTCTTTTCGCTCTTTAATTTAAGGTAGAAGGTATCGCTGTGGTTAGAGTTATCCTGCGGACGAACATAAGGCTCGTGCTCATCCTTAACAAGCGCAGTGTATAATCCCATAGGCGCGTGGGCGTTGAAATCGCAGAGATTTTCCTTTTCGCCCCTGCCGAAATACTCGATTTCGTCAAAGCATTTATCGGCTTCAAAGGTAAGACCGAGGCGCGGAATGTTGAAGCACTGCTCCTTGCTGTTTTCATCGGGGCAAACGCTTACTTCGATATCGGTAACGCCGTTCGCGCCGATTATGTAAAGCACGGATGCGTTAAACAGTACATCTTCTTTGCCGTAAACGGTGAAGTATTCGCTTACGGAAGCAATGCCCGACTTTACCTCGGCACTCATATCCTCAAGCACTATCTTCGGGTCGGAAAGGTTATGCTTTTCCCACTCTATGCAGGTGTTGCGGTCGTTGTCAACATAGGCTCTTGCAAAATTAAGCAGGAAGCCGTTGTGTGAAACGGGGTCTTTTTTAAGAACATTCACGCCGTCTTTTTTGTAGGTGAGCATATTGCCGGTGGCTTCATCAAACACTATTGAGCCGCCGTCAAATTTAACGGTGATCTGCTCGCCGTCGGAGGCCATTGCAATTTTGCCTGCCTCAATTACGGGAACATCGAAGCCGACCTCGTTTATTGTAAGCTGCTCGCGTGCGATTTCAAAATCGCCGTCAAGGTAAACAACATTAAGGTATGAGTTTTTATTTTTGTCGGCTTTTGGCATTTCAAGCTTATATGTTGCTTCGCCCTCGGGTGCAATATCCGTAGAGAATGTGCCGCAGGCGGAAACAACGCCGTTTTCGCAAAGCTCCCAGTAAACCTCTATGTATGACGAAGCGCGGAACTTGTTGGTGTTGGCTATTGTGAGCTTGTTGCCCGCAAGATTTCTTACGCGCAGAGGTCTGTAAACGGCTTTCATCTCGTAAGCGCCGGTGTGGGGAGTTCTGTCGGGATAGAAAAGTCCGTCAACACAGAAGCAGCCGTCGTGCAGAAGCTCGCCGTGGTCGCCGCCGTAGGTATATTCGTACTTGAAGCCGTCATTCTTATGCCTTACGGAGTGGTCTGCCCATTCCCAGATACAGCCGCCCATGAAAATATCGTCCGAATTGAAAATTCTGAAATAATCTTCAAGTGAGCCGGGGCCTACGCCCATAGCGTGGCAGTATTCGCAAAGGTAGAACGGCACCTCCGTATAGGCTTTGCCGCGCTTGCGTGCTCTTATAAGCTTCAAATTATCGGGGTGAGTGTACATTTCTGAATACACATCGTAATGCTTGCGCGCGGTGTTGGAAACGCCCTCGTAATGCACGGGAATTTCGGTGCCGATTTCTTTGAGCATCTCGTAGCATTTATCGTGGCATTTATAGCCGTGCGACTCGTTGCCGAGCGACCACATGGTAATGCAGGGGTGGCTGCGGTCGCGGTAATACATTCTTCTTACCCTGTCGGTGTAGCGGTTTGCCCATTTAAGATTATGGCTCACCGTGTCGCCTTCAAAACCGAGATGCCACAGACCGTGTGTTTCAATATCGGCTTCATCTATAACATAAAGTCCGTAATGGTCGCAAAGCTCCAAAAACATTGCATCGGGCGGATAGTGCGAGGTCCTGACGGCGTTTACATTAAACTCCTTCATCAGCTTGACATCGCGTTCCAAATCCTCAAATGACATTGCATAGCCCTTTGTTTCATGCGTATCGTGATGGTTTACGCCTTTGAGCTTTATTTTCTTGCCGTTGAAATAGAATACGGCATCCTTGATTTCTATATGCTTAAAGCCCACGAACTTGCGAATCGTCATAACCTCGTTCTTGCCGCTGTAAAGGGTAACGGTAAGCTCGTAAAGGCGCGGGATTTCGGCACTCCACTCCTCAACGCTCAATTTTTTGAATGTGCAGCGTGTTTCTTTTTCGCCGTTTACGGTTTCCTCGGCAACAAGCGCTCTGCCGTCGTAAAGCGAGAATTTCACCTTTGCATTTTGAATATCACCGTTAAGCACGGCGAGCATTTCAAGGTCGTATTTTTTGCCGTTTTTCTTTGCAATCGCTTCGTAATCGAAAATATAAGAAGCAGGATTTTCATAAAGAAGCACATCGCGGAATATACCGTTTTCTCTGAACATATCCTGCGCTTCGAGGTAACTGCCGTTGCACCATTTGAATACGGCAGCAACTATTTCATTTTCGCCCTCTTTAAGATATTTTGTAATATCAAACTCAAATGAATTGTGCGCCGCCTCGCCATAGCCGACAAAGCTGCCGTTGACATATAAATCAAGGCACGGCCTTACGCCGAGAAAAGTGATTATATAATTCTTTGAAAGGTCTGTGATTTCAACCTTTTTGCGGTAGATGCCGCAGGGACCGTCCTCGGGAATATCGGGCGGAGTAACGCCCTGCTCCTTCGGAAGACCGAGAGCCTGAGGATCAAAATCATAGGGGCAGTTTATATATTCGGGCTTCGCGTAGCCTGTGCGCTGCCAGGTGCAGGGCACGGTTATTTTATCGAATTTGACCTTTGCGGTATCAAGAACCGCAGGCAGCTTCGACTGCTTTGCATAGAATTTGAAATCCCATTCGCCCGAAAGTACTTTCACAATATCGCTTTCGTAGCGTTCGGTTTTATAATCGGCTTTGCGCGCATCCTTTTTGAGAGCGCGCGGTATAAAATACGCGCGCGGCGCAAGTCTGCCGATTTCGACTGTCTTAAAATCGGAATGATTTACGGTGTTCAAAGTATATTTCATATATCTTCCTCCGTTTTCGTGAAATATGGAGCATGGCACACAAAATATTGTGCCTTGAATTTATAATACCATAGCCGTTTTGTTTTTTCAATTTATTTAATCAAATGTTTTCGGGTATTTTTATTTTTCAATGCCGTCACCGTGTTGCAATAATAAGTAAAATCCGTTATAATGATATATATTTAACTTTTCGGAGGAATTATGGGCGAGGATGAGATAATCACCGGTACGGTGGAGGAGGTCACATTTCAAAACGATACAAACGGGTTCACCGTGCTTGAGCTTGACTCGGACGGCGAGCTCGTAGTTGCCGTGGGCGTTATGCCCGGCGTGACCGCAGGCGAAACCGTTACACTTACCGGCAATTTCACCATTCATCCGTCATTCGGCAGGCAGTTCAAGGCAATGGCGTTTTCACGCACTATGCCCGAAACCACCGACCAGATCTACAAATATCTTTCCTCCGGTGTTGTGCGCGGCATCGGCCCCAAAAAAGCAATGCTTATTGTGGAGCAGTTCGGCTCCGAAACGCTTAAAGTAATCGAAAACGAGCCGGAACGCCTTGCGGTGATACGCGGTATCTCAAAAGAGCAGGCGGCGGCAATCGGTGAGGAATTCAAAAAGCAATATGCCATGCGCACCGTTATGCTCGGGCTTGAAAAATACGGCCTTTCGCCCTCGGAATGTGTTAGAATTTATAAAAAGCTCGGTATTCAGGCGGTTGAAAAGGTCTGCGAAAACCCGTATATTCTCTGCGGGCTCGGCATAGGCATTTCATTTGAACGCGCCGAAGCCATTGAGGATAAGCTCGACAGTAAGCCGTCACCGGATTTTCGCGTAACAGAGGGAATACTGCATGTTATGCGCTACAACACCGTTTCGCACGGGCACACCTGCATACCGCGCGAAAAGATGCTCGCTCCATCCTCGGAGCTTCTGGGCATTACTAAAGACGATGCCGATATTGCCATTGACCGCCTCACCTCCACCGGTCAGCTCCTTACAAGTGAAATTGACGGCAGAGAATTTTTATTCTTGCCGCAGGCATACAATGACGAAAAGAAAATCGCAAACAGAATGAGCGTTGTTGCGGGGTTCCCGCCGCCGCGTATCGAAACACTGCCCGAACAGATAGATGCCATTGAGCGCAAAAACAAAGTATCCTACGAGGAGCAGCAGCGCCGCGCCATAGCGACCGCCGCAAACAAGGGGCTTCTTATACTCACGGGCGGCCCCGGCACGGGCAAAACCACCACTATTAAGGGCATAATCGGCATTTTTGAACGCCAGCACCTTGAAATTTCGCTTGCGGCGCCCACGGGCAGAGCCGCAAAGCGTATGAGCGAGGTCACGGGCATGGAAGCAAAAACCATACACCGTCTGCTTGAGGTCGAATGGGACGATGACGACCGCCCGACTTTCAGGCGCAATATAAAAAATCCGCTTTCTTGCCGGGTGCTTATACTCGATGAGCTTTCAATGGTTGATATCCACCTTTTCGCAAGTCTGCTTGATGCGCTGCCGCTCGGGTGCAGGCTCATACTTGTGGGCGACAGCGACCAGCTCCCGCCCGTAGGCGCGGGAAATGTGCTGCACGACCTTATAGAAAGCGGCGTACTGCCCGTTGTTTGCCTTACACAGGTTTTCAGGCAGGCGCTTGAAAGCAAAATAGTAACCAACGCGCATAAAATAGTTGCGGGCGAAATGCCCGACCTGCGCAACGACGGCAGCAAGGATTTTTTCCATATAGAACGCCCCAATTCAACAGCCGCGGCGCAGACCGTGGTAAACCTCTGCACCGAAAGGCTTCCTGCCGCTTACGGCTGGGATGCGCTTACCGATATACAGATAATCACCCCCTCGCACAAGGGCGAAACAGGCACCGATAATCTCAACAAGCTTTTGCAGAACGAGCTTAACCCGCCCGACGGCAAAAAACAGCAGGTCGTTATCGGCGGCAAGCTTTTCCGCGAGGGCGACAAGATAATGCAGGTCAAAAACAATTACAATATCGAGTGGGAAAGCCCTGAGGAAAAAGGCGTGGGCATTTTCAACGGCGATATAGGCATACTTAAAGAAATAGACATTCACTCGGGTATGGTAAAAGCCGATTTTGACGGCAGAATTGCCGAAATAGCCGTCGAAAACCTTGACGAAATTGAGCTTGCCTACGCCGTAACCGTACACAAAAGTCAGGGCAGCGAGTTTAAGGCGGTAATTATACCCGCGGTGAACATTGTGCCGAATCTCGCATACAGAAATCTTTTATACACCGCCGTTACGCGTGCGCGCGATATGCTCGTGACCGTGGGCACCGCCGCGCAAATAGAATATATGACCGCAAATGACCGCAAGGCGCGCCGCTATTCCGCATTGGCGCATTTTCTAAAAGAGGAATTCTGATGAATTTTAAGGATATTTTTGCGACCGCGCTTTTCACACGCCGCTGCAAATGGTGCGGTGATGTAACCGATGTGCGCGAGGATGTTTGTGAAGACTGCAAAAGCACACTTTCGCGCATTGACGGCGAAGTATGCCTGTACTGCGGCTGGAAAATCGAAGACTGCGTATGCAATAAGCAAAAGCATTTTTATAAATATATCTGCGCACCGTTTTATTATGAGGGCGCGGCGCAGAAGGCAATACTCCGCCTTAAATCCAATGATGAAGCCGATGTTGCCGAAATGCTTGCGGAGGAAATGGGCGAATGCCTTAAAGAACGCTTTGACGGCTACGATTTTGATATCTGCACAAGCGTACCCGCAAGCAAAAAATCATTAAAGGAACGCGGCTTCAATCAAAGTGAGCTGCTTGCAAAACGCGTTTGCGAAAGCACGGGCATCGGGTTTGCGCCGCTGCTTGTGAAAATGCGCGACACCGAGCCGCAGCACAGCCTGCCGCGCATAAAGCGAAGCGGCAACCTGCTCGGTGTTTTCGGTCTGAACGAAAAATGCGAAACCGATATTACCGATATGCGCATACTGCTTTTAGACGATATATGCACCACGGGCGCAACGCTCAACGAGTGTGCAAAAACTCTGCTTATAGGCGGTGCCGCCGAGGTATTCTGCCTTACTGCCGCCGTTACAAGGCTCAATAAAAAATAAATTGCTTCCCGGAAAGAAGTGTTGATATGACATTCAAAATCAAAAATCCCTATGAAAGCGTAATGCACCTTATAGGGAACAGGCAAAATCATTACAGAACGAACCTGCACACCCACTCCACCGTGAGCGACGCAAGCGTTGACTTTGCCGATATGGTAAAGGAATACTACAAAGAGGGCTTCGATGTGCTTGCCATGACCGAGCACGGCATAAACGGCAAAATGTGGAACGAAAAGCCCACCGAGGTACCGCTGTACCGCTACCAGTATCTGCTTAAACGCAAAAAAACACCCCTCACAGACGAGGAATTCAAGCAGATCACCGACGGCACATATAAATGCGACGGTATGAAGCCGCGCGAAGCAGGCAGAGGTATGCACTGCCTGACACAGGGCATTGAGCTGAATATGGTTACTATTACAAAATGCCATGTAAACGGCTTTTTCACAAATGCGGGCCTCAACAACTGGGGCTTTGAAAACGCGTTCCGTTATGCCGTAAAGCTTATGGATAAGGCGGGCGGTCTTTCGTTTATAAATCACCCCGGCGACTGGACAAGGTCGCATAAGGATGTTGCAAACGCCCACAGGCTCGAAAACATACGCCTTTTCGGCGATATTTTCCTTGATTACGCATCCTGCGTGGGAACGGAAGTTTTCAACCGCGTCGGCAACGATACGAAAAACGACAGAATACTCTGGGACGAGCTTATTAAGTATGTTGTTCCGCACGGCAAGCGCAATGTTTTCGGCTTTGCGAACAGCGATGCGCACGTACTCACCGATGTGGACACATCCTTTGAAGATTTCATCCTGCCGGAATTCAGCGAGCCGAATATGCGCACCGCCATGGAAAACGGCACATTCTTTGCAATAAGCCGCTATGCAAAAAACGAACTCGGCGAGGATTTTAAGGCGGAGGGGCCCTGCCCCGTTGTAACCGGCTTGCAGGTCGATGAGGAAAACGGCGTGATTTCGCTCACCGCCGAAAATGCCGGCAGAATCTGCTGGATTGCCGACGGCAAAGTTATTGAGGAAATAAGCGCAAACGAAAACACCACGCTCACCTGCGCACTCGACCTCGAAAAGCACCGCGACGAAATTTCGTGCTATGTGCGCTGCCAGGTAACGGGCAAGGGCGGCGTTACACTCACCCAGCCGTTTATATGCGACGACGGCAATATGGCGCGTTACATAACCCCCGACACCCGCACGAAAAAGCAGAAAACGATTGACGGCATAAAATACAACCTCAAGAGCATCCGCATAGTCGTGGTTGTGAGAAAATTTATATTGAAGCAAAAAAATTTCTGGTAAACCAATGGGCTGCCGCATTTAGCGCAGAAAAAACGCTTTCTGCATCTGAATGCGACAGCCCTTTTGTTCCCGCATTGCAAAGCACTCGGCAATTCCATTTAATTTTTTCGCCGTTTTCGGCAAAAATATTAAATGAACTATGTTACGGATTAAAATTCAGATTGAGCTTTTCGGTTTTTCAATACGAAAATTCGGGGAAAATCGTACGGGCAGCGCTCCCGTGCCGCCCGCTTTGCCTTTAGGTTCCCCGATACGAATATTCAGAACGAACAGTAGGGGAGGCACACTGTGCCTCCCGGGTCAATCGCGCAGCGATTGACAGTTGAAAATAACGCATAATAAAAACAACGCGGTTTATGAAAAACTGCGTTGTTTGCCTTTTGCCCTTCGCGTGCATTCTCGCGCAAAGCGCTTCAAACACCGCGGCGGGCAAACGGGAGGCACAGTGTGCCTCCCCTACCGATTGCTGCGAATTCACGCAATCAAAACCATACAGTTATTGCAATTTCCTCCGAATTTTCGCAGTCAAAAAACAAGGTTGTGACTACCCGAAATGTTCCGTCACAACCTTTTATTATTTATAATAGGGAATAACCGACTTATTATCAGTCCTCATTCTCCAGCTTTACCTGCTTAACGACTTCATCGGGAATTGCTTCGCCGTGCTTTACGAAGATTATGCACAGTGCGGAAAGGATAAAAGCAACCGGGCAGTAGTAGAACAGCGACATATATGTGCCGGTGAACATACGGACTATACCGTAAACAATGGGAGTTGCGATCTGCGCGGAGAATGTTGCGGTGTAGTAGTAGCCGGTGAATGTGCCGACCTTATCCATACCGCCGATTTCAAGAACGAGAGGCAGAGTATTAACGGTGATGAACATATTTGCGGCACCGCCCACTATAAGAGCGACCCAGATAAGCACGCCGCTGAGGGCATTGATGCCCGCCTTTTCTGTAATAAGGTATGCGGCAAAGGCAATAACGAATATTGCAAGGCCGCCGAGGATGGTTTTCTTTCTGCCTATCTTTTTGCCGAGCCAGCCCGCAGGGATAGCCGCGGCGCCGGAGGCAACTGCGAATGCGGTGGTCATAATGGTAGCTTCTGCGGTGGTTTTGCCGAGGATTTCATCGGCAAACAGTGCAAAGAAGGTCTGCACGGCGTTTGTACCGCAGAACAGGAAGAACAGACCGAGGAGCATACAGATAAGGCTCTTTCTTTTGCCGGGGGAAAGCTTTTCGGACTTTCTTGCGGCTTTTTCCGCCTTGGCGGCTTCCTTTTCGGCTTTTCTTCTTGCTTCTTCATCGGCAGCTCTGTTCATTTCGCCCTTGACCTGAATGCGTGAATCCGGCTCCTTAACAAAGAACAGAATTACGAGCATACCGATTACCATAATAACCGCGCCGAGCAGGAAAACATACGGGAAGGTGTTCTGCTCGTCGAATGCGGCGGAGTTTTTATCTATACCCGTAACGGCGCAGTAAACCGCGGTAACGATCGTGCCTGCAAACATACCGATAGCGCCGCCTACGCCGCCCATAAGGTTGATGACGGCGTTACCCTCGGAACGAAGGTGGCTCGGTGTAAGGTCGGGCATAAGTGCAACAACGGGCGCGCGCCACAGGGACATTACGAAAACGAACATAATTATGAACAGCATCGTAAGCGGCAGCGACTGAACCTTAACGGCAATAAGCGGAATTATTGCAAAAAGCAGCGCCGCAACGGGTGCACCGTAAATAACATAGGGGCGGCGCTTGCCGAAGCGTGAATGAGTATTGTCGGAAAGCTTGCCGAATGTGGGCTGGAATATAACGCCGAAGATATTGTCAAACGTCATTATAATACCGATGAAAAGCGGAACAAGCGTTATGCCGCCTGCAACGCTTACATTGTCGCCGTTGGCTTCAGCAAATTTTGCAAGTGCGGGGAACAGTTCGTTAAGCTTTGCGCTCCACGCGGAAATTGCGGAGCTGTTGGTAAGCAATCTGTCAAGCAATTTGGTTATGTATGGGTCATAAATCGCCCACGCGATAGACGAAGCGAGAAAGCCGAAGCCGGTAAGTATGGTGTGACCGTAATGGAGCTTACCGTTTTTCTCGCAGAAAAAGCCTTTGTTCTCCATAAAGAAAACCTCCGTAAAACCGTGCATAAAAGCACATTTTGGTTATTTTATTATACACTATACGCCGAAAAATGAAAAGTAATAAATGGTATAAATATGCAAACTCTTTTTTGTATAGTGTGCCTATACTTATTTTTGCTGCTTGCTGCGGTAGCTTTCGGCTTCCCAGTTCGTAATGAATTCGGTAAGCCCCGCACTCATAGGCAGTGCGCCGCCGAAAGACTGCGCACCGACTGCGATTTTCATGGCATCCTCAAACAGTGCCGCTGCCGTTTCGCTGCCTTTGGCTGTAATATCCGCAGCGAAAAGCCCCGCGTTTTTCACTAAAAATATTTTCGGCAAAAAGCCGTTTGCCGCCTTGTATTTTTCAACAAGTCCGGGAATCTGTGCGGCGGATTCCGAATACACGGGGTACGCCTTGCAGTAAACGACCTGGTCGGGATTAAAGGGCATCCTTACCTTTTCAAATTCACTTTCGCTCGCGGCAAATTCAAGCGAAGCAACGGACGGACAGAATGTAACCACCGTATCCTCGCCGCAGATTTCACAAAGTGCGTTGAAGCTTTCGGTCGCGGCATCACCGTCATAGTCGCCGGTTTCAAGGTCGGCTTCGCGCACGATTTCATTTCTTATAACATCCATAACGCCGTAAAGCTTGTCGCCGAGCTTTTCGTCATCGTCATCGGCAACGAATATGCCGTGGTTTGCAAGCAGAATTATATCGGCGCATCTGCCGGTTTTCGCTTTATACTCCGCCATTCTGTCAAAGCAGAGCTTTGCAAGAGTGTAGCCGGGCTTGCACGGCTCTATCCACAGCACCGAATTACCGAAAAGGCGCTCACACTCCGCCTTGCCGTTCACCGCGCAGGTAAGCGCATTAACAAGGCAGGGGTGCAGGTGCAGCACATACCGTTCTTCAAAAAGGCTGTGCAGGGTTGTTTCCACACTCGGTCGCTTGCCCTCCTGCCCGTCGAGTTTTGCGGCGTTGAGGTCTGCAAGTGCCATAGCCTCGCGCGTTTTATCATCATCGGGATATTTTTTTGTAAAAATATCCGCAAGCTTTTCTCTGTCCATTTTCACAAATCCGTCGGCGGTGATTGTCGCAAGGCTCGTGCCCGAGCCTTTTATATACATAATATTGCCGTCCTTTGCGGAGGTATTGCCGCCGCCTGCGAGCACAAGCTCGGGGTTACTGCCGTAAAGGTTTGAAAAAGCCGTCAGCTTTTCAAGTATCATTTTTTATTCCCCTTTTTAACTGTTGTTTTGCCGCGGCGCGTGTTCTGCCGCGGTGCTTTGCCGTTTTGTTTTGTATTCTGCACTCTGTCTTTATATGCAGGCTTCACAAGGCATTTGTCGGTAAAGCCTATCAAATCCTCGCGGCGGCAGATATGAAGTGCCTTGCGCACCGTATCGGCATTTTTCGGGTCACCGCACTGCAAAAGCGCGCGCTGCATCGCCTTTTCCCCGGTGGTGCGCGGCACATAGACCTCTTTCATTGTAAACGGGTCAAGCCCCGTGTAAAACATAACGGTCGATGCCGTACCCGGTGTGGGGTAAAAATCCTGCACCTGCTCGGGATTATAATGCCAGCGCTTTATATACTCCGCAAGCTTAACGGCATCCTCAAGCGTACTGCCCGGGTGGCTCGACATAAGGTACGGCACTATGTACTGCTCAAGCCCGTAAGACCTGCAAAGCTCAAAGTAACGGTCCTTGAATTTGTTATACACATTAAAATCCGGCTTGCCCATAAGCGACAGAACACTGTGCGAGCAATGCTCCGGGGCGACCTTTAATTGACCGCTGACATTGTCGCGCACAAGCTTTTTGAAAAATGCTTTACCCGAGGGAGTTCTGTCCGCCATCAAATAATCGTAACGGATGCCCGAGCGAATAAACACTTTTTTGATTTTCGGCAGTGCCTCTATTTTTTCAAGAAGCTCCACATATTCCGAGTGGTCGGCTTTAAGATTTTTGCAGGGAGTGGGAACAAGGCATTTTCTGTCGGCGCAAACGCCGCTTGTAAGCTGCTTTTCGCAGGCAGGCACTCTGAAATTTGCGGTGGGGCCGCCCACATCGTTTATGTAGCCCTTAAAATCGGGCAGCGTTGTTAAGAGCTTTGCTTCATCCACCACATTTTCAATACTGCGCGAGCGCACGCTCCTGCCCTGGTGGAACGCGAGCGCGCAGAAGTTGCAGCCGCCGAAGCAGCCGCGGTTGTGTGTTACGGAAAAGCGCACCTCGTTAATGGCGGGAACGCCGCCGTCCTTTTCATACATAGGGTGATATGTGCGCATAAACGGCAGCGAATACACCTTGTCAAGCTCGGCGCGTTCAAGCGGCGGCATGGGCGGGTTCTGCACGAGCATCAAATCGCCGTAATATTCCGCAAGTGCCTTGCCGTAACAACTGTCCTGGTTTTTATACTGCGTGGCAAACGCCTCGGCGTATGCGCGTTTATCGGTGCTGATTTTTGAAAAATCCCACTCGGCACCCACGGGGTAGTGGATTTTATCGCCGCGCTTTGCGAGAAAAACCGTGCCGCGAACATCGCGAATTTTATTTACGGGCACGCCCTTATCAAGCAGGGCGGCTATTCTTCTTATAATATTTTCGCCCATACCGTAGGTGAGAATATCGGCACCCGACGAAACAAGTATGCTTTTCACCATTTTATCCGCCCAGTAATCGTAATGGGCAAAACGGCGAAGCGATGCTTCAAGTCCGCCTATGATAATTGGCGAATCGTGGTATGCCTCACGAATAAGGCGGCAATATGTATCTATCGCTCTGTCGGGGCGAAGCCCCGTTTTGCCGCCGGGCGAATAATAATCGTAATTGCGGCGGTGCTTTGAAACGGTGTAATGCGCCACCATGGAATCTATATTGCCCGCCGAAACGAGAAAGCCGAGCCTCGGCTTGCCGAACCGTGTGAAATCGTCGACCGAACGGAAATCCGGCTGCGCGAGAAACGCCACATTGAAGCCCTCGGCTTCAAGCACGCGCGTGATAATCGCCGCGCCGAATGAGGGGTGGTCAACATACGCGTCGCCGCACACATATACAAAATCTACCTCTGCCCAGCCGCGCTCGCGCACATCCCCGGCGCAAACGGGCAAAAACTGCATATCGGTCATTTTACTGCATTTATCCTTTCAAGCATCTGCGGAATTTCCGCTACTGTTTCGACCTGTAATTCCGGCTTTTCGATTTCGGGGTAAACCCACGTTCCCGTGGTTTTTACCCACACCGGCACACAGCCCGCATTGCGCGAGCCGTCAACATCCGAAACGGGATGGTCGCCCACGAACATCATTTCGCACGGTTCAACGCCGAGCCTTTCGGCGGCAAGCAGAAAAATCTCCTTATCGGGCTTGCTGTACGGCGTATCGCGGCTTATCACGATTTCATCGAAGCTGTCAAGCAGTCCGAGCAAGGTGAGCTTGCTCGTCTGGATTTCGTGCCTGCCGTTTGTTATAAGCCCCGTCTTATAGCCCGCGGCGCGCAGCGCACTGAGCATCGGCTTTGAAAACTCAAACGGCACCGCGACCTTTGAAAAGCAGTATAACAGATACTCGCGGTAGTCCTCATACTCCGGCACGGTTTTGAATATATTTTTAGAATTCAGGTATTCGTGTATTTTCTCCCAGCCGAAATGAACGTAATTGCGGTCCGCCCGACAAATCTGCTCGGTAAAGTATTCGTCGGTTATACCGTCATTAAAACCGTATTTTTCGCGGAACATCGGCGCAACGAGCGCAAGCGTGGCGTAACGGTCAAATAGCGTGTGGTCAAGGTCAAAAACAACGGCTTTTATCATAGTATCATCCTCAAAAAATTTATTCTGCTATATATGATACCACCTTACCGCCCGCGTTTCAACAGTTAATTAAAAAGCAAAGAGACCCTGCCGTAAGGCAAGGTCCCTTCGCTTTGTGGATGTGGGGTGTGAAAGAGAAAGATATGGCTTTATATAAACTCCTTGCGGAGATTATACCGTAACTACTGCGGCAACATTTATTTCCTCGGGCTTTGAAATGCGTATGACATATTCAAAATACTCGTCTGTTTCGCTGCGCGCGGTATCGGCTTCGATACCGGCTTTGCGAATGGTATCAACGGCGTGATTGAGCGTATTGAGAAATATTCGCATATCCTTGTAGGTTTTCGGCTGCATTTTGCCGGGCTTGCGCCTGCGGCGCTGAACATCGCTTATGAGCTTTTCGGTTTCGCTCACATTCAGGTGGCGCTCGGCGGCTATATCAAGCACCTTTGCGCGTGATGAATTATCCGGCAGCGTGAGCAGTGCTCTCGCGTGGCGCTCGGTAAGCCCCGCCTCAACGATTTTTTCGCGCATATCCTCGGGCAGCCTTAAAAGCCGCAGCTTATTGGATATTGCCGACGAGGATTTGCCGAGTTTTTTCGAAAGCTCCTCACGTGTCATGCCGTAAACGGTCAGCAGCGCTTCAATGGCGACTGCCTCCTCAAAAAAATCGAGGTCCTGCCGCTGCACATTTTCTATAAGTGCAAAGAGTGCGGACTGCTCATCGCTGACATTCATTACCACGCACGGAATTTTCGCCATACCGACCATACGCGCCGCCCTCAGTCTGCGCTCGCCGGAAATAAGCTCGTACTTTCCGTCGTCGAGCACTCTGACATTTATGGGCTGAAGCAATCCGCTTGTGCGTATCGAGGTGGCAAGTCCCTCAAGCTCATCAAAGTTGAACCTTACACGCGGCTGACGGGGGTTCGGTAAAATCGCTTCGTGGGCAATAAGCTGAATCTGACAGTTGGCTTTGTTTTTGGATGAAGTTTTTATCATAAATTATCCTTCCCTGATTTTATTGCCTGTCCGTTCTCTTTGATTAAAATATACCACCGTCAACACAAAAAATAAAGCATTTTCGGTCGCGGTAAATCGACTGAAAATGCTCTGTTTTGTTAAATTATAAAGGCTTTTTTGCAATTTGTGCAGACGGTCGCGGATATTTTGGCGAAAGCTGCGATAACTTTTTTACAGTAATTACCGCGCGGCAGTCACCGTTCGGCAATTCAAAGGTATTTACCGCTTCGATTTTTGTGTCGAGAACGGCAAACGCCTGCTTTGCACCGTCGATTTCCTCCTGCGAAGCTGAGCCTTTCATTGAAACGAATGTGCCGCCTTTTTTTACGAACGGAGTTGCGTATTCAAGCAGCACCCTCAATTCCGCCACTGCGCGCGCAGTGGCAAAATCGAACTTTTCGCGGTACTCGGGCAATCTGCCCGCCTCCTCAGCCCTTGCATGAACAAAGCTGACATTGCCCACACCCATACGGGCGGCTATATCCTCCACTGCTTTGAGCTTTTTGCCGGTGGAGTCAAGCAGAGTAACGCTCAAATCGGGGCGTACGGCGGCTATCACAAGCCCCGGGAAGCCTGCGCCCGTGCCCACATCAATGAGCGAAGCACCCTCGGGGATGTTCACACAATCGAAGATTTTCAGGCAATCGAGAAAATGCTTGACGGCTATGCCCTCGTCATCGGTGATGGCGGTGAGATTCACTTTTCCGTTCCACTCTTTAAGTGATTCGGCATAAACACCGAGCTTGCGGTACGCTTCACCGTCAAGCCCGATATTCAGTGCCGCTGAATATGATTTTAATATATCGGTCGCGCTCATTTTCAACCTCTGTAAAGTGCAAGTATTTCTTCAAGCGGTCCGCTCATGCTGCCCGAAAGCGGCGGCATCGGCTTATCCTTAAGCACAAAATCGTTAAACAGCGTTGCCTTGGGGTCGTTCGCCATCTGGAATTTTGCTATTGTTTCGGTAAGCGCCTGCTTTTTCGGGGTATTTGCAAGGAATGTTGAGGTCGTGATAACGATTTTGACCTCATCCGCGGGCTTGATGCCGTTGAGCTTCACGGCAAGAGTTTTACCGTCAACGGTAACTGCTTCGCGCTCTTTGCCGTTTACGGTAACGGTAATATCGCCGCTGACGATGTCGCAGAATTTAACCGTGTAATTTCTTGACTGCGGCACAACGCTTCTGTCGCCCTCCACGGGTGAAACGGTGAACGAAACGGTGGAGCCGTCCTCGGTTACGGTAAAGGGAGTTTCGCCGAATGCGCCGTTGCGGTAAGCAAGTGTTTCGCCGTCATCCTCGTAAAGACGGAAGGTGTTGTTGCCTCTGTAAACAAGCACATCAAGATTTTCGGGGTTGGAGGTATCGTTCGTTTCGTACTCCGCACCCATGGGGATTATTGCGCCCGCTTTCGCAAGCACGGGAATATACTCAATATCGCGGTACATCTTCACAAAGCGGTTGCCGCTGTAAATCCTGCCCGTGTAAATATCGGTATATCTGCCCTCGGGGATCCATACATTCACGCCTGCCATATTTGTATCCTTTGAGGTATGTTCTGTAATGGGCGCAACAATAAGCTCCGTACCGAAGAAAAATTCGTTTTTGCAGTTATATGCGTTTTCATCGTTCGGGTAGGTGTAGTACATCGGCTCGCAAATCGCGCGGCACTGCTCCGATGTTCTGCGGTTCATTGTGTAGATATACGGCAGTAATTTGTGGCGGAAGCGCAGATTTTCGGTCGCTATGCGGCTAACCGGACCCGAATAGTTCCACGGCTCCTTGCCCATAAACTCGTTTGCAGTGGAATGAAGCCGCATAATCGGGCTGTAAACACCGAGCTGCAGCCAGCGCAGGTAGAGCTCATCGTCCTTTTTGCCCATGCAGTGTCCGCCTATATCGTGGCTCCACCACGGGTAGCCGACATTTGCTGCCGTTGCGGTGAAATAGGGCTGAAAATCAAGGCTTGACCAAACCTGCACGGTGTCACCGCTGAAGCCGAGAGGATACCTCTGGCTGCCCGCACCCGCAAAGCGCGAAAGTATGAGCGGGCGGTGACCGTCTGCGGCATTATCGTAAAAATGGTAGTGGTTGAGCGCCCACAGCGGATCAAGACCGGGCGTATTTGTGCGGGTGCCCTGCTGCCAGTCTATCCACCAGAAGTCAACACCTTTTTTCTCATAGGGGCGGTGAAGAATCTCAAAGTAATTTTCAACGAATTTCGGGTCGGTTATATCGAATTTGACGGGCTTTTTCGTTGAAGGGTCCTGCCCCATAGCCTTACACATATCCTCATACTGATTTTCGTACCAGCGTACGCCCTGCGACGGATGAAGATTGAATGTGACCTTGTAGTTATCATCCTTTAACTTTTTAAGGAATGCATCGGGGTCGGGGAATAAATCGGTATTGAAGCTGTAACCCGTCCAGCCGGCAGACCAGAAATCGTATACATATTCCATAAGGTTAAGATGCGGATGCACTTTGTGGCTGTCCTTACCGAATTTGCCTTTAATATCCACCCAATGCCAGTCCATATCAACGGTGGCGACAGCTATCGGGATTTTTTCCTGCTTGAAACGGTCCATAAGGGTGAGGTATTCCTCCTGAGTATATGCCTTGTACCTTGACCACCAGTTAGCAAGCGCAAAACGCGGAATAAGCGGCGTTTTGCCCGTAAGTCTGTAAAGGTCGGTGGTGGCGCCTATGTAATCGTAACCGTAGGCGAAGAAATATTTATCGCTGCCTTTATTGGCGCGGGGAACTATTGTGCCGTCCTCTTTGAGCACAAGCGTGTCGCTGTCGTCAAGAACGGCTACGCCGTTTTTGGAAATAACGCCATCGCCTATTATCGGCACGCCCGCGGAAATATCAAGTGTGCGGCAGGTACCTTTGAGGTTGCCCGTGGTGTAATTTGTAACAACTCTGCCGTCGCGCAGCTTTATGCGAAGCATCTTTTTCGTTTTGAGCGAATACAGAAAATTGCATTTTGTTGTTTTTATTTCAAGTGTGCCGCTGCTTTCGTTGAGCTTAAATTCCGGCTCGCAGAAATCGCGGAACCACACACTCTGTGTGGGCTCATCGCAGAATTTGCCCTTTGACTGCTCCTCCACTCTCAAAAGGCAGGGAGTAAGCACGGTTATGCGTACGCCACCCCTTACTATTGTGTGGGTTTTGGGCGCAGCGGGTGAACAGTCTATTTTATATCTGTCAAAAAATCGGCTCATAATATCTCTCCTATATCAATGTTATTTTAATTCAAAATATATTTCTTGCTTTCGCCTCTGCCTACGACCTTAATAAGACCGAGGTCGCGCATCTGCTTGGCAACCGTAAACGCACGTGTTTTTTTAAGCCCCAGCAACTCACCGATTTCGGTTTCGGTAATCTGACCGTTTTCCCTGATAAAGTCAAGTATTTCACGCATTTGCGGCGATGCGGCGGTCTTGCCTGCGGTTTCTTCAATTACATTCATATTCGGCAGCACGATTTTGAATGTATTTGATGTCACTTCAATTTGAGGCTGCGCCGCATAGCCCGAATACAGATTATAGATTCTTCGTATGCCGGTGCCGTAGCTTTCAATAAGCCTGAGTCTGTGGAACACTTCGGCAAGATTTTTGTTTCTCGGCTGCGAAATACCGGAACGGATGTCATCCGGCGAAAGCCCCGGAAGCAGACCGCCGAGCGAAATGAATTCCATTTTGTTGTCGGTCACATTGATGATAATACTGCCGCTGAAGCCGTAATCACGGTGAACAAGCGCATTTAAGAGCGCCTCGCGTACGGCTTCGGGCGGGTAATCCCTCTTCTCCGTTCTGACAATGCCGTTGATTTCGGCGCTTGTTTTATTGCATAAAGCAAGGTAATTCACGGCATCCTCAAGCTGCGTGAAAACCGAGCCGCAAAATTCCTTACTGTCGCGGAACACAGTACAGGCATCGTCGCTGAATACTGCTATTTTTGTTGTGTGCTTACATTGGTCCGAAAGAATCAGAGCAAGGTTTGTGTAAATATCGGTTTTACTCTGTACCATACCGAGTGACAAGAATTTTTCCCGTCCGAAGTCCACACCGTACATTTTAAATGCTCTTTCGGCGGCATTAAAGGTCAGATTCTGTTCGAGCGAACGCAAATCCTCAAATGTGTCGCCGTCGCTTTCCTTAATCATCTGCCGTATCTGCTCCGCAGAAGCCGGAACGCTTGATGCCCCTTGGCGAACATAGACACCGTTAGGTTTGAGACCCTTGCTTTTGAGATAATAGGGTTTGTTTGCGCCCTCATTAACGGTAATGCGAACCACCCTGTTGTCCTGAACGGTGAATTTTACGCACATAGTTACATCGGGCATAATCGCATCACGAATTCCGTTTGTTATACGGGTATACTCGCCATCAACATCCGTAAGCCCGATTACATTGCCGTCATTATCTATGCCGACATAGACTATGCCGCCGTCTGTATTGGCAAAAGCGATTACCTCTTTATATATTTCCTCGGTAAAGCCGGATTTGAATTCAATATTTTCGGTTTCGAAATTCACGGCAATCCCTCCTTGTACATTCTCTATTATACCCCGAATATTCGCTTTGTCAAGCGAATGAGAGCGAATATTCAGCGAATTTTGCGAATATTCGCTGAATATTCAATGAACAGCGAATTTTTAATTTAAAATTTCCGTGCATTTTCTGTCCCTGCGCTCGTTGACAAAACGCGGCGCGTTTGTTACAATAAAAAATTGTGAAAGGGATGTTACTATGGAGTTTAACAAGATAGGTTTCGACAATGACCTTTACCTGAAAAAGCAATCCGAACAGATAATGAAAAGAATCGACGAATTCGGCGGTAAGCTCTACCTTGAATTCGGCGGCAAGCTTTTCGACGATTACCACGCCTCACGCGTGCTGCCCGGCTTCAAGCCCGACAGTAAGCTGCAGATGCTTATTAAGCTCAAAGACCACGCGGAAATCGTAATAGTAATTTCAGCTAACGATATTGAAAGCAACAAGGTGCGCCGCGACCTCGGCATAACCTACGACAGCGACGTTTTAAGACTTACCGATTCATTCACGAGCGCTGGGCTTTTCGTCGGCAGCATAGTCATTACTCAGTTTGACGGTCAGCCCGCCGCAGTAAAGTTCAAGGACAAGCTTGAAGCACTCGGCATAAAGGTATTTGTGCACTACCCCATAGACGGCTACCCCTACAATGTAAGAACGATAGTCAGCGATGAGGGCTTCGGCAAAAACGAATACATAGAAACCACCCGCCCGCTTGTAATAGTGACCGCACCCGGTCCCGGCAGCGGCAAGATGGCGACCTGCCTTTCACAGCTTTACCACGAAAATGTGCGCGGCATTAAAGCCGGCTACGCTAAATTCGAGACCTTCCCGATATGGAACCTGCCGCTTAAACACCCGGTAAACCTTGCTTACGAGGCAGCCACGGCAGACCTTAACGATGTTAATATGATAGACCCCTACCACCTTGAAGCATACGGCAAGACCACCGTAAACTACAACCGCGATGTTGAGGTTTTCCCGGTGCTCAACGCGATGTTCGAAAAAATTGAGGGCGTAAGCCCCTATAAATCACCCACCGATATGGGCGTTAATATGGCGGGCTACTGCATAACGGACGATTATGTTTGCCGCAAAGCCTCTTATGAAGAAATCATAAGGCGCTATTTCAACGCCCTGTGCGACAAAAAGCTCGGGCAGAAAAACGATGCGGCGATCGCCAAAATCGAAAGTCTTATGAATCAGGCGGGCATTACCGTGGAAAGTCAGCGCCCCGTCGTGAAAGCCGCACTCACCAAGAGCGCAGTTAATGACAACCGCCCCGCAGTTGCAATAGAACTGCCGAACGGCACGATAGTCACCGGCAAAACAAGCGACCTGCTCGGCAGCGCCTCGGCGGCAATACTCAATGCGCTTAAATCAATCGCAGGCATTGACGATTCAATTCCGCTTATAAAGCGCGAGATTATAGAGCCTATACAGGATTTAAAGACCGATATACTCGGCAACCACAATCCGCGCCTGCACGTTGATGAGGTGCTTATAGCTCTCACGATGAGCGCCGTTACAAGTGCGGAAGCAAAAAAGGCGTTCGACTGCCTCACATCGCTAAACGGCAGCGAAGCGCACGCCACGGTGATTCTTTCGCAGGTCGACCGCGACACATTCAGAAAGCTCGGCATCAACCTCACCTGCGAGCCGCAGCACGAAAGTAAAAAACTGTACCACAGGTGATAATCATTATTCATTAAACAGCACCGGTCGGGCTTTCGCCCGACCGATGCTTTTTTATATTCGTATCATTTATCAAGATCCGGTATCAGCAAACCGTAGCCGTTTTCATTCCTTTTATAGACTACATTCACATCATCGGTTTCAGCATTCAAAAACATATAGAACTGATGCCCCAGCAGATTCATCTGCAAAATCGCCTCATCGACGCTCTGCGGTTTCAAAGCAACCGATTTTTCTCTTATAACATCGAAATCCTTTTCCTCCTCCACGGGCTCGGGGAAATAATCGTCGAGCACGGCGGAGTGAAGCTTTTTATCGAGGCGGGTTTTATTTTTGCGGATCTGCCTTATAAGGGAATCAACACATTCATCAAGCGCGTCAAGCATATTTTCCGCACGCTCCTCGGCGCGGAAAATCATGCCGCCTTTGGTGACCGTCACCTCCACGATATGGCAGGATTTTTCAACTGTTGCGGTAACCTTTGCATTTGCATCTTCACCGAAAAGTTTTTCAACCTTGCCGAGGCGTTTTTCTGCCCTCGCCTTAAAATCTTCGCGAGGAGTGCATTTACGGCCAACTACTGTAATGTTCATAAAGACAACCCTTTCTGATTTTTTATTATTTTATTCTGAACTGTACATCTCAATCACCCCATTTCTTTCTTTGATATAAGATTACCATTTATTTTGCAGATTGTCAATAGATTTTGTGTAAGTTCACTAAAAATTCACGGTATATTAACATAATAGTACGCTTTACACGCGCACACTGAACAAGCCGTGGCGGTTGCAGTAGGCATATATCGCATATGTACGGTTTATTTTGAAGCGCGCTTCGGCACCGCCCTCGGGGTAAAGCTTTGTAAGCATAATACCGTTATCGGTAACGGCTGCTAAAAACGAAATGTAATGCTCCTTGCTCATTTCGTGGCTGACCGTAACATAGTATTCATCCTCAACAGCTTCAATATTTATTATATGACCGCCGTCGCTCTGCTCGGCTTCGGCGCACGGCAGCTGTATTCCGCAGCAGCACACCACGGCATTGCCCGTGGCGGTTATAACATTGCCGCAGACGGGACAAATATAAAATTTGCACCGTTTCATATTAAAGCTTTTGTTGCCGTTTGTTACAGCACCGCCCGAAAGCAGTTCCACAACCGAAACACCGAGACAGTGCGCAATTTTGTCAAGCAGCGTTATATCGGGGTAGCTTCTGCCCGTTTCCCATTTTGAAACGGCTTTGTCGCTCACGCCGAGCTTTTCGGCAAGATTGAGCTGTGTCATATTCTTTTTTTCACGCAGTTCCTTTATTATTGCGCCGGTTATGTATGAATCCATAAAATCATCTCCTGCCGAGATTTTACCATATACACAAAAAAAAGCAACCTACCGCAGGTAGAGCACTTGCTAAAAAACATTTATGGTGTTATAGTACATTCATAAAAGGATGTGGTTTTATGGTTGAAGTAGTTGCGGCACTTATACGCGACGGCAAAAAATTTATGATTTGCCAACGCCCCGCGCACAAAGCACGCGGTCTTTTGTGGGAATTTGCGGGCGGAAAGGTGGAAAAAGGCGAAACAGACGAACAGGCGCTTATACGCGAGTGCCGCGAGGAGCTTGATGTGGAGCTGAAAGTCAACGATTTATTCATTGACCTTGTGCACGAATACCCCGATATTACGGTGCACCTTTCGCTTTACAATGCCGAAATAGCAGCCGGCGAGCCGAAAATGCTTGAGCACAACGATATAAAATGGATAACACCCGATGAAATTCGGCAGTACGATTTCTGCCCTGCGGATAAAGAGATACTTATAAAAATCAAAAAAGACTTTTAATAATAAAAGCGGCTGTTACGAAAATTTCGTAACAGCCGCCTGCGGTTTGGCTTAAATTATTTAACTGCCTCTTTGAGAGCTGCGCCTGCTTTGAAAGCGGGAACCTTGGAAGCGGCGATCTTAAGGGTAGCGCCTGTTCTGGGGTTGCGGCCTTCTTTAGCTGCTCTTTCGCGAACTTCGAAAGTACCGAAGCCGATAAGCTGAACCTTGTCGCCCTTCTTAAGAGCGCCTTCGATTGAACCGAAAACGGCTGCTACGGCCTTTTCTGCGTCTTTCTTGCTGAGATTTGCTTCTTTTGCTACATTAGCAACGAGTTCTGTTTTGTTCATTTGAAAATCCTCCAAATTTTATTTTTCCAAAGCCTTTAAGGGAACAATTCCCGCTGACTTTATATTGGACTTAATCGGTTTGCTTTGTCTGCGCCTTTGCTTCATCCCACAGTGCATCAAGCTCGGCGAGTGAAGCTTCTTTCATATCCACACCGCGTTCTGCGGCAAGCGCCTCGGTAACGGCAAAGCGTTTCATAAATTTTTTGGTTGCTTTTTCAAGTGCCGATTCCGCATCGCAATCGCAGAAGCGGGCAACATTCACACACGAAAACAGTAAATCACCGAGTTCATCTTCGATTTCGGCTTTACTGCCTGCATCAAGCGCCTGCTTAAGCTCCGCCGCTTCCTCTTTAATTTTTTCGAAAGCACCGTTTTCATCGCGCCAGTCAAAGCCTGCCTTGCGCGCCTTGCCCTGCACCTTCTGCGCTTTCATAAGCGCGGGAAATGTGGCGGGTATTGCCTGCATAGCGGCAGTCTGTGTGGGCTGCTTTTTGGTTTGGCGTTTAATATCATCCCAATTTTTAAGCACTTCGCCGGTAGAGCTTACCGATACATCGGCAAAAACATGGGGATGTCTGATTATGAGCTTTTTGCAGATACCGTCGGCAACATCGTTGATATCGAATGTTTTTTCCTCTTTGGCAAGGTCGGCGTGAAAAACCACCTGCAAAAGAACATCGCCCAGTTCCTCCTGCATAAGTTCGGGGTCGGCGGTGTCGATGGCTTCGAGCACCTCATAAGTCTCCTCGAGAAAATCCTGCCGGATGGACTCGTGAGTCTGCTCGGCATCCCACGGACAGCCGCCGGGGGCGCGAAGAATTTTTACAATTTCAACTAAATCGTCGAAGGTGTAATTTTCCTTAAATTCATAATCAACCATAGCATACACCTCAAAGCATTATCTATTTTAACCTATAAGCTTATATTTTTCAAGTATTTTCGCTATTTTTTCTCCGAAAGGAAGCATTAAAATGTCATCTTTTACCAATGTTTTCGTAAAAAGTATGATAATTGCGTAAACAACCACCGCTATGCAGATGGAAATCAGGCATGAAAGCGAGCGTCCGTTGAGCCTGCCGGACATATCGCCGAATGTGAGAATGCTGCTTAAAAGTCTGTATGAGCCGTAAGCGGCAGCGCCTGTGCAGACCGAAGCAATAAACGGTTTTATAAGAACGGCTTTTACATCTATCTTTACACCCGTCTCTTTTTTCAGCACGCGGTAGTCGTAGAAAATGCACCAAAGATAGAAAATACTCGTACCGAATACCGCGCCCTTGACATTCATTGACGGAACGCCGATAAGCAGGTAGTTAAGACCGATTTTGAACACGCATCCTATTGCAAGCGCCTTTGCGGGCACATCCGCCCTGCCTATTGCCTGCATAATATTCGTAAGCGGCGAGGAAAGCGTCATAATGCCCATTGCAACGCCGTAAAGCGCAAGCACCGGAGCCGCCACCGCTATGCCGCTTTCATTTTCGGTGCCGTGGTATAGCAAGTCGAGTATCGGCTCGGCGAGTGCCGCAAAGCCCGCGCCCGCAGGCAGAGCAACAAGCATTGTTGTTCTGAAAACGGTATTTACCGTACCGTGAACGGTCTTCATATCCTTTTTCGCGAGTGCCGCCGAAATTACCGGAATGGCACTTACACCGAGTGTCATCATTACCGTAGGCACAAGGTTTCTGAAATCGAGCGTGGTATCGTAAGCACCGTAAAGGAATGTGTGAATATTCTCCCTTGCTATGCCCGCGGCGTTGATTGAATCGGCGTAAGCGTTCATTATAACATCATAGCTGCCGGCAACAACATCCTTGAGCCTGTTCTGTATCATCCAGGTATCAATAAAGTTAGTAATATTGAGGACAAGTGAGCTCAAAGCCGTGGGAACGGCTATTGCGATAATCTCCTTGACGGTCTGCTGCTTTGAAACCGCGGCAGGCGAATTTATAAGCATTGAACGGCTTATGCCGTCCTTTTTTATCTGGTGCCGCAGCTGTGTGAAAATCGCACCGAACACCGTACCGAGCGTTACGCCGAATATTGCCGCCGCTGCCGCGAGCGCATAAACTATGGCACCGTCGGCTTCGGTTTTAACAACATAGCCGAATACCTCGCCGTTGAGCGCGACCTGCTCGGTGGCGTAATTAAGCATATACCTTGCGAACGCAAGGCCGAACACAAGCTTGCCGAGAGATTCTATAACCTCGGATATTGCCGTGGGGAACATATTGTTGAGTCCCTCATAGTAGCCTCTGTAAACGCTCATAAAGCAACAGAAAAACACCGAGGGCGCTATGGCAATTACGCTGTAAAATGCAAGGGGCGACTTTACCGAAACGGCAAACGGCTTTGCAAGCACCATAAGAAGCGCGGTGCCTATAATACCGAGACCGAGAAACAGCGGGAATGTTACTTTAAGCATCTGCTTGACATCGCGGTGCCTGCCGAGTGCGGCATATTTTGAAACGAGTGTGGAGACCGCAACGGGCAAGCCCGCCATTGAAATGGCATAAACGGGCGTGTAGATATTGTATGCCGAAGCAAAATATCCCCTGCCGAGTGAGCCGAGAATGCCCGTAAGCGGAATTTTATAAATCGCGCCGATTATTTTAACGAGTGCCGTTGCCGCCACAAGCACCATGGCGCCGTTGAGCACATTTTGCTTTTTCTGTTCTTTTTGTGCCATTTTATTATCTCCTGCCGATAAATTCTCTTAAAAGCGAGTCGTCGGGTACGCAGTCGCCGTCAATACTCTCAAATCTTTTCAGATTTTTTATAAGCCGCTGTGACTCTTTATAAAATTCCGACTGTCTGCTGACCTCGGAAAGAAGCTTTATCGCTTCATCCCTCAAAACGCAGGTTTCGTAAAGGTGCAGTGTATTTATGCGCATATCCGCATTGTCTTTGTACGGAAAAAGGTAGGCATCCTCACCGTATCGCACCGAAATCCACAGGCGGAAAGTATCCTCAACGGAATTGCCGCGGCTTCTGTAATCGCGCACCATACGGCGAATGAAGCGCATATTGCGCTTATTGAAAAGCATATCCTTATTTTTATCGTAAATTCGCGTGGATACATTTATATATATTTTCAGCAATCTGTCGGCAGGCAAGCCATCGGTAATAACGGGATTAAGCGCGTGAAGACCCTCAACAATTATCACATCCCTGTCGGTAACGGTGATATGGTTGTATTCTTTTTTGCGCATACCCGTTAAAAAGTCGAATTCGGGCAGGTCGCCCTCACCGTTTTCAAGCAGCGAGCGCATGGTCTTTTGAAAATACTTTATATCGAGCGCATCAACCGTTTCGAAATCCGGCGAGCCGTCGGGGAAACGCGGTGCATCACTGTTGTTGAGGTAAAAATCATCGAGTGAAATCGTGTAGCAGGTAAAGCCGCGTTTTTCAAGCGCAAGGCGGAGTTTTTTTGCCGAAGTGGTCTTGCCGGATGAGCTGGGACCTGCAATCATAATGATTTCGGAGCGTTCACTCAACGCGACCTGCTTTGCGATTTTTTCGATTTTTGCATTGAATTTTTTTTCGTATTCATCCACGAACGCCTGCATATCGGCGGCGCGTGAGTTAATATATTCGACCGTATTTGTTTTTTCTGCCATTTTCCAAGCCTCCTTTTTTATTGTTATTCCGAAAAGAAAGCGTTTATTCTTTTTTTACGCTCTGCAAGAATGGCGAACCTTGAATTATATTCAAACGGATATTTGAAATTGCAAATTCTTTCAAGTGAACCGTTTTCGAAATCAATAAGCTTTGTAACCGCGCCCGCGCCGACCGAGAAAATGTGCTGAGTTTCCTCCATCATAAAAATGTTATAAAGGCACTCTTTCCCCGTCTTGCACCAGCCCACATTTTCAAGATTGCCGAGCGACTTGCTCTGACGGTACATATAATACGGCTTGTAGCCTGCCGCCGTAAGCGCCTCGCGTGAATAATCCACCATTTCCGCGGTTACGGTACGGTCAAGGCTCCCCTCGCCGTGCTCGGTAACTATTTCGGATGAGCGTTTCATAGCGAGAGTATGCACGGTAATGTTTTCGGCACCGAGCTCAATGGCGCGGTCAACACTTCTGCGAAAGCTTTCGGGAGTATCCGCGGGCAGCCCCGCGATTAAATCGGTATTTATGAAATCAAACCCCATATCGCGTGCAAGGGTGAATTTTTCTTCGGTCTCTTTGACGGTGTGCTTTCTGCCTATGGCTTTAAGCACCTCGTCGGAAAAGGTCTGCGGATTTATGCTTATTCTGTTCACTCCGTACTTTTTAAGCACTTTAAGCTTTTCGGCGGTGACGGTGTCGGGTCTGCCCGCCTCCACGGTGTATTCGGTGCAGGCTGATAAATCAAAATGATTTTCGATTACCGAAAGCACTCTGTCAAGCTGCTGCGCGCTCAATGTTGTGGGCGTGCCGCCGCCCCAATATACCGTTGACAGCTTCAAGCCGCATTCGGCGGCGATCTTCGCGGTAAGCTTCAATTCATCGCAAAGTCTGTCAACATATTCGGGCACAAGCTTATTTGCCGATGGCGTACCTATGGAATGAGAAACGAACGAACAGTAACTGCACCGCGACGGACAGAACGGCACGGAAACATATAGGCTGAATGTATCTTTGCCGACAGAGTCGATAATTTTCTTTTCCGTCAGCGCAACGCTTTTTGCAAGCTCCGCCTTATGCGGCGAAACGCGCAGAACATCGGTAAAATAGGAAAATGCACCTTCTGCGCCGAGTTCAATCTGCTTACTCATCATAAGCTTTGACGGTCTTACACCCGTAAGTATGCCCCATTGCGGAGTAAAGCCGCAAGCCGCCGTAAGCAGCGAAAAAGCAATGAGCGCAAGCTCGCGTTCGGCGTTAAGCTCCACTGAAAGGAAAAACTCCTTTTCGGCTTCCGTTACCTTGCCGTCAAGGCAAAGTGCCGCCTTTAACACAACTGTGCTTTCGCATTCGCACACCTCGGTATAAAGGTGATCGCCGCCTGCGCCGTCGGCATTTCCGCAAATTTCGATTTTTTCAAGCGGAAAGAACAAAAGCAGCAGCTTTTCAAGCTCGTATTGATATTTATGAGAAATGCAAAATAATTTCATAAGTACGGATTATATCGTTTTTCGCTGACGATGTCGGTTTCGCCGTTGTGACCGGGGTAAACCGCCGTTTCGTCGGGGAGTTTTTTCAGTTTTTCAAGCGAATTTTTCAGCACTTCAATACTGCCGCCGGGGAAATCCGTTCTGCCTATGCTGCGGCAGAAAAGAGTATCGCCGGAAATGAGCAGATTTTCACTTTCGCAGTAATAGCACACACCGCCCGCGGTGTGCCCGGGTGTTTCAATCACCTTGAATTTGATGCCGCCGAGTGCGACCGTATCGCCGCCGCGCAGGCGCAAATCGGCTTCTGACGGAAAATACGGCACGCCGAAAACATCGAACAGACCGGTTATTCTGTCCGAGAGTCCGTCGGCATCGCCCGCGCCGATGGCAACGAGTGCATCGGGATAACGTTCTTTAAGTCTGCCGACGCCGCTGATATGGTCAAAATGACAATGCGTACAGAGAATGTATTTGAGATTTTTTACGGGACTTTCCTCAACCGCTTTCACAAGGCGTTCGGTAAAATCGCCGGGGTCAACAACCGCACCGTCGCCGGTAGCTTCATCGCAGATAATATAGCAGTTCGCCGCCGATGGACTTATAAAAACATTTTTTATATACATATACTACCTCTGCCACACGTCAGTATCAAAGCAAATCGTTACGGGCCCGTCGTTTATAAGCGAAACTTTCATATCCGCGCCGAACACGCCTTTTTCAACGCGCTTTACGCCGTTTTTAACAAGCTCGGTGCAATACAGGTCGTAAAGCTCTTTCGCACGGGCAGGCTCCTCACTGTCGGTAAACGAGGGGCGATTGCCTTTTTTATAATCGGCGCACAGAGTGAACTGCGAAATCGCAAGAATTTCGCCGCCCGTATCGAGCACGGAAAGATTCATTTTGCCGTTGTCATCTTCAAAGATGCGAAGTGAAGCGGTCTTCTTTGCAAGCAGCTCCGCCTGCGCCTCGGTATCGCCTTTCATAACGCCGACAAGTATCATATACCCCTTGCCGGAAGCGCCCACGACCTCGCCGTTTACGCTGACGCTGCTTTCAACGACCCGCTGAATTACCGCTTTCATACATTACCGCTCCTGTTCACGCTTAATACTCCGCTGATGCCGCGCAGCTTTGAAATAACAAGCTCAAGAAAATCCGTGCTTTTTACGGTAATGGTGAGGTAAACAATATCGTTGCCGCTTTTGCTGTAACGGGTGTTTATGGAATTTATAAGCACGTGCATACCCGCAAGCAGTGTTGCAACATCTGCCATAAGCGCCACGCGCGATTCACATTCAAGCACAAGGCTTGCCCTGAATTCGCGCATACCGCTGCCGTCCTTCCAGCGTGCGGCAAGCCAGCGTTCGGGCTCCTCGCAGGTGTATATATCCTCGGGAACATTGGTGCAGTCGCGCTTATGCACCGAAACGCCGTGCCCGCGTGTGATGAAGCCTATTATTTCATCGCCGGGTATGGGCGAACAGCACCGCGAGAGCTTGACAAGACAGTTGTCTATGCCGTCAACAATAACTCCCTCGCCGGAAGAGTGCTTTGTTTTTGTTTCTTCGCTGACTTTTATCTGCTCGGCGGGCTTTGCCGCAGCCGCTATTTTGTGGTATTCGTCGCGTATGAACGGCATAACGCGCGTTACGGGTATACCGCCGTAGCCGATGGCGGCAAAGAAATCATCCACCGACGGGCAATGCTGGCGCTCGGTGAGCGTTTCGCAGATTTTCAGATACTCATCATCGGTAAAGTGCATTTTATTGCGCTTTACTTCTTTTTCGAGCATTGATTTGCCCTCGGCTATATTTTCGTCGCGCCGTTCTTTTTTGAACCACGCTCTTATTTTTGTTTTTGCGCCGCTTGTTTTAACAATATTCAGCCAGTCGCGGCTCGGTCCCTTGCCGGGCTGCGAGGATGTGAGCACCTCGACTATTTCACCCGTCTGCACCTGATAATCGAGCGGTACTATCCTGCCGCCGACCTTTGCGCCGACCATTTTTGAGCCTACTGCCGAATGTATGGCGTATGCGAAATCTATTACCGTTGCACCGGACGGCAGGTTAATAACATCGCCCTTGGGCGTGAATACGAAAACCTCCTCCGGTACGAGGTCGCTCTTTATGGTGCGCACGATATCCTGCACATCGTCGGCTTCCTTCTGCGCTTCAAGCAGCTGGCGTATCCACGCGAGTCTTTCCTCGAACTTCTGTGTGCCGTTTATGCCGAGCTTGTATTTCCAATGCGCCGCGATGCCGTATTCGGCTGTTTTGTGCATATCCCACGTTCTTATCTGCACCTCAAAGGGAATACCCGCCTTGCCGAGCACCGTGGTGTGAAGAGACTGGTACATATTGGGCTTCGGAGTTGAAATATAGTCCTTGAATCTGCCCGGAATGGGTGTGAACATATCGTGGATTATTCCGAGGCAGTCGTAGCACTCGATGGTGGTATTCACGATTATTCTGACGGCGTATATGTCGTAAATCTCGTCAAAATTCTTGTTCTGTATATACATTTTTCTGTATATGCCGTGAACACTTTTTATTCTGCCGTCGATATTTACCTCGGGCACGGTCTTGCTTACTCTTTCGTTTATCTGTTTTTTAATGGTTTCAAGAAATTCGTTATGCGATTTGCCCTGCCTTGCAAGCGCATCTTCAATCTCCTTGTAGGCGACGGGGTCAAGGAAGCTTATGGCTCTGTCCTCAAGCTCCTCCTTGATGGCGCGAATACCGAGACGGTGCGCAATGGGCGCGTAAATTTCAAGAGTTTCAACCGCCTTGTCGCGGCGCTTCTGCGGCGCAACGAAATCAAGCGTTCTTATATTGTGAAGTCTGTCGGCAAGCTTGATAATGATTACGCGAATATCCTCGCTCATGGCAAGCAGCATTTTTCTGACATTTTCAGCCTGCTGTTCCTCTTTATCCTTAATATCAAGCGGCACCTTGCCGAGCTTTGTGAGACCGTCAACGAGCAGCGCGATATCATCGCCGAACTCGTTTTTCACGTCGTCAAGCGTAAGGTCGGTATCCTCCACCGTATCGTGAAGCATTGCGGCGGCAACGGACTGATGATCCATTCCGTATTCAAAAACTATTTTCGCAACGGCTACCGGATGAATTATGAACGGCTCGCCGGATGAACGCTTCTGCCCCTTGTGATGCTCGTTTGCAATGGCGAACGCCTTGTCGATAACAGCCATTTCCTCTGCGTTGAACTGCACACGTGCCTGCTCGCGCAGCTCGTTATACATCATTTCAACAGTTGTGTTATCTTCCACGAAATCACTTCCTCAGTTGCATCTTCTGAAAATCGAAGAATCATCAAGCACGACCTTCACATTTTCGGGCGGCAGAGAATACTTGCCGTCATTGTTTATTATTACCCCAAGCTCCGTCAATACATCAAGAGCAATCATACACTGTGCTGTTTTTTCCGCCTTGAAGCCTATACGGCGGCAGAGAATTTCAGCCGAATGCTGCCAGCCGTTCTCCGAGCGGATGAATTTATAAACCCTGCCGCAAAGCTCGCGGTCAACGCGCACCCTTTCCCTTTGTGCGGGCTCAAGCTCGCCGCCGAGGCAAAATGCCTCGTAATCTCTTAAAGCGGTCATCAGAGCATCATCGTCGGTACTGCTGAAGCGCACCGCCTTTGCCTGAATACTCAGCTGCTGTTCGCCGCGAAATTCATTCCTTGAAAGCCTGACGGCAAAATCCACCGTATCACGCTCGCGGAACGGAAATTCCGCCGGAGTGGTGGAGAACATCATTACCGTAACGAACACGCCGTTCTTTGCCGCGGTAAGGCGCAGGTGCCTGCCGTTGCCCACGGGCTGAATGGCGGTAATGGTCATACCGAAAAGCCCGAACAGCGGCTGCGGATTTTCCGCGCCGTAGGGCTCTAAAATTCCAACTGAATCGACAACGCTCAGATCAAGCGAAACGGGATTGAGCTTGCAGTCGATATTAAGTACGGGCACCGCCGGCTCAACGGTCAGGGCGTACTCGTTTATTTTTTTGCGAAACGCCTCGATTTGCGAGCATTCAAGGCTCATACCCGCGGCAAGAGTATGACCGCCGAACTGTGTGAGAGTATCGGCACAGTATGCAAGCGCATCGTAAAGCGAAAAGCCGTCAACACTTCTGCCGCTGCCCTTGGCGATTTCGCCGTTTTTGGAAATGACTATGCAGGGCTTGCCGTATTTTTCAACAAGGCGCGAAGCCACTATGCCTATAACGCCCTGGTGCCAGCCCTCGCCGTCAACAACAATAACTCTGCCGTATTTCACATCGGGGCGCGACTCAATAAATTCGCAGGCAATTTCGGAGATCTGTGTTTCCACATTCTGCCGTTCGGTATTTGCTTCGGAAATCTCACGGGCAAGCTCTGCCGCTTCGTTCACATCCTCGGTAAGCAGCAGCTTAAGCGCACGCTCCGCAGAGCCCATTCTGCCTGCGGCATTTATGCGCGGCGCAAGCTTAAAGGCAACGCCGGAGGAATTGAGCTTTTCGGCAGTGCCGATCGTTTCAAGCAATGCGGCAATGCCCGTTCTTAAAGTGCCGTCGGCAACCGCGGCATTGAGAAATGCCACACCGCTGCGCACTATGATTCTGTTTTCGCCTTTAAGGGGAACAATATCGGCAACCGTTCCGAGAGAAATTATGTCGCCGTACTGTTCGAGAATATCGTAACCGTCGCTGCCGGAAAGTGCGCTGACAAGCTTAAATGCAACACCTACGCCCGCCCAATCCTCAAACTCGCAGTCGCAATCCTCGCGGTGCGGGTCAACTACGGCTACGGCGGCAGGCAGGCTTTCGCCCGTGCGATGATGATCGGTCACAACAACATCAATGCCGATTTCAGCCGCGTGCGCGACCTCGTCAACGGCACTTATGCCGTTATCCACCGTAACAATAAGCGTGGTGCCGCGCTCGTTCAGACGGTCAATGACCGCGCAGTTCATACCGTAGCCCTCGGCGCGGTCGGGTATGTAATAATCAACACACGCCCCGCGCGACTGAAGGTATGAGTAAACAAGCGCCGTAGATGTAACACCGTCGGCATCGTAATCGCCGAAAACGGTAATGTGCTCGCCGTTTTTCAGCGCCTCGTCTATTCTTTCACACGCTTTATCCATATCGGGCAGCGTGAGCGGATCTGCAAGATCCGTATCATAGAGAAAACTCTCTGCTTCAAATTCATCCGTCATTCCGCGCGCGCACAAGAGGAACGCCGCAAAAGGCTCAATGCCGCAGCTTTCGGCAATAGCCGCCGCGCGATCCCTGTCGCAAGACGAAACGACCCATTTCTTTCTGCTCAAAACATATCCCCCGATTATAATTTTACATTTTATTTTAACTCTTTTGCACTGTATAGTCAAGGATTTTCGCAACAGTTCAGCCGGTTTAGGATATTGGATATTGAGCCGATACAACCTTTTTCGGCAAGTTGGCAAAATATTTTTCGGAAGATTGGCATAAAATTTTTCGGCAAGTTGGCATTTAACCTTGAAATTGAGTGTATAAAGCGATTTCTGCGAAGGATTTTTGCGTAAAGGCGCAAAAATCCTTCGCAGATGGTTGAAATCCGGTAAAAAAGGTGTATAATATATACAGAGAAAAATTGCGTAAATACGCAAAAATAATACGGAGGGCAAAAATGGAATTTGAACGCAAACGCTATTTGCAGCAGCTTATTGACGGCATCGGCAGTCCGTTGATAAAGGTAGTAACCGGAATAAGACGCTGCGGCAAATCTTATCTTCTGTTCAATATTTTTTACCGTTATTTGCGTGAACATGGAATAGCGGAAGACCACATAATAAAAATTGCGCTCGATGATATGGAAAATATCGAGCTGCGCGATAATATGGCTTTATATAAACATATAAAGAGCAAAATTACCGATACCGACGAATATTTTATTCTGCTCGATGAAATCCAATATGTTGCAGGCTTTGAGGATGTGCTGAACAGTATGCTGCATATTTCCAATGCCAACACCTATGTAACCGGCAGCAATTCAAAATTTCTTTCAAGTGATATTATTACGGAATTTCGCGGCAGAAGCGATGAAATCCGCGTGTTTCCGCTGACTTTCGGCGAATACTATGAGGGTTTGGGCGGCGACAAGCACGACAGACTCAGTGAATATATGCGTTTCGGCGGACTTCCCATTGTGGCACTTATGACGAATGATGAAAAGAAAATCGCATATCTTAAAGAGGTCGGCGAAAAAATCTACCTTTCGGATTTAAAGCAGCGGCATAAAATAAAAAACAGTACCGAATTTGATGAATTGCTCGATATACTTGCCTCGGGAATCGGCTCGCTCACAAACGCGCAAAAGCTTTCAAAAACATTCAAGTCCGTAAACCACACCGATATAAGCGCCAACACCATAAATAAATACATTGATTACTTTACGGATGCTTTTATTATAGGCAGAGCACGCAGGTATGATGTTAAGGGTAAAAAATACATTTCCACTCCTGCAAAGTATTATTTTTGTGATATCGGCTTGCGGAACGCCCGAATTGATTTCAGGCAAATAGAGCCTACGCACATTATGGAAAATATTATCTATAACGAGCTTCTTGCACGAGGCTACCAAACCGATGTCGGTGTGGTAGAAGTAAACAGTAAAAACATTAACGGCAACGGCATACGAAAACAGCTTGAAATCGACTTTGTTGCAAACAAAGGTTACAATCGCTGCTATATTCAGTCTGCTTATTCGTTTTATGACGAAAGCAAAAAGAATCAGGAGCTTGCTTCGCTTAAAAGCATTCCGGATTCATTTGAAAAAATAATAGTCGTCGGCGACAGTATGCACTCATACCGCGATGATAACGGTTACAAAATAGTATCTCTTATGAATTTTTTACTTGAAGATTTTTGATATATTGCGAATTTACGCAGCAAAAGAGGTCGGAATTTTGAGCATCTCGCTCTTAATTCCGACCTCTTGATTTTTAATTATAATCCTGCGCTTCGCGCCCCGAAATTATTCATCATTCGTTATGCATTATTCATTAAAAAAGCAGAGCTTTTTTATTGGTATTCGCCCATGGTCTGCGTTACTATCGATATGAGATTGAAGCCGTCATCGGTTTCTTTAAGGGTAATATCCATATACTTGTCGGGCTGGGTGGCGGAAACGGTGCCGTCGGCGCCGACTTCAATATTGTTTGTGCCGACATAGCCCACACGCAGCACGGCAAGTCCGCCTGTTTTCTGCACGGATTCAATACGCGGCACGAACGGTGGCATAACGCCCGTAAGCGGCACAACATAGCTGTTGCTCTGCGGCACAAACAAAAATTCGTAACCGTAGCCGATAACGCTTGAATGTACCACGGGCACCTCAGTGCCGAACATTTTAACGAAATACGCCGCAACATCCTCGGCAGGCACCACAAGACCGTTTTCGGTAACGGCGTAATCGGCGGTTTTCACCTCATCGCTCAGAAGCGAGCAAGCCGCTATATTGAGCAGCGAAGCATAATCTGCCTTTGTGATGTCGGTAAACGGCTCGGGGTCAACGCCCACTACCCAGGTAAGATATTTTGCATATTCGGAGTAGTCAACGGTTTCGGTGTTGTTCTCTTTAAGATAAGAGCGCACCCAAAGACCTATGCTTACCGCACCCACAAGCGCAAGCACAAGTATTACAGTTCCGAGAAACAGCGGCCACTTTTTTCTTTTTTTATGAACGGCGTAAACTTCACTCATTCTTAAAACCTCTCAGCGTCCCGAATATTTTATTCTGTTGCGTTCCGCACGCCTTTCCAAAGCCTCTCTTTTGGCTTTTTCCTTGGCGCGTTTTGCTTTTTCAGCTTTTTTCTGGCGAAGAAGCGGATTTATTCTGAACACCACGATTATACCGCCGATGACCTGTATTATTTCACAGTGCACGGCTTCGGCGAGCTTTGCCGCAAGCTCCTTGGGAGCTTCGGGTGCGGTTTCAAGGTGGACCTTGACCTTGAAAAGCTCGCGGGTGTTGAAATTATCCTCCATCTGTGCAATCACCGCATCGGTAACGCCCTCTTTGCCTATCTGAATTATCGGCTCGAGTGTGTTTGCTTCGCCGCGGAGTCTTGCGCGTTCCTTACTTGTCATAAATTATCTCCTTATAACGACCACTTTGCGCCCTGCGGCGTATCAAGAATCTTAACACCCTTGGCGGCAAGCTCATCCCTGATTCTGTCGGCTTCCGCCCAGTTTTTCGCCTTTTTCGCCTCGGCTCTCAAAACGAGCTGTTCTTCAACGGATTTTGCGAACTCGGCATCAACGCCCTCGGGGATGCTCTGCTCGGTCTTTTCCTCTGCCTTTTCGCCGCCTTTTGCAAGGTCAAGCGAAAGCACTCGGTCAAAATCATTTATAAGATAAAGCTTTGTCTTGTCGTTCGTATCGGCTTTAAGAACGTCGTAAACGCAGGTAACGGCAAGCGCGGTGTTGATATCGTTATCAAGAGCATCCTTGAATAAAGCAGTGTATTTTTCAACGACCGCGGTGTCAAGCTCATCGGCTTCAACGGGTTTGAGTGCGGCGATCTTGTTGCGCAGCTTCTTATAAGCAACTGCGGCGCCGTCAAGATTTTCGTAAGAGAATACAAGCAGTTTTCTGTAATGCGACTGCAGGCAGAAGAATCTGTAAGCGAGCGGATCATAGCCCTTTTCTTCAAGAAGCGAGACGGTAAGAAATTCGCCCTTTGATTTGCTCATTTTGCCGCCGTTTGTGTTGAGGTGCAGCACGTGGAACCAGAAATTGCACCACTTGTGGCCGAGATATGCCTCGCTCTGCGCGATTTCGTTTGTGTGATGCGGGAAAGCATTGCCAATGCCGCCGCAGTGAATATCGAGATATTCGCCGCAGTGCTTGATGCTTATTGCCGAGCACTCTATATGCCAGCCGGGGTAGCCAACGCCCCAGGGGGAATCCCATTTGAGCGCCTGCTCCTCAAACTTTGATTTTGTGAACCAAAGCACGAAGTCGTTTTTGTTGCGCTTGTTTGTATCTTCCTCAACGCCCTCGCGCACGCCGACCATAAGCTCCTCGGCATCGTGCTTGTTGAAAACATAGTATTCGTCGAGCTTTGATGTGTCAAAGTAAACATTGCCGCCTGCGATATAGGCATAGCCCTTATCAAGGAGCTTTGTTACCATCTCAATAAATTCGGGTATGCAGTTGGTGGCAGGCTCCACAACATCGGGCTTTTTGATATTGAGCTTTTTGCAGTCTGCAAAAAACGCATCGGTATAGAATTTTGCGATTTCCATAACGGACTTGTTTTCGCGTTTTGCGCCTTTTAGCATTTTATCCTCGCCGGTGTCTGCATCGCTTGAAAGATGACCGACATCGGTTATATTCATAACGCGGTTCACATCGTAACCGGCATAACGCAGATATTTTTCAAGCACGTCCTCCATAATATAGCTGCGCAGGTTGCCTATGTGCGCAAAATGGTAAACCGTAGGGCCGCAGGTATACATATTGACCTTGCCCTCGGCGTTGGTAAAGAATTTGTCCTTTGAATGAGTGAGTGAATTGTAAAGTCTCATATTTCCTCCGAAAATCATTTAGAAAAATCTATAAGCTTAATCGATTGCTTAACATAAATCACGCCCGAAATAACGCAGAGAACCGCGGTTATCCAAAGCATACAGTTCGAAATAAGCGGTATGTTGAGGCTGCCCGTAAGACCTTTTTCCGAAAGGTGCGCAAGCAGCATAATCACAAGCGAGAACACCATCTGCGACACGGTTTTCAGTTTGCCGTAAATATTTGCGGGAATAACTATGCCCTGCGCCGTAGCAACAAGCCTGAATGAAGTTATTGTGAACTCGCGAAGCAATACTATCATAATTATCCAGATATTGCAAAGCCCGTTCTGCATAAGCGCGAGCAGTGCCGCTGTGGTGAGAATTTTATCGGCAACGGGGTCGGCAAGCTGACCGAAAACCGTTACTATCTGCCTTTTTCTTGCGATTTTGCCGTCAAGAAAATCGGTGAATGAGCCAATGGCGAACACGATAAGCCCCCACAGAAAATGGTTCGGTATATCGCTTAAAAAAAGTGCGAGAAATACCGGCGTGAGTATTATCCGTATTACGGTAAGTCTGTTTGGTAAATTCATAGTCTTCATACGCCCTCACCGATAAGTGTGTAATCGTCGGTATCGAACATCTCAACGGGAACGATCTCGCCGTCGGGAATTTCGTAGCCGCAGGTGAACACGACGCTGTTGTCAATATCCGGCGAATCCATATATGTTCTGCCGTAGTAGCTGTCGGTATAAGAGTCGTAACCCTCAACAAGAACATCGTATGTTCTGCCCATGCACTCGCGGAGCTTTTCCTCCATAATGGCATACTGCTGATTCATAATCGTTTCGGCACGGCTCGCGGCGACCTCGGGGTCGACCTGATTTTCGAAATCGTATGCGGGTGTGCCCTCTTCACGCGAATAAGCGAAGCAGCCCACTCTTTCGAGCTTTGCCTCGTTCACAAATTCCGAAAGCACGGTAAACTCTTCATCGGTTTCGCCCGGGAAGCCCGTTATGAAGGTTGTTCTTATAACGGCATCGGGCATTTTCGCGCGGATTTTACCGACAAGCTCAAGCAGGCTCTGCTTGTCGCCGCGCCTGTTCATAGCTTTAAGTATTTTTGCATCGGCGTGCTGCATGGGTAAATCAATGTAATGGCAGACTTTTTCGTTTCTCGCCATGGCATCAAGCAGCTCGTCGGTCATCTTTTCGGGGTAACAGTAAAGTATTCTTATCCATTGCAGCTTTTCGATTTTATTGAGCTCGTCAAGAAGCTCGGGCAGCTTTTGAACACCGTAAAGGTCCTCGCCGTAACGGGAAGTATCCTGCGCAACGAGTATAAGCTCCTTTACGCCCTTTTCACAGAGATTGGCGGCTTCTTCAAGCACATCCTCGATTTTGCGGCTTCTGAAATCGCCCCTTATTGAGGGAATGGCGCAATATGTGCAGCGGTTTGAGCAGCCCTCGGCAATTTTAAGGTAGGCGGTATATTCCGGCGTGGTGAGTATTCTGCCGCCGCCGAGCGATAAATTTTCTTTCGGCGGGAAACAGCCGTAATGACCGTCGGTATCTTCAAAAAGAGCATCGCAGGCAGCAACTATATCGTCATTTGCGCCTATGCCAATAACACCGTCAGCCTCGGGAATTTCGGTGAAAATCTCATCGGCATAACGCTGCGCAAGGCAGCCCGTAACAAGTATTTTTTTAAGGAGCCCGTCTTCCTTCAAATCAGCCATTTCGAGTATGGCTTCAATGGATTCGCGCTTGGCGTCCTCAATAAATCCGCAGGTGTTCACTATAACAACATCGGCTTTTTCAGCCTCCTGCACGAGTATATAGCCCGCATCAACGAGCTTTTTGAGCATAACCTCGGCATCCACCTGATTTTTCGGGCATCCGAGACTTATCATTCCGACTTTACGCGGCATCAGAAATTACCTCCGTGGTCGGGCATATCGACACCCGACTGTGTAAACGCTTCTTTAATATCGCGGTATGAGTAACCCATACGCACAAAACGGGCAACAAGACGGCGGATATCCTTTTCATTATCAAGATACCTTTCGTATTTTGTCCCTAACATTTCTATAATACGCCGAATTGGCTCATTGTCAAGTGTTTTGAGCGTTTTCGACACCGTTTCGCCGCTTATTCCCTTTTGCCTGAGCTCCTGCTCGATGCGGCGCGTGTCGAATTTTTTGACCTCGAAAAGATAGCGCACATACTCTTCGCAGAATGCTTCATCGTCAATATACCCGTAAGAAGCGAGCTTTTGGGCGGCACGCTCCGCGGCATTCTGCCCGAATTTAAGCTTCAGCTTTTCGGTAAGCTCCTTTCGGGAATATGCACGCGCCGAAAGCAGTTTAAGACCTTTCTCATAAGCAGAGCGAAAGCCTGCCTCCTCCTGCAGGGAAGCAAGCTCTTCATCGCTTATTTCGCAGCCTTCGGCATACCCCAGACGGTACCAGTAATCGTCATAGAGCGTGAAAGCGTATTTGCCGTCAAGGTGAATATGCACCTTGTTGCCGACACCCGGCTTTGAAGTTATTTTCATTACAGATTATTCGTCATCGTCAACGGCGATATCGATTTTCGCCCTTGCCTTTTCCTTTGAAACGGGCTCTGCCGCCGGCGCGGGAGCCGCCGTTACCTCTTTACGGGATACGGGATTCCTTGCGGAAAGCAGGGTTTTTATGCCCTCGCGGACTTTCTGCTCAACGGAGTCGCAGAACTCGGGAGTTTCGCGCAGGTAATTCGCAACATTGTCCCTGCCCTGACCGAGACGGTCCTCGCCGTAATAGAACCACGCGCCGCTTTTGCGGATAATCTCCATTTTAACGGCAAGGTCAAGAAGCTCGCCGTATTTGGAGATGCCCTGACCGTACATAATATCGAATTCAGCCTCCTTAAAGGGCGGCGCAACTTTGTTTTTAACGACCTTTGCCCTTGTTCTGGAGCCTATAAACTCATTGTTTGCGCCCTTGAGCTGCTCAACGCGCCTTACATCTATTCTTATGGTGGAATAGAATTTAAGTGCTCTGCCGCCGGTGGTGACCTCGGGGTTGCCGTACATAACGCCGACTTTTTCACGGAGCTGATTTATAAATATTACTATTGTATTTGATTTTGCGATAGCGCCGGTGAGCTTGCGCAGAGCCTGCGACATAAGCCTTGCGTGAAGGCCTACGTGCGAATCGCCCATTTCACCCTCGATTTCCGCCTTGGGAACAAGTGCGGCAACAGAGTCAACAACTATTACATCGAGCGCGCCGGAGCGTGCGAGGTATTCGGTGATTTCGAGTGCCTGCTCGCCGTTGTCGGGCTGCGAAACAAGGAGCGAATCTATATCCACACCGAGATTTGCGGCGTAAACGGGGTCGAGTGCGTGCTCGGCATCAATGAAAGCGGCTTCGCCGCCCATCTTCTGCGCTTCGGCAACAACATGGAGTGCGAGTGTAGTTTTGCCTGAGCTTTCGGGACCGTATATTTCAACTATTCTGCCTCTGGGCAGACCGCCGATACCCGTGGCGGCATCAAGCGCTATGGAGCCGGTGGGAATAGCCTCGATATTCATGGCGCTGTTTTCGCCCAGGCGCATAACGGCACCTTTGCCGAAATTCTTTTCTATCTGTGATATAGCCGTTTCAAGAGCTTTTGCTTTTTCTGATTTATCTGCCATTGTATTTTCTCCTCTCTGAGTGCACAAATGTTCGGTTACGGGAGTTATTATATATGATACATTCGGAAAAATCAAGCAATTTTCAAAAAAATATTTGAATATTCTGTTAACGGCTTGGGAAAGTTGCCGAAATCTTCGGATTTCACGAAAAAAATGCTTGCATTTGCAGAACAAAGGTGATATTATACATTCGTTATTCTGTCAGCAGGCAGAAATCAATGTATTAAGAAGGAGGTGCAGCTCAATGGCAAAATGCGAATTTTGCGGCAAAGATGTTGCTTTCGGCATCAAGGTTTCTCACTCACACAGACGTTCCAACAGAACCTGGAAACCCAATGTTAAGAGAGTAAAGGCAATCGTCAACGGCTCTCCCCGCAGAGTATATGCTTGCACTCGTTGCCTGCGCTCCGGTAAGGTCACCCGCGCAGTCTGATGCAAAAAGCAAAAACACTTTGTTGTTTAGCTCCGAAGTTTGCTTCGGAGCTTTGCTTTTTATATAATGTATCCGCTTGCCAACACATAATATATATGGTAAAATGGAATTATCGGAGAGTGATGTAATTGAAAAAAACGATTTCGTTTATTCTGTGCGCGGTATTGCTCATTTCGTTATGCGCCTGCGCAAAGCCGGAAAAGCTTGAAGGAAATTATACCGACATAAACGGCGATCGCCGTTACAGCTTTACACTCGGTGAAAACACAAGCGGCGATTACGGCGGCTCCTGCGAATATTATGAGAACGGCAAGCTTGAACGCACCGATGCCTGGTACGCCGAAGACGGCAAGGTCTATATCAACGGCACACATACATTTAATATTGACGGCGACTATCTTGCCGAAACAAGCTCGAAATGCACCGATGTTACCGTAAGCGGCTCCGTAATAACGGGCACCGTGCCAAGCACAACGGTTTCCGGGCTCGGTTACAAAACGGTGATTATGTATAATCCCGACATCACCTTTAAGGATGACGGCACCTGCGAAGCCGCCGGGCAACTGCTGTTTATGGCGAAAAAGACCGTTAACGGCACTTACGCCGTTAACGGCAGGCTTGTAAATATGACTTTTGAAGATGAAAAATACAATCACACGGCTTATGTATATAACGGCGATATGTATTATAATGTATTCAAAATATCATAAACCCATTCAGCGCCGAAAGGGAACACCCTTCCGGTGCTGTGTTTTTCAACCTCCTCCCATAAATTTTATTTATGTTCCCTATAATCAGATATAAATTCTTGTATATTTATCCAATTGAAAACTCATACTCTTTACTGTATAATTATTATGAAATAGTTTGCGGCTTAAATCCCGCAGAAATTGCATTTTTTACCGTGAAAGGAGTTTTTGATTTGAAAAGTTCACGCTTTTTTTCAGTTTTATTATCTGCCGTGCTTATCGTTCTGATCACACTTCTCACAGCGGTGCCGGCATTTGCCGCCGCTTCCGACGGTGCCGTAACTCCCGACAAATCGCAGTTTGAATACAGAACACTTTCCGGCAAGGTGCGTATTACCAAGTACACCGGCTCTGCAAAAAAAATTATAATACCCGATTATATTGACGGCAGCCCCGTTACAATGATAATGAAGCCGTTTTCAGGAAACGCAACGCTTGAATATGTAAAGCTGCCCGCAACTGTCACCAGCGCCATAGCAGGTTGTTTTTCGCTTTGCTCAAACCTCACATACATTGATGTTGACGGAAACAATGCAACTTACAAATCCGTTGATGGGGTGCTTTTCAGCAAGGACGGCACAAAGCTTGTTGCTTTCCCCGGCGGCAAAAGCGGCACATACACCGTACCAAACGGAGTAACATCGATCGGCAATTATGCTTTTGACCACTGCTACAAGCTCACCTCGGTAAGTATGTATAACTCCGTTACCGACATCGGCTCCAATGCTTTTTCATACTGCTGGAATATGAAATCAATCCAGTTGAGCATAAATCTGAAAACACTCGGCAAGGAAGCACTCGCCTACAACCCGGCGCTTAAAGAAATTCATTTGCCCGGCTCGCTCACCTCAATAGGTGCCGATGCCGTACTCGCCTACCTCGATTCAAATGACCACAAGGTTTATTACTTTATAAACGGTATCTACTGTGTTCCGGGCACATATTCCTACGAATATGTTAAGGCACTCGGCATACCGGAGGGCAAGTATTTAAAGAGCGAGGAATCCATCGCCTATAAACGCGGCGATGTCAACGGCGATGGCGGAATCGACCTTATTGATGTTGATATTCTGCTGCGTGCCGCCACAGGCACATTAAAGCTCGGCACAAATCAGGCAAAAGCAGGCAATGTGGATAATTCTGCAGACGGTAAAATAACCACCAACGATGCACGAAAGCTTTTAAGGTATGTAGCCAAAATCACAAAAACGCTGTAAATTTATTTTATATAAACGGAGGTTTTTCTTATGTTAGGTATCGGTAAATGGCAGGCTGATGTAAAAAATATGTTCTTCAGCGGCAAAGCAATTCTCGAAATCAAGGATGACGGCGGCAAGTACGGTATGAATCTCGAGCTGCCCGATTCAGACCTTGAAATCCCCGAAATCAACATTATTTCGGCAGAAGAAGACGGCAGCACACTCCTTGCAAAAGCAGAGGTTTCGCTGCTTCCCGGCAAAGAAATTGATGTAAATATCACTTTTGACGGCAATGTTTGCAACGGCTTCCTGAAAGTTCCGTTTGTAGGCAAAATTAAAATAAGCAACGCCGCAAAGATAGGCTGACAGGAGATATTCGTATGACAAAAATAACAATTGCGGCTCTCGTTATATTTGCCGTCACCTATGTTCTTATGATGGCGTTTCAGAAGATTCGCCCCTATGTTGCAGTCGGCAGCGCCGTTATATTTGTGGCACTCGGCATTATTGCCTCGGCAAGCCCCGACCTTTTCGGAGCAGGCTTTTTCCAAACCGTTGCCGGTGAGTATTCTTACGGAATAGTTCAAGCTCTTAAAGAGGTCGACTGGAATGTAATTATGATGATTGCCGGCACCATGGGCACGGTTTACCTTTTCATTGAGTCCAAAATGCCGCAGCTTATGTCCGATGTGCTCATTTCGCACATGCCCAATGTTAAGTGGGCGGTCGTTTGCCTTTCGCTTTTCGCGGGTGTTATCTCGGCATTCGTTGACAATGTGGCAACAGTACTTATGATTGCCCCCGTAGCACTTGCTTTCTGCAGCAAAATCGGTATTTCGCCCGTTTCCACAATCGTCTGTATCGCGGTATCCTCCAACCTGCAGGGCGCGGCAACGCTTGTGGGCGACACCACCTCTATACTGCTTGCAAAGGCGGCAAACCTCGACTTCTCCGATTTCTTTGTAGACAGCGGCAAGCCCGGTATGTTCTGGGTAGTTGAGGCGGGCGCTCTTGTAAGTGCACTTATTATCCTTGTGATGTTCCGCAAGGAAAAAGACAAAATCGACTTTGATTCAAGAACAAAAGTCGAGGATAAATTCCCCACAATTCTTCTTGTTGGCACGGTAGTTATGCTTATTGCTGTTTCATTCATACCTTATAAGGACAATGCCGCACCCGGTCAGTTCTACAAGCCCGATATCACAAACGGCATTATCTGCATCGGATTCTTCCTCGTCGGCATCATCCGCGAGCTGTTCTTCAAAAAGAATAAGCAGGTCGTTAAGGATGCTTTCAAGGAAATCGACTACTACACCATCGTTCTTCTTACCGGACTTTTCATAGTAATAGGCGGTATAAAGAGCGCGGGTGTTATTGATGTTATCGGTCAGGCAATAGCAAAGCTCGGCTCCGGCTCCGTTTTCGTGGTATATACCATAGTGGTCTGGATGTCAGTTCTGCTTTCGGCATTTATCGACAATATCCCCTACACCGCTACAATGCTTTCTATAATGCCCGTTATAGCGGCTGATATAGGCATTGACCCCAAGGTGCTTTACTACGGCCTTTTATGCGGTGCAACGCTCGGCGGCAACCTTACACCCATCGGCGCAAGCGCAAACATTGCAGGTATAGGCATACTTCGCAAGGAGGGCTACGAGGTAAAGAGCGGCACATTTATGAAATACGGCGTTCCGTTCACCCTCGCAGCAGTCATTACGGGCTACCTGCTCATCTGGTTTATCTGGAAATAAACAATATATTATATTGGAAAAATGAAACAAAAGAGGTCGGAATTTTGAGTATTCGCTCTTAATTCCGACCCATTTGTTTTTAATTATAATCCGGCGCTCTGCGCCCCGAAATTATTCATAATTCATTATGCCTTATTCATTAAAAAGTCACCGCCGTTACTTTTCAGCAAGGCATACAATTCCGGAATATCTTTACTCAATGTATCATACACGATATGCAAATCAACATTTCCGTAATCATGAACAATTCTGTTTCGCAAACCCGCAATTTCAAACCACGGCACATATTTATTCTTATCTTTAAATTCATCTGACAGATGTTTGGAGTTTTCAGAAATTTGAATAAGCCGGAACATCATAGAATCCAGCAATATTTCATTTTTCTGCAATTCCTCCGGCAACACACCGGACATGTGTTCGCAAATAAACTTAATATCAGTAATTATTTTTTCGCAAAAATACGAATCATTTTTCATAAATTCTCATCCCATATTTCAATATATTATTGAGCAGCTCACTGTTATTGTTTAATTGTTTCAAATCAAGCAAATCGACTGTTTTATGGAGTTGCTCTCTTAATTGCTCCGCAAGTCCGTAAAATTTCAATCCCGTCACCGAGGTTGCAACAAGCAAATCCACATCACTTTCGCAAGTCGCTTCTTTTTTCGCATAAGAACCAAACAGGTAACAGTATTCCACATCATACCGCGGCAAAATTTCGGCACATACCGCAGCAATATCGTCCACAGTCAAAACTCCGTGTGTTTCATCAACAACACCGTAACTGTTAAGACAGTCAAGTATATGATTATATTTTATTGTTCCGACTTTAGATGCCGAATTTTCATATTCTTTATACGTTCTTAACGGAATCCCTGTTAATTCGGCCGCTTGAAGTTGTGTCAGTTTTTTTGCTTTTCTGAGTTCTTTTATGTTCACCTCTGCACCGCCTTTCTGCCTTTATTATACATTCTTGCACTTTTGTTGTCAACAAAAAGTGCCGTTTTTGCACTTTTTGTTTTTTGCGTAGTGCAATTTTTGCACTTTTATTGTACACATAAAGCGCCATATTTGTATTATCCTCAAAAAATGAAACAAAATAGGTCGGAATTTTGAGTATTCGCTCTTAATTCCGACCTATTTGTTTTTAATAATAATCCGGCGCTCTGCGCCCCGAAATTCATAATTCATTATAAATTATTCATTAAAAAGCTGCACCTTTTTAATATGTCCACCCTTATTATCGGTAAATTCCACGGTGATTTTCTCGCCGAAGGTAATTCCGCAGGCAGAGTATTTTCCGACTTTCTTTTCGGGCTTTGCGCCGATTATCACGGGGCAGCTTACGCCTCGCGCATCCTTCTCACTGCCGGGCATACCGACCTCAATCACATGGCAATGACCGCAGATATACACATCGGGCTTTATTTTTTCGCTTATGAGTTTTGTCCAGTAATTGAAGATGTCATTTTCAATATCGAACGGCTCCTCATAGCGCATAATAAACGGATTGTGCGCTATAACAATGCGCATCGTAATACCGTCGGCGAATGCCTCACCGCTGTCTGCAACGCTTTCAAGGAAGCGTGTTTCATACTCTCTGAAATCGTGGCAGGCTACGGTATGACCGTATTCTGCGTGGTCATCGGTCTTATCCTCGCCGCAGTCAAGCACAAGCCCCCAGAGCGAACCGAGACGGAATGTGTAATAGGTGTTCCCGTTCCCGTTAGGTGTGTATTCGGCAAAACGCTCGGCGTAATTGCCGCGCATATCGTGATTGCCGCGCGAGAACACCACGGGCTTGTTGCCGCCCGTGAGCTTTTCGCAGATTTTATACACATTGTCGAATTTACGCGGGTTGCCGCTGTGGTCAATAACATCGCCGTTAAGTATGAGCATATCTATTTCGCCGAAAGTGTGCGCCGCCGCAACGGGACCGTCAATATCGTTGTGCGCATCGGCGATATGGTAGCAACGAATATTGTTTTCGGGCACCGGATAAAAATCGAAGGAGCATTCGCACACATCCTCGGTTTTCGTAAAATACGGCAGCCTTTTGATTATGGGGCGAATGTAAACTGTGTATTCCCCTGCCGAGTTAAGCTCCGCCATAGGTACGCTTACCCTGTGGAGCTTGCTCTGCGAGCGCATAATGCCGTTGGCAGCATCGAAATATTCCTTTTCGTCGCCTACTTTGACCCACATCATCGCTTCTTTTTTCAGCGGAACGAATATCTGGTATTCATTACCGACCGCAAATACCGCGGGGGTAGTCTTCATTAAATTGCTTATTTTTTCGTTTTTCATCTTCCGTCAACATATCTGCACGCCGCAAGCGCCGCAACCGCGCCGTCTGCCGAAGCCGTGGTAATTTGCCTTATATTCTTTTTGCGGCAGTCGCCTGCAATGAAAATGCCCGCAGTTTTCGTGGTGCAGCTCTCATCGCTGTCAAAGTACCCTGCCGTATCAAGCGCCGCCATATCTGCAAAAGCAGAGTTGCGCGGCTCAAGTCCGATTGCAACAAAAAGTCCGTCAAGGCTAATTTCGCGCTTGCCCTCGGGAGCATTGAGCACAACGCCCGTAAGCTCTTTTTCGCCCTCAAGCGAAGCAACGGTAACATCAGTCATAATTTCGACATTTGCCTTTGAAGCAAGCAGCTCCGTGAGCTTTTTTTCGCCCGTAAGATACGGCAGATTCTGCAAAACATACACCTTTTCGCAGAGGTCTGAAAGCAGCACGGCTTCCTGCAGAGCGGAGTTGCCGCCGCCTACAACGCCCACGGTTCTGTCCCTGAAAAATGCACCGTCGCATACGGCGCAGTACGAAACGCCGTTGCCGGTAAGCTCATTTTCGCGGTCAAGACCGAGCTGCCTGTGGCGAACACCGACCGCGATTATCACCGCTTTTGCCTCGAACTTTTTGTTGCCGGCAAAAACGAGCTTGTGCGAGCCCTCGTCGATTATTCCCGTGACCTCTTCCATTTCCACATCGGCACCCATTGAAAGCACCTGGTCAAGCAGCTTGTCGGCAAATTCGTTACCGCTCATTTCGGGTATGCCGGGGTAATTTTCGATTTTCGGAGAAAATGTCACCTGACCGCCGAATGTGCTTTTTTCAATAACAAGCACGGTCTTTGAGGCTCTTAAAGCGTACAGCGCGGCGGTAAGCCCCGCAGGGCCCGCGCCCACTATAATAATATCATACATAAATATCACCTTTTATCAAAGCAAGGCTGCCCGTAAGGCAGCCTCGTATTGTTTTATTCTTAAAGACTTTCTATATAAGCCTTAACCGCGGGAAGATCCGCAACTATTTCGGTTTCGTCGCCTTTTGTTACCACAAGCGAGGGAGCCTGCTTGAGACCGAGCTTCTTTGCAAGCTCAACATTATCCTCAACAAAGAGCTTTTCATAGCCTATTCCCTTCTTATCAAGAAGCTGTGCGGCTATTTTGCACTTGGGGCAGGTCTTTGTTGCGAAAAGCACGATTTTTGCACCCTCGGCAGCGCCGAGTGCGGGCTTCTTTTCCTCGCAGCACTCGCAATGTGCGTGGTCAACCGTTCTTTCCTCGTGTTTGAGGTGGGAATTTGCTATATCGTAAACACGTCTGTCCTTGAACTCCTGCGCCTTGCCGTCATTGAAGTTCTGAACGGGACGGTAGTAACCGGTGATACGGCTGTAAACCTCGGTGGCTTCGCCGCATTCGGGGCAGGTATAGACCTCACCGGTGATGTAGCCGTGATTATGGCATACCGAATATGTGGGCGAAAGAGTGTAGTATGGAAGCTTGTAGTTTTCGGCAATCTTCCTGACAATATCGGCAGCTGCTTTCCAGTCGGGAAGCTTTTCACCGAGGAACGCGTGGAACACGGTGCCGGAGGTGTAAAGAGTCTGCAGCTCATCCTGAATATCAAGCGCCTCGAAAATATCGGCGGTATAACCGACGGGAAGATGCGAGGAGTTGGTGTAGTAGGGAACCTCATCGTTGCCGGAAGCGGTGATTATGCCGGGATAACGCTTCTTGTCATGCTTTGCAAGACGGTAGGTGGTGGACTCGGCGGGAGTTGCTTCAAGGTTGTAAAGGTCGCCGTACATCTCCTGATAATCGGAAAGGCGCTCGCGCATATGGTTGAGAACTTCCTTTGTAAACTCCTGAGTTTCAACATTTGTAAGGTCTTTTCTGAGCCACTTGGCATTAAGACCGACTTCGTTCATACCGATAAGACCGATAGTTGAGAAGTGGTTGCTGAATGTGCCGAGATAGCGTTTGGTATAAGGATAAAGACCTTCTTCAAGAAGCTTTGTGATGATGCCTCTCTTGATCTTAAGAGAACGAGCGGCAATATCCATAAGCTTGTCGAGTCTCTTGTAGAAATCCTCAACATTTTCCGCAAGGTATGCGATTCTGGGCATATTGATGGTAACAACGCCCACGGAGCCGGTGCTTTCGCCGCTGCCGAAGTAGCCGCCGCTCTTTTTGCGCAGCTCTCTGAGGTCAAGGCGAAGTCTGCAGCACATTGAGCGAATGTCGCTGGGCTCCATATCGGAGTTTACATAGTTTGAGAAGTACGGCGTGCCGTATTTTGCGGTCATTTCAAAGAGAAGCTTGTTGTTCTCGGTATCCGACCAGTCAAAATCGCGGGTAATGGAATATGTGGGAATGGGATACTGGAAGCCTCTGCCGTGAGCGTCGCCCTCGATCATGATCTCGATGAACGCCTTGTTGACCATATCCATTTCCTTTTTACAGTCGCCGTAGGTGAAATCCATTTCCTTGCCGCCGACTATTGCGGGAAGGTCCTTAAGGTCTGCGGGAACGGTCCAGTCAAGAGTGATGTTTGAGAACGGAGCCTGTGTGCCCCAGCGCGACGGTGTATTTACACCGAAAATGAAAGATTCAAGTGCTTTTTTGACCTGACTGTAGTTGAGGTTGTCGACCTTAACGAACGGAGCAAGGTAAGTATCGAATGACGAGAATGCCTGAGCACCCGCCCACTCATTCTGCATAATACCGAGGAAGTTGACCATCTGGTTGCAGAGCGTGGCAAGGTGGCTTGCGGGGGCAGATGTGATTTTGCCGGGAACTCCGCCGAGGCCCTCTTTTATAAGCTGCTTGAGCGACCAGCCCGCACAGTAACCTGTGAGCATTGAAAGGTCGTGAATGTGAAGATCTGCGTTGCGGTGTGCATTGGCGATTTCTTCATCATATATTTCGGAAAGCCAGTAGTTAGCGGTAATGGCGCCGGAGTTTGAAAGGATAAGACCGCCTACCGAATATGTAACGGTGGAGTTTTCCTTAACACGCCAGTCGGTAACCTTAACATAACTGTCCACAAGCTCCTTGTAGTCGAGGATCGTGGATTTCATATTACGGATTTTTTCGCGCTGCTTTCTGTAAAGGATATACGCCTTTGCAACGTCGGCATAACCCGCCTGAACGAGAACCGCCTCAACGCTGTCCTGAACATCCTCAACGGCAATAAGGTTGTTGCTTATCTTCGGCTCGAAGTTTGCAGTTACCTTAAGTGCGAGAAAATCGATTATGTTGTCGTTATACTGCTTTTCGCAAGCCTCAAATGCCTGCTTTACGGCGACGGCGATTTTTGAAATATCGAATTCCGCGATTTTGCCGTCTCTTTTGATTACCTGATACATTATTTCTCCTTCTTCCCTGAATATTTCGCAATTACTTAATTATTTCGCAACAGTAAGCATAATAACAGATAAATTTCGCGTTGTCAATAGATAAAACACAATATCTTGTGCCGAATTTCAAAAAAATTAAAATCGCAGCACAAGATATGGAAAACGCTTATAGTAATTATTCACAGTAAATCATCTGTCGGTTTGTGTACTTTTTTGTCATTTTTCCGAAAGGGCGGAAATAACATCAATAATATCGCTGTATATTGCGATGCTCACGCCCTCCGGCACTGAAAACTCGCCTTTGTTTATTACGGCAAGTGTTTCGCCGCGGAAATACCCCACGAACGATGCCGCCGGGTAAACGGTGAGCGACGTGCCCACAACTATCAGAAGGTCGGCATCCGCAATGGCATTCAGCGCTCCGAGCACCGTGCTGTCATCAAGCTGCTCCTCATAGAGAACCACATCGGGCTTGACCGCACCGCCGCATTTTTCGCACAGCGGCACGCCGCTGCTGTTCAGTATGTGTTTTTCGTTATAAAATGCACCGCACTTTGTGCAGAAATTTCGCCTTACGCTGCCGTGCAGTTCAAAAACGACGGGGCTGCCGGCATCAAAATGCAGGCCGTCGATATTCTGCGTGACCACGGAAACATCCTTGCCCTGCTTTTCGAGGTCGGCAAAATATTTATGGGCGCTGTTCGGCAGAGCATCCGGGTACAGCATTTTTGATTTGTAAAAATCGTAAAACTCTTTTGTGTGGTGCACAAAAAAAGAATGTGAAATTATCTCCTCCGGCGTATAGCCGAGCACGCCGTTGCCGCTGTAAAGCCCGTCTGCCGAGCGAAAATCGGGTATGCCCGACGGGCAGCTTATGCCCGCACCGGTAAATACGCATATTTTTTGCGCTTTTTCGATTGCCGCTTTTAATTTTTCAATATCGGTCATATCAAAGCCCCCTAATCTGTGCTTCGGGTATGAACTTTTTCGCTTTTTCGAGCATTTCGCGCATATCGGCGGGCGAAACACCCTTGCAGCTTCCGTCTATAAGGTTTCCGGAATCAACAAAATTCTGCAGAAAATACCGCTTCGTGCCCTTTATCCACTCCGCAAGTGCTTCGATATCGTCTGCGGTATGAAAATCCGATACAACTGTGGTGCGGAATTCATATTCCACGCCGGAATTCATAAGCAACTCAATGCTTCTGCGCACGGGTGCGATATCGAAATTTTCGACTCCGACGGTTTCGGCGTACTTTTCGGGTCTGTTCTTAATATCCATGGCAACATAGTCGGCAAGACCGAGCTGCAGAATACCCTCTAACTTTTCGGGAAAACTGCCGTTCGTGTCGAGCTTTACGGCGAAGCCTCTGTCCTTTATTTCGTATAAGAAACTCTCAATATCCTTTTGCAGCAGCGGCTCGCCGCCCGTAATCGCCACGCCGTCGATTATGCCGCGGCGTTTTTCAAGATGCCCGAAAATTTCTTCCTCGGTATAATATTCGCCCTCGTCCCCGGTAACGAGCACGGCATTGTGGCAGAACGGGCAGCGGTAGTTGCAGCCGCCCGTAAACACCGTGCACGCCGTTCTGCCCGGAAAATCGAGCAATGTTAATTTCTGAAACCCTTTTATAAGCATAAGCTCACCTGTTTTTTGGCAGATTTTACGGCAAAAAACACCGCGGAAAACGCCGAAATAAAATTAAGATTTTAATTTATATGAAAAATTCGCTTTTATGTGTAAATTATACCCCCCGCAGACCGTCAAGTCAACCCGATTTGGGGCATATTAAGGCATAAAACACGGCAAAACACAATATTTATACAATATATATAATAATTCGTCTGTATTTTGTGTATTTACATTTTGCAATTTGTGTGCTATAATGCATATACATATAATTGACATTTGGAGGAAATTATTATGAAAGCAAAAAAACTTCTGGCAGTCGTTCTTGCTGCGGTTCTTCTTGCTTCGGTATTTGCGGTCACAGCTTTTGCCGCCGTTACCATCAGCAAGGACCCCACCAAGACCGAGTATGCAGTAGGCGACAATTTCGCCCCTGCAGGTATGCGTGTTAAGGATGGTTCAAAAACCGTTTCTTACGGTACCAGCACCAAAAAGGATTTCGCATTTGAGCCCGACCTTGACACTGCACTCAAATTGACGGATACGACCGTTAAGGTTTACTACAAATCCGAGTACATCGGCGATATCGCCATTTCGGTTTACGGTCTTATTCAGGCGCCCGCAAAGACAGCCTATAACCCCGGCGATTTCTTCGACCCCACGGGTCTTAAAATTTCCTACGGCGGCGCTGAAATCACTTACACCGACGGCAACACCGATTTCACCTTCAGCCCCACGCTTACAACAGCGCTCACAAGCTCCAACAAATCCGTTAAAATCACATATAACAAAAAGCAGATCGCCACTATCGATATCACGGTTAACGGCGTAGACAGCTACCCCACCAAAAAGGCTTACACCGTCGGTGAAAAACTTGATGGCGCAGGTCTTTCGGCAAGCTACAACGGCAGCACCTACACTTACCCCCATGCAGGCTTCACCTTTGAGCCCTCGGCAGATACCGTTCTTACCCTCGGCATTAACGAGGTTACGGTGTATTTTGACGGCGTTCAGCTCGGCAAGTACAACATCACCGTTGAAGGTCTTATCAACGGACCTGCCGCCGAATTTGCACGCGAAGGCAAAAAGCTCGACCCGAAGGGCCTTGCAACAAAGTTCAACGGCGCAACCGTAAATTATTCCGACGATCCCTCAAATTTCAGCTTCTCACCCTCCATTGAGTCCCCCATAGAACTCAAGAAGGACGTTGACGGCAACATTCTCCCCGTAAACTACACTGTTTACTACAAGGGCTTTGAAGTCGGTTCATTCGAAATGGCGGTTAACCACGACTTCGGCGACTATGTTCAGCTCGAAAGCGGTAAGGAACACGCCAAGATCTGCAAACAGTGCGGTGAGCTTGTTGACCTTGAAAAATGCGAAAACAGCGTTCACAATTTCAAAGCCAATGACGATGCGGGCTTCTTCAAGCTGCAGACCGAAACCGGCACCTGCGACAAGTGCGGCGGCACCGTTACGAGAAACATCGAAGGCAGCAATAAGTTTGATAATATATTCGACTATATCAATGAGGACGGCATGGCTGCAACAGAACTTACCATTCTCAACTATTTCAAACTCATCGTCGTTGCCCTTATTCAGATGATCATCCCCGTTTAATGATGTTGCTTTGTTAGGAGGCATAAACAATGGCAAAAAAATTACTTTCGGTATTCCTTGCGCTGACGATGATATTCACCGTTCTCTGCATAGGCACAAACGCTGAGGAGCCCTCTCTCATAGTTCCGGTCGAAGCAAAATTCGAAATCGGTCCCAAAATGACGGTCACGGCTCTTCTCGGTACAGGTCTTGATATTTCATTCGATATTTCCGATTCCTCGGTCGGCGCCCTCGACGGCGAATCCGCCGCTTTCACGGAAGAAGCGGAGTATGTCGTTATGTACTTTGACGGCGTTTACTACTTCTATTCTTGGTCCGAGGATTTCAAAACCAACGGCGGCAATCTGAAAATGGCAGGTATCGACACTATGCTTACAGGTGATGACATCGCCAATTATGAGGCTGACGGCACCTTCATTTTCGATGAGCAGGCGTTCATAGATCTTTTCTCAAAAACAGTCGATGTTGAAGACATCGACAATCCCGGTCAGATGAAGACCGTAAGGTATTTCGACGGCGGCAACATTATTGCCTGCTACGATCTTATATTTGAAAGCGCAGGCGTTTTCGGTGACCTTAAATACACCGCTTCGCTCACCGGCTTCAGCGCTCCCCCCGATGTCGGCGGTCTCGGCGATATTTTAGGTGATGTTACCGATTCCGTTCCGCTTCCCACTACAGTTACATCATCCGGCGAAATCGAAGATTTCCCCTCGATCGAAACCGCAGTTATTACCGGCACTCCCGTAAAGCAGGAATACACAGATATCGAAAAATTCGATGCATCCGGACTCTCATTTGATGTAACACTTACAAACGGCAAGAGCGGCACTGTTACTTACGGTGAATCTGCAGATGATGTAATCACTTTCGTTCCTTCTGCAAAAGAAAGGCTCGTTGTTGGTACAACCGAAGTTATCACCAAGCTTGAAGGCAATGTTGTTCTTTACACACCCATTAAGGTTGAGCATTCCTTCACCGACAAGCCCGTTCAGATTTCTTCCGATATCGGCAGCGAAGCTATCGGCAAATACGGTCAGCACGCCATCATCTGCGAAGGTTGCGGCGAAATAGACGGTTCCGTTGATTTCGGCGACGGCAGATGCTATGCAGACTGCATTCCCGATGAACAGTGGGTTTCCAACGGCGATGCAACATTTGCAAAAGACGGCACTGCTACCTGCCATTGCACAGAGTGCGGCGGTGAATGCACTAAGATTGAATTCCGTTCAGCTCAGTACAACATCACTTTCTCGAATATGCACTTCCTCCTCGTCATATTCGACTACATCGCAACCCTCCTCAGAGGTATCCTTGTAATCACCAAATAATAATTTCCTCAATTATATAAATTCATAATTAAAGGGATTTTAAGTCTTCCGATAATTCGGATGCACTTAGAATCCCTTGATTTTTTATTTTATAATGATATTTTGAAAAAAGTGTTGACAAATCATTTTTCCCGTGTTAATTTATAACTGTGATATGTGCACTATCACAGTTTGTGTTGCGGAGGTGTTACGGTGATAATCATTGATTTTAACAGCAGAACGCCCGTTTACGAGCAAATCAAGGAACAGATAATAAGCTCGGTGAACTCCGGCGAGCTGAAGCCCGGTGACAAGCTCCCCTCCATACGCCGGCTTGCAGAGGAGCTTGAACTGAATGTAAACACCGTTAAACGCGCGTTTCAGGAGCTTGAAGCAGAAGAGGTAACCTGTTCGCATCCCGGCAAGGGCGTATTTATCAGCGAAACGAGTATAAATAATGCGCTTGTGTGGGATGCCACCGAAAAGGAGCTTGAAAGGATACTTAATTCCGCACATTCACGCGGCATACCGGCAGACCGCATAAAAGACCTTGTTGACAGAATATACAAGGAGGAAAACTATGATTGAAATAAACAATGTTACTTATAAATACAACGGCACTGCCGCCGTTGAGAATGTTACACTCACTGTTGCGGATGGCTCGGTAATGGGTATAGTCGGCAAAAACGGCTGCGGCAAAACAACGTTATTGAATATGTGCGCAGGCGTATATAAGCCATTTGCGGGCGAAATCCTGCTTGACGGCGCACCCGCATACGATAATGACCGCGAGCGCAAGAAGCTCTTTTACCTTGCGGATAATTTCTACCTGCCGTCCGCATTTTCGGTAAAGCGTGCCGCAAAATTCTATGCCGCGCACCACCCCGATTTCGATTACGAAATATTCGAAAAAATCTGTGCAGCTTTTGAGCTTGACGAAACCAAAAACATTAAAAGTCTTTCAAAGGGTATGGCAAAGCAGGCAGGCATAGCCATAGCATTTGCCGCAAAGCCGAAATACCTGCTTATTGACGAAACCTTTGACGGTCTTGACCCGCAAAAAAAGCAACTGCTGCGCAAGCTGCTGCTCGACTATATTGCCGAAACCGATGCTTCGGTAATAATCAGCTCGCACGATCTGCACGAGATTTCAACGCTGTGCGACAGAATTGCCCTTATCAACGAAACTCACGCCATACTTGACTGCGCCGCAGACGATGTAAGCGACAGCTACCGCCGCGTAAAAATCACTGCCGACAGCGACATAACCAGCGAAATGTTTGAGGGCATTTCATATACCGATATAAAAATAAGCGGCAAGGCGGCTCTGCTGACCGTATTCGGCGACACAGACCGCGAAATTGCCAAGCTGCGCGCACTTGATGTGACGGTAGCGGATTGCGAAAGACTTACGCTCGAAGAAGTATTTAATGCAGAAACGGAGGGGAAAATCAATGGCGAAAAGCTTGAAAACATCTTCAATAAAAAAGACATTGAGTGATTATTTCAACACCGTAACGGCATTCGGTGTAATAGTTTTTATTCTGACCGCGTTTTCAACATTTATATTACATGAGGGGCTTTTGCTTATAGAATGTTTGTCAAAGGGCATCCCCGTCGCCGAGCGTTTCTGGAACGGTTACGATTTTTCCGTTTTTATAGTTCCCGGTATAATTGCAACAGTCGGAGCTGCGGCGCTCACTCTTTCAAAGTTTTCATTCCTGCAAAACAAGTCAGCCTGCACACAGTACCTCTCATTCGGTATTTCAAGGAAAAAGCTTTTCACAAAATACATTCTCTATTCGATTATCCCCGTAACCTTTGCCGCGCTTCTGGGGGCAATACCGGAAATAATTATCACCTGTGCCTGCACCGATGCCGCAGAATGTCTGCCGTTTTACTTTTTGCATATAATAAAATCACTGCTTTTCGGTGTTGCGGCAGGTGTCGCCGGCTCCGTACTATGCGGTAAAATTTTCGAAGCGGCGTTTACGGCATTTTCGTTTGTAACAATTATTACAGCTGTATTTACATTCACTTTGCCCGAAATATTCCGAAATTTTTTATACGGGTTTACCGATTCGCAGTTTGAAAACATAATACTGTTTGACCCGCTTTTCGGCACTATGCCGCCTGAAATGATTATACAGCTTCCGTATAACACGGTGAAATATTCGGGCTTTCTCAGAGCCACACTATACCCTGTTATATGGATTCTGCTTTTCAGCGTATTGCTGTTTGTCATAAAGCGGTATTTCGTGAAAAAATACAATCCCGTAAAAGCAGGTGCTGCGGGACAGTCGAAGCTTGCAAATACGGTGCTGTGCTTTGATATTTCCGTATTCTCCTTCGGCTGCATCCTTTATGGCGTGGGCTATACATTATTAGACAAGCCGATAGTATTGACCTGCGCGGCAATTATATCACTGTCCGTTTCAATTGCGTTTGCCATAGCGTTTTGCTCACCGAAGCGCACTCTCAAAAAATGGCTTTTGCCTGCCGCCTCAGGACCCGTTGCCATCGCCGCCGCAGTCATTATCTGCATAACGGGCGGATTCGGCTACGCTCACAAAACACCGGATTTTGAAAAAATAGAATCGGCTATGGTGCTAAGCGACTTTATTTGTGAAGCTGAATTCGACCGGCAGATCGCGGCAACCCTCACGACTCCCGAAGATATAAACACACTCATTAAACTGCAGGAATCCGTCGAGCTTACCTCGGATAACACAAGTCCCCACTATATTTGCATTACGTATCGCTTAAAGGATAACTCGTTTGTTGAACGCCGATTCGACTTTCTGAGTGAAAAGAACTGCAAGCTGTTCAGCGAACTGATTGAAACAGACGGAGTAAAAGATTTGCAGAATTGGTATAACGGTATTAGTAGTAAAGAATAAGCAAATACGGCTGTGAAATGCAAATGCCTTTCACAGCCGTAGTGTTTTTAATAAATGTTATTCAATAATTTCGCCGACCTCGATTTCACCTAAAAGCAATTCACTTTCCTGCGTATCGAGTGCTTCGATTCCTTTAAGCTTTCTCTGAATCTGTGTGTTGCGTTTTTCGGCTTCTTCAAGCACATTGCCGGCTTCGGTGATTTTCTTGTGTGCTTTTTGCAGCACCTCGCCGAATTTATCATACTGTGTTTTAGCCGCACCGAGTACCTTGCGTATCTCGTCGGCTTTTTTGTTTATGGCGATTGCGCGGAAGCCCATGGCGAAGGAATTGAGCAGTGCCGTAATTGTTGACGGACCTGCAACCATAATATTGAGCGCCTGCAGCTTTTCGGCTATGCCCGTTTGCGATGAGGCGATTTCGGCATACAAGCCCTCGGTCGCGAGGTACAGCACCGCAAACGGCGTAGTCTGCGGCACACAGATATATTTTGAATTTATGTCCTTTGCCTCGGCAAGCACGCGCGCTTCAAGAGCCTTGCGCGCCGCTTCAAGCGCCTCTTTATCGGCATTGTCGGCGGCTGCGCACACGCGCGCATAATCTTCAAGCGGGAACTTTGAGTCTATTGGCAGGTAAATCTCACCGCTGCCGTCATCACAGGGGAATTTTACGGCAAATTCCACGCGCTCGGTGTTGTTCTTGGGCGAATAATTTGTAACATACATACCGGGTATGGTATCGTCAAGTATGCTCTGAAGCTGCACCTCAGCCCATGTACCGCGCGACTTGACGTTTGAAAGCACACGGTTAAGCGATGTAACATTCGTTGTAACGCCCTGCGAAAGCTCTTTCATTTCACCGAGAGATTTATAAACATTTTCGAGCTGCTCGGAAACGGTCTTGAACGACGAATCCAGCCTTGTGGTGAGCGTGGAGGTAAGCTTTTCGTCAACCGTGGCGCGCATTTGTTCAAGTTTCTTTTCGTTTGACTCCTGCATTTTCGCGATACTCTCACCGAGTACGCGAGCCTGTCTTTCGGCGTTTTCGGCGTTCTGCTGCTGCAGCTCCCTGAACGAAGTGTTGATTCTATCCGTCAGCTCTATTCTGTTTTTCAGGTTTTCATTTACCGTAGAATCAAGCTTCGCCTGCATTTTATCAAGCCGTTCGCCCGTTTCTGCGGAAAAATCCCTTAGATTTTTCGCCTGCTCCTCACGGTTGCGTCGAAACTCCTCGAACACGGCATCATTTTTGTTCTGCTTTTTCAAGCCTGCAACCATCACCGCGCAGACAACGGCAGCCATGCAGGCAATAACTGCGAGGGCAAGGCTGAGTATTTCAAATGCTCCCATATATTATTTATCTTCCCAATCCATTGATCTGCTCACGGCTTTGTGCCAGCCCTTGAGCATTTTTTCGCGCTCATCATTGCTGATGGCGGGTGTAAATATGCTGTCGACCTCGCGAACGGTTTCGATTTCGTCAAAATCTTTCCAGAAGCCTACCGCAAGACCTGCCATATATGCGGCGCCGAGTGCGGTAGTCTCAACAAGCTTCGGTCTGTTGACCTTGGTTGCAGTGAGATTCGCCTGAATCTGCATCATAATATTGCTTACGGAAGCGCCGCCGTCAACACGCAGCTCGCTCAGGAGTATGCCGCTGTCCTTTTTCATAGCATCCACAAGGTCGGTACACTGGTAGGCGATACATTCAAGCATTGCCCTTGCAAAGTGGGCACGGTTTGCGCCGCGTGTTAAACCCACTATGCAGCCGCGCGCGTACATATCCCAATACGGAGCGCCGAGACCGGTGAATGCGGGAACAAGATAGATGCCGTTTGCATCTGGAACGCTTTCTGCAAGGAAATCGCACTCGCTCGGCTCGGAGATAAGGCGTAATTCATCGCGCAGCCACTTGATAACGGAGCCTGCATTGAATGCGCTGCCCTCCAGATCGTAAGTAACCTTACCGTTTATGCCCCACGCAATGCCTTCAATAAGATTATTTTTGGAGTGAACGCGCTTTTCGCCCGTATTCATAAGAAGGAAGCAGCCCGTGCCGTATGTATTTTTCGCCATACCTGCCTTAAAGCAAGCCTGACCGAACAAAGCTGCCTGCTGATCGCCGATAGCACCGGAAATCGGGATGCCGGCAAGTTCTTTAAGACCGGGCACGGCATCGGAAACATAACCGTAAACAGAGCTTGACTCTCTTACGGTGGGCAGAATACTCATGGGGATGCCGAGTTCTCTGCAAAGGTGTTCGTCCCATGTGAGTTTTTCAATATCGAAAAGCATAGTTCTTGCGGCGTTGCTGTAATCGGTAATATGCACCTGCTTGTTTGTAAGGTTCCAGATAAGCCATGTTTCCACAGTACCGAAAAGCAGCTTGCCGTCGTTTGCAAGTGTTCTTGCCTCGGGAACATTGTCAAGTATCCACTTGATTTTTGTTGCTGAAAAATACGCATCGATTATAAGGCCGGTATGCTCTCTTATATAATCGCCCAAGCCCTCTTCTTTAAGCTTTTCGCATATCGGTGCGGTGCGGCGGCACTGCCAGACTATTGCATTGTAAACGGGCTTACCGGTGTCCTTATCCCACAGAATTGTGGTTTCGCGCTGATTTGTTATGCCGATTGCGGCGATTTCTTCGGGCTTTATCTTGCCGTTTTCAAGCGCGGCGGTGAGCGAGCGAAGCTGCGAGTCGAGAATTTCATAGGGGTCGTGCTCAACCCAGCCCGCCTTCGGGTAAATCTGATTAAACTCGAACTGCGCCTTTGAAACGATGCTGCCCTTTTTATCAAATACTATTGTACGCGAGCTTGTGGTGCCCTGGTCAAGCGCAAGAACATATTTTTTCATCATAATTCTCCTTTAATGTAAATCAGTCTTCTTCAAGCGGCCATTGGAAATCGGTGTACTGAGTTACAGACCTTATGCAATAGTCAAGCCCCGTAACATTTGCGGAGATAAGGCTGCCTATTATGCTGCCTATGCCGCCCGCAATGGGTATGCCCGCAAGATTTATACCTGCGGATGCGATGTAAACATCGTTGTTGTACGCCACCTCGTAAAACACCGTCTTGCCTGTGGGCTCGTTGAATTTTGCGGTAAGGGTAACGCCGTTATACTCCTGAACGGCGGGGGTGATTAACTTGTCGCCGAAAAGTCTTGTTACGGTACCGGAGGAAACAATATTCATATTGTTGACATTAAGCGCCTTGGCATAACTCTCGTTGACCGATGCCGCCTGCACCGAAATATCGTAAAGCGCAACGCTGATCGTGAGCTCCTCGTTAACCTCATCATATTCCGCCTTAACACCGCAGACATCGTTCACGCCGAGCTTTGAAACATAATCCTGCCCCACGGCCTCAATGGCGTAATCGTTATCGCTGCCGAGCACATACATAATCGGGTCATCCGACTTAAATGACGATGTAAGCTCTTTTTTCAAAAGTTCCTCAAAGACATCGGGGCTTTCAAATGCATAGCCTCTGAAAACAAGGTCCTTTATCGCAAAACTGCTGACGGAAGCATCGCTTTCGGCAATAAAGCCCGCATCCTGATTTTTGATTTCATTAAGATTATAGTTGAAATACTCCAGCAGTTCTTCCGGCGTGTCGAAATAGCCGCCGCCGTCAAAGCCGAAGAATGCACCTGTGCGCTGGTAGCGCCTTATGCCGAGCGCGGCGCACAGAATACCCTCAACATCCACAAGGTCAATAACGCCGTTACTGTCAATATCAGCCCTTTCGAGCTGACCCTGCGAGGGCGCCTGAAGCTTTGATGCGATGCGCAGCGCAAGGCGCGCATCGGCTACCTCGAGCGTGCCGCTGTTGTTTGTGTCACCTATGCAGACCGTTTCGAGTGCCGATGCGCCGAATGCGCAGGCAAACGCCGAAAACAAGAGTGCACACACAAGTATTGCAGTTACGGGCTTTTTCATAAGCATTCCTCCGTTTTTATGGCATTGTAAATATCTTTTACAGAATCGAGAACATACGTGGGTTTTACAGCCGAAGCCGCAAGGTCCGCGGCAGTCGTTTCGCCGGAAAGCACAAGCACCGAGGTAACGCCGGCATTTATGCCGGATTTCACATCGGTATAAATCCTGTCGCCCACCATGGCGATATTTTCATAAGGCACGCCTTTTTCGGCGGCAATAATATCTATCATGGCTCTGTCGGGCTTGCCGAGAAATTTCGGACGGCGTTTCACGGCGTTTTCGAACATATCGGCAAAGCTGCCGCAATCGGGCAGATATCTGCCGCCCTCAATGGGGCAAACCATATCGCAGTTGGTGGCATAATAGTCGGCGCCGCCGTCAAGCAGATCGCACACCGTGCGTATTTTTTTATAGTCAAGCTCGGTATCGTAGCCGAGAAGCACCGTGTCCGCCCCCTCGCCGTCGGGCGAAACATTTACACCGTAGCTTGCAATTTCCTCTTTAAGCGACTGTGTACCGCAGACATACACGGTTGAATTTTTTTTATTGTTTTTAAGGAACAGCCCCGCCGCCATACCGGACGTGAAAACATTTTCCCTTTCGCATTCAAAGCCGAGAGCGCGCATTTTTTCAACGTAATCCATTGCGTTCTTCGATGAATTGTTTGTTAAAAAAATGTAGTCATTCCCCTGCTTTTTTACTGTTTTCAGAAATTGTGCCGCGCCGTCTATGGGGTCGTAGCCGAGATTCACGGTGCCGTCCATATCAAGCAAAAACAGCTTTATATCTTTAAGCTCTGCCATACCGTTACCTGTAATAAATTCTGTTTAATTCTTTGAGCCACGCTCTGTCGATCGACATAAGCTGCTCTTTTGTAATTCTGTAAGACCAGTTGCCGTGCGCCACGCCCGGAGTGTTAAGCCGCGTGTCGCTGCCGTAACCGAGCAGATCCTGCACGGGGAACACCGTAAGACCCGCATTGCTTGCAAAAATCGTTCTTATAATCGCCCTGCAGCCGTCCTCGTTCCACCTGTCAAAATCGCAGGCGCAGTATTTCATAACATCGCGCTTTGCTTCGGTGGGGGTTTCCCAGAGGTAGCCGAGCAGCGTGTTATTATCGTGTGTGCCGGAATACGCCACACAGTTGTTTATGTAATTATGCGGCTTGTGGGGCGTGTCGCCGCCCAGAAAGCCGAACTGGAACACACGCATACCCGGGAAACCGCTTTCTTCAACAAGCTGCACGACCTCTTTCGTAATATCGCCTAAATCTTCGGCGATAATGAGCTTGTCGCCCGCAATATCCTTAATGGCGTTTATAAGCTTCATACCGGGGCCCTTCACCCATTTGCCCTCGCGCGCGGTTTTCGCTTTGCCGTCAACCGCCCAGAAGCTTTCAAATGCTCTGAAATGGTCAATGCGCACCCCGTCAAACAATGTAAGCGCAAAGCTGATTCTGTCGCGCCACCAGCCGAAGCCGTCTTTTTCCATATAATCCCAATTATACAGAGGATTGCCCCAGAGCTGACCGTCCGCCGCGAAATAATCGGGCGGCACGCCCGCAACATCGGTAAGATGATTGTTTTCGTCAATCAAAAACTGTTTTTTATCGGCGCAGACATCGGAGCTGTCAAACGAAACATAAATCGGCATATCGCCTATAACGCCCACGCCCTTTGAATTGGCGTATGATTTGACCTGCGCCCACTGTCTGAAAAACATATACTGAATAAAGCGCCAGCCGAAAACCTCATCGGCAGAGGGCTCGGAAACAGACCATTCGGTCCACTCTTTGTCGCCGTTGGCGGTCTTTAGCGCAATAAAATCGCAGAAATCACAGAGATATTTGTTCGCTTCAATATATTCGTTTACCTCTTTACGCTTCTCTGCATCAAGTCTTTTTGCCGCGTTCACAAGAAGCCTGACACGTTCCTCGCGCAAACGGTCAAATTCGCAGGAATACGGCGTTTGCTGACGCGCGGCGTTCAATTCATCGTCTGTTAAAACGCCCTCTTTATGCAATGCTTCAAGGTCAATAAAATACGGATTGCCTGCAAAGGTCGAATATGACTTATAGGGAGAATTACATTCATCCACGAGCCCGAACGGCAGCACCTGCCAATAAGAAAAACCGCAGTCGGCAAGAAAATCAACAAACTCAAAAGCCGCTTTGCCGAAGCCGCCGCAGGAGTATTCGCCCCAAAGTGATGATATGTGCAGAAGCACACCGCTTTTTCTTTCCATAACGCACCCGTTTCTTTGAAATTACATTTATACATATATTATTGTATCACAGTTTTTGCGCAAATGCAAGCAAAGACGATAACTGTCAACATTATGCATTGTTCATTAAAAACGGGTTGTGACGAAATTCGCCACAACCCGTTCGGTTGGTTTTATTTACCGAATAATTATTCGGCGTGATTGAGTGCATAGAGAGCACCGAGTCTCCTTACCTCGAATGTATCGCAGGCATCGATAATGTTATCGTCTGCAAATACGTTGTTGGCTATGAAGAAGTAGTGCTGTTCGGTTGAGTATGACGATTCGCCGAAAGCAACACTTGTAGACATGCTGTAGTCAGCGGCATCAACATCGCCGTCACCGTCAACATCGCCCAGAATAATGAACGCCCACTTACCGTAAACTTCGCCGGTGTACTTGGATTTGAGTATTGCATAGGAGCCGGTACCGACTACATCGAGACCTGAAAGCTCATTATGCTCAAAGCTTTTTACCTCGAGTACGGTTTCGTCATTTTCAAGCTTTGCAAGTGCTTCAGCAACGGTGCTGCCTGCTTCAAGACCCATGACATAACTTACACCGCTTGCAACATCTTCTCTGAGTGAAAGGCCGCTGTCGCCCTTTACTACAAGGATCTTGAACTCGCGTGCGCGGGTTATGGTCATATCGCTTGTGATCCGGGTATCTGCTGCGATGAGGTTGCCCTCACCGTCAAGCCAGCCTGCATAGTAGTAAACGTTGTTGCCGAGAGGCAGTTCGGGTGCGGGTGCTTCGCCGAACGTGGTGCCGGGAGTAACGCCTATAACCTTGAGTTCTTTGCCGGCCTCATCAACGAATGTAAGAACGCTGTTTCTGCCGTTGGCTTCAAGCTCTGCTCTTGCATCCTTAAGTGCCTGAGTAGCATCGTCGATTATCGACTGCTCTCTTCTTACAAGGTCTCTGGAAAGTCCCTTGTCGATTTCTTCAACAGCCTTCTTGTAAGCCTCAAATGCTTCGCTGTCATAGATATTAAGGTCATTGTCGAGCTCGTCGGCAGCATCCTTTTCTGCATTGTACTTTCTGTAGTTACCTCTGGAAATAAGGTCATCCACAGCATCCTCAAGCATCTTGGCAGCTGCGTCAACTTCTTCCTGGGTTGCATCGGGATCGTTGTAAACCGCTTCTGCTTCTTCGATTTTCTTTGCAAGTTCTTCGGCAACATCGTCGGTAAACTTGTTGGGGTCAAGCGATTCTGCAACAGCGAGCTCTTTTTCGAGTTCGGTAAGGTCTACAAGGTCATCGATTGCATTGAGAATATCCTTTGCGGCATCTCTGATTTCCTCGGGAGTGGCATCTTCGTCATCGTAAACATCCTTGCCGGTGTCTACCTTATCCTGAAGGTCATCCCAACTGGATTCGGAGTAATCGTAATCGTCAAGCTCTTCTGCCTTTTCGATAGCGTCTTTAAGGATATCCTTAATAGCCTCATCGATAGCAGCTTTTGCTTCTTCGATTTCCTGCTCGGTAGCGGAGGGATCGTCATAAACCTTCTGAGCCTCCTCAAGAGCATCTTCAAGAGCCTGCTTGTGCTCATCGTCAAGGTCATCGTAAACGTCAGTGTCCTTTATGGCGTTGCCGTCATCGATGGCATCCTTAAGCTCACTTCTGTCAATAAGGTCTTCGATAGCTTTTTCAAGGTCTTCGATAGCCTGCTTGATTTCTTCCTCGGTTGCTGCGGGATCGGTCTTTTCGAGAACATCCTTTGCAGCCTGTATCTTTTCTTCGAGGTCATCCCAAGTGTCGCCGGTGTAGTCAACTTCTTCAAGAAGATCGGTTTCATCAATCAGATTCTGAAGCTCATCCTTAAGAACATCGTCGATAGCTTTCTGCAGTTCTTCAAGAGCTTCGCGGATTTCTTCCTCGGTAGCTGCGGGATCGGTCTTACCGAGAACTTCCTCAGCCTTTTCCTTGGCTTCATCAAGAGCGTCCTTCAGGTCGGGGTCAACATCCTCGTATTCGGGCTCGTTCTGAATATCGTCGGCATCGTCAAGGAGGTTGTCAAGTTCATCCTTAAGAACATCGTTGATAGCTTCCTGCAGCTCGTCAATAGCTTCCTGGATCTCTTCCTCGGTGGCTGCGGGATCGGTCTTACCGAGAACTTCCTCGGCTTTTTCTATGGCGTCATCAAGAGCGTCCTTCTTATCCTGATCCACATCGTCATAAGCGGGATCGTCCTTAATATCATCGGCATCGTCAAGAAGGTCGTCAAGTTCATCCTTCTTGATCTGGTCGATAGCCTCCTGCAGTTCTTCAAGAGCTTCCTCGATTTCTTCCTGAGTAGCGGGAGGATCTTTTTCAAGAACTTCCTTGGCTTTCTCTATGGCTTCATCGAGAGCATCCTTATCTTCCTGCGGAATATTGGGATCATCCTTAACATCGTCTGCAAGGTCTTCGCCGTCGCTGAGCTTATCTTCAAGCTCTGCAGCACGGGTATCGGTGATGGCATCTTTAAGATTTTCAATAGCCTGTGCTATCTCTTCCTCGGTCGCATCGGGATCATTATAAACCTCTTTTGCAGCGTCGATAGCATCCTGAAGTGCCTTCTTCTCGGCATCGGTGAGGTTCTTGTAATCATCCTCGTTCTGCATGGCCTCTGCCTCGTCGATAGCATCCTTAAGCTCGCTTCTGTCGATAAGGTCTTCCATAGCTTCGAGGATCGCTTCGGTGGCGATTGAAATCTCTTTTACGGTAGCGGCGTCGCCTTTTTCGACAACATCTTCGCCGTTTTCAACTGCTTCGATGAGGTCTGCCCAGGTGGAACCGGTGTAATCATCCTCTTTGAGTTCCTTTGCGGCGGCAATAGCAGCCTCGAGTTCTTCCATGGTATGAACTATAAGGTCATAGTGAACATAGATGAGTTCGTTTACATTGCCTACGGTGCCTTCAACAGCTTCCTTATCTACCGAGTAGCCGGTGATGTGCGGAGTTGTGTATGAGTAGGGTGTGCCGTAATCGAGAGTTACCTTAACGGGAGAAGCAGCCTCGCTGCCGTCCTCGGTGTAAAGGTAGAGGATATTTATTGTATGCTGTTCAATGGTGTACTTTGCATAAAGCTCGGTATCGCCTAAAACATCATATACAGTATCGGAGTTTACAAGGGTGTTTTCATCATTAAGGTCTTTGTACCAGCCGTCAAACTTGTAGCCGACCTTAAGTGCTGTGGGCAGAGTGCCGTATTCGCCGGCTTCTGCATCATAGCCGTAAACATCGTTGTAAAGAACCTTTTGTGTTGCGGGAGTAACGGTTGCGCCGTCGCCTGCATTGTAGGTTACGGTGTATTCATTCTGAGTATAGTAAACATAGAATACTTCGCCGTCTGCATCCATAGTGCCTGTTACGGTATCAACAGATGCGGTGTAGCCGTCAACTGCGGGTGAAGCTTTCTCGAAGCCTTCACCGTCGCCGTAAACTGCCGAGTAATCTGCCGCAGCTCTGGTGCTTGCGGTATCGTCGGTATTGTCGGGGCTGTAAAGGTAGAATATTGAAAGAGTATAAGGTGCACAGGCATAAGTTACGGTAACTTCAACATCCTCATCGCCTACAAAGCCCTGAACAAGAACTTCGCTCGGAACAAGGTCGCCCATTTCGGGTGAAATTACTCTGTACTCACTGCCGTACCAGGATTCCTCTGAATAATCGGGAGCAAGAGTCTCGCCGTCACCGTCAACATAGTGGATAGTTACGGTGTGGGTATTGGGTGCATAGTCACCGAATATCATAAGGTCTGTACCGGGCATGGTTTCGGGGATTTCATCCCACTCGAAGTGATAGCCTGCCCTGGCAGCCTTGCCTGCTGCATAGCTTTCAGCCTGCGATGCAATATCTGCAAGAGATTCGCCGGTCATAAGCTCATCTTCGAATACGGGAGTCAGAACTGTGCTCTCGACGGAAGAATCAATGAGCTTAATCGAATAGGTCTTGGCAATGGGCTCTATTTCAATACTGATGTTGCCGCTGATGGCGGAAGCGTTGATGAGGATTGCGCCGCTTGCCTGATCATAGGTGTAATCGCTGCCTGCCGCGAGAGTATCCTCGCCCGCTTTGACCGTAATGGTTTCGGGGAGAATGTAACCGCTTGCGGGTTTGAGAACCGCGTTGTAATCGTTGCCGCATACTACGGTGCTGTCGCCGTCGATATCAACAACATCGCTGTTGTCGGCAACTGTATATTTGACCGTAACATTTGCAAGTGCGGTGTATTCGACTGCATCTACGCTCGCAGCCGTCTTTGCCTTTTCGGCAGCAGCCTTGGGAGCTACCGAAAGCTCAACGGGAACTACGGTATTTTCGGTGGGAGCGAAAGAGCCGGAGTCGGGAGTGACAACGAGGTCAACGAAATCGGCTTTCCAGGAATCCTCACCGGAGGGCAGTGTGTAGTTTACATTGTAAAGATCGGTATAATTTACGGTTTCGCCGCAGATTACCGTCTTATCCTCGGTAACAACGCAATCTGTGAGGTCGGTATCAATAGCAACATTTACATAGTCGGTAATATCCTGTGCGGCAACATCGGAGCTGCTTTCCTGTGCGGTGCCTGCATCACGCAATATCTTCATTTCGGTGAGTGCAAGAATATCGTTACCGCCGAGGAAGCCTGCCTTGGGAGCAGCTGCAACGGAGATTACTATATCGCCGTTTGCGGGAATGGTTTTGTCTGGATTTACGCGATCGGTAACATCAATTTTAATTTTGCTGACTGTGCAGGTCGTGCCGCCGTTTGCTGCCGGAGCGGTATCGAGTACAAAGCTCTTTACGGGTGTGCCGTCATAGGTAACCGCAACCGAACTGTTTGCAATATCAAAATACTTTGAAACCGTGCTGCTTACGCTGATGTTATAGAAATTGGAAACTTTTTCGTTTTCCTTGATATCCGCGCTGACGGGTGTAACCTTTGTTGCACCGCCGTGCGCGGCATTATTATCGTTGGGAACGGTCATATCGCCCTGTGCGGGTGTAAAATCGCTCTGAACACTTACTGTTTCGGGGAGAGCTGCATAACAGTCCGTGCTGCGGAAGTTTTTACCGCCTGTACCCTGATTATGGTAGTTGGAGTTCGGCTGACCGTTATACTGGCTGAGGTTGCCCAGAACCGAGTTCGGGAAAGCAGCATTATCGACCGAGCCACCTGCATAGACAGTGCCGGGCCAATGGTAACCCTGACCGCCGCCGCCGCCGCCGGCGATGATGAGGTAGTCGTCGCCCTTCTGAATTGCGGAATAGCCGCCGACAGAACCGGCATCGCCCGTGTCGGTGATACTGCTTGCTTGATCACCCTGAGTACCGTTTGCACCGTTGGTGAGGGTAAGCACATCGCCCGCATTAAGGTGAACGTATGCTGCAAGGTAACCGCCCGTACCGCCTTTGCCGCCGTTCTGTGTACCGTTGCCGCCCTTACCGCCGAGGCCGCCGCATGCGCCCCAAGCCTGGAGTGCATACCAACCGGTGAACGGTGCTGTGTAGGTTGTGGTGGTTTCTGTTGATTTTTGTGACTGCTTACCGGTATAATCGGTTGCTACATAATCAGCCACGGCAACCATATCTTTGAATTCGAGAGAATAAATATAGTTGCCCTCTTTGTATTCAAGCGTTTTTGCAACCTTACCGGCAGCATCGCCCAAAATGACTGAACCGGGTTCGACCGCGGATATCTGAGTAACACCTTCGTAAGTCTTAGCCGCCTGAACGGGACCTACAACTGCGGGTGTGCCGTCCTTGGGGGTTACGGTCATTTTAAGACCGAATTCCTTGGAAGCTGCAACATTTACGCTGCCGCTGATGGCAGCAGCACCGTCATAAACCGATATTTCGGAAATCGAATCAATAAAGTCGAAGACAAATTCAGAAGAAATATCATCTCTTAAATCGGCAAGGTCATCAGTGTATAAATCCGCAATCTCAAACAATGTGGGCTCGGAGATAACGAATGATTTGCCTTGAAGTGCAAACAGGTCTTCGGAAAGAGGAACGTTTGCATACTTTACGGAATCTGCTGCGGCAAGAGTTTTGGAGCCGTCAACGCTGTCGGTGAATACGATATCGCCGATTACGGGAACGCCGTTACCGCCCGCAAAAGCCTCGCAGGTAGTAAGTGTAATGTCAACGCTGAGTTTATTGCCGCTGAAGGCAGCTTCCTCATTGAGCACATTTGCACCGGAAACGGTGAAGCTGCTTTCATCAAAGTTTACAGTACCGCTATCTGCACCGTTGTCATCTACACTCTTAACGCTTACAATATTAAAATACTGACTGAGTGTGCCTGTGAACGATACATCTTTAAGGTGCGAGAAATCAAAGCCGTCTTCTTCAACGACTGCTTCACCGAGGTAGGTAACGGCACTCTGACCGCCCTGGTCTGAGTAGTTGCTGCCGACAAGTCTTGCCTGCATATCTTCCGTAAGATTTGTGTTGACCGTATCGGCAACGAATGACGAGCCGCCGCCGCCACCGCCTACATAGTAAGCATTTACGCTGCCGTAGTTGGGCATAAGACCGCCCGAGCCGCCTGCGAAGCCTGCGCCGCCTGCGCCGCCGCGAAGGTTGCCGTCGCCGCCGTAGCCGCCCTCTTTAGCGGTGTTGTATAAGCCGGTCCAGTCGTTGGGCTGAGCCGATGTTGAAGAATCAATACCGAAGAATTCCAGAACAGCGCCCATAAGGTTGTTGGCTGTTTCGGTGATTTCGCCGGGAACGTTAGTACCGCCCATGCCGACGTAATCGGTATTCTTACCGCTTGACTTACCGTCGGCGCCTGCATAGAAGGTGCCGGGTACGCCCGTGGTGATTTTGCCGGTGGGAGAAGTCATGGTACCGCCGTTACCGCCGTCCGCAGTGCCGGTCTGCCTTGTGGGCAGAAGTGATCTGCGGTTGTGGATGAGCGAGTTGGAGGTACCGCCGCCGCCGCCACCGCCCGCGATCATGATATAACGGGTGGTTCTGTCTTCCTCGTTGATGGGGTTCATTGTGCCGTCGGCATTTACATATTTGCTTTCGAACGAATCCTTTTCGTCTGCGCTGAAAAGGTACAGCGCGCTGTAACCGCCGCCGCCGCCGACTTTATATGAGCCGGTATCGCCGTGAACGCCGCCTTCGTTGGCAGCAGAGTCTTCGGGGTCACGCTTGGTGACCTGCTTGCCCTGACCGCCTATGGATGAATAGAGTATATCACCTTCGTTGAGGTAAATATAACCGTAAACATAGCCTGCGTCGCCGCCGTTACCGCCCTGTGAACCGCTGCCGCTGGTGCTCTCGCCGCTTGCACCTGCGCCGCCCCACAGCTCTACGAGATAATAGCCTGCGTTTTTGGCTACAAAATAGTTGTTTTCAACCTTGCTGCGAATCGTGCTTTCAAACATTGTGTTTGAGTTAGCCGTAGCAGTAAGTTTCAGATTATACAAATTCGAACCTGCATAAGTGAGTGTCTGAGTCCACTTGAGAGCGGTACCCTCAAGTTCGATTGAGCCGCCGTCACTTGCACTGACCTGATAGTCGCCTTCGGCAGTTGCCACTACCACAAACGGTATGCTTGTGACAATAAGCAGCATGGAGAGCACTACAGATAAGACCTTGCGCGATTTCTTCATTGTCATTCTTCCTTTCTTTGTACTGCATAATACGGAGTTACCTCCGCCGATAAAACGCCGTTTTGCACCCGGCAAGCGACCGTCTGCGATCGTCAAACTGCGATTTGTGAAAAATAACCAAATTCATCTTCGGAAAAAATGGCGGGTTTTTACCGAAAAAGCCGTTTTCCATCGCAATTTACGGGCATTTAGCCGTTTCTAAGTACACTTTCCAGCGTAAATATACAATTTTCATTGTACGCAATAGTTACGGAAATGTCAACCTTTTCTCTCATTTTCGTCGTTTTGCACAACTCTCTCAAAAAAAAAAAAAACAAGTGGTGCATTTTTATGTGTTTCTGCGGCAGATTGACAAATTTTACACATTTTTTTGCGTTTTTGCACAAAAAAGCATAGTAAATATATGTTTGTTTGCCCCATTAAAGCAAATAAATATTGATTTTCGGTTTACCGATGGTATAATACAGATAATATATATTGTGAGAGGTTTTTTCAATGGAAATTATAAACAGTACGCCCCGCACGCCCGTCAAGGCAATGCTTTTTGATTTCGACGGCACGGTTTCCACCCTGCGCTGCGGCTGGGAAAATGTAATGGGCCCCCTTTTCTGCGAAGTGCTTGATGACGGCTCTCTTACCGAAGCCGAGCTCAAAGCAAAGGTGGATGCCTACATAGACGAGTCCACGGGCATACAGACCGCTCTGCAGATGGAATGGCTCAAAGCCGAGGTCGAAAAGCAGGGCAGAAAAGCACTTGATATATGGGAATACAAGGACGAATACAACGACCGCCTTATGAAAGATATAAAAAGAAAACTCGCGGCAATAAAAAGCGGCGAATTTTCGGCAGACGATTTTCTTATGGCGGGCGCCGTGGAGTTTTTGAATGCGCTGCGCGGGAAAAACATTAAAATTTACGTTGCAAGCGGCACCGACCATCCCGATGTGGTGAACGAGGCAACGGCTCTCGGCGTGATTGACTGCTTTGATGAAATAAAGGGCGCACCTTTAAGGGAAAAAAGCTGTTCCAAGGAAGCCGTCATAAAACGCCTTATTGAAGAAAACGGTCTTAACGGCAGCGAGCTTTGCGTGTGCGGCGACGGCAAGGTGGAAATCGCGCTCGGCAAGGCGGCGGGCGCACGCGCCATTGGTCTTGCAAGCAACGAAAAGGAACGCCGCGGCGTCGATATGACAAAGCGCAGCCGCCTTATAAAAGCAGGCGCGGATATAATCGTCGGCGATTTTCTCGATAAAGACGGTCTTTTTGAATTTCTCGGTTATTGACGGAGGTATATATAATGGAATACAAAGCACTTGATTTCGGCAAAATCACAACTTACTCTGCGGCAGAGCGCCGCAATCTCGTTACCATAGACACGCTCAAAAACCCCGGTGTTGACTCTTACCCCGAATGGAACGGCGGCGAGGATTTTGACACACTTGCCGACAGAATCATCGAAGCGCGCAAAAACGGCAGACCGGTAATCTGGTCGCAGGGCGCACACGTTATTAAAAATTCGCTTTCGCGCTACATTATCGAGCTTATGAAAATGGGTATAATCACCCACATAAGCGGCAACGGCGCGTGCAGTATTCACGATTTTGAGCTTGCATATCTCGGCGGCACGAGCGAGCACGTGCCCACCGCCATTGAAGACGGCTCCTTCGGTATGTGGGAGGAAACGGGCAGATGGATGAACGAAGCCTTGCAGGCAGGCGCAAAAAAAGGTATGGGCTACGGCGAAAGCCTTGCCGTTTATGTTGACGAGCACCCCGAACGCTTCCCGTATAAAGACGACTGTATTTTCTATCAAGCCTACAAGCTCGGCGTAACTGCCACCTATCATATTGCACTCGGCACCGATATTATCCACCAGCACCCCATTGTTGATTTTGAAGCGATCGGCAAAACGAGCGGCGTTGATTTTCACCGTATGTGTTACAGCGTTTCGCAGCTCGGCGGCGGTGTTTATATGAATTTCGGCAGCGGCGTTATAGGCCCCGAAGTATTCCTGAAAGCGCTTTCCATTTCCCGCAACCTCGGCTACGACACATTCAAAATCACGACCGCAAACTTTGACCTTATTGATTTGGGCGACTACCGCACCAACATAGGCTACGACGACCCGAATTACTACTACCGCCCGCGCAAGAACATAGTCAACCGCCCCGTAAGCCGCGGCGGTCTCGGCTGGCACTTTGTGGGCGACCATCAGCAGACCATTCCCGCACTCTATGAAAAAATCTGCGAAAAGTGGGGTAAATAAAATGTTCAGCGAACTTGACAGTGTAAGAATAGGCGTTATAGGCGATTTCTGCCTTGATATTTACTGGTATGCCGATATGACGAAAAGCGAGCTTTCGCGCGAAACGGCACACTACCCCCTGCCCGTTGTGCGCGAAAAGATGTCGCCCGGCGGCGCGGGCAATGTTGCAAACAACCTCACCGCGCTTGAATTGGAAAAGGTATATGCCGTGGGTGTTGCAGGCAGCGACTGGCGCGGCAAAGCGATGCTCACGGAACTTGAAAAAGCAGGCGTGAACACCGAGTATATGATAACCGTGCCCGAAAGATTTACCAATACCTATATTAAACCGAACCGCTTCGGTTACAGCGGCGAATGCACCGAGGATGCGCGCATAGATTTTGAGGCGCGCACTCCCCTTGACGCCGAAAGCGAAAAAAAGGTGCTTGCGGCACTCGACGAAATCAAAGATAAAGTCGATGTGCTCTGTGTTTGCGACCAGATGAAATACGGCTGTATCACCGATGCGGTGCGCACAAAAATCTGCGAGCTCGGCAAAGACGGGCTTAAAATAATCGTTGACAGCCGCGACAGAATAGGGCTTTACGAAAATGTTACGGTCAAGCCGAACGATATTGAAGCCGCACGCGCCGCGGGCGAAAACGCCCCCGCGAAATGTGCCGAAATTTTAAGCAATAAGACGGGCAGACCCGCCATTGTTACCTGCGGTGCAGACGGCTGCGTGATTTTTGAAAACGGCAAGGCAGCACACATTGAAGCTAACAGGAAATTAAGCGGCGAGACCGATATTTGCGGCGCGGGCGACACATTCCTTTCGGCTGTGGCGGCGTTCACCGCCGCCGGCAAAGCACTCGCAGAAGCGGCGGTTTACGCAAATGCCGCCTCGTGCGTAACCGTGCATAAGCTCGGTATGACCGGCACCGCAACACGCGCGGAAATAGCGGAAATAATATGAAAAACACAACCGTAAATGCGCGTGCATATAATGGTTGTAAATGTTTTACAATTGTCGGAGCAGAGACATTAAACCTGTTCCGTTGCAGAATAAACTGTGAAAAATCAGGGGCTGTCGAACGACAGCCCCATTCGTTTATTTTTTCCTTAAATTTTTCTGCATCCCGCACACCGGTATGATGAGTATCACCGAGCTTATCAGTGCGGCGGTGGCGAATGCGAGATTATTTGCCGCGCAGTTGAAAAGCGTTACATTTATTATGGAAAGCGTAAGCTCGTAAAGCGTTACGAACACCACCGCGCCTGTGATTGCGGTAACTATGCACTTTTTTACGCTTTTGCCTTTCGCTTTTGCCGAAAGGAAATACATAAACGCGAACAGCAGCACGCAGAATACCGTGGTGAATGCAAGTCCGAAGAAATCGCGCCAGCCGATATATGCGCGCTTGTTCCACATAAATATTTCACTGCTTGCCGCAAGCAGCGGGAACGGTACAAGGTAAATGTATTTTTTAAGCTTTATCGCCCTGATGAATGCAATAAGCGCAAACACGAGCGTTATCGCAAAGATTCCCCACGCCGCATAATAAATGAATTTTATTGCGGGGTTTGAGGATGCGCCGCCGTACCATTCATCGGCGGTACCCGTCCAGTAAAGCGGTGCGGGCTCAACGCCGTCGCTGCCCTCGCTGTGCATTGTTGCGCCGGAAGCCGCAATATCGTTCACAAGTGCTTTTTTCGCATCTATTGCAAGGCCCGCGAATTCGCCCTTGCCGACGCTCGCTTTCCAGAAACGCCAGCTTATTTCGCTGCGTTTGATATTATTGAGCTGATTTTCGTTTTCGCAAAGCTCTGCGGCTTTCACCCAAAGCTCATCGCACTTTGCGATTTCATCGTCGTTGAGTGTAAGCGAATCTTTCATTGAAGAATAGATCTCCACGTGATTCTTTGTGCTGTTTTCGGTGATTATATCAATAAATTCCCTTATATTCTGCCAGCCCGCGCCGTAGAAATCGGCAAGGAAGAGGTTCATTTCTTCGCTGTAATCGCAGTAGGGGTCCTGCAGCACGCGTGAAATGAGGTAGGCTCTCAATTCACCGAACTCGGTATTGCAGGAGTCAACATAATAGTTGCCCTCCTCGTAAATGCCCTTAACGCCGTGCTCATAGAATATCCGGGCATTCTTCTGCAGCACGCCGAAATCCGGGAAAATGCCGAGCGTGTGCGCATAGTTTGTGGTGTAATCCCATATATAAAGTCTGTTGCAGATGGCGTTCCAGTTTATCAGGTCCTGCATAAGCACCGCATTCTGCAGGCAGGCGGCATCGTCAAGCGCGTGTGAAAAGCAGCACTCAATGGTGCAGAGCCTTACTATAACATTCGGCTCGGGTATAACATTTGTGGGTGTGGTGCGCGTGTAGCGGTAAGCGAACGTATCAATGGCAACATTGTCATACCCTTGCGCCTTTACCGCCTTTGCGATTTTGTTTACAAAGGTTATCATAGTGCCGGCGTGTGAGTTGTTGGCATCGTCAAGTGCCTTGCAGTTTTCACATTCGCAGAAATCCTCGTTATCATCCTGCGTGAGCGAAATAATCTGCAATGCCGCGGCGGGATCGTGCTTTTCTTTAAGCAGGTCAAGCACTTCACCGAGAACAACATTGTAAACATCTTCGTTTGTAAGGCAGAGCTGGTCGGGATCTCTTACGCCGTTGTGCAGCGCGAAGTATTCGGGATGCTCGGCAAAGTATTTTTCCTCGGCGCAGAATGTATTTGTGAGCGTGTGGCAGAACGAGCCGAGATACGACACCGTACCGCCCATTTCGCCGTCAATGCTTCTGTAAACGCCGCCCGAAAGTCCGTTCGCGTTCGAGTATGCGGGGTCGCGCGGGCTGTGCCAGTCGGTATCGGTGTATTCGAAATATGTATTGTATTCTATATTGAGGTCTTCGGGAATCGAAAACTCGGTTTTTGTGCAGACAAGTCCCTCCTCGGCGGTGAAAATGCGGCAGCCGAGCACCTTGTCGAGAAAACCGTAAACACCGTAAATCGTGCCGCGGTTGCCCGCACCGATGATTTCAACGGTATCGCCGGAGCGCACTATGCGGTAACTGCCGTCGGCAAGTCCCGCAACATCGGTTTTTGTGAGCGCGGTTTTGCCCACAAGGAATGTAAAGCCGCCGACGGCTGCGGTATCGTCCGCGATGGCGCACTTTACGCCCGTAACCTGCTCAAAATATTTCTGCAGGGTCTGTGCCGCGTATTTTTCGGTAGCGGAAGCATCTTTCGGCATTATCACGGTTGCGCTTTCCGACAGCTTTGCCTGCGCCGCCGAAGCGGTAACCGCAAATACGGAAAGCATAAGCAGCAGCGAAACTGCAAATGCGGTGAATTTTTTCATCATTTTTTCCTCCCGTTAAATTTGTTGAGCTCTTCTATGTATTTTCCGGCATCGGCAAGGCAGTTTTCGAGCACTTCGCCGCAATCCGCTCTTTTGAATACGGGTATTATTTCAAGCGGTGCGCTGTATTTTTTTATGAGCGTGCCGCCCGAATATTTTTTGCCTGTAAAAATATCCGTCCATTCACCTTTCGGCAGGTAAATATCGCGGTGCGCACCCCTTGTGAGCACGGGCGCAACAAGCAGCCCGCCGCCTAAAGTGTATTCATCCTCAATGCCGTAGGTGTTCTTATCTGCAGTGTCACACAAAAACAGATGCCGCAGCAGCGGAAGCCCCGTCTTGCAGGAAATTTTCGCCTGCTCCTTTATATACGGGCGCAGAGCCTCGTGAATATTGGCGTAAGCGCGGTAGACCGAGCGTGTATGCTCACCAAAATCATACGGGCGTTTCACACTGCCGTGAGTTTGAATATTTGCCGAAAAAGCGGTAAATTCAATACCGCGTATAAAGACTTTATCCTCGTGGATTTTATCGTAAACATTCCACGCGGGGCGGTAGCCCGCCATATCCCAGCTTATGAACGGCACGCCGGAAAGTCCGGTCGAAAGTGCCGCTTTCAAAACGGCTCGCAGAAAGAAAAATTCACGCCGCTGGTCGCCCGCCCACACAAACGGAAAACGCTGTGCACCTATGCCGCCGCCGCGTGCAAACACCATACCGCCGTCTGCGAGTTGATTAAAATGACGGTAACGCAGAGTGTTGTAGTATGTGGGGAACCAATGGTGTGCGGCAAAGGGTGCTCTGCCGTCATTGAATTTGATGATATCCTTATCGGGGAACTGCTCGCAGAAGTCGATTTTGGCGCCGTCAACGCCGACATCATTCATAAGCACTCCCCATATTTTCTCCCATTTCTCTATGCTTTCGGGGTTGGTCAAATCGAGGCAGCGCATCTTTTTGCGGTGGAAATTATCAAGCAGATTCATTGAACGCGTCTGTCTTAATAATGTGCCCTCGGTCGATTGTACAGCATATTCGTCACCGAGCAGAAAACACTCCTCGGCGTTGTCCGGGTATTTGCCGCACTGCTCATACACCATCATTTTTTTGCCGCGTGAGTGGATGTTTTCGCTGACCTCTTTAAGCTCATCCCACCGCGTTTTATTGAATGTGCCCCACCCCTCTGTGATTACGGCATCCCACGGAAAATCGTTCTTTTCCATATTGTCCGCCATGGCGAGAATGCCCTCTTTTGTTGAAAACTCGGGGTGATAGCGGCACACCAACGTGCCGAAGCACCAGTCCGCAGGCATCGGGGCAAAGCCGGTTATGCGGCTGTATGCGGTTAATATTTCTTCGGGTGTTTCATTGAGAAATACATACATATCGAGCGGCGCGTGAAGCTGCTTTATTTTTATTTCACAACTATTCGCTTTGCCTATATCGAACACGGAATGCTCGTATCTGTTTATAAACACACCGTTGCACTCGGAGCTTATGAAAAACGGAATGGGAAGATAACTGTTTCCGTGCGTGCGGCACCATTTATCTATGGCATAAATATGGAATTTTTTGCCGCGGCGCTGCACCGAATCAAAATGCTCGCCCGTGCCGAATATTTTTTCGTTTTCCGTAAGCGAAAGTGTGAACACCGTACAGCCGTTTTCGGTTTTTATGCCCGTCAGGCTTCTTTTAAGACCGCCGTCGGCACCGCAAAAGCTTACGGCTTCGTCGGTGATTTTCACAAAAGATTTATCCGCAGAGGTGATTGTATGCCCCTCTGCGGAATCCGCAATATCTATGCGATGCGGCGTTTCATTCAACGGCTCTTTTAAGTCTGCGGCAAGCGTCTGCGCCGCGCCGTTATCCTCAAAGCCGTTACCGTAAAATGACTGCAACCGCCACACAAACTCCTGCGGCTGCGAGATTTTAAGCTTTATGCCGTTAAAAACAAATACCTCGCTGTTGACCGTCATTTATTTGCCTCCACTGCAAGCTTAATATCGTTCAGCAGCATCGCATCTGCACCGCAGGCGGTAAATTTTTCAATGGAAGCGCGCGAGCCGTTCATACAAAACAGCGGATGCTTTATGCTGCCGTCACGCGCCATTATCCATATTTCGCGGTCCTGCGGCAGAGTTTTGCGCACCTCCTGCACGGGAAGTGTATCGGTCCAATGCTCCCAGAGCCTTATATTGCCTGCGCCCGCCTCGGCAAACTGCGCGGGAACGCCGTCTTTCGGCAGAAAAGCAAGGATATTTTCCTTTGCAAAGTATTCGGAAGCGAGCTTTGCTTCCTCTATGGCGTGTATGCCCGCTATCGCGCGAAACGGCACATCCGATATTCTGCGGTAAAAATCTTTTTCAAGCGCATCGAATGAAATATCGAAAAGCACGGCGGATTTGCGGTTGAAGCCGTTTACAAGCTCCTCGAATGTGGTGAGCGTTTTGCCGGATTCGGCAAGTATCCGCTTCATTTCGGCGTATGTAATATCAATAACTCTTGATTCGTTACCCGTAAGGCGTGTAAGCTCTCTGTCGTGGTAAATCACAAGCACACCGTCTGCGGTATAGCGCAAATCACACTCCACGGCAAATGCGCCGTAGTCAGCGGCTTTGTTAAGGGCTGCAAGAGTATCCTCCTGCAATTCAAGGCAGGCACCTCTGTGAGCGATAAATTTCATATACATTCCGCCTTTATCATTTCGCCGTACGGCGATTTTTTTCACTTTGTGCATATACCGCGTAATACACCGCGGCACACACAATATGTGTAACACAACCTGCGGCTATAAGCCAAACGGACGGCACTTTGCCGATAAGTCTGCCGAAAACCGCGGTCGCGGCAGTTGTGCCTACGGTTGAAAGCGCAAGCCGCCATGTGTGGAAAACGCTCATTATCTCGGTGGGTGCATTTCTGTAAACAAGGTCGGGTATGGCGCAGCTTACAATGTAATAGCCTATATACGCCGCCGTATAACAGATGAAAAAAGGAATTTTGCCGCCCGCAAGGCAGGGCACAAGCGCGCAGAAAAGCACGGCACCTGCAATCACAAGCCGCGACGCTTTAAGCCGCGGCGCGAGGTACGCATACAGTGTGCAGCTCACAAGTGTTGCGGCGTATGTGCATACGGTTACGGCGGCGCCGTCGGTTTCGCCTATAACACCTGCATTCACCGCAATAAGTGTCATCATAGGCACCACCGCCATACCGATACCGCGCAAAAGGTTCGGCATGATAAGTATTCTGAACTGACGGTTTTTTATAAGCGCTTTTACGCCCGCGCCGCTTTTCGCGGCCGCTTCGCGCTTTACGGCAGACGGCAGCTTTTTAAGAGTTTTGTTTATTGCCGCCGCAGCGCAAAGGCACACAGCCGCGCCGATATATGCCGCACAGGTCGCTCTGATAAACGGCAGCTTTTTATAACCGAGTGTTAAAAGCGCGCCGGCACAAATGCCCGAAACGCCACCCACTATGCCGCTTACCGATACATAAAGTGAGTATGAGTCAAGCTCCATTACCTCGCAGGGAAGTTTGTAGTCGAATATTGTGCGCACTGCGGTAATTGCGGTAACAAGGCTGCCGAGCGCCATAACGCAGATAAACAGAATGTTTTCGCCGCCTGCCGATTTGAATACGGGAGAGTAAAATGCCGTAAGCAGACCTGCCGCAAGGCATAATGCCGAATATGCCGTAACGGTTTTTTCGGTGCGCGCGGCTACACCCGAAAACAGAAGCGAAACCGCAAGATTGACAAGCGGTACGAATGCAAGGTAAAAGCTGACCTTGCTTTCAGCCATACCCGTAAAAAGCAGGTACCCCGAAAGCACCGATACCGAGGTAAGCGAAGCCGCTGCCGCAAGCAGCGCATCACGCACCCAGAGAATTGTGAAGTTGCGGTTTTTCACGGATATCACCGCCCTATTCAATTTCCACTCCATAGCACGCAAGCATGGGCATACCGTATATATCGCGTATGAAGAATGCGGGTACTTCCCTTTCCCAATACGCGTGGAAAACTGCATTTTTGCCTATATCGCGTTCGGCGGTAACGAGTGCGCCGTCATCGCACGCGGCGATTTTCGTGCATTTCTGCAAGCCGTTTTCATCTTCAATATTTATACCCGTGGCAATATCGTCCATAGTGCGCAGCATATACTGCCCGTCAAACTCAAGGTGAACGGTGCGCTTGTCAACACGGGTTATGCGGGTTATGCTCGGTGCGAATGTACCCGTCAAGCCGTAATGCCCTTTAAGCAGTACGCTTGCAAGGCGTTCGCCCACGGTTATGCAGGCACCGCTTGCATTGTGGATGCCGTCGCTTGTGTGCATATCTATCGTCGGAACGATATAAACGCCCTCGATGCTGCGCGCCGCAAGGCGTTGAGCCTCCCTGACCTTGCCCCAGAGTCTGTCGCGCTCGCCGTCCTTTGAGGCGTGGCGGTTAAGCTGGCAGGTGGCTATGGGGAAATAACCGAATTTTTCACGCCAGAGCGTTACCGTCTGCGTGAATTTTTCGAGGTACGAATCGGCTTCTTCCTCCTCGACCGTTTCGTTGCAGCCCTGGTACCACACCATGCCCGCAAATTTGCCGACTTCTTCGAGCTTTTTCACAAGCTCGCGGTACAGGTCGGGGTTTTCCTCTGCGGGATTCCACTGCTCAAGCGATGAGCCGCCGCGCGCTGCGGCAACAAGTCCCACGGGAACACCGAGCCTGCGGTGCATCATTCTGCCGAATGCAAGTCCGGGCGATGTTCCGGAGGAATCGTCGTTGTTGCAGTAAACGGCATTGGGCGCAGAGTTGAGCGGATGCGCCGCTATCCCCCATCTGCCGAGATTATCGAAAAGGTGAACACCCAATTCGGGCGGGTCGTATGCGGGGTCTCTGCCGTAGCCGGACATATTGCTCTGCCCCGCCATAACGAAAACATCGCCGACGCCTACATGGTGAACGCAGGCTATAAGCGAGCACCAGTCGTAGCGGTTGTTGCACGGCGAAGCAACACCGGGGCATACGCGTGCTTCAAAGCGGTAAAGACCGCCCTGCGGAACGGTGAGCTCAACAGTCCAGCCACCGTCAGTAAGCGTGCAGCCCTGCCACGGCACAACAGTCATATTGTCATCCTCGCGCATAACGCGGGCAACCACGGCATATTCGCCGCTGCCGCAGAATCCACCTGCGAAGGTAACTCTGCCGAAGCCGTCGGCTTCGCGCTGGATTATCATATAATCACAAACATTTTTCATATCGGTTATCTTTTATCTATCTGCTTGTAGCCGCTCCACTTCTGACCCCACTTGTTTGCCCAGCTTTCGCAATAGAGCTTGTAATAGGAAATGTTCTTTTCCTTTCTCAATTTGCGGAAATACGGCAGATTGCACCATACCGCCGAGGGGATGCCGATTACAAACCAATACAGACCGCCGAGCAGCAGGCACTGAATGGTGTGACCGTACTCGTGGATCTTGGTGTCGTGCTCCCATACCTCGGCGCCGCCCTCGCGCATAAATATGAACAGACCGAGCGACAGACCGCCGAAATTACCGGGAATGTATGTAATGAACGCGTTGCAGAAACGCTCGTGGCGATGCCCCTTGAACATAACAAGAAACACGATGAAGCCTATGAGATTTACGGGCAGGCCCCAGGTAAACTGCCAGAGATAGAAGAAAAATCTGTCCGCGCCCTTTGTGGCGATTTTGCGGGTGTGCTTTTCCGGCACATTTCTTTTAACATTCTTTTTTTGTTTTGCCATTTTCAAGACCTCTTTTATAATGCAGCGCTTATTTCGGCGTTGACTTTATCTCTTAAAGCGAGCAGCCACTCCTGCTCGTGCGGATATTCCTTGAAGCTGAGCGGCACATCAAGACCGTTTTCCATTAAGTTGAGCACAAATTTACGCCCTTTAAGGCTTTCAAGCAAGCTTAATGCGCGCATATCCTGCAAGCCCTCGGCAAAAACCTCGTACCTTATGGAGTTGAGGGGCGCTCCGTCATCGCCGGGGTATACGAAGAACGCATCACCCGAGGGGAACGCACCGCCCGCATCGGTTATGGTGAACGGGTCGATTTCGTAACGCGAATACTGAGAATACCAGAAATTGTGCCCCCACTGTAAAAAGCCCTGAGCATCGTATTTGTAAAGCAGTAAGCCGAGCACTCTGTTGCGCATCGACGGCTGCGCGAAAAATCTGTTGGGTACGAACTCGCGCAGATGACCGCAGCAATGGTAAGTCCAGAAATTTTTGACCTCGCTCTTAAATAAATCGGCGTGCTCTATACCGCAGACGGGTGTTTCCACAAGTCCCTCGCGGTAAAACTCAATGTCGGAAAGCGCATCGAAGGTGTGAAAACCCTTGAACAGCGCGTGAACGGTATCGGCTGATTTTTTGTAGTCGGGCTTATGCTCCTTGCTCGGTTCATCCGAAACGTGCAGCCAGCAGCGGTCCTTGATGCCGAGCTTTTTGACCTCTTTTATAAATGCGGCGGCAAATGCGGTAAGAAAATCGGTATATGCCTTGCCGTGAGATTTTGTTTCCCACCCGAAAATGCGCTTTTGTTTACCGTTTACCTCGGCAATGATTTTAGGCGCCGCAAGCGAACCCCACTGGGTGTAGAAATGCGAAATTTCAAACGCCTTTATGCCGCATTCAAGGCACAGAGCAATATATTTTTCAAAATTTTCAAAGCCGAAGGTGTAGCCGTCTTTCGTCTTTTTGACATCCACAAGCTGCACCGTGGGGCGCTCCTTGCCGATTTCCGTATCAAGCGGCGGCGTGAATACGGGCGTAAGTATCATTGTCTGCCCGTGATCGACGGCGTTTTTAATATAATTTTTTACTATGCGCCAATACTCATCACCGAAAGGCTCCGCGCCGTAGCGTGTGCAGAGGCAGTCGTTGTGAAACCAGTTTGTGAAAAGCAGCTTCTGCTCGGGCAGAAAAGCATCAATAATATCGAGTGTAAACACCTTTTCGATTTTTTCGCCGCCTGCGCAAAGCTCAACCGTGATTTTCTTTTTGCCCGCCTTTACGGTGCCGTCGGGTATGTATTCAAGCCAGAGCGAAGTCCACTCGCCTTTTTTGAGTTTGACCGTTTCGCCGCACGGACGCAGTAAATCCGGAAATTCGGTGCGGTCAATATCGAAGTGGAACGTATCGCGGCTTTCATAAGCCGAAAGACCCGAGGGGATATTCTCCACAACAAAAAGCTTTACGCCTTTAAGTGCGGTCTTTATGGAAACCGCGAGCTTTTCCTCCGCCTTTTTTTCGGGCAGAACGGCTACCTGGAATGAATAACGCTCATTTTTAAGTGCGCGCGCCGCCGTAAATTCGCAAAAATTCGGCTCGGTATCCTTAAACACTTTGGTAAGTGATGAAAGCAACAGTGTTTTCATTATTATTCAGCATCCTTTTTGTCAATTCCCTTTTTGCGAAGAATCACAAGGGGTATAAATACGAACACTCCGACTATACCTGCCGCGAGGAACATTTCGCCGCAAGGCTCATAATTTACGATACCCGTTTCGTCAACATAGGTGCCCGAAGCGGCAAGTCTGCACGCGAGGTCGCCTATTGTGGGGCCTATTACCATAGGCAGCAGCACAAAGAAAATCATTCTTATGCCCTGGAAAAGACCGACCTTGTCATCGGGAGTGTAGTCGCGCACGGTGGCATTGAGCATAATACCCATAAGCCCGTAGCCCGCAAGCAGCGGCAGTGCCGCAATCACGAATGAGCCGAGTGTGTGCATAAACGAAGCGAGCACAAGACCTGCCACGAAAAGCACCGCGGCAACGAAAATCATAACATTTTTGCCGATTTTATCTATGAGCTTACCCATAGCGATAATTCCCGCAACCAGACCGATAACGGCTACAACGGCAATACCGATAACCGTGGGAGAGAGATAACCGAGTAAATCTTCTATTTTAAGACCGAGACCGTGATCGAGGTAAATAAGCAGGTAGGGGAAGAACACCTGCACCGCTATTGAATAAATCCCGACCGCAACAAGTGCTATGTAGAGCTTGCTGTTTGCTTTGATCACAGACGGCTTGAAGCCGTAAATCAGGTCAGCCCAGTAGTTTGAATCCTGCTTCTTTTCGCCGTTTCTTGAATCCTTGAGCGAAAACAGACCGATTATACCGCACAGAATGACGAAGCCGCCGATTGCAAAGAAAAAGTTTGCATAGCCGCCGATCGCTTCGATCATACCGCCGAGCACCACAACTATAACAGTTGCCACCACGGGTAAAATCGCAAGCACACTTTCAGCGGTCGCACGGTTTTTGGTGGTGGTGATATCCGTGACCCACGCGTTGAACGCCGAATCGTTGGAGGTGGAGCCGACAAAGGTCATAACACAGTCCATAACAACAATGGTGAGTGCGGTGGCAGTGACCGCCTTTGCCGCATCGCTTATGCCGAAAATTCCGGCGATATTGTCTTTGGTAATAAAGCCGAACGATGCCGTTACAACACCCCAAATCAGGTAACCTGCCGAAATGAAAAGCTTGCGCTTGTTCATTTTATCGGAAAGGTTGCCCATAATGAATGTGGTAACAACAGCCGTGACCGCGCTTAATGCAACCATAAGGCGAATGGCAGTCATAGACGGCAGCGTGCCGGTTGCGGCGCCGCCCTCGTAAACCGTATTATACATAAATGTATTAAAATACATATTCTCAAGGTTCCACGCCACCTGCCCTGTAAAGCCGAACAGGCAGAGGTTAAACCATATTCTGCCGCTGAGCTTGTTTTCGGCAAGTGTTTTACCGGATTTACTCATAACATCACCTCATAATATTGATGAAAACATTATGAACCAATTGCAATAAAATGTCAATAAATATAACTTGTGAATAAAATACCTTATACATCCCATAATTTTTTGTATGAAAAATAAAGGTTTTTTAAGTTTACAAAACAATTCCGATATGTTATACTCTTCTATATGTTTTTGAAAGGAGGGCGTTTTTTGGAACATTCATTCGTTCATTTCGCGGCGGATAAGATTCTTTCCGTTGTTCTCAATAAGGTCGACAAAGACCCTGTAAAAAGCCTGTCGTTCATTCTCGATGTCGCCGAAAAGCATTTTAAAATGTTCCCTCAAAAGAATTTTGACAGAATGAGAAACGGCGTGAACGACCCCGAAAATGTTTATATGCAGCTTGCAAATTCCATATTAAAGGATGTTGACCGCAAGCTTGTAAAATCGCTCTTACTTTCACTCGGTGTGCACGCAGGCTACTACGGCACCAAAACCGTTCGCGCCAAGCGCGACCAATACAACTGCAACATACCGTGGATAATCCTTTTTGACCCCACAAGTGCCTGCAACCTTAAATGCAAAGGCTGCTGGGCGGCGGAGTACGGTCATGAGCTGCAGCTTTCGCTTGATGATATGCGCAGCATTGTAAGGCAGGGGCGCGAGCTCGGCACGCATTTTTATATGCTTACGGGCGGCGAGCCGCTTATTCGCAAAAACGATATCGTTGCGCTCGCATCCGAAAACCCGGAATGCACATTCCTGATTTATACGAATGCCACGCTTATTGATGAAAAGCTCTGTGCGGATATAAGACGCTGCGGCAACATAGTGCCCGCCCTTTCCATTGAGGGCAGCGAGGAAAGCAACGACTACCGCCGCGGCGAAGGCGCTTACGGCAGAACGATCAAGGCTATGGAGCTTTTAAAACGCGAAAGAATACTTTACGGTCTGTCGGTCTGCTACACCTCAAAGAATGTTGAAACCGTCACGAGCGATGAGTTTATTGATAAAATGGTGGGGTTGGGTGCAAAGTTTGCATTTTACTTTAACTTTATGCCCATAGGCCATAATGCGGCAAAGGAGCTTATCCCCACACCTACGCAGCGCCAATATATGTACTACTGGCTCAAAAAGATGCGTAACAGCCACACCGGCAAGCCGATTTTCGTCTTTGATTTTCAGGATGACGGCGAATATGTGGGCGGCTGCATAGCAGGCGGCAGAAATTACTTCCACATAAACTCAAACGGCGATATCGAGCCGTGCGTATTCGTTCATTACAGTGACTCAAATATTAAAACCGACACTCTGCTTGATGCGCTCAGAAAACCGCTGTTTATGGCGTACCGCAAGGGTCAGCCGTTTAACGACAACCACCTTATGCCCTGCCCGATGCTTGAAAACCCCGATATTCTGCGCAATATGGTAAAGCAGACGGGCGCAAAAAGCACCGACCTTGTTTCACGCGAATCGGTGGACGAGCTCTGTGCGAAATGCGACGATTTCAGCAAGGCGTGGAAGCCCGTTGCCGAGGAGCTTTGGCAGAACAACCCGCACCCGAAGACACACACGCAGTATTACAGAGATCATAAATAAAAAACGAGGGGCTGTCGCATTTAGATGCAGAAAGCGTTTTCTTCGCCCCGACGGCGTATATGGATACTCCGAGTGGGCGAAAAAACGCTTAGAAAAACACATAAAATCACAATTTTATAAAAATATAATGGCTTTACGGTTTATTAAACGCTTAAT
>JAZLJH010000009.1:0-19519 GCA_045617785.1 Acutalibacteraceae bacterium
CGCATTTAGATGCAGAAAGCGTTTTCTTCGCCCCGACGGCGTATATGGATACTCCGAGTGGGCGAAAAAACGCTTAGAAAAACACATAAAATCACAATTTTATAAAAATATAATGGCTTTACGGTTTATTAAACGCTTAATACAGCGTAAAGCCATTGTCTTTTATTATTCTGTTTTTCGTTCTGCGCTAAATGCGTCAGTCCCTTTTTATTTCATTACCTTTGCGCTTATCTTCTCATACGCGAATACTGCTATAAGCGTAATCGTAAACGAAATTGCCGAGCCTACGGCTATATCGCTTAAATAATGCGCACCGACCATAAGCCGCGTAAATGCGACCGTATAGGTGTAGGCAAAAGCAATAATGAACAGCACAAAATGATTTTTGCGCAGCTTTTCAAAAACGCAGGGCAGCAGCAGAACAAGGTAGCTCATACCCGCCTTTGCGGTGTGGCTGCTCGGGAACGAGTGACCGCCGACTGCGGTATTTATGCTGTACCACGGTTTGAAAAGTGTGTGCGCTTCGTCAAGGTCGCGGAAGCGTACTCTGCCCCAAAGATGCTTTAAGCCCGTTATTGCTTCATTCTGCAAAAGCAGTGCCGCAATACCCAAAAGCGTTGCTATAATAAGCGGCTTTTTCTTTTCGTCGCTGATTTTCACAAATCGGAACACCACAAGTACGCATATACCGATAATCACGCCGATTGCCGCGCCGATAATATCCTTGTAATCGTTACCGTCAAGGAAACCGTCGGCGAGAAACTGACCGAATGTTACGCCTATGCCGACAGTGGCAGCGCCGGCAATGATTTTCAACCACTTTTTTGCAAAGCACTTCATAAGCACCGCCGCCGCTATCGTGGGCAAAAATGCCGCGGGCAGCTCACCGTAATCGGCAAAGAAGCCTGCAAATGCACTTGAAGTGTTTGAAACGGCTATATCTATTTTAAGGTCATATACCGCCGCAACCGCGAGCAGCACCGCCGTGAAAACATATAATATAATTATCTCGGCGCGGTATGTTTTTAAAAGCGATTTTTTCATATTACGATTCATCAGTCCTCATCATCGCTGACATTACCGTTAATTCGTTCTGCGGTAAGTGCGCGTCTTTCGTTAAGCTCAAGGTACATCCTGTCGCGCATATCCTTGTCTATGTTATAACCGAACATAGGCAGCATACTTGAAAGCACAAGGAATGCCGGCAATATTGTCGCCATGGCGAATATCCACTTCTGTGCCATAATGGGCTGCTCCCTGCCCATGGTGTAGGCTTCCTGGTCATAGTGAATCCACTTTTTGTAAAGCGGCTGCAGAATACCGTTGATACGGGCGGGAATTTTGCAGAGCAGTGCGCTCGCCGCGGCAAGAGTAGCTTCGTTGCGGTAGCCGCATTTCCACTCTATGTAGTCATTGCACTCGTTGCCGATCTCGGTGCCGGAAATGCTCTTTACGCCCCAGAAGGTAGCATAAATGATTTCCCACAACGCCGTAACGGGCAGCATGGGTATCCTGCCCTGGAAGAAGAACTTGCCGTCCTTTGTCTTTAAGAATCTGCCGTAGAACCAGAGCGGAATGTAGAAAGACTTTGCGAACACCTGGCTTATCATATACAGATTCTTTGTCGAGAATCTTCTTGCGAGTTTGTTGTAATTTGCAAAGCCTATGGGCTGGAAGAAGAACGAGGGAATGCCCGCAATGGTCTCGAATGTGGTCATATCAAGCACCTGACGGTAATAGTCGTTGGTGGTAAGACCCGTGCCGAATGAGCCGAGCGCATTGGACAGCATATACATAAGCACCGGTCTGTTCGAGAACACTATGCGCAGACTGTCGCGGATCTTGGGCGTTTCGACCTTCTGGTGAACACGCTCTTTTGCAATGGTGGTGTACCACGAAATTATAACACCCGAAAGTATGGTGGTTACGGGACCGACTATCATAAGCGACTGCCTTATGAGCTCATCACTCGATTTTGTGGATTTTATGATGCCGTTCTTGATAAAGTCAAGCATAAATTCCACTATGATATCGGGAATACGCGAGTAAATAATGCTTGAATAGCTTGAAATTGCGAGCAGCCTGCGTCTGTCGGACGGATACGGCGTTATGGTTGAAAGGTAGCCGCCTATGCCGACATTTCTGAAGTTGCCGAGCAGTTCAATGCTCATATCAAGCAGCATATAGATAATGAATTTGCCTATGTGGTTGAACGATGCCACCGCCGATGCCGGCAGAATTGCGGGCAGCAGCCAGTAGAGCGAGCTTACAAGCGCGTAGGGCAAACCGCCGAGGAACATATACGGTATGAATTTGCCCCAGCGTGTACGGGTTTTTTCAATAACAAAGCTGACTATGAAATCGTCTACAATATCCCACACGCCGCCTATAACATTGTAAAGCGACTGAAAATCAAAGCTGATTTTAAGAATACTGTCGTTGAATAAATCCTTGTGGCCGTCAATATTGAAGCCGCGGCTGCCGTCAAAGAGCATATAACCCACGGTTTCCTTGCGGGCGATTACGCGTCGGTCGGCGTCAACGAGTTCTTTGAGCTGGGCGTTGACTTCATCAAGTCTTTGCTGTTCGGTCTTAATATTTTCTTCACTCATCGTTTACGCCCCCCTTATTTATGTGTTGCGCGTTCCGCCTGCTCTTTTGCGGCGGCTTCGGCTGCCTGTGCCCTTACCTCGTTCTGCATTACGGTGAGCACGGCGACCATCTTTTCGCGAATTTCGTAAAGCGGCATACCCTGCTCGATATAACCGAAGTATTCTTCACTCGGCAGACCGCCTATAAGGCATTGTGTATATTTGACCTCAAAGCCTTTTTTCTTGATACGAATGTTATTGGCAAGCTGAACGAGCAACAGAATAACAAACACGAATTCTCCTATGCCCGCCGAAGCCTTTATATCGGCGGAAGCTATGCTGCCGTCTTTGACTGCGGCATCGAGCTTTGCGATCTGTGCGTTGAGTACGCTCACATCGGTAAGCGATGCGATCGCATTATTTATATTGTTTCTAACTTCTTCGATTCTTGCGGCGGTGTCTGCTTCGATTTCCTCTGCGGTCTTGTCGAGCGCACCGTTCTGCTTGGTAAGCTCAACTATCGGCTCGCCCTTTGCGAGTAAATCGAGAGTTTCTTTGCCTGTGTCGATTGCCGCGGTAAGCGAAGCAAACGAGCTTTCCGAAAAGCTGCCGTCATTCTCAATAAGCGCGGCATATTCCACCGCGGTCTCAAGGTCGGCATATACGGCGGTCGCGCCGATTATTGCAGCAGAAGCATCGCGCACCGAGTCGGCTGTGTAACCGCCCTTAAGCAACTCCTTGCCGTCGGTAAGTGCGGTTTTCAGTACCGTAAGCTGCTCTGCGGTATAGCATCTGTCATCTGCCGAAGCAAAAGCCGCTTCGCCGTATGCAACGGCCTTTTCAAGCCTTGCGGTATCAACGGCTGAATCATTGAATATATTGAGTATTTTCTGTGCGGCGGCATCAACATCGCCCTGACCTTTGCCGAGTGCGACCTGCGCCTCATTCATCACTATGCCGGCGTAATCATCCGCAGGATTCTGTGCAAATGCAAACATACTGCCGAGCGAAGCGCCCACAAGCGCAAGCGACACGCACGAAAGCACTATGTTGCGCGTAAGCCCCTTGGGCTTGCCTGCGGTGATCTGCAAAAGCGTGAACACCACGCAGCACGCCGCAGGAACGGCAACAAATGCAACAGCGAGTATAAGCGGCGAAATGCTGCTTAAAATTTTACCGGTGTCAACTGCCGAAAATACATTGTAAATATCAATTGCATTGAAGCTCTTTTTATTCCCCGAAACAGTGATGCTGAAAATCGGAAGCAGCAGTGAAAGTACGGGTATGAGGAAAAGCACCATTCGCACAATGCCGGTTTTGGTGCCTATGGTAGCCGCTTTGCCGCGATCCACCTTCGGCTGAAAACGCGCGTGCTCGATTTCGGCTTTTTCGGACTCCTCAATGAGCTTTTCATTGGCATTGAAGTAGTTCAGGTTGACTCCGCATTCAGGACAAATGGGACGCCAATCCGTTAAATGCAGCTTTCTACCGCAATTCGGACAACTTGCCACAAAAATACCCCCATAAAATATTTTATAGTTATATTAAATTGTAACAGATAAAGTGTTAAAAAACAATAGTTTAGGGAAATGTTTATTCTCTGCTTTATGGAAATGTTTATTCTCTGCTTTTTTTGATTTTTTGAAAATTTTTTCAAAAAAATAACCGAGCCCGTTATGAACTCGATTACTTTTCTTAACTTAATGATATACACGCCTTACGGTGTGATGATAAGAAAGCTGCGGCTTGGATAAATGATATATCACTGCGCGATATGATATACGGCAAAGCCGTATGATATATTCTCGCTTCGCTCAAATATGAGATAATATCCGTTCCTCATACGCGAAGCGTATATCATCCGCTGAAGGCGGATATCATATCGAAGATATATCACCCGTTCCGCAAGGAACGGATATCATTGAAAAAAGCACTTCTTACGAAGTGCTTTTTTCTGGTGCACCGAAATCGGTGAAATCCGAACCTTTTTCTGCCGCTTCAATTTCGGCAAAGGTTATTGTTTTTGAACCGTCTTTGTAATTAAATGTAATTACCATTTTGTCATCATCAAGATAAATTGCGTTGATAAATGTATCAATCAACTTGCGGCGATGCTCAAGTTTCTCTATGTTAAGCTTTCTCAATCTGTGGAACCAAAACAGTATTTGTTCTCTTGTAAGAACCGGTTTTGACATTTCTTCTTTCATTATCTGAACCGAAAGTTCGCCTTTTTGCTGTTCAAGTTCTTCAAGTCTTTGTTTTGTTGACGGTGTAATTATGCCTTGCTCTATTGCGTTCAGCATATTGTTTATCGCTTTTTCAACCTCGACATACTGCTTATGAAGTATGGGAAGTACTGTATTTTCTGCATCCAACTTCTCAACAGCCATATCCGTAAGGCGTTCAAGCAGTTCATCATCAAAGATAACTTTTTGAATCTCTTTAAGGATTAAATTTTCTATCCAATCCTTTTTAACAGTCTTTTTCTTGCAGCCTTTATGGTTCTTTGCGCTCACACATTTATAGTATCTGTGAACCTCACCCGTATGACTTGTGCCACTTTCTCCAACCATAAAACATTTGCATTTTGCACAGTAAAGTTTAGTTGTCAACAGATATTCATCTTCGGCTTTATGTTTAGCCGGAGCTTTTTTATTTAACGCCATTCGCTCCTGCACTCTGTCAAACATTTCTTGCGTTACAATAGCGGGAATGCCTCCGGGGATAACAACATCCTTATATTTATATTCACCTATGTACTTACGATTATGAAGCATACTTGTAACATTATCAGTATCAAGCTTGCCGTTATGTCGCTGTGTTCTGACACCACGGATATTCAATTCATCGGCTATCTGCTGCATACCCATTCCGTTTGCGTACATCTCAAAAGCGTCCGCAACAGCAGGCGAAGTTATGGGGTCAAGCTGATAATGTTTATCACTGTCAATTACATATCCGATAGGGAGTGTACCGCCGTTATACTTGCATTTAAGGGCATTTTCTTTCATGCCACGGTTTACTTTTTCGGCAAGTTCAACGGAATAATATTCTGCCATCCCCTCAAGCATTGTTTCAAGAAGTACGCCCTCGGAGCCTTTTGAAATAGCTTCGGTTGCAGAAACAACCTTAACGCCATACTTTTTTAATGCCGCTTTATAGTGTGCAGAATCAAAACGATTACGAGCAAATCTGTCAAGCTTCCAAACTATAACAACATCGAAATTTTTTCTGCTGCTGTCTTTAATCATCCTTTGAAAGTCAGGTCTTTTATCGGTTTTTGCAGAAAATGCACGGTCGATATATATGTCAACTATATTGATGCAGTTTCGTTCTGCAAATTCCTTGCACTCACGAATCTGACCTTCAATAGATTCTTCACGCTGACTGTCAGAGGAATATCTTGCATAAATTACACCGTTCATCTATTTAAATCCTCGCTTTTTGTAAAAGAGTTGATATTGTTTTTATCGATTTCAAGTTGCTTTAATAAATTGTTTGATGGATAGTTTATTTTTGATCCTTGATAATTAAAACAACTAATAGAAAATAGATTTTCTAAAAACCATCGAGGAATAGGATTTTTACTATTTGGGTTCTCATAAATAACAATAGAATTAGGAAGAGAAAAAATTACAGCATCAATTTTAGAGCTATTATTACTATGAAATCTACCGGAATGTTTCATAGTTGAAATTCTTCTAAAGTCGTTTATATAATATCCTTCAAAAATAGGTAACCCTTTTTCCCCATATAAAGAGTACCAAAATTCATTCGAAAATAGCATACCGTTATATGTCATTATGGGACAAGAACTCATAGCTCTATTATACAATAGATTTACATTATGGTCTTGCAAATCCACCCACAGCAGAGACGTATTTTTATCATCGAACTGATTCTCAGTTTGCTTTATTTGACATAATTTGTGTATAACATTTTCAGTAATACAATCTGCATTTTTTCTACCAAAGGGAGCAATACAACGCTCGCAAGCAACAATATTTTGATGCAATATGGTTTTCTCGACTGAAATGAAATCTTTTAGCTTTTTGAATTCATCACCGTTGGTTTGTACTGTATTCACTTCAATAGATATTTTCTCATTATACTCATTACAAACATAAAAATCTGGCGTTGCTTTATATTTGCTTTCTGGAATTGGTTTCACATTATCAGCTCCAAAGGCTGATAATAAAACGCCATAGCAACGCAATTCGCCGATAGCTGAGGTTGCATTACTAATGTCTTCGTCTATTAAACGATTTTTATTCTTGTATAGCCAATCTTTGTCGTTCGCCATAACTGCCTTATACGAGGAAACAATATTATTTTTGGTGTAATTAAAACAATTACTACTGTCAAAGACATCCTGAGTAAAATAATACATAAGCGGATGTACATTACCATTAACCAAGTTTTTACAAACAGAAATATCGGAATCTGTAAAAAAACCATCAAAAAGCTTTTCTATGCACATAACTTCAATATCCTTATATGAATATAATTTACACGATACGTGATTTTTCATGGTGCGGGTTTCAGGGCTGTCCCTGACAAGCGAATTTGTGATATCCAAATTCATTGCTTGATGAGACGATACCGCTTACAAATGGAGTATATCATATCCTAAAAGAAAAGTCTATAATAAAATCTATATTTTCAAAAATAAATTGATTTTTTCAATTTTATTATTGCTTATTTGTTGTGTATGTGATATACTTAAAATTGTTGAAATATATCCATAGGAGGGCTGCACTTTGGCTCGCTCATACAATAAACTTTGGAAACTGATGATTGATAAAAAGATGAATAAAACACAACTCCGCGAAGCCTCAAAAATCACTACTAATGCAATGGCTAAACTCGCAAAAGATGAATCAGTACCCCTTGAAACTCTTGAAAAGATTTGTGCCGTTTTACATTGCAATATAGAAGATATTGTTGAAGTTACTTATGAAGAAAACTAAAATTTATCTTCACTATATCAAAAGAAATGTCCGTTAATATGGACTTTATATGTGTTATAATAGTCGATAGATGTACTACTGTCTTTAGAGAGGTTCATGTTTATGCCATATCAAATTTGGAACAGAAGATATACAGGAAGCAAATATAAAATTGCTGAATGGATACACAATTTAATATCTGAAAATTGTATTGGAACATCTTTTTGTGATATTTTTGCCGGTACTGCAATTATCAGTAAATATGCATTAGATAACTATGAAGAAGTATATATAAATGATTTTCTTTATTCAAACGAAATAATATATAAAGCGTTTTTTGAACAAAATGATTATGATATAGCGAAACTAAATAAATTATGTAAATTATTCAATTCAGTAGATTGTTCAAATATTCCTGACAACTATATATCTCTTAATTTCGGAAATAAATATTTTTCCTACTCAGATGCTCTTTTAATCGGTTATATTCGTGATCAAATCGAAAAAGAAGAACTAACCGAAAAAGAAAGAAATATTCTGCTTGCTTCATTACTTTATTCGGCAGATAAATCCGCAAATACAGTCGGTCATTACGATGCCTACATTAAAGGAAAAGTAATTCCCGATACTTTTAAATTTGATTTAATTGCACCCTATAAATACAGAAATAAAAAGATACACATAACACGCAAAGATGCCAATGAATTAGCAAAAGAAATTCAAACAGATATTGTATATATTGATCCACCGTATAATTCAAGACAATACAGTAGATTTTATCATGTGCTTGAAAATATAGCTTGTTGGAATAAGCCCGATTTGTTTGGCGAGGCTTGTAAGCCTATTCCCGAAAACATGAGTGAATATTGCAGAAGTACAGCAACAACTGTATTTGAAGATCTTATAAATTCTCTCAAATGTAAATATATTGTTGTTTCATACAATAATACTTACAACTCAAAAAGCAGTTCATCTAAAAATAAAATAACATTAGAAGACATTGAAAGAATACTTGCAAAAAGAGGAAAAGTTTCAATTTATGAAAAACCGTTTCAATACTTTAATGCAGGAAAAACAGATTTGAAAGATCATAAGGAACTAATATTTATAATGAAAGTTGGTAAAGAAAATGATTGAAAGAAGTGAATGCAGACGTTCTCCGTTTTTTTATGTCGGAGATAAGTTCAAGCTTGTTCCTCAACTAAAAGAAAACTTTCCGAAGGATATCGACCGTTTTATTGAACCTTTTTGCGGTGGCGGAAGCGTTTTTTTGAATACTGATGCAAACCAATATTTGCTGAACGATATTGATTCATATATGATCAAGCTGCATCAGTTTTTAATCTCTGCAAGTGAAGATACAGAGCAGTTTTGGAGTGAACTGAAACTTGATATAGATAAGTATAAGCTTTCTGCAACATTTCTCGGAAAAGATGTTCCTCCGGAATACAGAAAAGAATTTGTGAAAACTTATTTTGCCAAATACAATAAAGAATCATATATGAAAATGAGGGCAGATTTCAATGACGGCAAAGATGATATGATGCTTCTTTATATGCTTTTAATCTATGGCTTCAACAGAATGTTAAGATTTAATCGCAAAGGGGATTTTAATCTTCCTGTAGGAAATGTTGACTTCAATCAGAATGTTGTTGATGCACTGAATGCATATTTTGATTATGTGAATGATAGAGATATTGAATTGTTCAATATGGATTTTCAGGACTTCATCGAGAAAGTTCAGCCGACTCCCAATGATATGGTTTATTTAGATCCGCCGTATTTAATTACTTTCAGCGAATATAACAAATTGTGGAATGAAGATAGTGAAATGCGACTAATTGACTATTTGGATGAGCTTGATGCTCGTGGTGTTCGATTTGCCGTTTCGAATGTTTTGTGGCATAGAAAGAGATATAACGGCACATTTAATGCATGGGCACAAAAATATAATATTGTTCGCATACAGAGTAATTACATAAGCTATCATGACAACTCAGAAAAAGACTCGTACGAAGTATTGGTGAAAAACTATTAAGGATGTGAGATTTATGCCAAGAGAAAGAGCTGCTGAATATAAGCCATTATCATTTTCAACAACAATGAGAAATCCTGCAAGAATAGCAGGGTTCTTGAATTGCATTATTCCTTTTGAAGGACAGCTTTTAACCAATGAGATTATTATGAACGTTGCAAAAACGCTTATAAAGAAAAAATTATATATCCCGATGTATGTAACTCGGACTCCGAATTTGAAAGCGGTATTAACTGATGAAAGAGAATTTACTGATTCGGAAGTAATCGAAATAATTGACCATAGCCCGCAAAATCATAAAGAAGCAGGATTTGAAAAAGGTTGGCCTTCAAGATTTGACACTTGGTATAAATTGGCTATGGAATTTGGTTTTGTATTTTATCAAATAGATTCTCCGATTGTTATTTCAACAACGGGGCATATGTTAGTTGATGCATTTAATGAAAACCCTATTAATGATGAGAAAATAAAAAATGTTTTCCTTAATGCATTAATGAAATATCAAACCAACAATCCGTTTAGAAAAAATGCCAACGCCAATTCGCCTTTGGTTCTTTTATTAAAAGTAATAAAGTTGTTAAAAGACGATCCTGAAGAAAATGATGCCGGCGTTTTCAGAAATGAGCTGTCTTTATTGATTTGTTGGAGAGATAATGATGCAGATGCTCTATATCATAAAATAAAAGAACTGCGTCAACTTCATCAATTTACATACGGTGATGAGGTAATTTATGAAATCTGTCTTGACCTTCTTGGAGCTACCGAAGAACAAAAGAACAGGTTTAAAATCAATCAAATTACCGGCGAGGCTGTTGATGAATTCATTAGAAAAATGCGTATAACAGGTATTGTTTCTTTAAGAGGAAATGGCCGTTTTATAGATTTTAACTCCTTTGAATCCGATAAAATACAGTATATTTTAGATAACTATTCGGATTATGAAACATACGATGATAAAAACGCTTATTTCCAATATATGGGTACTATTGACACAGATATTGTATCAATGGTTCAGCCTATAAATGAGGAAGCGGTTAATGATGCCCGAATTTCAACACTAAATCAATGGGCAAATGAATACTCAAAAGAAGATATAATAAACGAATTGAATATTGTTTGCAGAAACAGAGAAAGTAGAAATCCTGTTTTAAGAATTATTGATAAACCTACTCGTTTGGAATTTTTAACGAGTATAGCATTAAAGCAGCATTTTGACACTTTAGTTGTAAAACCCAATTATCATGTTGACGATGAAGGATTGCCAACTTTTACCGCATCAGGTGGTATGGCGGACATTGAGTGCTTTGATATAGATTGCAATCCGCTTGTAGAAGTTACTCTTATGTGTGCGAGGAATCAGGCAACAAATGAAATGCCTGCAATAACTCGTCATCTTCAAGAAGCAATCGAAAAATATCCGACAGTAACGGTATTCTCTATCCTTGTGGCACCGTCTATTCATGCAGATACAAAGTATATGGCAGGGTTTTCAAAGTTTCAATATGGGGTAGATATTTTAACATTAACGATAAATGAATTTATTACTGAAATGCAAAATCACAATAGGATAATTAAAATATTAGAAGGTGAATAATATGGCGAATGATAAACTTCATTGGGGAAGAAAACCGCAACTTGTTTTTGAAAATTTGAATGAATACTATCGAGCGTTAGGCCATTTGACTAACGAAAAAGCATATTCTATTTCGTATGAATATAACAAGAAGAATGGCTCATATACTGATGCTTGCAGAATTCATATTTTAAGTAGCGCCACCAATATACCAAAAGCTTTTGAAAATAAAAGAACAACTGCAGGTAGAATTAATTGCAACGAATATGTTGACAATCTTATAAAAAACCATTGTTTTAGTCAAAGTGGCAATGTATATTTGCGGAATTTTGACGATGTCTTTTCAACAATTCCTAAAGAATATATTTCCGATTTTTTAATTGGATACGAGGAAGCAACTGAAAAAGGAACTCCAAAAAGAGTTTGTTATACTGCGGAAGCTATAAATACCACCGAAAAATCTTTAAAACTATATGAACAACCATCAAAGGTTTCAAAGTGTATCACTTCAGCAACTAAAAAAAGAGGAAAGCGAGATTACCTAACTCAATATATTAATGATTTTGAAATTGGCGAAGCGGGAGAAGCCCTCGTATATAAATACGAATGTGATGTTATTGAATCCGAAAAGAAAAGAGGAAACATCGACAAAAATATATTTGTAAAATGGGTATCTCGAGATGATGATTCTGCCGGATATGATATTTTATCATATGATATAAAAACAAAAAACGAAAAATACATAGAAGTAAAATCCACTTCTGGTGGTAAAAATACAGCTTTTTACATTTCAGAAAACGAGTTATTGTTTTCAAAAATGAACTCAGATAATTACTATATATACAGAGTTTATGGATTGAAAAACCAAGGCACATCAGTGGTTGGATTTTATTTGATTAACGGTGATTTAGAAAAACAAGATAATTTTGAATTATCAAGAAAAGACTATTTGGTAAGAATAAAATCCAAATAAAAAGGAGAAAAATCATGGCAGGTAAAACACTTGACCCACATTTGTGGAACTTGGAAAATTTATTTAAGTTTATCTATAATGTTCCAGTTTACCAGCGTCCATATTCTTGGGATAAGGAGCAAATAGGCGTTCTTTTAAACGATATTATCGATGTTTATAAATCAGAAAGCAAAAATGAAGGATACTATACCGGCAATATTATTGTTTTTGATAAAAACGATAAAATTAACGGGTTAATTACAAAATATGATATTATTGACGGTCAGCAAAGAATCACGAGCTTTACACTCATTTTGCTGGCCTTGTATACTATGTCTTTGATATTTGGGGTAAGTGAAAATGATAAGACGCTTAATAATATCAAAGAAGCTCTTTGGAAATATTTTAACCGTGCTTATCATAAAGAGCATAAAGCGGTAAATCTTAACAGCATAGAGAAAAAAGTATTCTCTGATTTATATGATCGTTGTTTTGACCAACCTAAGACAATACTTTCTTTTTGCCAAAATTATCACTGCAGTTCGAACTTTGAACAAAGAGTAATATCGAATTTTGAATACATTTATTCAACAATACAAAAAGAGATTTCTTATAATGATCAAAGCAAGGTTCTTGATTTTGCTGATTACATATTGCAATACATTCAATTTATTGTTATTGAAGCTAATTGTAATACTAATAAAGTTTTTTCAATGTTTGAATCTATAAATAGTAAGGGGAAGAGACTTGAAGAAATTGATTTAATAAAAACATATATTTTCTCTAAATTAGATGAAAACTCTTATAGCACCTATCTCGACAAATGGGGCCAACTGATTATCAAAACAAAAGATAATTTGTATGATTATCTTTATAATTACATTAAAGCCTTCTTGTGTTTCTATAGGCAAAATATAAACATTGGTAATTTCAAGGCTATTTGTCAAAGCAGATTGCTTCAATATTTTAACGAGACCGAAGAATCAGAAGCATTAAAAAAACTTTTGGATGATATGTATGATAAAGTTGACTTTTACAACATGTTATCATCTGCTGAAAATGCTAATAATTTGGTTAAGAGTGGTAAATTCAGATTTTATTATAAGATATTTACTGAAATCTCTTATAAACACCCGAAGTCCCTTTTCTTGCGTACATTAGTTGAGTACAAACAAGGAAATATTGATAAATCTGATGTAATTGAGATTGTCGCTGAAACCATCAGTTTTATGATGAAATTTTTAACAATTGGTAGTCGCGATAGTAAAGATGCCATTACAATGTTTTCGAGTATAATGAACGATATTTATACAACAAATATAGTATCAAAAGACTTAATTGTTAATGCCATAGCAGCAGAACTTGTGAAACAAGGTGTTACATCAGACAAACTTAAATCTGATCTAAAATCTATGGATGCATATGAACAAAACAAAAAACTTACAATTTCTTTACTTTCTTTATATGATTCTACAACAAGAGACAATAACGGTAAAATCAAAATCTCATATGATCAGTCATATACACTTTTGAATTCATTTAGTACTGCTTTTAGTCTTGATCATTTGCTCGTACAAACACCTGATACCAATTCAAATGAATTTAAGTATTATAAAGATTCTGCCGATACATTAGTGCTAAAAGCAGGGCATGATTTTCCCAGTGAAATTGTAAGCGGAATGGAGTATGATACATTTACACGTAAAATCTTAAACCAAATCGGAAACTTAAGAATTTACTACAAAGATAAAAATTCCGGGAGACAGAATACCTCTATTAATTTGCCTGAGTATAATAACTTTAATACATATAATGATGTTGTTAGTAGAGGCACAGAACTTATTGATACTATTATTGATGAATGTTTGCCAACACCTAATATCGATATTTCTCAAATTAAAACCAGCAATAAAAAACTCGAGGCTTCATTGCCAAAAATGGATAAGTTAATAGAATTCGGCCTTATAAATAAAGGCGATAAGATCTATCTAACCCTTAAGCCAGATGAATCTATTGCTACTCTTTTAGACGAGAAATACGTTGATTATAATGGTGAAAAATTAACTCTTAATGAATGGGGTTGCAAAGTGACGGGTTGGCAATCTATAAGAATTTATGCTTATGTTGCAATTGTGGGAGAAATAGAAACGCTTCATCAGAAGCGACTTGCTTTTATACAAGAACATAATGAACCTATATATTAATATTTGCAGTGATTTTGGTATAATATTTGTCGTCTTATCAAGCAATGAATTAGGTGCACCCGATTCACATGAATGCTTGAAATCCAATACGGCATTGTCTTATCAAGCATCGTATTTGTTACCACACAAATACACTTGTTAGGGTAAAGCACCCTAAAACCCATCGAAAAGGAGTGATGTGTTAATATGGAAAGCTCAATATTAAAAAGCCGTGCGGCGTTAGCTCTGAACGGAATTTTAGCAACAGACCATGTTGATTATCGTTCTTTTGAGCGTTCCCGTTTGTGCTTTTACATACAGGATTATCATAACGATATCGAAAAAGAAATTGCACTTGCTCTTGCTCCGGAATGGGAAGAAATCAAAAATTATGATAAGTTATCTTTCTTAAAAAGACTTCTTATCCGTTTACGCTTCACTTGGAAAAGTACAAGAGCCGAGTTGGCTTTATCGGATGAAATTGTCGAGTCAATAGTTGATTTAATGCTGCCGGATATTATCTCATTCTTTGAATCTGAGGAAGGCAAAAAGGAATTTGAAGAGTGGAAAGAGGCGCAAAGCAAGAAAGAAAACCGTGAGTGTTAAATCATTTGTTTTAGTATAAAACTTTAAAGGGGTAAAGATATGGATTCGCAAAAATTCAAAAAAGTTGCAACAATACAGGGAAATCCAAATTGGAAAAAATTAACTTCTCGTAGCAATGAGTTATACTCTCGGAATGACGATATGAGAAGTCCGTTTGCTCGTGACTATACAAGAGTTCTTCATTCAATGGCATATCGCCGTTTAAAACATAAAACACAGGTTTTCTTTAACATTGATAATGACCACATTTGTACAAGAATGGAACATGTAAGCCATGTCGAATCAGTAAGTTCTGTCATAGCCAAAGAACTTGGGCTCAATGATGAACTTACAAAAGCAATTTCAATAGGACACGATCTTGGTCACGCACCCTTTGGTCATCAAGGAGAAGTCGTAATAAGAAAAATAACAAAAGAATATTTGAATGAGGATTTTTGGCATGAACAAAATGGGCTGAGATTCGTTGATAAAATAGAATTACTCGAAGACAACTATAAAGTAAGTAGAAATTTAAATTTAACTTACGCAGTAAGAGACGGTATTATTTCTCATTGTGGAGAAGTAGATGAAAACGGCTTATTTCCGCGCGATATAAATATAGAAATTGATGAATTTATTGAACCGGGGCAATTCCAAGCTGCAACTTGGGAAGGCTGTGTAGTTAAAATGGCTGATAAAATAGCTTATGTGGGACGCGATATTGAAGATGCATTGGCACTTGATCTTTTGAATGCAGCAGAAAAAAACGAACTAATTAAAATGGCAAGAATTCATGATCATCATGCCCTTAACACCACAGTAATAATGCATAATATGATTATTGATATTTGCAAAAACAGTTCTCCAGATCAAGGAATTAAATTAAGCAACGAACTTAATCAACAATTAAATGAGATTAAAAAATATAATACTGAACATATATACAAACATAAACGCCTTGAACCATATAAGCATTACTCTGAATTAGTAATAACTCAGTTATTTGAAGTTCTTTTTTCTATGTTTGAAGAAAAATATACTTGGTATAATTTAGAAAACAATAGACAAGTAGCACCAAATTTGATTTCTTCTTTTGAAAAATGGCTTGCAAGATATTGTGACGAAGATATTATTCCCCAAAATATGAAAAGTCTATCTTTGAATTGTGAAAACGAAAAAATTTATCAAAAACTTGATACAAAAGAAATATATGTACGGTCTATTATCGACTATATTTCGGGAATGACAGATAGATTTGCAATTTCACTATTTAATGAGTTGCTTCAATTTGGCTTTCACAGTTAATACACGCTTCGGCAACATTTTTTCCTGCATAGCTCAAGCAGTAAATTGCCTGATTACGCAGTACATTTTGAGCGTATAATATAATATCATTACATTTATTTTTTCGCCGCTTACAGAGGAAAAATTGCTCAAAATCGGCACCTAAAACGGCAAAAAAAGTAACGGCAGACCGCAGTTTTTATTGAACAACGGTCTGCTTTGTTTTTATGCGTAAATCAGTTCAGCGTTGACAATTTCTGTTGCACGGTTGCGGATGTTATTCATCTTCTGCACCCACAGCATTTGATTCTCTGCTTTGAGTTGTTCGGTAATACCCTCTGTCTTTGCCATATCCTTGACGAGCCGAAGAAACATATCTTCCGCCTGAATATCAATATCGGCAAGATGTTTCCAAAGTGTTCCGTTCATCTGCATAATGTTGAATGTGACACGCTGATTTTTCATAAGGTAGCGTTTGTGTCGCATACCCCATACGCCGATGTGAATGTTCTGTTCTTCAGGCAGCAAAGTCAAATCGGGAATAAGATAATCCCCAACCTGAGTGTAAGTTCCGCCGTTCTTTGCCTGATTTTTTACAGGATGATGGTTACAGTAATATTGCATCAGGTGTTGAAGTTCCTTTGGATTATAGCAAGCCTTTGCCCGACGGATACAAAATAGCAGAACTTCCCGAATGTACATTACTTTATTTCCAGAGTGAACCTTATGACAACCCCGATGATTTTGGTGTTTATATCGGTCAGGTTTACAAAGCATTGGAAAACTATAATTTTGAACGCTATGGCTACAAAATCGCAAATAATATCGCCCCGACTTTTAATTTCGGAGCACAGACAGATGTCGGTGCAAGAATCGCCGTCCCGGTAATAAGAATATCAAAAGCAAAGGATAGCTCCGATTAAAGAGCTATATTATACTTTTCGGAAAACTGTTTTTCTTGAACAAAACCGTTATATTCATCATATCGCTGCCAAAATGGTGCGGAAAATTATAAAAAATCGTATTGTGAGCGCAGGTGTCGGAATATTCCGACACCTGCTTGCGATTTTCAAATAACCTATTGCAATTCTGAAAGATATGATATATAATTGCATTATAAACAGAACATTTGTTCGTCTTGTTATGGAAAGGGAGGAATCGTACAATGAATATTTATGTAAAATGTCCTGAATTGGAAAACGATAATTATACGCTTCGCTTGTCCGAAAAAGAAGACATAGATGGTCTTCTGTCAATTTACAGTGATCGTAATGCATTACCGTTCTTCAACAGCGATAATTGTAATGGGGATAATTTTTATTACACTACACATGAACGTATGCGGGAAGCTTTGGAGTTTTGGAATTATTCCTACCAAAACAGATACTTTGCGAGATTAACAATCATTGAAAAGAAAAGCGGCAATATTATCGGAACAGTTGAACTCTGCTGCCGTTCTTCTGAAGATGAATTTAATGGAATGTGCATATTACGGGTTGATGTAGGCAGTTCGTATGAAACCGAAGAGGTGCTGACAGAGATCTTCAGGATAATCGTACCGGAAACCGATGCATTACTTGGCAGCAAGGGCGTTGTGACTAAAGCTCCGATCTATGCGGTTGAGCGCATCAAAGCCCTTAAAAATAATGGCTTTTGTCCATCGAAACATCTGCTTATCGGTGGTCACGACGGTTATAAATACAATGGTTATTGGACTTTTGAAAACTGTTATGCTGATTGAAAATATGATAAACTGATTCATTGAATCCTGATTGTGGAGGTGTGATTATGAAAGAAAGAACTGTAAAAAATCCGTCATTAGTTGAAAGGTTAAAAAGCATATTTAAGAAAAACGATTACACATCAGTCCCTCCAATATATGACATGAAGCATTTAGATGATGAAGAATCGGCATTTGCCGAAAAAGTAAAAAAGATATACAACGAAGAATTTGAAAAACAGCTTAAAGGGTTCGGGAGTAAATCATCACTTTCAAATTATTCGGATGACGATCCGATAAAATCAATCCGGAATTCAAATTCCGAATATGTAGCCGGTGCTCTTCTGAAAATACTCAATGATGAAAAGGCAACGGAAAACCTTTTTGAATTTGGTGATGAAGCGTTCACAAATATGCTCACCAACCAAATGCAAGCTTATGCCGATGAACACGGTAAAGCACCGGGAGAATTGTCAGAAGAAGAAATCATGGAATAAGTATTTTGAAAAAACAGACAGAACCTACAACTACGATATATTCCGTATGGAGCCGATGCCGGAAACACCGTTTAAGTTTCGTGAGGACGACAGCTTTCAGAGCCTTGTTGAAAGCATTGACAAATACGGTCTGCTCACACCGATAACCGTTATACCGCATAAAACCAAAATCGGCTTTTATGAAGTCATATCGGGTGTACGCAGGCTTGAGGCTTGCAAAAGGCTCGGTTATACGAATATATCGTGTATGGTGTGCGACAGAATGACAAGGGATGAAGCACTCATTTTTATGGTGGATTCAAATCTCTGCAGCCGTGATACAATTCTGCCGAGCGAGAAAGCGGCTGCGTATAAAATCAAGCTTGAGGCAATGAAAAGGCAGGGGTACAGAACGGATTTGGAAGAAACTTTAACTTCTGACCAAGTTGGGCAGAAGTCGGAAACCTCGGTACAGAAAATTGCCGATGAATGTTCAGACAGCAAAACGCAGATACAGAGATATATCCGTCTGAATGAACTCCAAAAGCCTCTGCTTGATATGGTAGATGAAGGCAGAATAGCTTTCACTCCCGCTGTTGAGCTTTCGTATCTCTCCAAAGACGAACAGACAGACCTCATTGAAACGATACAGAGTGAGGAAGCTACACCGTCTCTTGCACAGGCACAGAGGATGAGAAAACTTTCCGAAAACGGTGAGCTCGATATGGACAGAATATTCTCAATTCTGACGGAAGTCAAGGGTAACCAAAAAGAAAGCGTCTCTGTGCCGACGGATACTTTCAGCAAATATGTCAAGGGCGAACGCACGCCTCAGAAGTACAGAGAGTTCATTCTGAAAGCAGTTGAATATTATTGCCGCCATCTTGAAAGGCAGAAAGGTCAGGAAAGATAATGGACAGATTTTTTGTAGGACTGAATTGCGGCGGAGACCGTGAATACACAATAGGAAATTACACCTTTGTTGTTTCATCACAGTTTAAGCCGCTGTCGGAAGCGGTTACACTTGCCGACAAAATAGAAAAACATGTCGAAAGCGATTTCGCACATTTTACAACTATTGAAAAAGGCGATATAATTACCGAAGAATATATACCGACTGCCGGAAAGGAGGAAAAATGCAGTCAGGTAACGCAAACAGAATAACGGCACT
>JAZLJH010000010.1:0-19210 GCA_045617785.1 Acutalibacteraceae bacterium
CGGGTTTTCGAGCAAGTCTTCAACATCACATCCGAGAACACGGGACAACTTATAGAGGATCTGTGCCTGTGCTTTGTCAATGTTATTGCCTCGCTGTTCATACATCTGAATGTTGCGAAGATTGACACCGGATTGCTCGGCAAGCTCCGTTTGAGAAAGTCCGCGGCTTTCCCGAATGCGTTTGAGATTGGATTCGCCTTCGGCGGCTTGATACCGTGCTTCCATATCTTCAATGAAATGTGATATATCCATCTCGTGATAAACAGAATACATACCGATGATCTCGTTCATTGAAATACGCTCGAAAATGTCTTTGAATCGCCTTGCATAATACCATTGATACGAAGCGAGTGCCCAACCTGCCCAATATTCCGGCGAACGGTCTTCCGAGAGTGTCGGTTCCGGCAATTCTTTCTTCCCGTATGCTTTGAGCATAACTTTTCTTGCAAGTTCGACGCCGGACATTCCTGCAAGTATCGCCGGATTTCCTTTTTCAAATTGCTCCGCGAAGCCTGTCGTCACAAAGAGAGAAGCGATCCATTCGGGCTTCAGCTTGCAGTCGCCTATTGCATAGTCAAAAAATGAGGATAGACAATCCTTTGCATTATTCAAATAAGATTCGTTGTATGCGTGGGTCATCATTACTCATCTCCTCTCTCAGGATGTCCAGTACGAAGATATCGTCCCGATAGGATTTGCTCTTCTTGATTTCTTTACGGTAAGCATCCCTCGCTTTGGTATCTCTATCCAAAAACTTCGGATAATAAATGCTTTTATCGACAGGATGAGCATCGACAAATTTCAGACGGTCAAATCCTTTTTGCGAAACGATAACGGTCTGCTCACCGAGTTTTCCGAGACGAAGGGCTTTGTTTAAGCTGCGAAGTGGGAGACCGTTAGACACAAAAGATTCCGCATACTGAAAATAGGAATCGTCCGCCCGGTATCCGATAACAACATCAACCCCGGACAAATCTACCGAATAGTGAGCGATGATATAATCTCTTGCATCAACCGAGAGCTCCGTATCAAGTTTGAAGGTTCTGTATTTGAGAAGCAATGCTATCCAATTCAGGACGGTATGCTGTCCGTCCAACAGATTGAGCACTTTCAGTCCTTCGTCGTCAAAGTCGTACACATTGACGAAACCATCTGTGTTTTTCTTGCAAGCCCATTCACAAGCCATCTCATCGATTTTGGTGCAATAGAAACCGCGACCGTAGTCGTTGTGCTCGTTGCCGATATTGATATCCGGAATCTCTATAATATGATCGGTTCCGTGCAAAAGTTTGATTGTACTCATAGCAAACTCTCCTATATCATCGTGATGTTACAGCATCATTATATCATCACAATGTTAGTTTGTCAATTGTCTTACGAATTATTTTAATAAAAGTTCAAAGTTGCAAAAAGCATCCACCATGCGGCGGATGCTTTTTATGCTATATTTCCTCTTTCAGAAAGTCCTCGTTTTCGCTCAGCGTTTGCATATCCTTTTGCACCTTCGGATTTTGATCCGAGCTTCGCACTTGCGGGTTGATGTTTCCGTAATAGAATTCTTCGATGAAGTTCATCCTATATTCCTCCTGTTAAACACTTTTTTCTCGATTTTCAGCGTTCAACCCGTGCGCCGATGCCTTGAAAATGTAGTGTTTATGCCTGTTTAGTCAAATCCGTTATCGACTTCGCGACCAATTAGGAAGATACGGGACGATACGGGAAGTTACGGGTCGTTATGGGAAGTTGAAGGAAAATAATTATGGATGATTCTTTTTGTTCACAAGAAATTAAAACTTTATGCCAGCTTTCTCCAATATGTAACGAGTAAACACTTGTATTGACAAATCGGGATTATCGAAATAGCAATCCTCATTAATGAAATGAGCATCTGCTGGTTGTTTATCGGATTTTATTGCTTCTGCTCGAATGATAGCTTGTTGAACATCTGTCAGTGATATTTGATTCAGTATTTTTTCTATGCTATCCTTTGACTTGATGTCAGAACCCTTGTCTAAGTTGTAGATTCTGATGACATCGTTGACATAGCAATCATTTTTACATCCAATTTTCGTGTAACTTTCTTTGTGAAGTATTAACCACAAATCAAAACAAATATTTGAATATGCATGATACACAAAATGTCCGGATTTCCTTTTTCCCGGCTTGTTTTTATTGTTTAGTTTTTGACATATTAACAAATTATTTTCAAATTCCGTTTTGTTAAAATCAAAATCAAATAAACAAGCACTATCATATTCAACATATGATTTTTCTAATTCTTTGGCATTCCCTTCAGAAATGTTAAAAGTGATAACACGTTTTGGGAAATCTTTCACCAGTTTTGCCAAATGATTCAAATACATAGATTCTTGCTGTCCTTCGACTACACAGCGATAAGTCTTTCTATACATCAGTCTTCTCCTTTCTCTTTAAAAGAAAGGATTTTAGCAAAATCAATATACGGGAGCGCACTATACTTTCCTTTGAAATAATTAATCAAATAATTTTCATCATTTCTTACGTCAATAGATCCAAAATCTGCCAGAGAATATAGTGTGCTTTCAAAACTGCTTTTGTCTTTTTCTGTGAATAGTATTTGATCTCGTCGGAAGATCTTATTGTTTAAATATATGGGATTATGCGTTGTAAATATTAATTGTGATCCGTTTGTATTTATTTCTTGGTTGTGGAAAACAGATATGATGCCTTTAACTAATTCAGGATGAAGTGCTGCATCAAATTCATCAAAAACAAACGAACACCCTTCTTTGAAAAATGTTTGAAAAGCTATGGCAAAGTCGATCAATTTTAATGTTCCCCTTGACTCCATTAACTGGGCAGGGATTCTAATATTGCCGTTTTTATGTGGATAGATGGAAAACAACTCCATATCTGCGGAATGCTCATCAGAACTTTCTTTACTTAAAAATCTAATTTGTTGAGGTCCAAAATCAGCCCCCCTAACAAATCCTTCAAGTAAGTCATTCCACATAGAAAAACTCGGATTAAGTTTGCTATCACTTGTAATTCGAACTGATGCAGATTTAAGCGTAAAATCAGGAATAACATAAAGTTTGTTTGAAAAGAAATCTATTACCGTCTCTGCATAGTCTGAATTAATAGAACTCTTGAATCCTCTTGATAGGAAAAGTTCTACAGGGTCCAAATTAGTATTAAGTTTATCCAAAATCACAGAAATCGATTCATTTTCTAACTCCAGCAATTCTTTTGCTTTTTCGTCGCATGACAATTGTACTTTATTATTCTTTCTGGTGAAAAGATTAATGGACTTGTTTTTGGATAAATACAAATCAAGGCATTCAAACTCTACAGAACGTTGAGTCTTTTCAAAGCAACCAACATCGATACGGAGTTGATAACGCATATGTCGCTCATCATTAATGAATTCCATGTCAAAGCAAATGGGCTTGCTATCATTAGTATGAGCAAAAGGATACAGTTCCAAATCATGAAAATAATTTATGGAGATGGAGCCTGCAATAATTATTTCTCGTAAGATATTAAGAGATAAAATGATGTTGGATTTTCCACTTGCATTTGCGCCATATATTACAGCAGACGGAAGGATTCGCAAACCATTTTTTCGAATTAAATTATCATTAAAAGTCGTTTGTGAAGTTGCCTGCAATGCCAATTTTGAGCAACTATTAAACGAGCGGAAATTACATATAGAATAATTAACGATCATGATATCACCTCATTAGATATTATGTGGTTGGTATAGTATATTATACGCTGCTTTTATCATGATGTCAACAGATTTGAGATTTTTTCTCAAATCTGTTTATGCTTCTTGGATTAGCGGCAGAACATAGTCGTGTTAATAACACCACACATAAATATACAAAAACCGGTTACAAGGAATATCCAAGTAACCGGTTTACTCGTTATATTTCCTCTTTCAGATAGTCCGTGTATGGTGCCTTATCGGTTACGAAAGTATCGAATGCGAACTGGGCGCCCAAGCGGAAGCCGGTAATGAAGCAGTCGAGGTTCGATTCGCCGTTGACGGTCGCCCATGCATCGACATAGTTGATAAACCGTCGCTTTTCTTCACCGGAAAGTTTGTCTGTGAGAAAGTCCTCGCTTTCGTTCAGCGTTTGCATATCCTTTTGCACCTTCGGATTTTGATCCGAGCTTCGCGCCTGCGGGTTGATGTTTCCGTAATAGAATTCTTCAATGAAGTTCATCCTATATTCCTCCTGTTAAACACTTTTTCTGTTTTTTCAGCGTTCAACCCGTGCGCCGATGCCTTGAAAATATAGTGTTTATGCCTGTTTTCGTCAAATCCGTTATCGACTTCGCGACCAATTAGGAAGATACGGGACGATACGGGAAGTTACAGGTAGTTACGGGAAGATTCAAGAAGATAGCGGAACTAAATTCGGCTCCAAAAGCAGCAAATCCATAAATCAAATCATCACGAATGTGTATAATAAATTACCACGAATATGTCAATAATATCTTTACAAATCTTTTTAGTTATGCTATACTGGACATAATCAAGGAGGGCATAATATGGATTACAAAAAAAGAATTGTCGACGATTTGCTCGATTTGAAATTGGAATCATTTGGTGCGACTCTTATCAAAGGGCCAAAGGGTTGCGGCAAAACAACTTCAGCAAAACAAAAAGCCAAAAGCTCTATCGAATTTCAAGATGAAGAAGTGCGCGAAAACCTGCTTGCCGTTGCCGAAGCGGCACCTAAAAAACTGCTGATCGGCGAAAAGCCCCGTTTGTTCGATGAATGGCAGGACGCGCCGAAGCTTTGGGGAACAATTCGCAAGGATATTGACGACAGTGGAGAAAACGGGCAGTATATTCTGACCGGATCTTCTTCAAAAGAAATAAAGACTGCCCATACCGGCACACTCCGAATCAGTCAACTCAAAATGTATCCCATGAGTTTATATGAGAGTGAAGAATCAAACGGAACGGTATCGCTCAAAGAATTGTTTGACCACCCTGAAAACTTTGACGGTTGCGAGTCAAAACTGACCGTTGATGATTTGATATTTGCCATTTGCCGCGGAGGTTGGCCAAGAGCATTACTCAACAAAACATCTCGTTCTAAACTCGAGATCGCAAAAGATCTATATAAACAGACCTATTCCGTTGATATTTCAAATATTGACGGCAAGAAAAGAAACGCAAGATGTGCACAAGTCCTTTTGCAGTCTTATAGCCGGAATATTTGCACATTAGCGGAAACGAAGACCATTATCGGCGACGTGCAGGCAAACTATGATGTCAGCACCGCTACGATTTATGATTATATACACGCATTGGAAAAACTGTATATCATTGAAGACATTGAAGCATGGTGCCCTTCTATTCGCTCAAAAAGCAATATCCGTTCATCGCAAAAAAGGAATCTGATCGATCCGTCCATTGCCGTTGCGGCTCTCGGCCTGTCTCCGGATTATTTCAATACCGATTTCAAAACTCTCGGATTCCTTTTTGAATCACTTTGTATTCGTGATTTGAAAATATATTCGTCTGCATTTGACGGTGCAATGTCCTATTATCGTGACCGTTACGGCCTTGAAGCGGATGGGGTTTTACACTTGAACGACGGCAGATATGCTCTGCTTGAATTCAAACTCGGCTCAAAAGATGTTGATCTTGGTGCTAAACATTTATGTGAAATCGAAAGTCTGATTGAAGAGTGTAATCGAAAAGAAATACAATGCCCCTTGCGAAAGCCGGACTTGAAGATTGTGATTACAGGAACACAATACGGTTATAAACGGGATGACGGCGTTTTTGTTATTCCGATCGGATGCTTAAAGGACTGATATTACTTGCATATTTCCTCTGCTGTGAAATCGTCTTTTCTTGAAGATAATATATTTGATAATCGTTCTCTTGCATTATACATAATATCAACAATAGCATCGTCATCGTACTCCAAAAGTTCTTCGCATTCCCGATAAATTGCATAAGCTGTTTCTGCTGACTTTTTTGCACCGATTTTTTCAGATGCTTCAAGAAGTTGTGACGAAATGCTGTAAAGGTTATTATATGTTCGATCCGTGCGTGAACCGTTGCCAAAAGAATTGCACCATCGCCCAAATGAACTCAACAATCTGTCAATATCACGCTCGGTTGGTTCAATAATCATCTTTACGGTTTTTGCAATTTCACCATCTTGACATAAATCCGTAATCAATTTAATCAATTCTTCTTTTGAAAGAGAATCTATTTTCAGTTTTAATTTGTTATCCATAATTTATTACTTCCAAATCCTCAAAGTTGACTTCCAGCATAAATTAAAGGTTTCACAATTATTTATTGCACTCCACACCGGCTTAAGGAATTTTTCTATTCCGTCCATCACCTGGGTGAACGGAATATCCGGGTTATGGAGCGTTCGCAGAAAATAACGCCATTTGGTCTGCATTGATTCATCGTCGGCAAGTTCAAGGACTCGCTTAAAACTGTCCGCATCATAATCAGTACCCCGATTTGACAGCGTCTCTTTAATAGCTGTTTGCAGTTTCAAACCGTCAAAATCGAAAGTCTGTGACAAATAATAAATGTCGTAAAAATCTTTCATCCGTCCGGTCAGTTCAAAGCGTTGCAGGATGGCATCAAATTTTTCAGCAATCGTGCTTTCAAGAGAATATGTCATAATTTTCGGTGATTCAAAGTTTTCAAGCTGCGTTTTGATCGTTCGTGCCTGCGCATTTGGAACAATGACATCGCCAACTCCAACATCCACATTGAACGGTACACGGACATTTTTGATATATCCCGTGATTTGCGTACTGACACCATGATATTTCCGATTTGCAGCAATAGGCTCGGTCGGAATCGCTTTGAATGTAATAAAATCATTTCCGGTCGGGACTGCAAGTATCTCGGAAATAATTTCATCCATTCGCTTCACATCATTGGAAATACCTCGAATCAAAAAGTCCACATCGACGGTCGCACGGCTTTCAAAATTCGTCAGCGTATAGATAAACAATCCACCTTTCAAAATGAAATTATCCTTATATTTTGAGGCAGCAAGTTTGCGCAAAAATTCTTCTTGGAAGAAAAGTTGCAAACATTGCTGATAACTGATCCCGCTTGCCTTTGCTTTGCTTTTGAGTTTTGCAAGAACGGAAGCTGCAATATCTGCCATTACAGCCACACTCCTATCAGATTTTTTACAAGTGTCGCACAGCGAAGTTTTGACGCATATTCCATCAATTTCGGAATGTTTTTCGTTGTGTCGCTTACGTAATTTTGAATTGCTTTGTTAAATATTTCTTTGTCCATTTTGTTGCGATAGCGCAGGCAATCGCAAATTGCCCGCTCCTTATCGTACATCCGAACCGATATGCCGTCTATCATCTCTTCACACACACCGAGTTCGAGGATATCCGGCGCAACATAATACGGTTTCACAAACGGATAATCAATATTGAAACGCGTCTTATTTGAATGTTTGCTGACAGCGATATGCCACTCAGCCGGAGTGCGGTCACTGTAACCGTAGTGACGAAGGGCGGTGTCCATACAAAATATTCCGTCCGGAAACAGCCGTGTAACAGTCACAACCTCACTGAAATTCTGACTATCCACCCACTGGTAATAGCCGGTGCGGACTTTTTCGACATAGGCTTTTTCGAGCAGGTATGTGATATCGGCGTAATAGATTTTTGCCTTTGTCAATTGCCCGGTTCGCATCATCCCGTTATTTTCTAAGAAGATTTGCTTTATTTTTTCAATATCACGCATGGAAGTGTTCCTCTTATTTTCAGCTAATACAAATTTACAAGCGGATGCTTTAATACAACTCTATTTTAGCTTAAAATATTGAAAATGTCAATACAATTTTTAAATACTTCAAATTCACAAGCGGACTTTTTGATAATTTTGGCGTGAAAATTGAATCTCGCCTACGCTATATAAGCGAGATCCAAAATGTCTGATTGTTCAAAAACTTTAACTTTTGCAACATTTTTTCTGCTTTTTCAGCGTTCAACCCGTGCGTCCATGCCTTGAAAATATAGTGTTTATGCTGGTTTTCGTCAAATGCGTTATCGACTTCGCGACCATAAGACATAGGGCTGTCAATAATGACTGCCCCGTGTTTTTTACTGTAATATTTCTTTCTTATTCCTCCGAAAGCGTTGACATATCTGTTTGGGGGAGATATAATATGTACGGGAATGAAGTTCTCCCTTGGATTACCTAAACCGCTTTTTCAGCTGATGACTTCTGCGTTCATGCAGAAGTTGTCGGGTTTTTTCATTTTAAGGAGGCACTTATGCTCACATCGTTATCCCTTATTTTCCTCGTAGGTTTATCCACGGCGTTTATTTGCCGCAAAATCAAACTGCCGAGAATTATCGGTATGCTGATTACCGGCATTGTGCTCGGTCCGTTTGTGCTTGATTTGCTTGATCCGCAAATACTCGGCATTTCGGCAGAGTTAAGGCAAATGGCACTTATCATTATTCTGATAAAAGCGGGGCTGTCCCTGAACATTTCCGACCTGAAAAAAGTCGGAAGGCCCGCCGTACTGATGTCCTTTTTGCCCGCTGTTTTTGAAATCGGGGCTTTTGTACTTATCGCACCGTACTTATTAAAAGTAAGCCGTCTTGATGCCGCCATTATGGGCGCGGTGCTCGGCGCGGTTTCCCCGGCAGTGGTTGTGCCGAGAATGGTGCAGTTAATGGACGAGAACTGCGGAACCGACAAGCAGATCCCGCAGATGATTCTTGCCGGCGCTTCGCTCGATGATGTTTTTGTGATTGTGCTGTTTTCCACATTCACCGGTATGGCACAAGGCAGCTCTGCAAAAATCATGGATTTAGTGAACATCCCGATTTCTGTTATTCTCGGCATTATTCTCGGTGCGATTTTCGGCTTCGTTGTTGCATTTCTTTTTGAGCTTGCGCACAAAAAAGGCAGCTCGATCCGCCAAAGCATTAAAGTCATTGTCATTCTCGGTGCGGCATTTTTGCTGATGGCAACAGAAACATGGCTCGAAGGCCTTATTCCCGTTTCTGGACTTCTTGCCGTAATGAGCATGGCATCCGTCATTCAAATGCGCTCACGCAAAGAGGTTTCCGCCGATTTGTCCGCAAAATACGGCAGGCTCTGGGTTGCGGCTGAAGTAATTCTTTTCGTGCTTGTGGGTGCTGCGGTCGACATCAGCTACACCTTGCGGGCAGGACTTATGGCGGTTGTAATGATTCTTATTGCACTCGTCTTCCGTTCTGTCGGTGTAATTATCTGCCTTGCGGGAACAAAACTTAACAGAAAAGAAAAGCTGTACTGCATTATTGCCTATCTTCCAAAAGCAACCGTACAGGCGGCAATAGGCTCTGTGCCGCTGGCACTCGGCCTCCCCTGCGGAAAAATCGTACTTTCGGTTGCGGTTTTGTCGATTCTCATTACCGCGCCTCTCGGTGCGATACTTATGGATTCGACCTGTAAAAAACTGTTAAACACTGATATATCGGAGTTGCCGCACTTTTCTTCTTCAATAATATAATACAAAAATGAGAATCAAACAGGAGAGGGATAATAATGAAACGCACGTTGAAAATAATTATATCATCGGTAATGTCTTTTTCATTTCTGCTTTTAGCAGCATGTTCAGCCAATGATATAAAAGGCATCACATCAAAGGAACAGCTTAAAGGGCAGAAAATTGCCATATCCGCATCGAATTCATACTACGAAAAATTAATTAATGATGAACTTGGCGGTGTCGAAATTGTCAGTTATACAAACTACTTTGATACCTTTATTTCCGTAAAAAACGGAGCCTGCGCTTCAGCAATGGCTTTCGTTTCAAGTTTTGCCGCAGTAAAAGAAGCGTATCCCGAGCTTACCTATCTGAAATCTGACATTCAGGTCCCGATATGTGCAATGTTCGGACCGAACAGCGACAGCATAAAAGCAATATTCAACGAATATGTCAAAGTCAGAAAAGAAGAAAACTACTTCACTGAATTAAGAGAAAGAACCATTGATAATTATGAAACAAATAATGTTACCGTAGATTACTCCGATCTGGAAAACATAAACGGAACAATAGTAATTGCATATCCGACCGTGAATCTTCCGTTTACATATCTCAAAAACGGAAAAGAGTGCGGATTCGAAGCAGAACTTATCTACGATTTCTGTAAATATGCAGGCTTAAAGCCGGAGCCGGTCAGCACTGAATATGATGGTGTTACCGCAGGAATCAATTCCGGAAAATACGAACTTGCTTTCGGCGGATATGGTGCCCTGGGAGAAAGAAAAGAAGTGTGTGATTTTTCAGACCCTTATCTTACGGATAATATTGCATATGTGGTAAATCCGGGAAATGCTGTGGAAAATGATGGGTTTTTTGCGACCTTAAAAGCAGGAATATACAGAAACTTTATTAAAGAAAGCCGTTGGAAAATAATTGCAGACGGACTCTTTACAACGGCACAAATTTCCGTACTTTCGATTGTAATAGGAACTCTTTTGGGATTCATTTTCTATCTTTTATTCAGAAAGAACAATCCGATAAACAAATTATGCATCAAAATCCATGAATCATTTGAGGCACTTCCCACATTGATTATATTGATGATTTTCTACTATGGTTTCTTTGGAAAAAGCAATATTCCGGGTGATCTTGTCTCGATCCTGGTTTTCGGAATATTGTTTACATTTACGGTATATACATTGATAATCAGCGCGGTAAATACAATTGATTACGGACAAGTTGAAGGCTCGCTCGCCCTTGGATATAATGAAAATCAAACACTGTTCAAAGTAGTGCTGCCACAGGCAATGAAGGTATTCTTACCGTCCTATAAATCAGCAGTTATCGGTTTGATCAAAGGAACAGCTATTGTCGGTTATATTGCAGTCAACGATCTTACAAAGGCCGGAGATATTATCAGAGCTTCAACCTTTGATGCATTTATTCCGCTTATTGCCGTAGCTTTGGTGTATTTCATCATTTCTAAAACGATAATAACAATTATTGATAAGGGGGTTAATAAAAAATGAGTCTTATCAGAATAGAACACCTGAGTAAAAAATATGACAATGCCCACCCTGTCAAAGACATCTCAGTCAACATAGAAAAAGGTGATGTGATTTCCATAATAGGACCATCCGGAACAGGAAAGTCCACCTTTATCAGATGCATTAACGGACTTGAAAAGCCCACATCAGGTAAAATTTATGTTGATGACATCGAAATAACCGATCGTAAGTGTGACATAAATCAGATACGCCGGAAAGTCGGCATGGTTTTTCAGTCCTTTAATCTCTTTGGCCACAAAACAGTACTCGAAAATATTATGATGGCTCCTGTTGACCTTCTTCACATAAGCAAAGAGGAAGCAAAGGAAGAAGCTCTTTGTTTACTTAATCTGGTTGGATTATCAGATAAAGCAAATAATTATCCCGATCAATTATCGGGCGGACAGAAACAACGTGTTGCAATTGCGAGAGCTTTGGCAATGAAGCCGGAAATCATTCTTTTTGACGAACCCACTTCCGCTCTTGATCCTTCTATGGTAAATGAAGTTCAGTATGTTATCAAAATGCTTGCCAAAAGAGGAGTAACAATGATGATCGTTACACACGAAATGAGGTTCGCAAAAGAAATAGCCAACAGGGTCTTTTATTTAGACCGGGGTATAATATATGAAGACGGTACTCCGGAGCAGATATTTGAAAATCCGCATAAAGAACTGACATGCAAATTTATTACTCAGACAAAATCATTGAATAAGATTTTGCCGTTATCCGAGCTGAATTTTGTTGAGCTTATAAATGAAATTGCCGAATTTTGCGAGAAATCATTTTTGGAGTCATTAACAACCAGAAAAATTGAAATGGTTACAGAGGAAATAATCATGGGTATTATTCTCCGCTCCGAAGTCGATGTTTCCGAGATCGATTTTACAATCAACCACAGTCAGACAAAAGAAATAAGTGAGCTTATTTTCAGATATTCATCTGCTGAGTTCAACCCGGAAAATTCCGGTAATACATTATCCAAGAATATCATTGATCACTATTCCGCTTCTGTTTCTTTCAGCTATGATACGGCTTCAAAAATGAATACATTCACAGCATTTATTGAAGATTAGTAAAAATTATGTATACGGTTTCATCATTTTTTGTTCTGTCAAAACATTGATTTTTCAACTTATTCGTGGCATAATGAAACAGTCTGATTCATTCGCAATAACAGTAATGGAATCAAACGCCAATCAAGGCGTTCCGTGAGGCGATATAATGTTTATAAGAGAAGCAACACACGAAGATTTTGACGAATTGAGAACATTTTACATTCGTATGAACGAGGTCATAAACGTACGAAACAATGACTTCAATCCCGATAATGCGGTATTCCCATCCGACGATATGATAAACCGCGCCACAGCGAACAACGAGCAGTTTGTGGGTATTGAGGACGGCATAATAGTTGCCGCGTGCATTGTAACGTGCGAAGCCGAGGAATCTTATGCACGGGTAAAGTGGAAAGTCGATGTAGGCGAAAATGAATTCTGGATACTGCACGCGCTGCGCGTGGCGCCCGAATATGAGGGGCGCGGCTTTGCAAAACAGATGCTTACATTCGTTATTGACCTTGCGCCGAAGCGCGGCATAAAAGCGATAAGACTTGATGTGCTTGACGGATACGCGGTGGAGAGATTGTACTACCTGTTCGGGTTTGAATATATTGACACGGTTGAAATACTGTATGAGGATATAGGCTACCCGAAAATGTTCAGAATGTTTGAACGAAAAATATAAGAAACGCGGTTATGAAAAAGCCGTAAACTCAATTAAAGAAAGGATGATACTATGAAAAAGCTCAATTTACTCCTCGCCTGCTGCCTGATTATGTGCCTTATACTTACGGGCTGCGGCGGCAAGAACGGTGATACCCCCACCACTCCCGACAACACGCAAAGCAACTCCTCCGGGAAACAAGAGCCTGCAAACGGAACCGAAAACACCGATGTCGCAGAGCTTGCGGCGCCGACGCTTGAATGGTGGGAGCTTTACAACCCCAACGGCTTTGACACGATTACAGGTGTTATAGAGAATCCGAACGATATCGCCGTTGATGTCTCTTATGACCTTGTGTTTTACAAAGACGGAGCAGCATTTTTAAAACTTGAAGACTTCGCCAATTTCAGCATTTTACCGCACGGCAGAGATATACTTTGGGCGAATGTCAATATTCCGAAAAGCACCGATGCCGATGATGTAAAACTTGAAAATGCAGTTGTTACCAAATCGGCTTACCCGCCCATTGACGGCAAATATGAATATGTCGGCACAACAGACGGCAAAGCATTTTTCGACTTTGAATTTGAAAGGAAACCGCAGCTTGCGGATATAACATTCCTGTTATACAACGATGAAAACGGGAACAATCGGTTCGATAAAGGCGAAATAGTAGTTACAAGTACCGCTTCACTTATGGAGCAGACCGGCAGAGTTTCGTTTGAAACAAATGTATATGATTACACCGATTACGAGGTATTCTTTACTGCATCCTGATTATTGATCGCCAAAAAACACACGGCAACCGTCACCGGCTGCCGTGGTTTTATTTTATTATACCGAGTTTTTTCAATGCACCGTGGCATTTGTAGCACATTTTCTGCTTCTCAGACCATTCATCATTTATTTTGTTATAGTCGAAAAACAAATTTCGGTCAGCAGTAATGTCAAGTTCATCCGCAAGTTTTACAAGAGCCGAAATGTATGCAAGGTTCACCGTTCTGCCGCTTGACATAACAAAGTGCGGTGAATTTTGTAAAATATTTAAAGTAAATACTCTTAAAATATTGAAGTTCGGCATACAAAGTGTTATTGTATACTAAATATCGAAATGAAAAGAGAGATTTAATGGCGGATATAGAAATGACGGGCATCTGCAAAACCTATGATGAGCTGCCTATTCTGAAAAATGTATCGGTCGGGTTTTCGGCAGGTGAAATACACGCGCTTATGGGCGCAAACGGTGCCGGAAAATCCACTTTGATGAAAATACTTGCGGGCGTAATAAAGCCGACCGGGGGCGAGATACGCGTATTCGGTGAAAAAAAAGAATTCAACAACATAACCGATGCCGAAAGCAGCGGTATCGTTATGATACACCAGGAACTCAATTTAATGGATGACCTGACTGCCGCACAGAATATTTTTATAGGCAGAGAGCCAATGAAGGGTATTTTCATTGACGATGAAAAAATGAATCGCGATGCACGTGAGCTTTTCGAAAAGCTCGGGCTGAACATTGACCCCGCCTGCCCTGTTCGCAGATTTTCAATAGGCAAACGGCAGATGATCGAAATAGCCAAAGCCATTTCAAAAGAATCGCGCGTGCTTATTCTCGATGAGCCGACTGCGGCACTTTCGGTTTCGGAAACACAGGAGCTTTTCAAAATCCTCAGAGAACTGAAAAACCGCGGAATATGTATGATTTACATATCGCACCGAATGGATGAAATATTCACGATTTGCGACCGGATTTCCGTACTGCGCGACGGTGTATTTGAGGGCACCTCTCCGGCGAACGAAATGACGCGCCCCGAGCTCGTTAAGATGATTGCGGGCCGAGAAATGCGCGAGGACACGGTGAAAGAGCCGATATCTTTTGAAAATGCCCCTGTGGTACTTGAGGTGCGCAAGCTCAGCTGCGCCGCGACGGGTGTAAAGAAAGTAAGCTTTACACTTCATAAAGGCGAGGTTCTCGGATTTGCGGGACTTGTAGGCGCCGGAAGAACAGAAACAATGCGTGCGTTGACCGCCATTGACAGAAAAGACAGAGCCAAGGTATTTGTTAACGGCAAACGCGTGCATTTGCGTTCCCCTGCCGATGCAGTGGAAAAGGGAATATGCTACCTTTCGGAAGACCGCCGCAGAGACGGCTTGCTGCTTGGGCAATCGGTAACGGATAACACGGTGATTTCATCGTTGAAGCGTTATATTTCACACGGCGCGGTCAACAACGAAAAGGCGCTTGACGCATCAATAAAAATCAACGAGAGCATATCCACAAAGTATTCATCGCCCGAGCAATTTGTTGAAAGGCTGTCCGGCGGCAATCAGCAAAAGGTCATTTTTGCAAGGTGGCTGCTTGCGGATATGGATATTTTCATACTTGATGAGCCGACACGAGGCATAGATGTAGGTGCCAAAAATGAGATTTACGAAATCATTGACGATCTCACGAAGCAGGGCAAATCGGTAATACTTATTTCATCGGAATCAAGCGAGCTGCGCCGCACGGCAGACAGAATAGTTGTTATGTGCGAGGGCGAAATAACCGCGGAGCTTACGCCCGCAGAAGCCGATGACGAAACAATTTTGTACTATGCCACTTCAAGAAACGGAGAAAAGAACAATGAAAACCGATAAAATGAACATCAACAGCAAGACGCTGAAAATGATGAACGGCAAAAACCTTGTGCTGTTCCTCGTTCTTATGGGTATGACGGTCATATTTACCGCTGTCAACCCAAATTTCATTAAGACATACAACCTTTTGAGCATGGCGCAGTCACTTGTGCCGTACGCAGTCATCGCACTCGGTGAAACTTTTGTTATTGCCTGCGGGCAGACCGACCTTTCACTTGGCGGTGCCTGCATAGCCAGCGCCGCAATAGCGGGTAAAATATACGCACTCGGCGCGCCGCTGTGGCTCACCATACCGATTATGATGGCGGTGGGCATTGCCGTCGGTATAATAAACGGTGTGCTTGTGGCAAAGCTCAAGGTCCCTGCATTTATCGCAACCTTGGGCACGATGATGTTCATACGCGGCTTCAGCGCGCTGCTTGTTGCCGATCCGAACATTTACTTTCCGTCGGCAACATGGTTCAACCGTCTGTTTTCAAACTGCAACGGTATTCCCACCGGCATGGCGTGGCTTGCGCTGTTTGTTATTGTTGCGGCATACCTCGCCTATAAAAACAAAATCGGCCGCTACATACTTGCAATAGGCAGCAACCCCGAAGCCTCACGCCTTTCGGGCATCCGTTCGGACAGATACATTTTCACGGCATATATAATCAGCGGTCTTACCGCCGGCATCGCCGCGATTTTCTGGGCGGCATCATTTGCCACAATTACCGTTGCCACCGGCAACGGTATGGAATTTGACGCCATTGCCGCGGTATATATAGGCGGCACGAATGCCGCAGGCGGCACAGCGTGTGTAGGCGGCTCAATAATCGGTATGATGATGCTCACTATTATAAGAAGCGGCCTTAACTTTGCATTGAGCAGATTCAATATCAATGTGAACTCTACCTACCTCACCTATGTTATGACAGGCGTAATAATCGTTGCCGCAATACTGCTTGATATTCGCAAAAAGCATATTCGCCCGCGCCTTGAAAACCGCATTGAAAAAAGCAGTCACAAGAAGCCGATAACCGTTATCGCAGTAATAGCAGCAGTCGCGCTCATCGTCGGAATGTTCTTTGTTTGTTTTGACCTTGCAAAATCAGAAAAAACTACGGAGCCGATAGTCTCCGTAGTATCAAAGGGCGAATCCGATTCTTTCTGGTCAAGGGTAAAATCCGGCTGCGCCATGGGCGCCGAGAAATACGGCTACCGCCTGAACTACCGCGCGCCGCAGGGCACCGATGCCTCGTACCTGCCGGAAGCCCTCAACCATATGCAGAATGCGCTCAGCAACGGTTCGGCGGCAATAGTAGTTGCCTCGATATGCGAGGGCTACACCGATATGCTTGCTCAGGCGTATGATGCGGGTATCCCCGTTGTGCAGTATGACAGCGGTGTGTATACCGCCGATATCGCTGCACTTGACAGCATAGGCAAAAACCCCATTGTATCGACAGTAAGCACAAACAGCTATGATGCATCAAAGTTATGCGCCGAAAATTGCTTTGAAAAGGTAAAAGCAGAAATAGCGGCAACTGACGGCGAATACCTTGTAGGCATTATACAGTATGAGCAGAGTACTACCGCCGAGGACCGCGTAAACGGCTTTATTGACGGCTTTACCGCGCTTGCCGATGCCGACCCCGCGACAAAGGGCAAATGCAAATTCAGCGTTGAAGTCAAACCCGACGCGACAAACAACAATTATAAGATCGCCCTTGAAGCACTTACCGAAAAAGGTGCTCGCCTGATATTCACGGCAAGCGCCGTATCAATGCTGCAGGTAAGTGATGCTATTGCCGCCTCGGGCGAAAGATATAACGACATACGCTTTGCAACATTCGACTGCGGCACCGCCGCGATTGAGTGGGTAAAGAAAACGGACGGTCCCATTCTGCTCGGCGGTGTTATACAGAACACCATAGAAATGGGCAATCGTGCCGTGGAATGTGCTGTACTCGCTTCTCAGAACAAGGAATTTGAAAAGGAAATTTTCATTGACGGAATATGGTTCGACAGTGAAAATATTGATGATTTGTTGGAAGAAGATATAGCATATTACGGATAAATATTAAACATTATTACGGTTTTCCGCGTTCAATAACGACATAATTGATTGTAAGATACGGAGATGAAAACAGGTAGCTTTCGGCTCTCTCGGCGGTATATGTTACCGAGGACATTATCAAATCGCCCTCGCCGTTTTCAAGGGCGGTAAACAGTTCGTCGAAGTCACAGAACACAAACTCCGTCTCATAGCCCATTTCCGCAAGAATCGCGTGTGCAAAAGTGACCTCCGCGCCGGAAAGCATACCGCCGTCATCAATGCGCATAAAAGTCGCAAATGATGGGTCGCACAAGATTTTAAGTGTGCCTTTTTCACAAGTGCCGCCGACATTATAAACCTCAAAATTCAAAAGGCTGTTTTTAATGGCATCGTATGTTCCGTCATTTCTGAATTTTTCAAGTACGGCATTAAATTCATCCCGCAGACTTTCATCGCCGAATACGGCGCACAATTCGGTTTTATATGCACAATCGGCATATTTAACAAGCATTCTGCCGGCAAACTCAAAACCCGCTGCCGCAAATTCATCGGTAACAAGGTAATCGGCTTTGCCATTTTCAACCGCAAGTGCGGCATCCGCAACATCGTTATATGTATCCACGACCGCGCCCTCAGCTATAAAGCTTTGCGCGGCAAGCTCGCCGTCGGAATTAAGCTCTGCCGCTATTACGGCGCCCTCGTAGCCTTCGCGCTCCGGCGTACCGCACGAGCAAAACGCCGTAATCAATACAATAATGCTGAAAACAGATAATAATCTTTTCAAATAATCACCCGCAAAAAATCGACTTGTGCAAATTATACTGCACAAGTCGACATTTTTCAACAAAATTATTTTGTACCGAAAATACGGTCGCCCGCATCGCCGAGACCGGGAACTATGTAGCCGTGGTCATTGAGCTTTTCATCGAGTGCCGCAACGAAAATATCGACATCGGGATGAGCCTCGGAAAGAGCTTTAAGTCCTTCAGGAGCAGCAATGATACCGAGGAATTTTATGTGCTTGGGACCGCGCTTTTTGATCTGCGAAATAGCGTCGATAGCGGAGCCGCCGGTTGCAAGCATGGGGTCAACAACGAAAACCTCGCGCTCGCCGATATCGGCGGGAAGCTTGCAGTAATACTCAACGGGCTGCAGAGTTTTGGGATCGCGGTAAAGACCTATATGACCGACCTTTGCGGAGGGAACGAGAGTGAGCATACCATCTACCATGCCGAGACCTGCACGCAGAATGGGGACTACGGCGAGCTTTTTACCTGCAAGCACCTTTGCCTTCGTTTCGCAAATAGGTGTTGTGATGGTTGTTTCTTCAAGGGGAAGATCCCTTGTGGCTTCGTAGCAGATAAGCGTGGCTATCTCGGAAATAAGAGCGCGAAACTCCTTTGAGCCTGTGCTTACATCACGAAGTATTGAAAGCTTATGCTGAATAAGCGGATGATCCATAATTAAAATTTTACCCATAATTAACTTCCTTTCACACCGTTGTTATAATTTTATTATATTATTCGCAATGCTGTTTGTCAACAGAGTTGATTCAGAAAATCAACCGATTGCACATTCTTTCAGAAGTGCGATCGCCTCGCCCGCCTCCTTTGAGAAGGCATCGGTGCCCGCCTCTATCGAGCAGTGGGTGCAGCCCGTTTCCTCAAGTGCTTTGAGAAATTCGCCGTACATAGCGATATACTTTGCATCATCCGAACGGCTCGGGTATCTCCTTTTGCCCGGCTCGGCAATATGCGCGTGGC
>JAZLJH010000011.1:0-22429 GCA_045617785.1 Acutalibacteraceae bacterium
CACACGGTGCCGCTGCGCGATTGACCCGGGCGCCCCGGGTGCGGCGCCCCTGCCGATTGTTCTTATTTTCGCATTGAAAAACCGAAAACTCTCAATTCTCTGCCGTGAGTATTTTTTCTGCTTTGAGTATCACCGTCTGCGTTTTTGCATCCTTGATTTCGCCGTTCATAACCATTTCCGCCGCTTTTTTAAGCGGAATGATTTCAACATTTATGAACTCATCTTCATCCAGATCCTGCTCGCCGCTGTGCAGTCCGCGCGCAAGGTAAAGGTAAATTACCTCGTCTATCATAGCCGGCGTGGTGTAAAGCTCGCCCATGGGTATAAGCTCATCGGCGGTAAGCCCCGTTTCCTCGCGCAGCTCGCGCTTGGCGGCTTCAAAAATATCCTCGCCGCGTTCGAGCTTGCCTGCGGGCGCTTCAAGTGTTACGCGGTCAAATGCATAACGGAACTGCTTAACGAAATATGCGCTGCCGTTTTCATCTACCGGCAGTACGCACACCGCGCCCGGGTGGCGTATCACCTCGCGCACCGCCTCGTTGCCGTCGGGCAATTCAACGGTATCACGGTAAAGGTGTATAAGCACGCCGTTAAAAACCTGGGTCGAGGTAAGTTTCTTTTCTTCAAGCTTCATATTTTCCTCCGATTTAAGAAGTGCGGCATCCGCAAGGATACCGCACAAAATTTCCTCAAAGAACCATATTGTCTATTTCTTCTTTGATGAACGCCTTGAAATCCTCAACGCCCATAGAGCCCTTGTCGCCGTCTTTTCTGCTTCTTACGGAAACGGTGCCCTCCTCGGCTTCCTTATCGCCCACAACGAGCATATAGGGAATCTTCTGCAGCTGAGCATCGCGCAGCTTGTAGCCGAGTTTTTCGCTTCTGAGGTCAACTTCAACTCTTATGCCTGCTTCGTCAAGCGTTTTCTTTATAGCCTCGCAGGTTTCCTGATGGCGGTCGGCTATCGGTAAAATTCTGACCTGAACGGGAGCGAGCCATGTGGGGAACGCACCTGCAAAATGCTCGGTGATAACGCCGATGAATCTTTCAACAGAGCCGAACACAACTCTGTGGATCATAACGGGGCAATGCTTCTCGCCGTCGGCACCGGTGTATTCAAGGTTGAATCTGCCGGGAAGCTGATAGTCGAGCTGAATCGTACCGCACTGCCATGTTCTTCCGAGAGAGTCTTCAATATGGAAGTCAAGCTTCGGGCCGTAGAATGCGCCGTCGCCCTCATTTACGATATAGGTCTTGCCGACTGAGGTAATTGCATCCGCAAGAGCATTGGTGGCAATTTCCCAATCCTCCACGGAGCCGATATGGTCCTCGGGCATGGTGGAAAGTTCAATGGTGTAGGGCAGCTTAAAGAGCGAGTAAACCTCGTCAAAGAGCTGTGCTATTCTTACGACCTCGTCACGAATCTGCTCGGGAGCAAGCAGGATGTGAGCATCGTCCTGAGTGAAGCAGCGAACACGGAACAGACCGTGAAGCGCACCGGAAAGCTCATTTCTGTGCACTCTGCCGAGCTCGCCGTAACGCAGCGGAAGCTCCTTATATGAATGGGGCTCAAGGTCGTACACAAGAATCGAGCCGGGGCAGTTCATGGGCTTGATGGCGAAATCCTCATCATCAATAACGGTGGTGTACATATCATCATGGTAATGCTCCCAGTGGCCCGAGGTTTCCCAAAGGCTTCTTCTCATAATCTGCGGAGTGGAGATTTCAAGATAATCCCATTTTTTGTGTACCTTGTGCCAGTAGTCAATAAGGGTATTGCGCAGTACCATACCTTTCGGGAGGAAGAAGGGCATACCGGGGGCTTCATCGCGAAGTGCGAAAAGTCCGAGCTCTCTGCCGAGCTTTCTGTGGTCGCGCTTCTTGGCTTCTTCGATTCTTTCAAGGTATTCGTCAAGCTCCGCCTGCTTCGGGAAAGCAATGGCGTAAATTCTCTGAAGCATCTTGTTCTTTTCATCGCCGCGCCAATATGCGCCCGTGCAGGAGGTAAGCTTGAATGCCTTTATTGCGCCCGTACTCATAATATGCGGACCTGCGCAAAGCTCGTTGAACTCGCCCTGCTTGTAGAACGAAATCTTTTCGCCCTTTGCGGCGTGCTCCTCAATAAGCTCGTACTTGTAAATCTCACCGTTTTCCTTGAAATAGTTGAGCGCTTCCTGCGGCTCCATCTCATAGCGTTCAAGGGGCAAATCCTCTTTAACGATTTTCTTCATTTCGGCTTCGATTTTTTCAAGCACATCGGGAGTAAATGTAACCTCGCTGTCAAAATCGTAATAGAAGCCGTTATCGATAGCCGGACCTATCGCAAGCTTGGTTTCGGGGTAAAGTCTTTTAACTGCCTGCGCAAGAATATGCGAAGCGGTGTGCCAGAAGGTCTTTTTGCCGTCAAGGTCATCGCCGAAGGTAACTATTTCAAGTGCGCAATCCTCGGTAACGGGGGTACGCAAATCGCAATACTCGCCGTTTATTCTGCCGCCGAGTGCCGCTTTGTAAAGACCCATACCAATGGATTTTGCGATTTCCGCTACGGTGATGCCGCTTTCAAACTCCTTAACATCATCACGAAGCGTAACTTTAATCATATATACCACCCTTTCAAAAGTTGAAAATATTTACAATATAAAAAATAATGCTCCACCCCGATATACGGGATGAAGCATATACTCCACGGTTCCACCCGAATTACGGCTTGCGCCGTCACTCAAACGCCTTAACGCGGCATACGGCGGCACTTGTTTCGCGCCGCACTCGGAAGTGGTATTCGGGTAATGCGTTTTCGCACCTTTCACCTGCCGGTGCGCTCTCTGAAAAACGGGGTTACCGTACTGTCTTCGTCAACGATTTGTATATTGACTTTGTGAATTATTCCTCTGCCGGAGCTTCCGCCTCAACTGCTGCGGGCTTTCTGGGCTCGATTTTGCCGTATCTTGAAGATGCGGCGGCATCGACCTTCTGCTCTCTGGGCTCTGCGGAAGTCTGCGGAACATAGGGTGCGCGTCTTTCGCGTCTGTCGCCGCGGCGTTCTCTTGAATAGCCGCCCTTGCGCTCGCCGTCTGCGGGAGTGATGACAACGCGCCTTCTGTCGCCCTCGCCTACGGAGTGCGATGTAACACCCTCAACCTCCTGAATGGCGGTGTGGATGATTCTGCGCTCGTAAGGATTCATCGGTTCAAGTGCCGAGCTTCTGCCGTATTTTACAACGCGTGCAGCCTGTCTTCTTGCAAGAGATTTCAAAGCTTCCTCGCGGTGCTTTCTGTAATCGCCCACATTAAGAGCAACGCGCTTGTTGCTGTTGTCGGAACGGTTTACGAAAAGCCTTGTGAGATACTGCAAAGCGTCAAGCGTTTCGCCGCGCCTGCCGATTATGTTGCCGTAATCATCACTGCAGGTGATTTCAAAATAAATATCATTTTCGGTTTCGCGAGCTACAACCTCGGCATCGGCAAAACCCATACCCCTGATAATTGACTCAAGGTATGCGGTTGCATCGGTCTTTTTCGCTTCTATTGCGGAAAGGTCGATTTCGGGCTCGCTGACTTTTTCGTGTTCTTTTACTTCTTTGTTTTCCTTTTTGGGCTGAGGTTTCTTTTCAGCCTTTTTGGGAGCCTCTGCGGCAGGCTTCTTTTCAGCCTTGGGTGCAGCCGGCTTTTCTTTTACAACGGGTTTTTCCTCAACGCCGTCATCGTAGAATGCTTTTACCTTGGCATCCGAGCCGCCGAAAAGGCCGAGCAGCTTTTTCTTGGGCATTTCAACGATTTCGACCTTGACATCTGCCTCTATGGGAGCATGAAGTGATTCTATCGCCATTTTGCGGGCATCGTCGATTGTCGCACCGATGCCTATTGCTTCCTTAATCATTTTTTACACCTTATTTCTTTTCGATTTCCACACGCATTTTGGTGTTGTTTTCTTTGGAGCGTCTTAAAACGGTTTCGTCAACCATCTGCTGTGCAATAACTTTCCTGGGGCTGTAAACGCGGGTAAGCACTACCTGCTGAATGAAAGAAAGCACGTTGGAAATGATCCAGTACACGCCGACACCTGCGGGGAACATAAATGTAAATGCGAGCGACATGAGCGGCGACATAAAGGTCATGCAGCCCATGGACGGATTTTTAGCCATTTCGGGATTCTGCTGCTTCTGCTTAATATACATGAACACGGCGCTGAGCATTGCCGTGGCGAATGAAAGCAGCGGAATAAGCCAATATGCGTTAAATTCTTTAACATTGGGGGTCTGTGTAAGGTCAAGCCCCATAAAACTGAACTGATCTTTAAGAGTTAAAAGGTCGTTAAACTGTTTGCCGGTGAGCACGCCGCTGCTGCTGATCTGCTCCTTGAGCTCGGAAACGCCGTTAAGGATGTTGATTTCGACATAGCGGGCGGTGTTGGTGCCTTTGCCGGAGGTATTTACGACTATGTTCATAACCTCCTGCAGCTTGGCAACTATTTCGTTGCTGAAGCGCAGAACGCTTGACAGAGGCGTATAAATGACCTCGTAAAGACCTATCATAACAATAAGCTGAACGGCGAGGGGTGCGCAGCCCATATTTGAAACGCCGAAGCCTTCACGCTGGTAAAGAGCCTGAGTTTCCTCCTGAATCTTCTGCTGATTACCGGCATACTTCTGTTTGATTTTGTTTACCTTGGTATTCAGGCGAACCTGTTTGGCGCTGTTTTTCTGCTGGCTTATGGAAACGGGCAGCAGTAAAAGTCTGATTATAACGGTAAGCACGAGTATGGAAATAAGGTAACTGCCCGTGATGTTATAAAACAGAGAAAGCACCCAACCGAAAGGCATTGCAAGAATTTCTCTCATTATTTTGTTAATCCTTTCCGAAAAAAGAGTCACGCAAAAGCGAATTATTTACTCTTTTTCTCCTTTTTGGGGGGAACGGGATCCACCCCTCCGGGGAACAGTATGTTGCAGCGCATCAGCCGCAAAACGGCAAGAACACTCCCTTTGAATGCACCGTGGATCCTTACGGCGTCAAGAGCATACTGCGAACAGGTAGGGTAATACCTGCAACGCGCCGGAAACAGCGGTGAAATGCGGCGCTGGTAAAAGCCGATAGCCTTTACGAGAAAGTCTTTCACGCTTGTCACTCCCCTGCGAGCATTCCTTCGTTTGCGAATATGCGGCGCATAGCCTCGGCAACGGCGGTGCTTTTGCGGTATTTGGTAGAGGAACGCGCTACAAGAACAATGTCGTAGCACGGCGCAAGCTGACCGCACACCTCTCTGAATGCCGCCCTGATAACACGCCTTGAACGGTTGCGCTCAACGGCGTTGCCGATTTTTTTGCTTGTAGTTATACCGATACGGCAAATTCCCGCGTGGTTCTTACGGTAATAAACAACCAACGCAGGATCAGTTACAGCCTTGCCTCTGTTATAGAGCCTTCTGAAATCGGTATTGCTTTTAAGCGTGATGAAATCTGACACACATTACTCCCCCGTCGGAATGACCGATCGGTCAGCAGCAATTAATAAGTGAGCTGCTTTCTGCCTTTTTTGCGGCGGCGTGCAAGTACCTTGCGGCCGTTTCTGTCTGCCATTCTTTTACGGAAGCCGTGTTCCATCATTCTGTGTCTTTTCTTGGGCTGGTAAGTTCTTTTCATGATTTTCTACTCCATTCTATTATTCAGGCTGATTATTTACGGAAGTGTGAGAAGTAGCAGTAAATATTAACACCTGTTTTTGATGATTTTGTTGCCGCGCATTTCCCCGAACGAAAATACGCACATTGTATTATATAAAAAACACCTGCACTTGTCAAGTGCTAATTTCTTACCGCGCGCTTGATATTGGCGCGGCTTTGTGTTATTATAATGATGTAATATATTTAGGAGATGTTTTTTATGAGTGAATGCACACACGATTGCAGCAACTGCTCGGCGAACTGCCCTTCCAAAGAGCAGCAGCCCGAAAGCTTTCTTGAAAAGCCGCACGAGCTTTCAAACATTAAAAAAGTTATCGGCGTGGTAAGCGGCAAGGGCGGCGTAGGCAAATCCCTTGTTACCTCGCTGCTTGCGGTCACTATGCAGCGCCGCGGCTTCAACACTGCCATTCTCGATGCCGATATAACAGGCCCCTCCATCCCCAAGGCGTTCGGCGTTAAGGAAAAGGCACAGGGCACCGAAAACGGCATACTGCCCTGCAAAACCGCAACAGGCATAAGCGTTATGTCCGTAAACCTGCTGCTTGAAAACGATACCGACCCCGTCGTTTGGCGCGGTCCCGTTATTGCAGGTGCGGTAAAGCAGTTCTGGACCGATGTTATATGGAACGATGTTGACTATATGTTTGTGGATATCCCCCCCGGAACGGGCGATGTGCCGCTCACCGTTTTCCAGAGCATTCCCGTTGACGGCATAATCATAGTCGCTTCACCGCAGGAGCTTGTGGGTATGATCGTTGAAAAGGCAGTAAAAATGGCTGACCTTATGAACATTCCCGTGCTCGCTTTCGTTGAAAATATGGCTTACTTTGAGTGCCCCGACTGCGGCAAGCGCCACAAAATTTTCGGTGAATCCGATATAAACGCTGTTGCCGAAAAGCACGGTGTGGCAACCGCCGCCGAAATCCCCGTAAACAATAAGCTCGCCGCCGCTTGCGATGCCGGAGCGATCGAGCTCTTTGAGGGCAGCTGGCTTAACGGTGTTGCCGACAAGCTCGAAACATTATGAAAATTTTAGCAGCCTGCGATTCATTCAAAGGAACACTCACCTCGCCCCAAGCGTGCGAGGTGATTTGTAATGCCTTTAAGTCTGTTTCGCCCGAATACGAAGCGGCGATGTGCCCCGTTGCCGACGGCGGCGAGGGCACCGTAAATGCCATGGCGTGCGCACTCGGCGGTGAAATAATCACCGTGAATGTGTGCGGTCCGTTTATGCAGCGCGTGGATGCTCACTACTGCCTTGCAGGCAGTACCGCCGTGCTTGAAATGGCGGAGGCTTCGGGCATAACATTACAGCCTAAAGAGATGCTCAATCCCCTGACCGCCACCACATACGGCACGGGCGAGCTGATAAAAGACGCTGTGAAACGCGGTGCAAAGCGTATAATTATAGGTATAGGCGGCAGCGCCACCAATGACGGCGGCGCGGGGTGCGTGCGCGCACTCGGCGGCAGCTTTACCGATAAAAACGGGAAAGAACTGAAAGAGGGCGGCGCCGCACTTACGGAGCTTGCCGATTTTGACTGCGAAAATGTTGCGCAGCTGCTGAAAAACACAGAATTGCTTGTGGCGTGCGATGTTGTTTCGCCCCTGTACGGCGAGCGCGGCGCGACTATGGTATTTTCGCCGCAAAAGGGCGCCGATGAAAGCAAAAAAACGATCCTTGAAAACGCCCTTAAACATTACGGCGACCTTATGTGCGAAAAGCTCGGCACGAATTACGCCGAAATGCCCGGTGCGGGCGCGGCGGGCGGCCTCGGCTTTGCGCTTGTGGCATTTTGCGGCGGCAGGCTCGTTTCGGGCTTTGATGTAATTGCCGAAACCGTCGGGCTTGAAAAGAAAATAGCCGCGTGCGATATACTGATTACGGGCGAAGGCAAAACGGATTCATCGTCACTTTTGGGTAAGCTCCCCGTAAAAATGGCGGAACTTGCAAAAAAGCACGGCAAAAAGTGCGTGCTTTTAAGCGGCGGCATAACCTGCACGCGGGAAGAACTGAAAAATCATTTTTACTATGCCGAGCAGACGATGCTGCCCGATGATACACTTGAAGAAGCCATGGCGAATGCCGAAGCACGCCTTTTTGAAGCGGCAAAGAAAGCCGCAGGGATTTTGTTATGATTAAGAATATTTTAATTGACCTTGACAATACCTTAATAGACTTTAACGAATGTGCGCGCCACGCGATAATTGACGGCTTCGGGAAATTCGGCGTGGAGTACACCGATGATGCTCTCCCCGTATTCCTGCGCGAAAACAATAAGCTGTGGGCTTCACACGAGCGCGGCGAAATCGACAGAGCGTATATAAGAGCGAACCGCTGGAACATAATCTTCGCAAAGCTCGGCATTGTGTACGACGGTCCGACTATGGAGCTGTTTTTTGAGGATTACATAGCAAAAAGCGCATATCCCGTTGAGGGCGCTTACGAGCTGCTCGATTATCTCAAAGAAAAATACGATTTGTATATAGTCAGCAACGGCTTTCGCGCAGTTCAGCAAAGCAGACTGCAAAAGGGCGATTTCAACAAGTATCTCAAAGGCGTTTTCGTTTCGGAGGATGCGGGCGCACCGAAGCCGTCAAAGGAATTTTTCGATTACTGCTTCGGTAAACTCGGCGGCGTGAGTGTTGACGAATGTATACTTATAGGCGACAGCCTTACCGCAGATATTCTCGGCGGCAACGGCTACGGCATAAAAACCGTGTGGTTTGACCGCACCGGCGAAACCCCCGACGGCGACAAAATACCGACATATACGGTGAAAAAGCTTGAAGAGATAAAAAATATTTTATAAAAATAATGGCTTTACGGTTTGTTATACACTTAATTCACCGTAAAGCCATTTCTTTTTATGTTGTGTTTTTCGTTCTGCACTAACCTTCAAAGTTTATTGCTTTTGATATATTTATGTCGCTGTATTCCGTCTGTTTCGACCAATATTTTATAACATCGATTATATCGCGCTGCGAAAGCACGCCTTTTTCCGCGCGCTTCACCTCGGCGCAAAGGGCGATATACCCCACGGCTTCGGCACAGAAGCAGGCACGCGCATAAATATCGCCGTCATAAAGTCCTGCGGTAAGGTGGCGATAAAGTAAATACGAAAACACGAGGCGCAGCCATGGCTCATCGGCTTTGTTGAAGCCCGCGCCGCTTTCGGCAAAAGCCGCAATTTTTTCGGCATAAGCACTCCAGTTATCATCTATCGGCTCTGTTGTTTTATAAAATTCGGAAACATCTTTTGCGGTTTTGAGCATCCGGTCTTCGCCGCAGTAAAATTCACTGCTTTTGACCGCAGCAAGCACATTTTCAATACATTCGGCTAAAGTTTTGCTTTCATCCGATACGGTATTAAAAAGATTTTCACGAAAAGCGAAAAATGAATCGTAGATTTCGGCTTCTTCGTCTTCGGCTTCCTCGCTGCCATCTGCGGTAAGCGAAAAGCCGCCGCAACTCAGAAGCAGCCTGCACGCCTCCTCGCAGCAAAGACCGAGACCGCATTCGGTGACATCCCCCACCCACTCGTAAAAGCGCGGATGCTCGCGGCATATTTCGCACAGAAAGCCGCTGCCCGCTTCGGTGATAATATCGCAAAGATTATCTGCGTTCAGAAAAGGGCATCTGCCGTCGGCGCGCATCTTAAAGCAGGGCAAGCCGTCTTCACTCACGGTCAGCTCGCCGCGCAGCCTTTCACCGAGAGCACCGCTGTAAGCTGCGTATTTTTCGGCGGTGTCGCAGTCGACATCCACCTCCCAGCCGATGCAGCAGTTATCGGTGCATTTTTCGGCAATACATTTGAATTTGTCAAAAAAATCGGGTTTTACGGTTCTCATATCATTCCACCGCGGTAACGGTCAGCACACCACCGTTGACCTTAAATTTGATTTCGATGCCGCCGAAGGTCATACCGTACTCTCGCTGCGCATCACTCTGGTATGAGGGGCGCGGGTCGAGCGCAAGCGATTCCGAAAGCGCACCGCGCTTTTCGGGCGGCACCTTTTCGTAAAGTCCGTCGGCAAAAACAACTTCAAGACGGTAATTTTTATGTTCCTCGGCAAAACCGCCGAGAGCATCGGGTATGCTGTCAACATACGGCAGATACGGCTTGACATCGTAAACGGGCGTGCCGTTTTTCAAATCGGCGCCGCTGACGAAAAGCACCGTTCCGTTTTCACCGTCGGGCGCAATTCTTTCAAGCTTAACGCAGGAAAGCCCTATGGGGTTCGGTCTGTTCGGTGAGCGTGTTGCAAAAACGCCCACCCTTTCGTTGCCGCCGAGGCGCGGCGGTCTTACCGTGGGCGACCAGCCGTCTGACTGCGGATTTTCGGAAAAGCCCCACAGAAGCCACAGGTGCGAATACTGCTCAATTCCGCGCAGGGCGTTTTTATCGCGGTACTTTTCGCAGAACACGATTTTCGACACCTCGGACGGAGCAAGTCCGCTCTGGCGCGGCACACCGAATTTTGTGCCGTAATCGTTATAAATTACCGCAATCTGTTCAATTTTCATTTCAGCGTTATCCATAAATACACCCTGGATTCAGTATGATTTAATTATTCAATTATTAAAGCAGTAATGAAACAAATTCGATTTGATGGTTACATACGAAGCATTATTCTTATTACTTGCTTTAATTGTGTCAGTGATTGCACTTGTTGTCGATATAACAACAAAAAAGAAATAAACCGCCCGGGCTAATGGTGCGGTTTATTTCTAAACCAAACTCAGGCTAACCGTCTATCGGTCACCTTTCTGTTTTCATTATAGCATATCTTCGCAGTTTGTCAACCGAGTTAAAAATAAATTTTTATGCCTTTAAAGTCCGTTAACAACCGAAAACTTAAAAATTCACTCTGTCCTCAATATACTTTTCAAGCTCTGCGATCGGGATCCTTACCTGCTCCATGGAGTCTCTTTCACGGACGGTTACGCAGTTGTCGGCAGGAGTGTTCTCGTCGCCTACGGTCTCAAAGTCAACGGTAATGCAGAACGGTGTACCGATTTCATCCTGACGGCGATAGCGTTTGCCTATTGAGCCTGCATCATCGTAATCCACAAAGAATTTCTTTGAAAGTTCCGCATAAATTTCATTCGCCTTGTCGCCGAGCTTTTTGGAAAGCGGCAGAACAGCGCACTTATAGGGTGCAAGGGCGGGATGAAGTCTTAACACAACTCTCGTGTCATTCTTTGCTTCGTCAACGACTTCCTCATCATAAGCCTCGGTAAGTACGGTCAGGAAAAGTCTTTCAACGCCGAGTGACGGCTCAACAACATAGGGAACATATCTTTCGTTTGTTTCCGGGTCAAAGTAGTCAAGGCTCTTACCGGAGGTGTTGATGTGCTGAGTAAGGTCGTAGTCAGTTCTGTCGGCAACGCCCCAAAGCTCGCCCCAGCCGAACGGGAAAAGGTACTCGAAGTCGGTAGTAGCCTTTGAATAGAAGCAAAGCTCCTCTTTATCGTGGTCGCGCAGTCTGAGGTTTTCCTCCTTGATGCCGAGTGAATACAGCCAGTCGCGGCAGAATGCGCGCCAATACTCAAACCATTCAAGGTCGGTGCCGGGCTTGCAGAAGAATTCAAGCTCCATCTGCTCAAATTCACGAACGCGGAAAATGAAGTTGCCGGGAGTGATCTCGTTACGGAAGGATTTGCCGACCTGCGCAACGCCGAACGGCACTTTTCTTCTTGTGGTTCTCTGAATATTTGCAAAGTTTACGAAAATGCCCTGTGCGGTTTCGGGGCGAAGATAAAGCTCATTCTTGGAGTCCTCGGTAACACCCTGGAAGGTTTTGAACATAAGGTTAAACTGTCTTATATCGGTAAAATTGTGCTTGCCGCACTCGGGGCAGGGAATGTTCTTTTCCTTGATGTAATTCATCATCTGCTCGTTTGACCAGCCGGCAACATTTGTGCCGTCAAAATCTTCTATGAGATTATCGGCTCTGTGGCGCGTTTTGCACTCGCGGCAGTCCATAAGCGGATCGGAGAAGCCGCCGAGATGACCCGAAGCCACCCAGGTCTGCGGATTCATAAGGATTGCACTGTCAAGACCGACATTATAGGGATTTTCCTGAATAAATTTCTTTCTCCACGCGTTTTTGATGTTGTTTTTAAGCTCAACACCGAGGGGGCCGTAATCCCAGGTATTGGCGAGACCGCCGTAGATTTCACTGCCTGCGTACACGAAGCCTCTGCCCTTGCAGAGAGCAACGAGTTTTTCCATGGATTTTTCTGTGTTTTTCATTCCTATTTTCCTTTCGGTCTTAATTTATCAATAGTCACCGTCGAGTGACGCGGAAGAAACCGTGCCGCCGAACTGACTGTAATACATATCCGCATACAAGCCGCCTTTTTTAAGCAGCTCGTCGTGTGTGCCGCGCTCTTTCACGGTGCCCTTGTCTATGAAAAGGATTTCATCCGCCTTGCGTATGGTCGAAAGTCTGTGGGCAATAACGAAATTCGTTCTGCCTTTCATTATCTCGCTCATAGCCTCCTGAACAAGCAGCTCCGTTCTTGTATCGACCGAGCTTGTGGCTTCATCGAGTATAAGAATCTTCGGGTCTTTAAGCAGAGCGCGCGCTATGGTTATAAGCTGGCGCTGACCCTGCGAAATGTTTTCGCCGTTTTCTTCAAGCACGGTATTGTAGCCCTCGGGCAGCTCGCTTATAAATTCATCGGCGCGTGCTGCCTTTGCGGCGGCTATGACCTCGTCATCGGTTGCACCGAGCCTGCCGTAACGCAGGTTATCCATAACCGTACCCTTAAATAACCACGTATCCTGCAGCACCATACCGTAAAGCGAACGCAGCGTATCACGCGAAACGTCGCGTATATCCGTGCCGTCAATGGTGATTTTGCCGCCCGTAACATCGTAAAAGCGCATAAGCAGATTTACGAATGTGGTCTTGCCCGCACCCGTGGGACCCACGAGCGCAACAAGTGAGCCGGCTTTCAGCGTAATATCCAGATGCTCCATAAGGGGTTTGTCCGGTGAGTATGAGAACGAAACATCCTCAAATTTCAAAGCATCCTTGAATTCAAGCGGAGTGTCAACGGCTTCGTCAGGCTCAATATCTTCATCAAGCATTGTGAACACACGCTCTGCCGATGCCATGCACGACTGCAGCTGGTTTACTATCTGCGCAAGGCTTGAAATGGGGGAAGTGAACAGCTTTGAATACGTGATGAATGTAAGAATACCGCCTATGGTGAACGCTTCGCCCATATCGTAAAGCACTTTGCCGCCGACGGCGAAAACGCCGTTATTTACTATAAGGCAGCCGCCCACTATGGTAACGGCGATATAGCCGATATTATCCACAAGGTTTATGAACGGATGTATTGAGCCCGAAACATACTGTGCCTTGCAGCTTATATCGGTAAGCTCATCGTTGATATCGTTGAATTCATCAATGGCGAGCTGCTCCTGCCCGAAAATGCGCACGATTTTATGACCGGTATACATTTCCTCAACATGACCGTTGAGTTCACCCGTTCTGTCCCACTGCTTTCTGAAAAGCTTTTTGCTTATTTTCATTATGCGCAGTGCGATAGCCGCGGCAAACGGCACTATTGCAACAATAATCAGCGTTAAAAACCAGTTCGTAACAAGCATCATCACGAACACGCCCACTATCATAATAACCGATTCGATTATCGAAATAAGGTTGTGCTGCAAGGTGTTGCTGATATTATCAATATCGTTTATTACGCGCGAAAGGATATCGCCCTTTGAGTTGCCGTCAAAATATTTAAGCGGCAGGTGCGAGAGCTTATCGTTGATATTCTCTCTTAAACGGCGCACGATTTTTGCCGACATACCCGCCATGGTGTACTGCTGAATAAACGCGAAAAGCGCCATGCCGCCGTAAACGCCCACAAGTATCAAAATATACGGAATGAGCGTCTGCGCGGAGATTTGCTGACCGCTGACTTTGAGATTGACCTGCTCATTGAGAACATCGACTGCATCGCCTATATAGGTGGGCCCTATAACATTGCATATCGTGCTGAGTATGCACATTACCACCACAAGCACAAAGCCTTTTTTATGCTCAAGCACATAGCCCATAAGGCGTTTGAACGGCACAAAAAAGCTCGTGGCGCGGTCTTCATCCTTGCGCACCTTGCGGTATGCGGAATAGCGGCGCTGGCGTGTAAGCCTGCGGCGTTCAAGCCGTTCAAGGCGCCGGGGGTCGAGGTTGCGTTTGTTGTCCGTCATTCTGCCGCCCCCTCTGCACTGAGCTGGGATTTAACTATTTCTTTATAAACCCCGCAATTTTCAAGCAGCTCGGCGTGAGTGCCCTCGCCCGCTATAACGCCCTTATCAAGCACAATGATTTTATCGGCATTTATAATGGTGCCTACGCGCTGCGCAACTATAAGGACGGTAGCTTCCGAAAGCTCGTTTTTAAGACGCGCGCGCAAGCGCGAATCCGTAATGAAATCGAGCGCGGAAAAGCTGTCGTCGAATATATAGAATTCGGATTTTTTTACTATTGCCCTTGCAATGCAAAGGCGCTGCTTCTGACCGCCCGAAAGGTTGGTGCCGTTCTGCGAAACCATACTTTCAAGCCCGTCGGGCAGTTTTTCAACGAAATCGCGCGCCTGCGCAATATCCAAAGCCTCCCAAAGCTCCTCGTCGGTGGCATCCTCCTTACCGTAACGCAGGTTGTCGGCAATGGTGCCGCTGAAAAGAAACGCCTGCTGCGGAATGTAGCCGAGCTTCGAGTAAACCGTGGCAAAATCCATATCGCGCACATCGGCACCGTCAATGAGCACGGCGCCCGCGGCAACATCGTAAAAACGCGGAATAAGATTGAGAATTGTGGATTTGCCGGAGCCTGTGCCGCCTATAATAGCGGTGGTTTTGCCGGGCTCTGCGGTAAAGCTCACATTTTTAAGCACATGCTTCGGCTCGCCCTCGGCGGTTTTATAATCGAAGCTGACATTTCTGAACTCGATAACGCCGTCGCCGCTGTCGCGAGCAGTGGCTGCGGGCACGGTAAGCTCGGGCTGCATTTCAAGCACTGCGTTTATACGCTTTGCGCTGATGTTTGCACGCGGTATCATAATAAACATTGCCGCCGCTGTGGAAACCGCAACTATAATAAACACAAGGTAAAGTATAAATGCCTGTAAATCACCTATGGTATTCCGGATTTCCACCGGGTCGGTAAGGCGGTTTATCTGCACATAGCCGACAGCCACAAGAATTATTATAAGGCTGAAAATAAGGAGCGTGGCAATCGGTATAAGCGAAGCGAATATGCGCTGCACCTTAACGGTCATGGTTGTGAGGTCATCGTTGGCATCCTTGAAGCGTTTGTCCTCATACTCGGTGCGGTTAAACGCCCTTATTACGCGTATGCCGCCGAGCTTTTCGCGGATGATAAGGTTGAGCTTGTCAACCTTTTTCTGAATTTTATCAAAATACGGAATAACGTTTTTGGCGATAATCAAAGCAATTATCGCAATTACGGGTATTACTATCAGCAGTACAAGCGACAGCGTGGGGTCCATAATGACCGCCATAACGGTGCCGCCTATAAGCATGATCGGCACGGTGATTATTGAGCGCAGCGACATAAGCACGAGGTCCTGCACCTGACGTATATCGTTGGTGGTGCGCGTTATAAGCGATGAAACACCGATTTTGTCAATATCGCTCTGTGAGAAAGATTCGACCTTATTGAAAATATCGGCGCGCAGCTCACCCGCAAAGCCCGTGGAAACGCGGCTTGAGCAATAGCTGTTCAGAATCATAACGAACATCGCGAAAATGCAGCATACTATCATAATAACGCCGTTTGATTTAATCGCTTCAAAGTCGCCTTTGTTTATGCCCTCGTTGACTATCTGCGACATAAGCAGAGGGAACGCAAGAGTAAGCACGTTGTTCAGTGCCGCAAGCAGCAGCGTGAACAGCGCGAAATATTTATGCGGTTTAAGGTACTTTAACAGTTTAAGCAAAAATATCCCTCACAAATGCACATAGTCATAGTAGTATAAATTACATTGTACCAACAAATTCCGATTTTGGCAACTGTTTTAAGGTTTATTTAATAATTTATTAACAGTATTTTGTGAAATTCGGCAGACGGCAGCACATTTGTTGAATATATTTTATTGACAGTATTTTGCGAAAGTGATAAAATACAGCGGTTAAAAAATATTTACTGTATGAGAGGAAACACAATGAACATCTGGCACGATATTCGCCCCGACAGAATAACCCGTTCTTCATATTCCGCGGTTATCGAAATCAGCAAGGGCAGCAAAATGAAATATGAGCTCGACAAGGAAACCGGCCTTTTAAGGCTCGACCGCGTACTTTACACATCCACGCACTACCCGGCAAACTACGGCTTTATTCCGAGAACGCTCGCAAAGGACAATGACCCTCTCGACGTGCTCGTGCTCTGCTCTGAGCAGATAGAGCCAATGGCTATTGTGGACTGCTACCCCATAGGCGTTATTTCAATGCTCGACAACGGCTTCCCCGACGACAAGATAATTTCAATACCGTTCAATGACCCCACCTACAACACCTATAAGGATATAAGTCAGCTTCCGCCCCATGTTTTTGACGAAATGAACCACTTTTTCTCGGTTTACAAAACGCTTGAAAACAAGGATACCGTCATAGACGAAGCAAAGGGCGTACTCGAAGCCGTTGCCATAATCGAGGATTCGATAGAAGCATATAGTAAAAAATACGGAAAATAACGCACCGAAACGAATCAATATAATAGTGCATTACGCACACTTAAAAAAGCAAGTTTTCTCGAAGTAAATCGAAAAAACCTGCTTTTATTTTATGTTTGTCAAACCTAAAATGAAGTCTGTGGATGTGTTGTAGTATTTTGCCAGCGCAATAAGAATATCCGACGGAATATCACGAACTCCGGATTCATATCGGTGGTACTGCGGTTGTTTCATACCAAGGTAATCGGCAATTTCTTTTTGTGTTTTGTCGTTGTCTTCACGCAAATCGCGAATTCGCTTGTAATACGCCATTTTACCACCACACCGTTTTTCAAATACAATATATAATAACTGTTCGGTTATTGACATTTTATCATTAGTGTGGTATCATTTTACAAAATATAACCGTTTGGTTATAAATAAAGGAGGATAAAAATGAAAAAAATATTTTCGGTATTACTTGCACTTATGCTTGTATTCTCGGCAATACCGTTAAGCGGTTTGTCGGAACACCTCGGCGGTGCTGATTGGAGCTTTCTTGCGCCCAAAGCAAGCGCAGCTTCATACAGCGGCACCTGCGGCGACAATGCACGCTGGTCGTTTGATTCAGGCATGGGCAGTCTGCGAATTACGGGCTTCGGCGATATGTATGATTACACCTCCGCCGGTGCTCCGTGGAAACCATACGCCGACAAACTTCAAAAGGTTTATATTGACGATGGTGTAACAAGTATTGGTGATTACGCTTTTTACGGCTATAGAATGTTAGGACCGGTATCTTTACCGGATAGCATAATAAGTATAGGTGACTGGGCGTTTGCAAATTCTCCTGTCCTTGTTACTGTTACGATGAAAGATTTTGTTAAAGAAATAGGAGAAGGCGCTTTTGCGGGAAGCGGAATATGTTATTTAAAAATTCCCGAAAATGTTACCACTATAGGGGAGTATGCGTTTGCAGAGACAGTGTTGGTTACTGTAACTATTCCCTCAAAGGTGAAAAAAATAGAAAAAGGAACTTTTTACTCTTGTCCTGAACTCCTGATTGTTACTTTGCCCGAAGGTGTAACAAGTATAGGTGAAGGTGCTTTTTTAAGTTGCAGCAAACTTTATTCCGTGAATATACCGGAAACGGTAAAAACCATAGAAAGCTTCGCTTTTGCCAAGTGCAGCAGCCTTAAACAAGTGAATATTCCCAACAGTATTGAAACTATTAATATGTACACATTCCGTGATTGTATCAGCCTTAAATCAGTAACCATACCAGATAGCGTTAAAACAATTGATGGCGCCGCTTTTTGGGGGTGCACCTCTCTTGAATCCGTAAGCATAGGCGATAATGTAACAAGTATCGGTGTAGGAGCTTTCTGCAATTGTGATAAATTGACAGAGGTGTATATTCCCGAAAATGTTACAACAATCGAAAACGGAGCTTTTGGTGGTAAGTATAACGAAATCACCGAAAGCGTTACAAGAGTTGAAAACTTTACTATTGTTGGTAAAGCCTACACCGAAGCGCAAAGGTACGCTGACGAAAACGGATTCAAGTTCGTTTCTACCGGCGACCACATTTCCGCTTCATACAGCGGCACCTGCGGCGACAATGCACGCTGGTCGTTTGATTCAAGCACCGGCATATTGAACATTACCGGTTCCGGTGAAATGGTTGACTACGCAATAAGCGAAGGCGCACCGTGGTATGAAAATTACACTATTAATAAAGCGATTACAACCGTTGTTATAGGTAACGGTATCACACACATCGGCGACCGTGCTTTTGAAAATTTAGATAACCTATCATCTGTCACAATAGGCAGCGGTGTAACAAGCATCGGCGAATGGGCGTTTTACAACACTCCGAGGCTCAGGTCAATCACCATTCCGAGTAATGTCAAAACCATCGAGAAAGCTGCATTCTGTGAAAGCGGCTTAAAATCGGTAACTATCGGTAACGGTGTGAAAACGATAGGAAACTTTGCTTTCAGTGGTTGTAAAGACCTTGAATCCGTAAGAATACCGGACAGTGTAACGAGCATGGGAATAAATGCTTTCGAAGACTGTTCGAGCTTAAAATCGGTAACAATCGGTAAAGGTTTAAAAGAAATAGACGGTGATTGTTTTTCTGATTGCATTGAACTGACATCTGTAACATTAAACGAGGGTTTACTCACTATAGACTCTTATGCTTTCAGTGGTTGTTATGAACTTAAATCAATTACGATTCCGGCAAGTGTAACTAAAATAGGTAATTATGCACTGGGCTATTATTCCGGCAACTACGCGTCAATTATCGACGGATTTACAATTACAGGTTACATCGGCACGGAAGCCGAAAAATATGCAAACAACAACGGCATCCCATTCAAATCGTTGGGGAGTAAAGTTCCTGTTCCCGCAAGAATTTCGGTAAGCTGCGGCAAGGGCTGTATGAACATCAGTTGGTCTGCCGTGAGCGGTGCCACAAGTTACATAATCTCAAAGCGTGCCGTTGACACAAAAAACAATGCAGGCGCATGGGCTGATATTGCAGAAGTAAGCGGCACAAGTTTCACTGACATCTCCAGACTTGAAAGAAATTACAAATATGATTACCGCGTACGCGCAGTAAAAAACAGCAGTTATGGTCCTTACAGCAGTTACGACCGTGCAAAATACACCTGCACAATTCCCGTTATCACCGCAATCGCAGGTGAAAACCGAGCTGACGGCACGGTAAGAGTTTACTGGCGAGCCGTTTCAGGTATAACAAAATACCGTATTTACAGATGTGAACTTAACCCCAACAACACCGAAAAGACCTCCAAGGTCAGAATCGGCGAAGTTACCGGCAAGACCGAGTTTATTGACAATGCGGCAGACCTTGTGAACGGCGCAAGCTACAAATACTGCGTGCTTTGTGTGGTTGGCGAAAATTCAAGCGATGTGGGCGACACCTCAAAGGTCGTTTACAACGGCGGACTTTCTGCCCCCACGGGCGTAGCGGTCGGCGCTTCCACCGGTGCTATGAAAGTGAGCTGGAAAGCCGTTTCCGGTGTCAGCACTTACCGTGTTTACAAGCGCATGGTAAATAAAGACAATTCCGTTACCGCCTGGACCGAAATCGCCAATGTAACCGGCACAACATACATTGACACATCCAGACTTGAAAGAGGCTACCGCTATGACTATTGCATAGCTTCCGTAAGAAACGGCAAAGTCAGCGCGCGCAGCGCAAGTGACCGCGGCGTGTATATTTGCAATATCCCCGTAATTACGGCGATTGCGGCGGACCACACCACCGGCGATGCCGCAAAGGTTTACTGGCGCGCAGTACCCGGCATCACAAAGTACCGCGTTTACAGATGCGAACTTAACCCCGACAATACCGAAAAGACCGCCAAGGTCAGAATAGCCGAGGTTGACAACGCCACAATGTTTATTGACAATTCAAATCTTAAACCCGGTATTTACAAATATTGTGTGCTCTGTGCTGTCGGCGCAAATTCAAGCGATGTCGGCGACACCGCAAAATTTGTAAAAAAATAAACCATCACCCATTAAAATCGCGTACCTTTTGGTGCGCGATTTTAATTTTCAATTCTCGGTGTATTATTGACATCATTTTTTCACGGTGATACAATGAACACACAAAAGATGCAAAGAAGGCGCAATTATGAAACTTGCAACCACCACAGGCGACCTCATTTATTACAGCAGCTCGCCCGCCGAGGCGGTCAGAACATTTGAGGGCACGGGCTTTAAGCACCTTGATTACTCTTTCTGGCGGCTCGCGTGGGGCGACCGCCCCATACTTAAAGACGATTGGTTTGAGCCGATAAAGGCTGCCGCCGGGGAAGCCGAAAAGCTCGGCTTCGACTTTGTGCAGGCGCATTCCCCCGGCAATAATTTTCTCGACTGCGACGAAGAAGAATTTGAAAATGTGGTGCTTGCAAACACCCGCGCAATAGAAGCCTGCGGCTACCTCGGAATCAAAAAAATAGTGGTACATTCGGGCTCGTGCCGCGATTTGATGTACCCCGACGGCAAAGAGGAATATTTTAAGCGCAATAAGCCGTTTTTTGAAAGGCTGTACCCCGCTATGGAAAAATACGGCGTTAAGGTGCTTATTGAAAACGGCTCGCTCGTGAACAGCGGCGGCAAATATTTCTTTATGACCGGCGCGGAAATGAAGGAGTTTATTGACTACTGCGGTCATCCCCTGCTCGGCGCTTGCTGGGATACGGGCCACGGCAATATGCAGACCGAATCCGCTTACGACGACCTTATGGCGCTCGGCGACAGACTTGAAGCCCTGCACGTGCAGGATAATTTCAACACCCACGACGACCACCTTGCACCGTATATGGGCACACTCGATATTGATTCGGTTATGAACGCACTGCTTAACGGCACATTCGCAAAGCGCGGCTGCTATTTCACCTTTGAGTGCGACAATATTATTTCGCGCAATGCCGCCTGCGCCGCAAGCCGCAGACACGACGAACGCTTTGCACCGAAAGCCAACGAGCCGACGCTCGAGCTGAAAAAAGCGGCAGTTGCATTTATGTATGAAATAGGCAAAACCATTCTCAAAGCGTACGATTGCTTTGAGGATTAAAGAACACCACAATAACACGGCGCCGAATCCGGTGCCGTGGCTTTATTGTATATTCGCTTGACAAAAATGTATAATACCGTTATACTGATACAAACTGATACTAATTACTATCAGAGGTGAGCGTATGGATATAAAAAAATTCACTGAGATACTTAACGACCGTCATTTTTATAACTTTGAAAAAATGAAATATAAATACGCGGATGATTTTGACGGTTTTTTGAAAAACCTGAAAGAGCTGTATTATGTAAAGCTGCCGTTGCTTGACGAAAACGGTAATTCTCTTGTTTTTTTAAGCGATTACGCAAAGCTTTCACAAAGCTCGGTAAAGCTGCTGCTTAAAAGCAGGGATTCCGCCTACGGCATAAAGGCAACGGAGGATGAAATAATATCCACCTGCGCTATTGAAAGCATTGATTTTTTACGCGATTCGGTAAGGAATATTCTTAAAGGCTACGCCCCTGCCGATAAGCAGGAAATGCGCATTATGGGGCTTAAAAACGGCTTTGATTTTATATCTTCCGACAATAAGATAACCGAAGAAAACCTTTACAAGCTGTATATGATGACCGTCGGCAGTTTTTTAGATGAAGAAGATAAACTTCTTGACGGCAATTTTTACAGACATGACAGTGTTTTTGTTATGAGCGACCGTGTGGAGCACACGGGAATTGCCGCCGCAAAAGTTCCGGAGTGTATGAAACGGCTTATTGAATTTATAAATGCCGATGACGGTATAAATGACCTTATAAAAGCGGCGATAATCCATTTTTATTTTTCTTTTGTTCACCCTTATTTTGACGGCAACGGCAGAATGGCAAGGCTTTTGCATTTGTGGTTTCTTATAAGCAAAGGTTATAAATCCACCCTTTTCATTCCTTTTTCAAGCAATATTGAAAAAACGCGCAAAAATTATTACAGCGCTTATTCTACTGTTGAAAGCAATAAAAAATACTGCGGCGTGCTTGATGTTACACCGTTTATTATGTATTTTACGGAGAATGTTTACAACAAAATCGGCAGCGAAGCCAACGCGGCAGATACATTCGAAATCTATGAAAATGCACTTTCAAACGGTGAAATTACAAAAAAAGAATCTGCTCTTTGGAAATTTGTTTTGTCTTTTTACGGCACAGACGAATTTTCCACAAAGCAGCTTGAAAAGGATTTCGGCAACGCCGCCTACGCCACCATTCGCGGATTTGTGTTAAAATTTGAAAAGCTCGGTTTGCTTTGCTCCGTAAAATACGGCACGAGAATCAAATACAAAATCTTTACCGATTAAGCACAACAAAGGGGCTGTCGCATTTAGATGCAGAAAGCGTTTTCTTCGCCCCGACGGCGTATATGGATACTCCGAGTGGGCGAAAAAACGCTTAGAAAAACACATAAAATCACAATTTTATAAAAATATAATGGCTTTACGGTTTATT
>JAZLJH010000012.1:0-70054 GCA_045617785.1 Acutalibacteraceae bacterium
ACAACTATGTCAAAATAAATAATAGTGAAATCGTTCGCTAACGCTCACGGTGAAATCTTCGGCTTTGCCTTAGATGAAATCCTCCGGCTTCGCCGTCGGGTGAAATTAAATCCGTCTTATCCGCGGCAGCGGATTTCACCGACTCAGGCGATTTCACCCACGCGAAGCGTGGATTTAACCCGTCCACAGGACGGATTTAGTTGAAAAAAGCACTTGCCGAAGCAAGTGCTTTTTTCTGGTGGGGAAGAGTGGATTCGACGACGGACTTCGTCCGCGTCGCTTTGCAACGATTATGTTCGCGCTTCGCGCGAGGGTGGTTCGAATCCACTTTGTATTTGAAAAGTTATATAAAAAAAGAAGCTTACTTTTTCAAGTAAACCTCTTTGGTGGGGAAGAGTGGATTCGAACCACTGAAGTCGTCGACAACAGATTTACAGTCTGCCCCCTTTGGCCGCTCGGGAACTTCCCCATATTTAATTTTCGGTGGTGAGTCACCAACTATGGAGCTGGTGGACGGACTCGAACCCCCGACCTGCTGATTACAAATCAGCTGCTCTACCAACTGAGCTACACCAGCGAATGCTTGAATAATATATCACAAATGTTTTGCCGTGTCAATAGATTTTTTTATAAATTTCAAATTTTTCAATTTTCGTAATCAATCAATAACTTGACAAAGCCGTGCGATTTTGTTAAAATCTTTGTGTTGACAGAGGCGCGGCAAGTCACCCCGGGTTTTTACAACGCCGTACCGCGGAAAGCTGCGGGAGGGCTGCCGCCGAAGTGTAACCGCAGGTACGGTCGGTTATGCTGGTGATGTGCAGAATATGCGCACCACTGTCGTAGAGATTTACGGAGTACTGCCATAGTGGCGTGCTCCGTTTTTATTTTGCCGTGCGGTATTGCGGCATTGCTACGGAGAACTGCCGAATAATTTCGGGTTCTCCGTATGTTACTTTTCGGAGGATCTTACGCTTGATTTTTCGGGAGGTTAACAGAATGAAAAGAGTTATTGCAATCGTAATCGGTCTTTTGCTTGCGGCGGGCATACTGTGTATGCTCGTTTACGGTCATCTGCTTGACGGTTTTGAATTTGTGGGTACGGCGTGGTCGATTCTGCCGCCTATTGCCGCAATTATTCTTGCGCTTATCACCAAAGAGGTATATTCGTCGCTGTTTCTCGGTATTGTGGCAGGCGCGCTGCTGCTTTCAAAGTTCAACACCATAGATACCCTTGAGGCGGTTTTCACCAAGGGCATTATACCCAGCCTTTCAGGCACGGGCAACATCGGTATTCTAACTTTCCTCGTTACGCTCGGCATCCTTGTGGTGCTTTTAGGGCGTTCGGGCGGCACGGCAGCTTACGGCAGGTGGGCGGTCAAGCACATAAAATCGCGCCGCGCGGCAATGCTTTCGACCTTTGCGCTCGGCGTGGTGCTAAGTGTAGACGATTATTTCAATACTCTCACCGTGGGCAATGTTATGCGCCCCGTAACCGACCGCAACAAAATCTCACGCGCAAAGCTTTCGTATATAATAGATGCCACCGCGGCACCGATGTGTATGATTATGCCCATATCCTCGTGGGCGGCGGCGGTTTCCGGCAATGTGGAGGGCGTAAACGGCGTGGAGCTTTTCTTAAAGGCGATTCCGTTTAATTTCTACTCGCTGCTCACGCTCGGTATGGTGGTGATTCTTTCGGTTTTGCAGTTCGATTACGGTCCTATGCGTGTTCACGAGCAAAATGCAAAAAACGGCGATATTTTCACCGTTGCTCCGGTCAAAGGCGAGGAAGCCGAAGAAGATTACAACGGCAAGGGCAGGGTGTTCGATTTGATATTGCCCGTTGCCATGCTCATAATCACCTGCGTTGCATATATGCTTTACACGGGCGGATTTTTCGGCGGAGTTGACCTTATAACCGCTTTCGCAAACTGCGATGCATCGCTCGGTCTGTGTATGGGCGCGCTCGTTACGCTCGGCTTTTCGGCAATCTACTACTACGCGCGCGGACTTATGACCTTTAAGGATATTATGGATTCCATAGCCACGGGCTTCAAATCCATGGTGCCTGCGCTGCTTATACTTATATTTGCGTGGAGCCTTTCCGAAATTACGGTGCTGCTCGGTGTTAATGAATATGTCGCCGGTATTTTTGCAGGCGGCGCGGGCAGGCTCAGCTTCCTGCTGCCCGCCATCGTATTTATTGTTTCGGTGTGCCTTGCATTCGCAACGGGTACATCGTGGGGCACCATGGGCATACTGCTGCCCATAGTTTCGGGCATAGGGCTTGAAGAACAGATGATGGTAATTTCCGTTTCGGCGTGCCTTGCGGGCGCGGTATGCGGCGACCATTGCTCACCCATTTCCGATACAAACATTATGTCATCAACGGCGGCGCGGTGCGACCATATAGCGCACGTTTCAACGCAGCTGCCGTATGCAATGGTGGTGCTTGTTATCTCTGCGCTGGTGTATGTGCTCGCAGGTCTTACAAAAAGTGCGGCAATTTGTCTGCCGGTCGCATTCGCGGTACTTGCAGGCGTAATATTTACTGCATCGGCAATTTCCAAAAAGAAACAGAGGGATACAGATGAAGCTTGAATTTGTAAAAGCGTATGACCGCACCGAAGAAGTCGGCAAACTTTTCAAAGAATATACCGATATGCTTATTGAGGGTGACCCGAAATTCAAAGAATACCTCGAAATACAGAATTACGATGAGGAGCTTCTGCACCTTGAAAACAAATACGGCGAGCCGTACGGCAGGCTTTACCTCGCATATTGCGACGGCGAGCTTGCGGGCAGCATAGGCTTAAGAAAGCTCGATGACAAAACCTGCGAAATGAAGCGGCTGTATGTTTACCCGAAATTTCGCGGCAGGGGAATAGCGCGTAAGCTCGTTGAAAAAATAATAGCCGATTCACGCGAAATCGGCTACTCGGTTATGCTGTTGGATACACTGCCTTTCCTTGAAAATGCAATCAGACTTTACAAGAGTATGGGCTTTTATGAGATACCCTGCTACAACAACAGCCCGATGGATAATTCGATATTTTTGAGATTTGATATTCAGTGAGAAAATTTATTTAATCGCTTCCGTGATCGCCTTTGCTATTTTCGGGTTGTTCATTGTGTAAATATGCACGCCGTCAACGCCCTGCGCAATCAGGTCGCGTATCTGGTTGATCGCGAATTCAATGCCGGCATCGAAAAGACCGTCGGGGTCGGCTTCGTACTTTTGCAGCATTTTCACAAGCTCGGGTGTGAGCGTGGCGCCGCAGAGCGTTACCATGCGCTCTATCTGCTTTTTGTTTGTAACGGGCATAATGCCGGGGGTCACGGGTACATTTATACCGGCTATGCGGCATTTTTCGAGGAACGGGAAGAATGCATCGTTATCGAAAAACAGCTGTGTTATAAGCGACTGCACGCCCTGCTCAACTTTGTGTTTAAGGTTGAGTATATCGGTGGCGGCATCGGGTGCTTCAAAGTGTGTTTCGGGGTAGCAGGCGCCGGAAACGCCGAAATCGCCGTTTGCCTTAATGAATTTTACAAGGTCGCTCGCATAGGTGAAATCGGTTTTCGGCTCCATATCGGGAGTTTTGTCGCCGCGCAGAGCGAGGATATTTTCAATATTATTTTCTTTAAGCAGTTTAAGCGTGGCAAGCACATCTTCATTTGTGCTGTTTACGCAGGTCAGGTGCGCCATTGATTCAATGCCGCACTTGTTTTTTATATATGAGGCGATGTTCGCCGTAAGCTCGCTTGCCGAGGAACCGCCCGCACCGTATGTTACGCTGACGTATTCGGGCGAAAGCGCCTTTAATTCATCAAGGGTTTTATACACTGTTTCTATTCCATCAGTCCTTTTCGGCGGAAAAACCTCGAATGATACAACTGTTTTGCTGCTGTTTTTATAAATATCACCGATTTTCATAGTATCTCTCCCGTAATTGACTTATTAACAACATAATAACACATATTCCGTATTTTTTCCACCGTTTTTTATAAATGCTCAACAATTAAAATTTTGCATTTACAAACATAAATATATATGGTATATTCGCTTGTAGAGGTGATTTACCTTGCAGATATTAAAAATCGGTGAAAAAACTTATCAGACTGTTGAAAATTTCGGCGCAAGCGGCGCGTGGTGGGCGCAGGATGTCGGCGGTTACGAGAGGGTTCGCGATGAAATTGCCCGCTTGCTTTTCAGCAAAACTGACGGCATTGGCATTTCCTGCTACCGTTACAATATGGGCGGCGGCTCAAAGAACAGCGGCTCTTCCGACTTCCATAACAAAAACCGTATGGCGGAATGTTTTTTGAAAAATGACGGCACATACGATTTCACACGCGACAAAAACGCCGTTTATATGATGAAAAAAGCCGTTGAATACGGCTGCGATGAGGTAATTCTGTTTGTAAATTCACCGCCCGAGATATACACCAAAAACCACAAATCGTGCCTTGATAAAGCGTGGCGCACAAATCTCCGCTTGCGCGACAGTAAAAAATTCGCGGAATACTGCGCAAAGGTCGCGGAGCATTTTGTGAATGAGGGCGTGCCCGTTTCCTCCGTTTCGCCGGTCAATGAGCCCGTGTGGGTGTGGACCGAAAAAAACGGGCAGGAGGGCTGCCATTACAGACCGTGGGGCGTTCGCGCGGTTATGCGCGCGCTTTCCGATGAAATAGAAAAAAGCGATATTCTGCGCGGCAGGGTGCTTGTTTCAGGCGCGGAAAACGGCGATTTGCGCTGGTTCAACAAGACCTATACGCGCATTATGCTCGGCGATGAAAAAATCCGCCGCCACAGCGACGGCGTCGATGTTCACTCATATTTTCTGCCGTTGCCGTTCCCGAAGCCGTTTAATGACAGACTTGCTTTTATGAAGCGCTGGCGCAGATATCTTGACAGGCATTTCCCCGATGACAAGGTGCGTATAAGCGAATGGACTCATATGCAGGGCGGCAGGGATTCGTCAATGAATTCGGCACTTGTGCAGGCTCGCGTTATGTATGAGGATTTAACTGTGCTCAATGCGGTTTCGTGGCAGCATTGGATAGCCGTAAGCGATGTTGACTACTGTGACGGGCTTATTTACATAAATCCCGATGAAGCCTATGAGATCACAAAACGCTATTACGCTTTCGGCAATTTTTCAAAATTTGTTGAAAAAGGCGCGGTAAGAGTTGAAATACTCTGCGCTGACGGCGATTTACTTACCCTCGGTTATAAAAAAGACGGCAAAATCACCGTTATTGTTATAAACGAAACACAAAAATCGCATCCGCTTGATTTTTCGGGTATTGCCGAAAGCGGCAAATCCTATGTAACCGATGATGACAGTTCACTCGCATACCGCGAAATCAGCGGCAGCGTAAATATCACACCGCGTTCGGTCACTACACTTGTTTTTGAGGGGGCTAACGTATGACACTTGTAAACAAAGGTCTTGATATTCTGCGTGAGGTCAAGGCGTGCTGGCGTACCCCCGCAAAGGGCGACTATGTGGCGTATAAGGAATACCTTATGCTGTCGCTCGGCTGGCTCGGTATGCGCCTTGCAACCGTGTTCGGCATCGGCTTCGGCGTGAACGATGCCTTTACAGCTATGACCATGCATATGACTCACCGCGATTTGCTGATAGTCGGCTATATCTGTACCGCCATAGGCTACGCGGTCGCACCGCTCAACGCGTATATTATAGATAACCTGCGCAGCAGAGTGGGCAAATACAAGGTCTATGTAAAGCTCGGCGTGCCTGCGGGCATTCTGTCGCTTTGCGCGTTGTTTTTTCCCTATGAAAAGCTCGGTTACATTCCCATGGTGGTTTCGCTTTTCCTCATAGGGCAGATTCAGGGCTATGTTCAAGGCTGGTATAACACGGGCGTGAGCAACCTCGTATATGTTATTTCGCCCAATTCAAAAGAGCGCGTGCGCATTATGATGGTTACAAGCCTTGTGCATAACTTTGCGCCGAGCCTTACGGGGCTTATCATACCCATTATGAGTGATAAGCTCGCAAACGGCGACCTCTACAATATTAACACATACAGAATGATTTACCCCGTATTCATAGTTGTGGGTGTTGCTTTGAGCATGACAGCATACTTCGGTGTAAATGAAAGAATCGTGCAGCCGCGTTCACAGGTTACCGGTGTAGGCTTCGGCGAGGCTCTGCGCGCCGTTGCACACAATAAATTATTCTGGATAAAGTGTACCGACAGCTGGAACAACTTTATGGAGGACTGCAAAAATGTTCTTATGCAGTGGTTGTTCTACTACGGCAAGGTTGGCTCCATGACGATGTACGGTATTATGGATACCGTTTCCTACAATTCGTCTATGTGGGCGATGCTCTTCTCGCCGTGGCTTATCGACAAGCTCGGCAAACGCGGCTTTAAGCTCGTAAAGAACATTTCGCAGGTGTTCATAACACTCGGACTTGCGCTTACATATAAAAAGAATCTTATATTTATAGGCGTGTTCTATTTCCTCAACAGATTCTGGGAGACCACCGAAGTCATTGACCGCTCGATAGAATCGGATATACGCGATTACCAGCAGTATATAAGCGGCGAGCGAATTGACGGCGCTTTCGGCGTGGTGGAATCGTATGTGGGCGGCGCAGTCGGCGCGGTCACGAATCTGTTTGTACCGTATATCTATAAGAAAAACGGCTTTGACGGTACCGATTACTCGGTGCTTGCGGTGTATGACGACAACGGCGTTTACAATAAAAACAACGTGCTTTACAAGCTGCTCGACAATCTTTTGAAGGTTTCGCTTGTGGGCGCGGTGATAGATGTTTTCCCGTGGGTTTTTTACGACCTTACGGATGCGCAGCAGAAAGCCGTTATAAGAATTATAAGAATAAGAAGTGCCGTTGAGGACAGTAACGAGGGTGTTGCTGCCGATGATCTCTACTGCGAGGCTTGCGAGGCGGTAAATGCCATGCACGAATATGATGGCACCGCAAAGAAAGAAAAGCTCGGCAAAGACGATGCCGACAAAAAGACCGTAAAAGAAACAAACAGGCAGGTTAAGGAATTTAACGAGGAAGTGGAAATCGCAGCACTCGTTAAAGCCGAGCTTGAAAGATACACCACGGAATTCGGTGCGGCTTTCAGAAGATTCTGCGGACAGACGGTCGCTTACGGCGAAAATGAGTTCTTTAATTACGGCGCCGATGCGCTTCAAGCGGCGCTCGCTCTGCCGCAGGGCGCAAATAAAGAAGAAAAAAATCTGCGCGCCGATGCAATAAGAAATGCAAAGGCGATAAGTAAATCGGCAAAATCCGTTGCGAAGCATTACCCCGACGGCGTAAAGGTTTTCGATTCCGCGGCATTTGAAGCGATTTTCGATATGCCCGAAGAAACAAAGCAGCAGCGCGCCGAAAAACGCGCCGCCGAAAAGAATGGCAACAGAGAGCGCAAGCTCTACGGCAATGTGATGAAGCCGTACCTGTTCTTTAAGCGCCACACGGTGCTTGCCGCGGGCTATGACGATATTGACGGCTTCACCGCCGATTACGGCGAAATAAGCGCAAGGCTTGAAGAAGCACGCGAGCGCAAACGCATTGAGGATGAACGCGCTCAAGCGGCGCGCAAAGCCGATGTTGCAAAAAGAACTTTAAGAAAATAATTTATAACGGAGGATATTATTATGGCAAAATGGAGAGTAGGACTTATTGGCAACGGCGGAATATGCAAGGGTGTGCATATTGAGGAATACCTTAACGATGAACGCGTTGAGGTCGCGGCGGTCTGCGATATTATCGAGGAGCGCGCACAGTTTCTCAAAGATAACTATTTCCCGAATGCAGCCGTTTACACCGATTACAAAGAGCTTTTAAAGGATGAAAGCATTGATTCCGTGGATATATGCACACCGAACTACCTGCATTCCGTAATCGCGGTGGCGGCATTTGAAGCGGGCAAGCACGTTTTCTGCGAAAAGCCCGATGCCATAAATGTTGAAGAAGTGCTCAAAATGCAGGCGGCAGCCGAAAAGGCGGGCAAAACCCTTATGGTTATGCGCAACAACCGCTATGTGGACGCATCCGTTTATGCCAAGAAGTATATCGAAGCAGGCAAAATGGGCGAGATTTACGCAGGTCGCTGCGGCTGGCAGAGGCGCAGAGGCATACCCGGTAAGGGCGGCTGGTTCACCACCAAGGCGCAGTCCGGCGGCGGTCCGCTTATTGATCTGGGCGTTCACATGATCGACCTTGCAATATGGCTTATGGGCAACCCCACACCTGTTTCGGTTTCCGGCAACACTTACAGTAAATTCAGCGACAACGATACAAGCGACTCCGTAAACTCCGATTTCGGTGATAAAAACGCCGAGGGCACATTTGATGTTGAGGATCTTGCAATGGGTATGATACGCTTCGACAACGGCGCGGTTTTGCAGATAGAGTTCAGCTGGGCATCCAATGTTAAGACGGAGCGCCGCTTCGTAGAGCTGCGCGGCACAAAATCAGGACTTAAATGGGAAAACGGCAGGGCGGAATTCTACACCGAGGAGGACGGCGAGCTGCTTGATATAGCACTGCCGAACTCAAATGAGCATCACGGTCATTTCAACAACCTTAAGCATTTTTACGATGTGGTCATTGACGGCGCAGAGCCGAAATTCGTGCCTCAGCAGGGTGTGGATATGGTGAAAATTCTCTGCGCGGTATATGAATCCGCAAAAACGGGTAAAGAAGTGTTGCTGTAAAATGCAATGAATTACAACAAAAGAAGGTTTTGCGGTTGTCTGACTGCCGCAAGACCTTCTTTTTTAACGGGTATTGTTTGTGGATTTAATGGTTATTTGAAGAACGGGCCGTATGCTGCGCAGGCTCTGAAATCTGCGCCCTCAAGGTCCTTTGTGCCGAATGCGTTCCAGCAGGCGGGACGGAAAATCTTTTCGTCCGGTACATTGTGGAGCGAAACGGGGATTCTGAGCATTGAGCACATTGTGATAAGGTCGGCACCGATGTGACCGTAGGTGGAAGCGCCGTGGTTTGCGCCCCAGGTGTTCATAAGGTCATAAGCCGATTTGAATGCGCCCTCGCCGGTAAGCCTGGGTGCGAACCATGTGCAGGGCCAGGTGTAGTCCGTTCTCTTCCACAGAGTGTCGGTAACTTCATCGGGCAGAGCAACATAGTAGCCTTCGCATATCTGAATCGTCGGTCCGAGGCCTTTGACCCAGTTGATACGGATCATGGTAGCGGGCATTTCGCCGCGTGTTACAAAGCGCGAGGAATATCCGCCGCCGCGGAAATAGCCGTTGTCGGCAGCGCACCAGGTGGTAGCCTTGAGCATCTTGTCAACATCTTCCTCGGTAACATCGTACCATTTCTTCATGCAGGGCTTGCCGTCGGCATCTCTTAATTCGCCGCAGGCATCAAGGCACGAAGCGCCGGAGTTGATAAGGTGGATTATGCCGCCTGCTTCTTTAGCCTTGCCCTGAAGCTCGTAGCCGGTAACTCTCTTAACGGATTCGGTGCTCCAGTGAGTACGAACGTCGGAGAACATGGAGGGCTGGTTGGAGATAAGCTTCTGGAAAAGCATTGAAATGCCGTTGAGCACATCGTTTTCGGTGGCGAGGATGTAGGGCTCGCGAACGCCGTTCCAGTCGAAGCTGGTGTTGAGCAGAGCCTCTGCGAAGTCGGCATTCGGCCAATGGTCGGTCCACTGGCGCTGACCCTGGAAGCCCGCAGCAATGGCGTTATGACCTACGGCTTCTTCCTCTCTGCCCTCGGGCAGATTCTTGTTGCCGTTCATAAGGTCCTTGATTATGCACATAAGCTTAACTGAGAATTCCCAGTCTTTTTCTTTCTGCTCGGGGGATTTTCTTACGAACTCGGGGTTCTTGTCAAAGCCCTCGGGGCAATGCTCTTTGGTCCATTTGTATGCTTTTTGGAATTCGGCTTCGTCATAGATGCCTTCTTCCATTCTTCTGAGAACTTCGACCTCGTCAACGCTTTCAACTCTCATACCGAGGTATTCTTCAATAAACTCGGGGATGATCGAGGAGCCTGCAATGCCCATGCAGATAGAGCCTATCTGTAAATAGGATTTGCCCTTCATTGTGGCAACGGCAACAGCGGCCTTTGCGAATCTGAGGAGTTTTTCCTTAACATCGTCGGGGATGGAGGTGTCGTCGGCCTCCTGAACTTCTTTGCCGTAGATGCCGAATGCGGGCAAGCCTTTCTGTGCGTGTGCCGCAAGAACGGATGCAAGGTAAACCGCACCGGGTCTTTCGGTGGCATTGAAGCCCCAAACGCCCTTTATGGTGTTGGGATCCATATCCATTGTTTCGCTGCCGTAGCACCAGCAGGGAGTAACGGAAAGGGTGATGTCAACGCCCTCTTTTTTGAACTGTGCCGCGCAGGCAGCAGCCTCTGCAACTCTGCCTATGGATGTGTTCGAGATAACTACCTTAACGGGCTCGCCGTTGGAATATCTGAGATTTTCGGTAAAGAGCTTTGCAGCTGCCTTTGCCATGCCCATTGTCTGATCCTCAAGCGACTGCCTTACGCCGAGAGGGCCGCGCCTTGCATCGATAATGGGGCGGATGCCGATTACCGGATAATCGCCGATAAATCTGTTTTCTGCCATAAAAAATATCATCCTTTCATCTGCGGAAATTACGCAGAAATTTTTACATAATAAGTATAACACAAATGGTGTTTATTGCAATAATAATATTTCCAAAAAATGGCGCGGAGTATTTATGCAGGTTGCCGCCAAATTGTGCTGAAATTTAAGTTTTTGTTAAGAAATGATTACATTATTTGCATTTTGTTGAAATTTTACATAATATGATGTAAAATAAAACTGTAAGAAAGGAGAGATATTTATGGATAAAAAGCTTTATAAATCAAGCAGCGATAAAAAAATCGCCGGCGTATGCGGCGGTATTGCAAAGTATTTCAATGTTGATTCCACCTGGATAAGACTTGCATGGGTATTCCTCATTTTCTTTGCAGGAACGGGTTTGCTTGCGTATTTAATCTGCGCAATTGTTATGCCCGATGAGCCGAAAGCACCGCAGGGCTTTGAGCAGCAGGGCTTCAATCCGCAGCAGAATTATAATCCTCAGCAGGGCTTTAATCCGCAGCAGGGTAATCCCGAAGGCACCTATACCGACTACAATCCCGTAGACCCGCAGAACTGAAATCGGAAATTTCACAAAAACGGCAAATCGTGAAATAAGACCGCGTTTTTTACGGTTTTATTTCACGATTTTTTATGCATTGTCGTAATTTTATTTATTTTTCAATAGCCGCGACTTTGGTGTTTATCTTATAAAGTCTTTCGGCATCGAATTTTTCCGTTCTGTCGTAGAAGAAAATGCCGTTCTGTTCCTGTTCTATATCGGTGAGCTGTGTGTAGCAGAAGCCGAGCATCTTCGGGTTGTCGAGCAGTGCCGTGGTAAGTCCCTCGTAACGCTCGTAGAATTCTTCAAGGCTTCTTGCGGAATTGCCGTAGCCCCAGCTCTTTGAGCGGTCGCCGTCATCACTGCCGTTTTTAAGGTCGACCTTGATGCCGCCGTATTCGCTCATAAATACAGGCTCGCCCGCCCATTTCTGACGGCTGCCGTGTCGGTCTGTAAGCTCGTTTTCGGTGAACAGTTTATCGTAATCGGCTTTGAATTTTTCCACATTCTGCTCATAGTCGTGAACATCGAAAATATCGGTTTCAACGTGGTAGTTGCCGCTTGTGTCTATGCAGGGGCGCGTTTTATCCATAGCCTTTACGGTGCGGTAGACTATGCGCAGCACATCGTTATCCTGCTCCCTGCCGTGTGTGTTCCAGGTTTCGTTATACGGGCACCAGCCTATAAGGGCGGGGTGGTTGAAATCGCGTTCGATTTCCTCCTCGATTTCAAGCAGGAAATATCTGATCGACTCAAAGCGCGACCAGTCAAGCCCCCAGTTGCCGTGCTCGCCCCATACCATATAGCCGAGCTCATCGCAGTAGTGCAGGAAAAGCGGTTCGAAAATTTTCTGATGAAGTCTTGCGCCGTTAAAGCCGACACTCATTGACATTTCAATATCGTGTTTAAGCGCTTCCTTGGTGGGCGCGGTATAGATGCCGTCGGGGTAGAAGCCCTGGTCAAGCACAAGGCGCTGGAAAACGGGTTTGCCGTTGAGCTTGAAAACGCCGTCCTCTAACTTTACCTCCCTGAGACCGAAAAAGCCCGTAACCTTATCGCCGCCGAAGGTGAGTTCAAGCGCGTAAAGCCCGCCCTTGCCGAGCTCCCAGAGGTGCTTTTCTTTTAGCGGGAGCGTTACCGTTACAGTCTGACCGAGCGCTTGCGATGCTGCAAAACCGACTTCGCTTTCGCCCCAAAACGCCTTGGCGGCAAATTCGCCCTTGCCGCAGACAACGGCTTCAACCGTTACGGTGCCGTTTGAAATATTCGGGAAAACCTTGTAGCTTTTGATATAATTTTCGGGGCAGGCTTCAAGGTAAACGGTCTGCCAGATACCCGTGGTGCGCGTGTAGTCGCAGCCGTGCGAATAAAATTCCTCGCTCTGCTTGCCGCGCGCCTGCAAAAAGCTTTTTGTATCGTCCTCGGCGTAAACGGTGATAACGTTTTCACCTTTGACCGCAAAATCGGTTATATCAACTCTGAACGAGGTGTAGCCGCCGAAATGCTCGCCCGCTTTTTTGCCGTTCACATAAACAACGGCGTGAAAATCGACTGCGCCGAACACAAGAAAGATTCTGCCGCCGAAAAAGCCGTCATCGATATTAACGGTGCGTCTGTACCACACGGCAGCCGTAAAATCCTTGTACTCTATGCCGGAAAGCTTGCTTTCGGGGCAGAAGGGTACATTTATTTTTTTAGTGAATACCGCATCTGCGGCGAACATTTTTCTGTCGACACCGCTGTTGCCGAAGTCAAATTCAAAATCCCATTCGCCGTTGAGTATTTCGTATTTTTCGCGTTTGAAATCGGGATTGGGGTGTTCGTTTCTGTAAATCATTTGTTATCTCCTCCGTTTTTTCTGAGATAAATGAGCAGCACCGCAATATCGGCGGGCGAAACACCGCTTATGCGCGATGCCTGACCTACGGTTTCGGGGCGTACCTTTTCGAGCTTTTCGATTGCCTCAAGGCGTAAATTTGTAACATCCTTATAATTTATGGCTTCGGGAATTTTCTTTACCTCAAGCCGTTTCTGCTCCTCGACCTGCGCAAGCTGGCGTTTTATGTAACCCTCGTATTTAAGGTTGATTTCCACCTGCTCCGAGATTTCACGCGGCAGAGCCGGATCGCGCGTTTTGTCGAACGGCGCAAGCATTTCATAGGTTATCTGCGGGCGCTTGATAAGCTCACTCAGGCGGCAGCCGCTCACAAGCGGTGAGGTGCCTGCTTCTTCAAGCATTTTGTTTAATTCCGCGGACGGTGAAACCGTTACACTTAAAACTCTCTGCGTTTCTTCCTCAATAAGCCTTACCTTTTCAAGATACTTATTATATCTTTCATTGCTTACAAGCCCGAGCGCTCTGCCTGCTTCGGTGAGCCGCAGGTCTGCATTATCCTCACGCAGAATAAGACGGTATTCGCTGCGCGAGGTCATCATTCTGTACGGGTCGCGGCAGCCTTTTGTAACAAGGTCATCAATAAGTGTGCCTATGTAGGAGGTGCTGCGGTCGAGCGTGAAAGGCTCCTTGCCGAGTGCCTTGTGCGCGGCGTTTATGCCTGCAACAAGTCCCTGGGCGGCAGCTTCCTCGTAACCCGATGAGCCGTTGAACTGCCCCGCGCCGAAAAGCCCGTCAAGCTCGGTAAATTCAAGTGTTGATTTAAGCGAGAGCGGGTCAACACAGTCATATTCAATGGCGTAGGCGGTGCGCATTACCTCAACATTTTCAAGTCCCTTTATGCTGCGCAGAATTTTAAGCTGAACATCCTCGGGCAGCGAGGATGAAAGCCCCTGCAAATACAGCTCCTCGGTATCGAGACCGCACGGCTCTATAAACACCTGATGGCGTTCGCGCTCGGTAAATCTTACGATTTTATCCTCAATACTCGGGCAGTAACGCGGACCGACGCCCTCGATTTTGTGCGAGTACAGCGGCGAACGGTCAAGATTTGCGAGAATTACGTCTTTGGTATCGGGATTTGTGTAGGTTATGTGGCAGGTAGCCTTGTTTTTAAGCGTTTCGGGCGCGGTCGAAAACGAGAACGGCGTGATTTGTTCATCACCGAACTGTTCTTCAAGCTCCGAAAAATCCACGCTTCTGCGGTTTACGCGTGGGGGAGTGCCCGTTTTGAAACGGCGAAGCGAAACATTCAGTTTCTCTAAATCATCGCTCAGTAAATCCGAGGGGAACATACCGTCGGGGCCGCTCGGGTACGAAACATCGCCGACAAAGACCTTGCCCTTCAGGAATGTGCCCGTGGCGATCACCACGCACTTTGCCGTGTATAAAGCCTGCAGCTTTGTGGCAAACTCCCACAGACCGTTTTCGTTCTTTTTGAGCGATACTATTTCGCCCTGCTTCAAATCAAGATTACTTTGAAGTTCAAGGGCGTGCTTCATATACTTAGTGTATTCCCTGCGGTCTATCTGCGCTCTCAAAGAGTGCACCGCAGGACCTTTGCCGAGATTGAGAATGCGGCTCTGTATGAGCGTGGCATCAGCCGCCTTGCCCATTTCGCCGCCGAGCGCATCAATTTCGCGCACAAGGTGACCCTTTGATGTGCCGCCTATGGAGGGGTTGCACGCCATATTGCCGATCCAGTCGAGATTTATTGTAAAAACCACGGTTTTTGCGCCGAGCCTTGCGGCGGCGAGTGCGGCCTCAATGCCCGCGTGCCCCGCGCCTATAACGGCAACATCGTAGCTGTTTGCAAAATAGTTCATTCGTTTCACCAAGTCAACCTATGAATTTTATATGCCCGTCTTCGCGTTCCTTTAACGGCGGCTGTTCGTTCGGGTAGCCGAGAGTCATACCGAGATCGAAGCACCAGTCATCGGGAATTTCGAGTATCTTTTTCCATTTTTTTGCGCCGTTTTCATCGTCGAAAAGTGCGCCGAGCGAGCCGACCATGCACGAGCCGAGCCCGAGTGCCTTTGCGGCAAGCGCGATATTTTCAGCCATAAGTCCCGCCGCCATATCTGCTTTTTCGGGCGATACTATAAATATAAAGACGGGGGCATTGTGGTAAACGGGGCGAATGTTCCAGCCCGTGTATGCGGGCGTGTCCCATCCGACAATATTTTTGAAATCCGTGTTCATTTCGTCGAGCAGTGCTTCACTGCGGATAACGCGCAAATGGCAGGGTTGTGTGTTCCTGCCGCTCGGAGCGCGTATTGCGGCATCAAGCACGGTGTTAAGAAGCTCGTCGGGCACCTGCTCGGCGGTGTATTCGCGTATGGTCTGCCGTGTCATAATGTTTTCGATTATTTTATTTTCCATATTTTTCACCCTATAAGCGAATAGTAAGCTCTTGCAACCGAGTCGGTAACATCGGCTTCAACGGTCATATAGCCTTCTATAAGAGTATCTATTTCTTCACCGACAATGTTTTCGATCATTTCGGGCTTCTTGTCGTTGAAATAGTCGCTGTTCATATTCGGCTCGCCGCGCAGAACAAGAAAAATGTTTTCCTGTGTGCCGATAACGGTTGCACGGCGCGGTTCAATATTTTTTACCTTGTCAAAAAATCCCGAGGGATAGCTTATTGTGTCATCCTTGCTTAAAATAACGGTCTGCACGGAGCTTTGGTATCCCGAAGCCGCAAGAAAATCGGCAGCCTCCTCCATTGTTTTTTCGCCGGCATTTATAAGGTTTGCCATATTCTGAAATTTAAGGACTATGGCTTCGGTTTCGTTTTTGGAAATGGGAACGGAGGCGCCGGTGCTGTCGGTTTTTGTGAAGTAGCCGTTTATTACCTGAAACACCACATATTCCGTGCGGAACTGTGCATAAAGCCTTGATACCGGCAGCTCGTGGCTGCCGTCCTCACCGTACAGATGCATAAGCAGAGCCTTTTTGTAGCCGTCGGCGGTGAAAACCTTTGTGAGCGTTTCGCGCGTTACGCCGATTTTTTCGTAATATTTGCCGTAAACGCCCCAATATGCGCTGACTTCTTCGCTGACCGCGGCTTTTTCGGCGGTGGAAAGCGTAATGTTTTCGGCGTGGGCATAGGAATTTATTTTGAAATATGTCGATGCGAGGGCAACGGCTTTGTCTTTTACAGCATCGTAATTGGCGTTTGCGCCGAGCTCGGCGTGTGCCTTGTCGAGAAAATATGTGAGTACATCGTTTGAAATCGTAACGCCGTTAAGCTTCATACCCACATTGCGCTCGTAATCGCCGCCGCAGGCACCAAAACACACAAGCGAAAAAACCGATATTGCCGCAAGCAGCAGAGATAATATTTTTTTAGGCATTCTTTGCACCTCGAAATCTGATTTTACCTTGATTTTACACCAAATTACAGTATAGCAGACAAACGGCGGCAAAACAAGTATAATAAATGAACATTTTCAAATAATAATGTCAGTTGATATGAAAGGAAATGAGATTTTGAAAAATTCGTATAACCGCCGCCGCAGACGCACCGTAAAAGTAAACGGCGTGAATATTCTTAATGTAAAGAATGCGGTAAAGCCGCAGAAAAACGACCCAAATGTGCCCTTTAATGACAAAAACCTTGTCTGGCTGGCAGACAAGGATAATTTGGAATTATAATCATTCATCAGCAAATCGTTCCGCCGCCTATGAGTAAATCACCGATATATATCGCGGCGGTCTGTCCCGGGGCGGCGGCGCGCTGCGGCTCGCAGAATTCAAGCACGCCGCGTGTGCCGTCAACCGTCAGCACCGCTTTTGCGGGCGGTGCGGCGCAGCGGATTTTCGCAAAGCATTCCACGGACGAAACGGGCAAAGTGCCGTTTATAAATGATAAATCAAAAATTTCCACACGGGTCTTAAAAAGTGCATCGTTGCCGCCGACGGTAACGGTGTTGTTTTCGTAATCGAGCGCAACAGCATACATCGGCACGCCGAAAGCGCCCAGCCCCTTGCGCTGACCCACGGTGTACTTATAAAGACCGCCGTGTGTGCCCGCCTTTGTGCCGTCGGTGAAAATGAAATCGCCGGGCTTCGCTTCGGGGCGGCGTTCACGCTCAATGAACGAAATGTAATCGTTATCGGGTATGAAGCAGACCTCCTGACTGTCTTTCTTTTCGGCAACGGGGAGCCCTGCGGCGGCAGCAAGTGCGCGCGCCTCGTCCTTTGTGGTGTTTTCAAGCGGAAATATCACATGGGCGAGCGTTTCTTTTTTCAGCCTGCAAAGGAAATAGCTCTGGTCTTTTTTTGTGGCGGTGCGGCGTATGAAAATATCGCCGTTTTCGGCAGTGTATATTCCGGCGTAATGACCCGTGGCGATTTTGTCGGCGCCGTTCAGAAGCGCATATTCGAGTATTTTGCCGAATTTGAGCGTGGGGTTGCAGAAAACGCACGGGTTCGGCGTTCTGCCGTGCAGATATTCGTCGCAGAAATAGTCGGTAACTTTTTTGAATTCGTCGCGGCAGTCGAGTACATCGAGCGGTATGCCGAGCATTGAGGCAACGCTTTGGGCATCGGCAATATCGGCATCGGCGGAGCTGCCCGGCTTTAAGCGCAGCATAACGCCGCGCACATCGAAGCCCTGCCGTAAAAGCAGAGCGGCAGCCGCTGCGGAATCGACACCGCCGCTTAATGCCATATAAACAGTTTCTTTCATAATTCACCGCCGATTAGTAATATTTAACAAAAAAATGATAGCATAACTGATGTGTAAAATCAACAATAGGAAAAATTTTTGTTGTTCAAAAGGTAAAAATTATTGTATAAAATGTAAAATTTCGCTTGCAATATATAAAAATGTGTTGTATTATAAATATATCATTATATATTCGGGCGATTTAGGCATTTTTTAAAAATTGCAGTTGTTTTGTTCGTAATATGTGCGGTTTTTGCGAGATTTCGGCAAAATAATCGCAATTTGTTTTCGGAAGGGACGGATAGGATTTGTCAGCAGATTTACATTGTCACACGCGGTTGTCTAACGGTTCTCTCGGCATTGAGGACCTTATCAACCTTGCCAAAAAACGCGGTGTAACCACCATCGCCATAACCGATCATGATTGCCTTGCAGGTACTGTAAGGGCCGGCATTATCGGCAAAAGACAGGGCATCGAGGTCATTCAGGGCGTTGAGCTTTCCGGTACGGATAAAACCAACGGGCAGGAAATCCACGTGCTTTGCTACAAACCCGACTATCCCGACAGGCTTGAGGGGCTTTGCCACCGCAGCCAGCAGATAAGAAAAAGGTCAACACATTATATGATGCTCAAGGCTGCACAGAAATACCCCATCACTCCCGAGTTCGTTGCAAAGTGCGCGTCAGGCTCAACCACCATTTTCAAGGTACATATTATGCAGGCTCTTTGGGAGAACGGCTTTACCGATAAAATCTTCGGCGACCTTTATACCGAGCTTTTCCATTCCGATGTTGAGGGTAATATCAACCACATCCCCGAATATGAAGATATTTTTGATGTTTTACAGCAGATTCACGATGCCGGCGGCATCGCGGTGCTTGCGCATCCGCAGCGCTGCAAAAATCCCGAGCTGCTTGACAGGCTCGTGGAAGCAGGGCTTGACGGAATTGAGGTTTACGCCCCCACAACCTCCGAGGAGGATAAGGTGAAGCTTCTGAAATATGCCAAAAAGCACAAGCTGCTCACCACCGGCGGCTCCAATTTCAAGGGGCTTTACAACCGCCAGGTGCTTTCGGTAGGCGATTGCGACTTGCCCGATGAATGTGTGCAGGAGCTTATCTCCTATAAGGCGCGCAAAAAGAAGCAGGAGCGCAAGGCAGCAAAGGAAGCCGCAGAAGCAGCCGAGGCGGCAGCAGTTGCGGAATAAGTTTTCAGTTTTCAGATATTAAAACAACGCGGTTTTTGCAAACCGCGTTGTTTTTTTGAAATCTCTGAAAACTGAAGACTGAAGACTGAAAACTTAATACATTCCGCCGCCCTGTGCTGCTGCCATTGCCGCTGCGTTTGCCGCATCTGCTGCCGGGTCGGGCTTATCGGTAACAAGGCTTTCGGTAGTGAGCACCATAGCCGCTACCGATGAAGCATTCTGCAATGCGGAGCGGGTAACCTTTGTGGGATCGAGAATACCTGCCTTTGCCATATCGGTGTATTCCTCGGTCGCAAAGTTGAAGCCGTAGCCGTTCTTCTTGGAGCGAAGAATACCGTCGATGATAACGCTGCCTTCAAGGCCTGCGTTTGCGGCGATCTGGCGAACGGGCTCCTCGATAGCCTTGCGAACGATATTGGCACCTGTCTTTTCATCGGCATCCTTAATGGTGGCGATGAATTTTTCAAGATTGGGGATAGCGTTGAGAAGAGCAACGCCGCCGCCTGCAACATAACCCTCTTCAACGGCTGCCTTGGTAGCTGCAAGAGCATCCTCTATGCGAAGCTTCATTTCTTTCATTTCTGTTTCGGTTGCCGCACCTACGCGAATGACTGCAACGCCGCCGGAAAGTCTTGCGAGTCTTTCTTCAAGCTTTTCCTTGTCGAAAGCGGAGGTGGTCGTTTCAAGCTGTGCCTTTATCTGTGCAACGCGGTTCTTGATGTCTGCCGCGGCGCCGAGTCCGTCAACGATGATGGTGTTCTCTTTGGAGATCTTTATCTGGCGTGCTCTGCCGAGCTGCTGGACGGTAGCATCCTTAAGGTCAAGTCCGAGTTCCTCGGTGATAACCTCGCCGCCGGTGAGGATGGCTATATCACGGAGCATCTCTTTGCGCTTGTCGCCGAAGCCGGGAGCCTTAACGCCGACGCAGGTGAATGTGCCGCGGAGTTTGTTTACAAGCAGGGTTGCAAGAGCTTCGCCCTCGATATCCTCTGCGATGATAACGAGCTTTTTGCCTGCCTGAACGATTTTTTCAAGCACGGGGAGAATTTCCTGAATATTGGAAATCTTTTTGTCGGTGATAAGGATATAGGGATCGTCGATAACGGCTTCCATTTTGTCGGTATCGGTAACCATATAGGGGCTGATGTAGCCGCGGTCAAACTGCATACCCTCAACAACATCGCAGCTTGTTTCTGCGGTCTTGCTTTCTTCAACGGTGATAACGCCGTCGGCGGTGACCTTCTTCATAGCCTCGGCAATGAGTTTGCCTATATTTTCATCGGCAGCGGAGATTGTTGCGATTCTTGCAATATCGTCCGAATTTTTGACGGGCTTTGAATTTTTCTTGACTGTTTCAACAACGTTTTCAACGGCAGCCTTGATACCTCTTTTGAGTACCATGGGATTTGCGCCGGCAACAACGTTTTTCATACCCTCGCGGATGAGTGCCTGCGCGAGAAGTGTGGCGGTGGTGGTACCGTCGCCGGCAACATCGTTCGTCTTTGTGGCAACCTCTTTAACGAGCTGTGCGCCCATATTTTCAAAGGGATCCTCAAGCTCGATTTCCTTGGCGATGGTCACGCCGTCATTGGTGATGAGGGGTGAGCCGTATTTTTTATCGAGAACAACATTTCTGCCCTTGGGGCCGAGAGTGATTTTAACGGTATCGCTGAGCTTGTCGATACCTGCCTGCAGAGCTCTGCGGGCGTCTTCGCCGTAAATAATCTGTTTTGCCATATTAAAAAGCCTCCATTACTCAACTATTGCAAGAATTTCGTTCTGACGGACTATAACATAGGTTTCGCCGTCGAGCTTGACTTCCGTGCCGGAATATTTGCTGAGAATTACTTTCTCGCCTTTTTTGACCTGCATTTTGACTTCCTTGCCGTCAACGATTCCGCCGGGGCCTACCGCGATAACTTCTGCGGTCTGGGGCTTTTCCTGTGCGGCGGTGGTAAGGATGATGCCGCTCTTGGTGGTTTCTTCCGCTTCGCAGAATTTAAGAACGACCTTGTCGCCTAAGGGTTTGAGTTTCATATAATTACCTCCTGTGAGATTGAATATGGTTTTAGCACTCGCTGTGTTTGAGTGCTAAATATATAATAACCTTTTTTTGTAAAAAATCAAGGGCTTTTTACAAATTATTGACCGCTGCGCACAAAGTTTACAATTATGTAACATAATCTTTTGGGCTTGCCAAAATCGCCTTTGCATAGTACAATACCATATTGATATTGCGAATTTTGTTGAAAGGGGAGTGCAGCCGTGAAAAATTTATCGGGCAGCTGCGCGGACGGAAAGCTTTTCCGTTTTCTTTGCATAACGGCGTTTGCGGCGGCACTTCTGCCTGAATATATCGCGCCGTTCCTTACGCTCGGCGGCTTCTGCGTTTTTAAGTATTGCTTCGGCAAAACAGAACGCAAGGTCAGAATGGGCAACACGGCAAAATATTTTTTGCTGTTTATGTGCTTCAGCTTTATAAGTGTTATATGGTCGGGCACGCGCATTTATTCCGGGGCGATTTCGCTTTTGTGGATGGGCATGCTGCTCGGCGCGTTCTATACTGCGAATATCTGCACAGACCGCGCACGCATAGAAAAACTCATAAAATATCTTTCAATAGGCGGCGGTGCCGTGGGCGCAATAGGCAGTATTCAGTATGTGCTGCTGCTTGCGGGCGTTAAAATTCCGAACCCGCTTTGGTCGGTGTTTGATGTTATTATTTACAGAATTTTGCCGTTCAGCATTACCGATACAGCAAATGTGTGGGAAACTTCGCGTGCTTCCTCCACATTTGACAATCCGCTTATATGCGCAACATATTTACTTCTGATATTGCCGCCGGCGGTTTACGGCTTCAGCGTAACAAAGGGCAAAGAAAAGGCACTCTACGGAATATGCGCACTGTGTATGTTCGGCGGCATACTCGGCACGTCGTCGCGCACTCCCGCACTTGCGGCGCTCGCGGCGGTCGGGCTTTTTGCGGTTTTAAGCATAAAGAGCTTAAAAAAATTACTGCCCGTTGCAGGCGGACTTGTGCTTGCAGGCGGAGCATTCGGTGCAATTATGCTGCGCCGCTATATGCTGCGCGCCGATGATTTTACGAAATCGACCTCGAACAGAATGAAAATGTGGAAAGCCTGCTGGGAGCTTATAAAGAAAAAGCCCGTGTTCGGTTACGGCGCAGGCTGCCAGGTAACCTCGCAGGGTATGCTTGAATACGGCATAAAAAAACCCCACGCTCACAGTCTTTACATAGAAATGACTACTGAGCTGGGTTTTGTGGGCCTTCTGTTTCTGCTTGCGGTGTTCGCGCTTATTCTTTATGATATTTTCAAGCTGATAAAGCGCGGCGGTTATTACGGCAGGCTCGGCAAAATGTTCTTGTGCGTTGCGGCGGCATTTGCAATCGGCTCGCTGACGGAGTTCACTTTGCAGACTCCGAAAGAGCTGCAGTACTTTATGATAATTCTCGGTCTGCTTGAAGCGGTGAAGCGGCAAGCTACTCTGTCAGCACCGAATTGTATTCCTGAATGATTTTCTCGGTCTGCTTTGATGCTATATTCCTCGTAATTACCGTGCCGAGGAACAGCAGAAGCGCAAGGACCAATACAACTGCGCGGACTATGCGCAGTTTTTTCAGTTTGGATTTGTCGGCGGTTTTATCGTCACGGAACGAAAGCACAAGACCTGAAATACAAAGTAATATGCCGAATATCTGAAACACCTGTGAAAGCAGGTTGAGCATATCAACCGATTCGTACAAATTCATTTCCTCACCGCCCGAGTAAATATGTATATATATTAGCATAGAGTTTACGCGTTTGCAATATTCTTTATTGTACAAAAATAACAGCCGTTTTTGCATAATTCGATAATCAGCCTTGAAAATCGACTGCGGCAATCGTATAATCAATTTGTAATTAACTTTGCAGGGAGGATATATATGGATCTTTGGAATACCGAAAACAGCACGCAGATTTATTTTTACGAGGCACACGAAAAACGCTCCGACGGCGCAATAGTCATTTTTCCCGGCGGCGCATACGGTTGCCTTGCCGACCACGAGGGCAGGGGCTATGCCGAATTTTTGCAGACTATCGGCATAAATTCGTTTGTGGTGGAGTACAGAGTCAAACCCAATTATTTCCCGCTGCCGCTGCTTGATGCGCGCCGCGCCATTCGTTATGTGCGCCATAATGCCGAAAAATACGGTATTTCTCCCGATAAAATCGCGGTTATGGGCTCATCTGCGGGCGGACACCTTACCGCTATGGTTTCCACCTACACAGAGCCGATAGACGGTGAGGGCGTTGACGAAATCGACAAGGTCGATTTTCTGCCGAACGCGCAGATACTCTGCTACCCGGTAATATGCAATCCGAAGTCGGGCGTTTCGCACGAGGGCAGTTACCGCAATCTGCTCGGTGACAGGTACGACGAGCTTATGGAAAAGGTCGACCCCACTCTCAATGCAAACGAAAAGACGCCTGCAGCATTCATCTGGCACACATCGCTTGATGAAGCTGCAAACGCCATTAACAGTTACAGATACGCCGCCGCGCTGCGCGAGCACAATGTGCCCGTAGAGATGCACATTTTCCCGGAGGGCAGGCACGGCCTGGGCGTAGCGCCCGATTTCCCCCACGTAGCGCAGTGGACGGGACTTCTTAAGAATTGGCTTTCTTATATCGGTTGGCTGAAATAAAGTACCACGCGAATACCGCTATTACCGATATAATTACGCAAATATTGTGGAACTGTGTAATCTCCGACACTGCGGGGTTGTCCGTATCGCCTAAGAAGAAATAAGTCACGGGTATAAACGCCATAAGTATGGGGAAGAAGAATTTTGCATAACCGGCCATGCCGCCCTTTTCGGCGGTGAGGCCGATTTTCTTTACCGCGATAACTACAATGGCAAGCGAGAATATGACCGCCGCAGCCGCAACCGCGATTATAACGCCTGTTGAGGATTCCTCAAATCTCGAAATAAGCGGACGCGCAACATTGAGACCGATAAGCGCAAGATACCCGAGTAAGAATCCGAAAATATTTCTGATTTTTTCGGGCAGGAAATCGAATGCAGGCTCGTGAACATCATCTTCATCTTTAAGGTGCAGAAGCGCCGCGGTCATAATACCGCCTGCGATAAAACCGGTAAAGTATTCCCAACACGACCATGCCGACATAAATTCGGGCAGCGAATAGCCCTGCTCGCCGTGGAAGCCGCCGCGTGAGAAGTAAAAGAACAGATCGGGCACGGTGATGCCGATTGAAAATGCGAGTGAACTGAAAAATCCGAAGCGTGCCGCTTTTTTATCCTTAATAAAGAAGCGTGCGGTGAGCATTGCCGCAATACCCGCAATGGCGGTCGATATGGTGCTTATGGAGGCAAAGTAATTTCTGCCTGCCGCGGCGCACTGCTTTTTCGCCCACGAAATATTGTCGAAATGCTGCATATACATTTGGTATGCGGTGCCCTCTATACCTCTGTCGGCGGCAACGGTTTCAAAATACCTCCCCGCCTCGGGCTGAAAAGCGTTGAGTATCCAATGCGAGACACTTGTTCTGCAAAGCATACCCACGCCGAAGAACACAACGAGCAGTACGATTATGTGCTGAATTTTCCACTGCTTTGAGCTGAAGCCTCTGCCGAGCAGTATTCCGTAAAGCGATGCTATGCCGAAGCCGAGTATGAGCATCATTATAACGCCGCTTACGGGCGGAATTTCATAGCTCGGCAAATTCGTATCGGTAGCCTCAAAATAACCCGTAATCTGCGTAAGGAATGTGCCCCACGCGGGCGTGGTAGCCACAAATGCGGCAACCGTAAGACCAAACCAGCCTAAATTGAGCTTTTGGCGGTTACCCTTTATGAGCATTGCGAACATTGCAAACATAAAGCCGACATTTAAGACACCCATCTCCGAGCCCCAGCCGTGAGTGCCGCGCACGCGCCACATAGCGCCTACCAAAAGCGCACCGACGAGCACGGTGAAAACATTGTAAAGCTTACTTTCCTTTTTCATTTTTATTACCCCTTTAATAATTCGCTCAGGCGGTCAATATCTTTAAGATTTATGCGCTTTGAGCAGATAAATGTTTTATAGCCGCCGTCTGCGGTCTTTTCGGCAATATCGTATTTGCCGTAATTTGTCGTAACTATCGTGCCGTCGGGCAGCACCACGTTGCCGCAGTAGCCGTTGTCTGCTTCGGCATCGTATTCGGGAACGGTCTGCCCGTCTTTATATACATGGGCGGGCTTTATTCTGTACTGCCCCTCGGTGCCGTTTTTCAAATCCTCATAGGTACCGACCCACGCAGCCCAGCCCTCGCTCATCCAGCCTTTTGACTTATCGACCGCGCACTGCTCGGCTTTTTTGCCGCGCTCTATGGAGCGAAATGTAATAAACAGTCTGCCGTCGGGAGTGTAATCTGCCTTGTGACGCTCGCCGTTGAGTGCCGCGGGAACTTCGCGCGGCTCGCTCCACGTTTTGCCCTCATCTTCTGAAAGCGAAATGAGCGAATTCATCTGCTTTGAGTTACTGCGGGCAATAAGGCAGAGCTCGTCGCCTCTGCCGCAGTCGGAGCGTATGACCTCGACCTCGCACATATTCGCTTTTAATTCAATATCGCGGTAACGGTCAAAGTATGTTTCGGGTTTAGACCAGTGAAAAGCGCCGTTTTCATCGAATGTGAGTATTGTTTTGTAATTGTGAAAATTGCCGTCGTGGAAAAGCCCCATCCACTTATCGACAAATCTGCCGTTTTCTTTGAGCTTTGTAAGGCTTGCAAGCGCAACTATGGGAATTACGCCGCCGTCGGTGCCGAGCGGATAGAAAAGCTCAAACTCGCTCCAGCTTTTGCCCTCATCGCACGAAACCGAGCAGTTGAAGCCGCCCGTAGTCCGCACGCCGTCGCGCCAGTCGGGGTTGCCCGAAATCATAATGAGCTTGTCGGGCGTGTCGCTTTCGGTAAATTCAAGGCGGTAGACCGTGGGCGTTTCGCGCGAATTTTTCCAGCTTTCGGGAGCGTTTTCGACTGTTCCCGTCCAGCTTTTGCCGCCGTCACGGCTTATTTTTGTTCTGACCGCGCCCTTGCCGTGCCCCTGCGGATACATAGCGAGTATATCGCCGTTTTTGAGAAGCACCGCATCGGGATGCGCCATATAGTCGGAACCGTTGTCGACGACCGAAAATTCATAGAGGTATTCAAGCTCCGTGCCGCGCACCTTGTCGGGCATTACGCTTAAATCTATGCGTTCGACCGTGTAATCGCCGCCGCCGAACAGTGTTTTTCCGTTTTCTGCCATAATAAAAATGCTCCCGTCAGATATTTGCTACAAGTATACCACTCTCGCGTCAATTTTCAAGGGATTTTGTTGACTTATGAGGCACAGAATGATAAAATTTGTGTAGAAAAGAGGTAATTATATGGATACCCTGAAATTTAATAAGAAAAATGTTAAAATGATTGCACACCGCGGGCTTTCGGGCATTGAAAAGGAAAATACCAATTCCGCATTCGTGGCAGCGGGCAACCGTTCGTATTACGGCGTTGAAACCGATGTGCACGTTACCGCAGACGGCAGATTTATTATTATTCACGATGAAAACACAAACCGCGTCGGCATTGACAATGTGGATGTGGAAAACACCACATTTGATACTTTGAGAAAAATTCAGCTCTGCGATATTGACGGCAAAAAGGGCAGAAGCGATTTACTGCTGCCCGAGCTTTGCGAGTATATAGCCATAAATAAAAAATACGGCAAAATGTGTGTGCTTGAGCTTAAAAATTATATGGAGCCGCAGTATATTGCCGAAATCGTTGAGGTAATTAAAAATCTTGAATATCTCGAAAGCGTTATATTTATTTCGTTCTGCCTCGATAATCTGCTTGAATTGAGAAAGCTTTTGCCGAAACAGCACGCTCAGTTCCTTATAGAAAACGAGTGGCGCGATGAGATTTACGATGTGCTTAAAGAAAACCGCTTTGACCTTGATATTGACAGGGTGCTTATAAATAAAGAAATCATAGACCGTGTACACGCGCTCGGGCAGCAGGTGAATTGCTGGACGGTGAACACCGTTGAGGAGGGCGAAAAGCTCGCCGGGTGGGGTGTGGACTATATAACCACAAACATTCTTGAATAATTCTTATAATTATGTTAGTATGGAATCATTAAGGGGGAATCGCTTTGAAAAAGGAAAAGGGTAATAAAATACTTTCTACAAAATCAGCAATTATTTATGCCGTGGGTATTTTCGGCGTACAGCTGTTCATAGGCTATGTAAACAGCTTTCAGACCGAATTTTACAACAAGATGTATTCCGGCTTTGACAAAAATATTTTCTACGCCTCTGCCGTAATAATTTTTGTTGCAAAGCTCATAAGCTGCATATTCGACCCGCTTATAGGTGCGCTTATAGACAAAAGCAACCTTAAAGGCGGCAAAATGCGCCCGTGGGTTTTAAGGAGCGCATTCCCGATAGCCATTCTTACCACGGTTATGTTCATTTACATTCCGTTTGAAAATTTCGGCGCAAACGGCAAAATCTTTTTATACGCTTACATTACGCTTACAACGGTGCTCTGGAATATCGCAATGAGCTTTGCCGATATTCCCTCGCAGGGTATGCTTTCGCTCCTTTCGCCCGATGCCGAGGAAAGAAACTCCGCCGCAGGCTTCTCAAACCTTGCAAAATCAATAGCGCTTGTTGCACCCGGCGTATTCGTAACCATAGTTATGATGGTGCTTAACGCCATCAAGGGCGAGGGCAATTACCCCGACAAGGAGTATTACCTCGTTACCGCGCTTACATTTTTAGTGCTTGGCACATTCTGCTACCTGCTTATTTACTTCTGCAACCGCGAAAAAGTGCCGAGCAACCAGTCCGCAAAGAGCATTTCAATGCGCGAGATGTTTGATGAGCTTAAAACGAACAAGATGATCCTTATTGTGTTCCTCATCTACATTCTCGGCTTTGCAAGAACCATGAATACCATAGTCTGCGTGCAGGCAAACGGCGCACTCATCGGTAAGGTGAGCCTTTTCGGCGCAAATATGGACACTACCGCCGATGCCACCTGGCTGCCCGGTCTTTTGGGAGCTGCCGCGGGTATGATAGGTATCTGCATCGTGCCCGCCATAAACAAAAAGTTCGGCGAAAAGAAAACATATATCGGCTTCTCGATCGGCACATTCGTTTATACAATGATTTGCACGATCGTATATTGGTGCATTCCCGCCGACAGCGCACTGCGCTACGGCAATTCGGCTCTGTGGTTTATTATGGTGATGCAGGTGATTTCGGGCTTCCTTGTTTCCGCAAATACCTACATTCCGCTTGTTATGACCGCCGATATCGTCGACTACCGGCTCTGGAAAACCGGCAAGCGCAAGGAGGGCGTGAACTTTGCCATTCTCAGTATGGCAATAAAGCTCAGCAATGCGCTTTGCGTGGCGGTAGGTCTTCTGCTTATTGCGGTTTCGGGCTACACGCAGGTAATTTACGAAACGGGGCACATTCCCGCAAACACGCAGAACATAATAATGTTTGCATATATGGGCTTTGTGGGCGTTTCGGCTATGCTCAGCGCAATTCCGATGTTCTTCTACAAAATTGATGATAAGACGAAAAAGGAAATGCACGAGGCGCTTATAGGAGAAAAACCATGAAATATTTGGAATCATCCGTGCGGGTGAAGGGTGGAGATTTTCCGTATATTCGCTTCGGAACCGGAAAAAAGGAACTGGTCATGCTTGCGGGAATGAACATGACCGGACTTACCGGGCTTGGAGAGCCTGTCTACGAGATGTACCGGGACTATGTGGAGGAGTACACCGTCTACGTTTTCGACAGACTGCGGGTTCTGCCGGACGATGCCACTGTCCGTAGCATGGCGCAGGATACGGCGGAAGCTATGCGGGCGCTCGGAATCGAGAAGGCAGATGTGATGGGCGCATCGCAGGGCGGAATGATCGCGCTGGTCCTTGCCATCGATCATCCGGAGCTGGTTCACGCTCTCATTCCCTGTTCCGCCTGCTGCTATCAGAACGAAGTCGGAAAAGAGACCTTTTCGGCATGGTCGGCGCTGGCAGATCAAATGGATGGAAACGGCATTTACCGGGACTTTTTCGCCCGGGTTTATACATATCCGAATGAAACAGCGCTTGCACTCTGCCTTGATACATCGACGGATGACCAGTGCCGCCGTTTTGGAATCCTCGCCCGCGCCTGCTACAATTTCGATTGCCGGAACGAACTGTCCAAGGTGCAATGCCCTGTACTTGTGCTGGGTTCGGCGCAGGATCGGGTGCTGGGCAGTATGTCCTCACCTGACCTTGCAGAGCGCTTGGGCTGTGAATGTTTCATCTATCAGGACTACGGACATGCGGTTTGCGATGAGGCTCCGGACTTTCGGCAGCGGATGCTGGACTTCCTGCGCAAGATCGCATGACCGTATCGAAAAACGGGTGACGCACGTATCGGAAACCGGTAGCCATTTGCGGAGCTCGTTCGTATAAGCATATGTAGAGAGTATATCATAGGAGAAAACAATGAATAAAAATGACATTACATTTCGTTTGGAAAGGTCCGAGGACTACTGCGAGGTCGAAAACCTTGTAAGGGAATCGTTCTGGAACGTGTACCGTCCCGGCTGCAGCGAGCATTTCGTGATTCACGAATTGAGAAATGACCCGGCGTTCATTAAAGAGCTCGATTTTGTTATGGAAAAAGGCGGCAAAATCATAGGGCAGAATATGTTTATGAAAACCGTTATTGAAGCCGATGACGGCAGAATCATAAACATACTCACCATGGGGCCTATCTGCATAACTCCCGAGCTTAAACGCAAAGGCTTCGGCAAAATGCTGCTTGACTTTTCGCTGCAAAAGGCGGCGCAGATGGGCTTCGGCGCGGTGCTGTTTGAGGGGAATATAGGCTTTTACGGTAAGAGCGGCTTCGACTATGCCTCAAAGTTCGGCATAAGGTACCACGATTTGCCGGAGGATGCAGATGCATCGTTCTTTCTCTGCAAGGAGCTTGAAAACGGTTTTCTTGACGGCGTAACGGGCGTTTACCAAACTCCCGCAGGGTATTATGTTGATGATGCCGCCGTTGAGGAGTTTGACAAGGCGTTCCCGCCGAAGGTCAAGCGAAAGCTTCCCGGGCAGCTTTCATAACGGAATGACCGAAAAGTGAATAAAAGCAACGGGTTGGCGCTTTTTGCGCCAACCCGTTGTTGTTATAATGTTCAGTATTTCTTGTTCACGCCTTCAAGGAAGTCGGTTTCAATAACCTTCTGGTCCTTGTCGATACGGAATGTCTTGATTTCGTGCTTGCCGATATCAAACCAGAAGCCGTTGTCGAAAAGTGAACTCATAAGGTAGCACTTCGTACTCTCAATGCCCTTTGTTTCGTAAAGCCTTACTATAAGGTCGCCGCTGCCGTCTTCACAGCGTTTAAGTGCGGTAATGAGCACATTGTCGGCATTGGTGTACATAAAGCAGCCGGTCTGTGCAAGGTCGCCCTTGTGGTAGCTTTCGGGCACTGCAACAACATTGTTGTTGAACAGGTGCGCTCTTTTTACAATATCACTGTCCTCGGCTTCGCCGGCGTGCAGGTAAATGCCGTAGGTGAAGCGGTTAAGTCCCTCGTCGGTGAAGTTGAAATCGGCGGCAGGTCTTGATGAGAAGTGGTCGGCAAAAATAACATTTCTCAGGCAGGTCAGGCGCAGCTCGGTGCCGGGGCAGTCATAGCTGTATTTGGAATCGCTTATGACCGAAATGCCGTAACGCTTGCCGTTCTTGTTCACGGTGAGGTCGCCCCAGTTGAGTGCGGGCTCCTCCTCGCCGTTGCAGGGGCGCTTTATGTAAGCGCAGGGGATTTCATAAGTTGAAATCTCGTTGCTGCCGCCGAGCGGGAACGCCATTTTAAGCAGGGTGAACTTTTCCTGCCAGAGTGCCTTGCACTCAACACGCACAAGCTTCTGCCCTGCGGCGAGTATAAAGTCCTGAGTAAGATAGCTTTCACCGAATTTGTGCTTTGTGCGTACTACCGAGCGCAGCGGCCCGTTTTCAACACGCTCAATGCTGACAAGCTCCATAAGACCTTTTATGTTGTGGAATTTGAAAACATTGTGTGCCCAGGTGTCGGTTTCGTGGTCGTCGATAACCGTGGGTATTGCAAGGAAATTATCATCGGCGTACTCTGTGCCGGTGGTTTTGTCGGTAAGGCTGACTATATAACCCGTTTCGTTATCTATCTCAACGCTTATGTACTCGTTTTCCATATAGTAATTCGCGCCGAGGTCAACTGTCTGCGGAGCGTGAATGTCAGCCCATTCAAGCCAGTATGTAGCATAGCCGAGGGGTTTAACTTTTGCAAGGAAAAGAGTATCGAGGTGCTCGTCATTGGAGCGCGAGGAGCGCACATTCTGGAACACGACATCGTTGCCGTCGGAATCCTTTACGGATTTTGACGGATGGTACATTCTTACGGGCATTTCGATTTCGTAAGAATGTGGATTGAATACGATAACGGGGCGCGGGAAGCCCATTTCGCAGCCTGTGTAGTGGCGTGTTTCAAGCACCGCATCGGAAACGCCGTCTACCCACGTGTCGATTCTGCGTGCGATTTTAAGAACCGCATTGTTGTAGGCAACGGAGGCGGTATCCATAGCCGCACCCTCGGACATCTTAACATCCTCGTATGCTTCGCGTATGGAGCAGCCGCAGAAAATATCGTGGAACTGATTGAAGCAGACCTTGCGCCATGCATCCTTGAACTGCTCGGTGGAGGGCTTTGCATTGGTGACTACGGAAGAAATCGTATCCCACTTTTCAGCCGCGCCGAGAAGATTTTCAGCCTTGCGGTTGAGCTCCTTAATGAGCGAGGTGGCACTGTAACAGCCGCTTGCGTGGTGCTGCAAATCGTCTTTCCAGACCTCTAAATCAAGGTCTTCAAGTACCATTGCCTCAAAGTAATCATCGGGCGATGAAAATTCAAGCTCGTTGTAGCCGTCGCGTTCAAGGTTTTCCATAAGGTATTCAATATCGCCCTTGGTCGGTCCGCCGCCGTGGTTGCCCACGCCGTAAAACAGCATCATACCGTGACCTGTTTCTTCGGCGCGCTTTTCGCAATCGTCAATTCTGCGGTCAAGGCTCTCCTTGCCGTGTGCGCCGTAGCCGTCGGGCAGGCGGTAGGTCATAACGCGTGAGCCGTCGGCACTGTCCCACCAGAAAAGATTTTCGGGGATAGTGTCATTTTCGTGCATACCGGGGCGCTGGAACACATAAGCGTGCATACCGCCCTTGTTGAGAAGCTGCGGCAGCATGGCATTGTGACCGAATGAGTCAACATTGTAGCCTGTGCTGCAGATTTTGCCGAATTTTTCAAGGTAGTAGAGCTGGCTGTAAAGTGCCTGGCGTGCAAAGCTCTCGCCGGAGGGCATATTGCAGTCGGGCTGTACCCACCAGCCGTTTACGGGTACCCATCTGCCGCGCTTTACCATGGAGCGTATTTCCTCGAACATATCCGGGTCAATATCCTCCACCCATTTGTAATAGGCGGCGGAGGAGCAGGTGAACACAAAATCATTGTATTCTTTAAGGCGGTCAAGCGCGCTGCGGAATGTCTGCAAAACCTCGCCGCAGCCCTCCTGCCAACGCCAGAGCCATATAGGGTCAAGGTGAGCGTTGCCTATAAGATAATTTGTTTTATCCATCAGTCGTTCGCCTCCTCAATAAAGTTAAAGTATCTGCCGAACCAGTATGCTACGCTGAACGGGTAGCAGCTTTCCACATAATGTGCGCCGCCGCTGTCCTCATTCTTATATTCAAGCGGATTGCGGTCATACTTGGCAATAAATCTTTCATCGTTCGTAAGCAGAGCCGAGGTTTCGCAGTAAACTCCGCGGCAGAGCTTTTTGGGAATATCGCGGCGCTCGTCAAGCGAAACCTTTGCGGCAACGCGGCTCACGCCGAAGCGGTAAAACCACGTTTTGACTCTGTCGGCATCGGGCTTCGCATTTTCGGGGTCGCTCAAATAATACGGGAAATCGTAGCCGGGGTTAAATTCGGGAGCGAGCGAATAGCGCCAGCTTCTGAAGCCCTCAATGAATTTTTTGCGGAGCGCTTCGTCCGGCTCAAGAGTAATAAGCGGCCAGAATGTAGTAACGGCAAGCGCGTGGTCGCCGTACATAATTTCCTCGCGGTCATCGCTTTTAAGCTGCATACACTGCTGGTGGAAACGGTCAAAATGCTTGGGAGCGAGGTCGGCATAACCCATATTTATGAGTTTGTCGTATTCGGGCTGATACTTTTCGGTGTCGCCCGTAAGGCGCATTGTAACCCTTAAGTACATAAGCACCTGCTGAGCGTTCAGGCAGGCATCCGCCCAACCCTCAAAGGTTTGGAAATATTCGGGGTTCCACCTTGCCCAGGTGGTCTGCGAGCCGTCGGCATCGCGCAGCGAGTAGCCGCCGCGTATAATGTGGTCCATGGTGTTTGCTGCTGCTTCTTTAAGCAGAGCATCGTATTCGGGGTCCTCGCAGCCTAAAAATTCGTGCGCTACAAGCATGTGCAGGTAGTGAAGCGTGATTTCATCACTGCTTGTGTCGCCCTTATAGGTGATGTCGGTATCCTCATAGCCCTCGTCGGCATAAAGCTTTCTGAGCCTCTGCGGAATGGGGGCATCCGCCTTTACCTCAAAGCCCACGAGCTTGCGCTTGCGTGCATAGGTGGTGTTAAGGCAGGTTGCGGTTGCGCCGTTTTTCTTAAAGAAAAGTCCGTCATCGGGCACGGGCTCGGATTTTGTAACATAGCTTCTCGCAACAAAGCCGTCGCCTCTGCCGGCGATAAACATTGTAAGCAGTGTAGCCTCGCTCAGCCGCATGGCCGCCTCGCGCGCTCTTTCGGTTTTGGGGTCATAGGCGCCGAGCTCGCGTTTGAGCGTGGCGTAGTGGAAAATTTCGCCTATGGCGAGGTTTGCGGTGAAGCCGCCGTCATTGTCGGAATGGCCGTAGCTTACGGCACTTTCAAGTTTAAGCGGCTCGGCAAGATATTTCTGCGAAACCATACCGTGTCTGTCAACATAGGTAACGGTTTCATCAAGCAGGCGCTCCGCCTTTTCCTGCATGGTCATAAGCACCATATCAATATGCGTAACGCCGCTTTCGGTGAGCACCCATACGCCGTCGCCGTCGGCTTCGAGCGCTTTTACGTCATTGTCAAGCAAATCGCGCGTTGCGCTGAAATACATCACCTTGTCGCTGAGCATGGGAGCGTTTTTGTCGTAACGGGTAACGCCGTGATTCGAGCCGTACCACATAACGCCGCCGTTGCCCTCGCAAAAGCATTTGTATTCGCTCTTTTTCTGCGGCAGGGGGTACGGGAAATCCGAAAGGTCGGGTGCCTTGGGCTTGCTTTCAAGCAATGCCTTGGGGACTTCGATATCAAACCTCTTGTAATGGCTGACAACCCTCGTCAGTTGAGGAGTAAGTTTTATCGGTTTAATCATAGCTCTCTCCTTAAACAGTATTTTTATACACAATAAGTGTAACAAAAAGGAAAGTAAAGCACAATAGATATTGATGAAATTTAATCACAATTTAATATAAAAAATTTCGTATTTTGTATTGGAATAAGTAAAAAAAGGTGTTATAATACAATATGTATGATTTAATTATCAACCAGTGAAAGGACTTTTACTATGAATACATCGGTTTTTGACAAATACGAATCCGAGGTCCGTTCCTATTGCCGCAATTTCCCCGCGGTTTTCACAAAGGCCAAAGGCTCAATTATTACGGCGGAAGACGGTAAGGAATATATCGACTTTTTCTGCGGCGCGGGCGCACTCAACTACGGTCACAACAACGATTACATCAAAAGCAGAATCATCGACTACCTTGAGAGCGACGGCATAATTCATTCGCTTGATATGTTCACGACCGCCAAGCGCGATTTTATTGAATTTTTCGAGAAAAACGTGCTTGAGCCCAGAGGCTTCAACTATAAAATCCAGTTCCCCGGCCCCACGGGCACCAATGCGGTCGAAGCGGCGCTGAAGCTTGCCCGTAAGGTCAAAAAGAGAAATAACATTTTCGCGTTTATGGGCGCATTCCACGGTATGACACTCGGCTCGCTTTCCATGACTACCGACCGCGAATCCCGCGAGGGCGCAGGCGTGGTGCTTACCGATGTTACACATATCCCCGCACCGTATATGTTTGAGGGCCTTGATGTTATTGAGTATATGCAGACACTTGTTGACGATGACCATTCCGGCGTTTCAAAGCCGGCGGCGGTGTTTATTGAGTCGGTGCAGGCAGACGGCGGCATATATGTTTTCTCGGTTGATTTTCTTAAAAGACTTCGCGAATTCTGCACAAAGAACGATATTCTTCTTGTCTGCGACGATATTCAGGTCGGCAATGCAAGAACGGGCACATATTTTTCATTTGAGCGCGCGGGCATAATCCCCGATATCGTTACCACATCAAAATCGATCGGCGGTTACGGTATGCCGTTTGCACTTGTGCTTTTCAAGCCCGAGCTTGATGTCTGGAAGCCCGGCGAGCACAACGGCACATTCCGCGGCAGCCAGCTTTCGATAGTTGCCGCAAAAGCGGGACTTGAGGTCATGCTCAACGAAAAGGTGGAGGAAAATGTCCGCCGCAAGAGCGCAATAATCAAAGAATACCTTGATAAAGTTGCCGCTATGGACGAGCGCATCGAAATCCGCGGTATCGGCTTTATGTGGGGCGTTGACTGCATAAAGGTAAAGCCCGATGTTATTTCAAAGGGCATTGTACGCGAGTGCTTCAACAACGGTCTTATTGTTGAGCGTGCCGGCAGAAACAACGATGTCGTTAAATTGATGCCGTGCCTGCTTGCCGATGAGGATACACTCAAAAAAGGTCTTGAAATCTTTGTTGCTGCGGCGGCAAAGGTTTTAGGTGAAAATAAATAATTATATTAATACCGCTTTGCCGCGTTCGACAGAGCGGTTTTATTCGGTTGAAAAATCTCGTGAGGTGGCTTAATGACTGTTTTTGATGTTTTGCAGCTTATGGCGGGGCTTGTGTTCTTCCTGTTCGGTATGAGCACTATGTCCGCAAGCCTTGAAAAAATGGCGGGCGGCAAGTTGGAGCATATACTTAAAAAAATGACCTCCAATACATTCGTGAGTTTTATACTCGGCACCGTCATTACCATGGCGATACAGTCGTCATCGGCTACAACGGTTATGCTTGTGGGCCTTGTAAACTCCGGCATTATGAGCTTCGGCAGTACCATAAGCGTGCTGTTCGGCGCGAATATCGGCACAACGATTACGGCGTGGATTCTTTCCTTAAACAGCATCAGCGGCGACTCAATAGCCTTGCAGATGATGAAGCCCGAAAACTTCACTCCCGTTCTTGCACTCGTCGGGACTGTAATGATTATGATGTCTAAAAGCGACAAGAAAAAAACCGTCGGCACAATAGCCGTAGGTTTTACGGTGCTTATATACGGTATGGTGCTTATGTCCGGCTCGGTTTCGGGTCTTGCGGATTCGCCCGCATTCGGTGAACTGCTTTTGAAATTCAGGAATCCCGTATTCGGCGTACTTATCGGCACGGTCGTAACCGCAATAATCCAGAGCAGCTCGGCATCAATCGGTATATTGCAGGCGCTCTCGCTTACGGGCGGTATCTCGTATTCCGTAGCCATACCTATCATACTCGGGCAGAATATAGGCACCTGCGCCACGGGCATAATTTCAAGCGTGGGCACAAACACCAACGCAAAGCGCGTGGCATACACCCACACATTCATAAAAATACTCGGCACACTCGTATTTTTGCCGCTGTTTTATATAGGAGATGCGGTAATCGGTTTCGACTTTACCGATAAGGCTATAAACCCCGTAGGCATAGCAATAGTGCATACGGCATTCAATGTTATAAATACGGTTTTCATAGTGTTCAAAAAGCAGATCGCCGCACTCATTCAAAAGTTGATACGCGACAAAAAGCAGCCGGAGAATGCACCGCAGAGAGCGTTTTACCTCGATGACAGGCTCCTGCGTTCACCCTCGGTCGCCATTATGGAGTGCGACAACCACTCAGCAAAAATGGCTTTGCTTGCAAAGGAGACGCTGCTCGCCTCGCTCGGTCTGCTTTTTGAGTACGATGAGAAAAAGGCGCAGGAAATCGAAAAGAACGAGGATGTGCTCGATTTGTATGAGGATGAGCTCGGCACATACCTTGTGAAGCTGTCAATGCAATCAATATCGGGCAAGGACAGCCGCAAAATTTCGCGTATGCTGCACACGATAGGCGATTTTGAGCGTCTTGGCGACCACGCGCTCAACCTGAAAAAGACGGCGCTTGAAATATACGAAAAGAAAATCGAGTTTTCCGACGAAGCGCAAAAAGAGCTTGATACACTTTTGAGAGCCATTGAGGAAATAGTCATCACCACCACAACGGTTTACGAGAAAAACGACCTTGTGACCGCGCAGAGCGTTGAGCCGCTGGAGCAGGTTATAGATAACCTCACCGCAACGATAAAGTCGAACCACATCAACCGCCTGCAGCATGGCAGCTGCACCATTGAAATGGGCTTTGTGCTTTCCGACATACTTACGAACTGCGAAAGAATTTCGGACCATTGCTCAAATATAGCCGTTGCGGTGATCGAGGTCGAAAATGACGATTTCGATACTCATAAATACCTGAACGGCGTTAAGTACAACAACGCAGAGTTTAATGCCGTATTTGACGAGTTCAATAAAAAATATGCACTTGATTAAATTGTAATAAAACATAACAGACGGTTTCGAATTTCTCCGAAACCGTCTGCTTTTTTATTGCCCGAAAACATACCAAATGGGCAAAGAAAAAACGAAAGTAATTTACCGATGTATAATGCACGAACTCTTTTCGTTTTTTCGGTCTGCGCTTTTTTATTGCCCATTTCTTATGATTCGAGGGCGCGGTTTACTATGTTCTGCAGATCGTTTACATCAATTTCCGCTGCGGCATAGCCCGCAGCGGCGTAAATCTGCTCGGCAGTGGGGGTGCCGTGACCGTTACTGTACCTTTCGGCAAGTGCAATATCAAGCACATCTATTGCGCTGTCGCCGTCCAAGTCGCCGTTAACAACAAGTGTGTATTCCGTAAGCTCGTTGTTAAGGTAGAATGAAATTACACTGCCCGTGCCGTAACGGTAATTGTTCTTGCTTATTCTGACCGACGGAACAACGCTTATTTCACTGTCGGTTTTGTCATAGTCCGCAACATCGGCCGTAAAGTCCGTGATATTGAAAGCGTGTGTGAAAATCACCCTTGCATCCGTATCTACCGAAGCCGATGGGCGAACGGTGAACGGCAGACACACACATTTTATGCCGTTTGCCTGCGCATACTGCTGCGCACAGCTGCCCTCGCTGCATATAATTACAAGGTCTTCGTCGCAGCCGTCAAATGCATTTTCACCGATTTCGGTAACGGAGTCGGGTATTGTGACTTTTTTAAGATTGCCGCAGCCTGCGAAGCAGAACGCTCCTATTGAGGTTATGCCGGGGGCAATGTTCACATTGCGGATATCCGTATGCCCCGCAAATGCGCTCTCGCCGATTGCCGCAACCTCTTCGCCGTTTATGAAGTCCGGCACATAGGTGTCGTAAAAATTCGCTCTCGAGTGCACTATTGTGTTTACATCGTCAATAATCTCTGTGCTGAAAAGACACAGCTCGCAGCCGTAATCCACAAGCTCCATACCGTCAACGGTGTCGGCTTCAAGCCCGCAAAGGCGGCAGCGGAAGAAGCCCTCGTGATTTTCGTGCTCGTGATTTGTGATGATACATTCAAAATCGTGAATATCGGCGTTGCCCTGCACGTTGCGGTACTCTGCAAGCTCGCAGTACGGGCAAGTGCGTATTTCCACACCGTCATTGCGGCAGTTGCCCTCGTCTATAAGTATCCAGTCGCCGAATTCGTGCTCGCAGAAATCCGATTTATGGTGTACTCTGCCGAAGACGGTTACGCCGTCCTTTTCGGCTTCAAGCCACCAGTCGCCCCAATCATACTGCGCTTCAACGGGGCGTAAATGCGTTTTTTCCTCATCGTCAACATACTCTGCATCAAAATCAACGGGCTCGCCGTTTACCGAAAGATTATAATTGATGCTTCTGTCAGCCGTGCCCACATAAACAGTGTAGTTGCCCTCAGTGCCGAAAATATGCGGCTGACCTATTTCAAAGGAAATTCCGTTTATATTCAGACCGAAACGGTCAAATTCGGTGGTGATTTTTGCACCGCTTTCGGCGGTAAAATTCGCCGTGTTTTCGCCGCCGCCCGACAACTCAACACTGTGACTGCCGATAACCGTATTATTTTCATTCCAGGTGCCGATATATATTTTCTGTTCATCGTCGGCATTAAACGCCAAATCTGAAATATCGATTATCTGCCCGTCAAGTTCAAGTGAATTGTTTGCGATTTCACCCATAATGCTGATTTCGGCGGGCTCGCGGTCCCAGCTGTTTGCGCGCACTCTCAGTATGCCGTCAATTTCTGTTTCCTTGTATATTTCAAGCGCGGCACTGCCGATTACATCGTTAAACATAACCGTGGCTATTTCGCTGCTGTCATCAATGTAAACATTGCCGATACTGCCGCGGCAGCCGAGCTCAAGGCTCTTTTCGCCATCGCAGAGTAAGTGGTTATAATTATTGTAATCATCCTCGTGCGGCGCATAGCAGTTGCGGCTCAGTTCAAATCTGAAAAAGTCATCCTCATCGCAATTTACGGAGTTGACGACCGCACCGTTCAAGGTGTAGCACGCTTCGCCGTTGCCGCATACATCGTAGGGAACATCCTGCGATACAACGGTCATAGCCGGTGCATTGTTGAATGTAACGCGGCTGAATTCAAATGCCGTTTCAATATTGCCCGAAACAGTTACTTCACCGTTTACGGTTGAATCGCAGTCGTGCATAATTTCGTCATATTCATCGCGGTAAACGGGGAAGTCGATGAAAATGCTTTCGCGCGAGCGCTGCGCAACGGTGAAACCGTCCTCAAAAACACAGTTTACGAAAGATATATTGTTATAATCGTCGCTTGTGCCGATAATTGTCTGCCTGTCCGTAAATACACGATCTGCATATTCAATGCCGTCCGGCGTGGCAATAAGGCAGTTTTCGCGTACTGTGTTGAAACAGTATTTTGCACCGCCGTCATTGACCTCGATTTCGCAAAGCACAAGATCGGTGTCATCCTGCGGTAAAAGAACGGTGCCGTTTTCGGCATAGTCGGTCGTAACAGCAATTTCATTATCGCCGTCAAATACCTTGTATTGCAGGCTGTTGTCGATTACGGGAATAAAGACAGTACCATTCGAGTTGATATATGAACCGTCAAAACAGTTGCCGTTAAAGGTAACGGGTATATCGCTGCGCTCGTTTACAAAATATGCACCGTTTGCGGCAGTAACGCTGACAGCTTCTGTTTCCCACGATGAGCCGATATAGGCACTTTTTGAGCCGATGTTCACATCGCAGGCGTTCCACGGGCAAATACGCACGGCGCCGTCGGCTGCGAGCCGGGAAATATCGAGCCTGCCCGATACCTCCAATTCGCCGCTTGATGTTTCACCTGTAACCTTTAATGAGGAATCGCAAAACTCTCCCTCATACGAATTGCTGCGTATGCAAAGGCAATCAAGCTCGGCTTGTGTCTGGTGAATATCTATAACGGCATCATCAACAAGGTTGTTTGCTTCAATCGATGAAATCACCGGTGCACTTTCGGGGATATAAATACCTTTCAAGCCGCCGTCAATAAATAATGACCTGTAAGCCTCGCCCTCACAAAGTGTGTGGTCGTAATCTTCGTAAAAATCCTCGTGCGGTGCGCGGCATTCGCGGCGGTAATCTATCCATAATCCGTAATCGGCGGTGTGTGTTTCAAATTTCATACCGTCAATCTTGAAGGTCGAGCCGATGCTGCCGCCGCCCATTCCGAGTGAAACATTATTGGTGACGATTTGCATATCCGGCGCATCGTTGATTCTTACAACGCAGTCAAAAAAGCTCAATGACTCACTGCCGTGCAGCTCCAGCGGCGCATTAAATACGCAGTTCCTGTCGGGGATAATGCTGCCGTTTTCGTCGCGCTGAACATCAAAGTTTATTTCCGCACAGCAATCGCCCGCGTCAACGGTAACCGTATCGTTAAAGGTGCAGTTGTTAAGGCGTATTCTTGCGGAATTGTCATATTCATTGCCCACCGCAAGAATCGTTACGGGTGAATCGAAAACCATACCCTCGTAATATGTTTCATCCGGCAGGGCAATAAGGTAATTGCCCCGCATTGCGGTAAATGTATACGAAACGCCGTCTTTGACCGCTGCAACCGTATAAATATCCACGGGTGAATCGGGATCAAGGTAAGTGAAATTTTCATCTGCGGAAATGCCGAAGTCGATGGAGTCGCCGCTCAGAAAATCATTTAATGAATATGAAATATCACCGTGGGTAAGGGGAATGACAACCGTGCCGTTTTCGTCGACCGATGCCGAATAGCTTATGCCGTTTACGGTTACGGGATTAGCCGCACCGGCGGAGTTGTCTATCTTGGCGCCGCTCTGTGCGGTTATATCTATGCTTTCGCCGCCGCTGCGCGCAAAAGTGAGACGGTTGCTGCCCGCAGCAATGCTCTGCGGACGGTGATAGCTGCTGTCGATGTAAATACCGGCATTTGTTACATTGAGATCAGAAACATCAATATCGCCGCTGACCGCAACGGATATGCCGTCGGTTTCGCCGCTTACAATAAGCTTGCCGGGCGTAAAATCCTCGGGCACGGAGTTTTTGCAGCTGCAGTGCGCATCGCACTCATCAAAGCAGGTAAATTTACATTCGTACCCTTTGCAGCCGTGAGCCGCGCAGCAGTCGCATTCGCAGGCATCGTCACCGTCGCAGCTGCAGCCGTAGTTTATTTCATAAGTTCCCTCAAGCTCAATATAATCGAGAAATGTGTTCCAATCGCTGCCCGCAAGGTTGATTTCGGTATCGTGTTCGTTTAACGAAGAAGCGGTGATTCTGTTGAAGTTCAGTTCATTTACATTTATTTCTCCGGCGTTTGAAACATACAGCGAAGAATAATAATCCCAACCGAACCAATCGTAATGCAGGTCTATCAGCATATTTGTGAGCGTATCGCCGCTGCCGATAAGCTCTGTGCCGTTAACGGTGTATGTCCATCGGCTGTCGCCTATAATCGTCGTGTTGCAGAGAGGGTAAATATCAAAAACAGTGCCGTCGGGCAGGAAAAACAAATTCAGCTGTTTGTCGGAGATGTCTTCTCCGGTTTCGTTTATTACTTTTACAGTTCCGTTAACCTTGCAGTTTCCGTGAAATTCCGCAAGGTAGCTTTTGCCCGCGAGCAGAATTATGCCGTTATTAAAGGTACAGTTGTCAAATTCTATCAGACCGTTGTAATCATCGGTTGAATCAATTACAACAGTTTGTGTGAAAACCGTATCGGAGTACGAGGCAATTTCCGGCGTTGCGTAATGTGTAGGTTCATAAAAAGCAAATGCAACACTCGGAAAAACGGTAAAGGCTACCGCAGCTGCAAGAATAACCGATAAAATTCTGCGGACTGTTTTTTTCACTGAAAACACCTCTTGTTAAAAAAATTCAGTACAACGGATATTTTTCGCAGATGCGCTGTACATTTGCGCGAATGTATTCAATGCTGTTTTCGTAATCTGTTGCCGCAAGCTTTATGAATTCGGCAATATCGACCATATCCTGCGCCTGCAGGCCCCTTGTGGTAACGGCGGCAGTGCCGATTCTCACACCGCTTGTAACAGTGGGTTTTTCGGGGTCATTGGGTATGGCGTTTTTGTTTACGGTGATATTCACGCTGTCAAGGCGGTGTTCGAGCTCCTTGCCCGTAACGCCGAGCGAGCGCAGGTCAAGCAGAATAAGGTGGTTGTCCGTGCCGCCGGAAACCATATTAACTCCCTGCGCGGTAAGTGCATTTTCAAGTGCCTTGCAGTTCGTAACTATATGCTTTGCATAGTCCTTAAATTCGGGGCGAAGTGCCTCGCCGAAGCAGACCGCCTTTGCGGCAACAATGTGCATAAGCGGGCCGCCCTGACTGCCGGGGAAAATCGCCTTGTTGATTTTCTTTGCAAGCTCCTCGTCATTTGTGAGGATTATGCCGCCGCGCGGACCGCGGAGAGTTTTGTGTGTGGTGGATGTAACAATATCGGCATACGGCACGGGCGAGGGATGAAGCCCCGCGGCAACAAGGCCTGCGATATGTGCCATATCGACCATAAGGTATGCGCCTACGGAATCCGCAATTTCACGGAAGCGCTTGAAGTCGATTATTCTCGGGTATGCGGAAGCGCCGGCAACAATGAGCTTGGGCTTTATCTGCTGTGCTTTGGCATAAACCGCATCATAATCAATATAGCCCTTTTCGTCTACGCCGTAGCTTTCAAAATTATAGAGCTTGCCGCTCATATTCACGGGTGAGCCGTGGGTGAGGTGACCGCCGTCCGCAAGGCTCATACCGAGCACGGTGTCACCGGGCTGCAAAAGCGCAAAGTATGCGGCAAAGTTTGCCTGTGAGCCGGAGTGCGGCTGAACATTTGCAAACTTGCAGCCGAAAAGCTGTTTTAATCTGTCGATTGCAATATCCTCGGCAATGTCAACAAATTCGCAGCCGCCGTAATAGCGGTGACCCGAGTAGCCCTCGGCATATTTGTTGGTGAGTATGCTGCCCATAGCCGCCATTACCGCGGGCGAAGCATAGTTCTCACTTGCGATAAGCTCAAGGTTCTGGCTCTGACGGCAGAATTCCTTTTCAAACGATTCAAAAAGCTGCGGGTCGGCATCCTTGAGAATTTCAAAATCTTTGTTTAAGTATTCGTTCATAGCACCCTCCGAGTAGTAACTGTAATATTGATAACATTGTATAACAAATGAAGTTTATTTGCAATAGTGGATATTTATTTAACAAAAAACAATTCGGCTGTATGGGTTTTCATACAGCCGAATTGTAAATTTATATGGATTTGAGAAGTGCGGGCAGACCTTTTATAACACTCGGTATCGCGCCGAATATGAGTTTAACGAGGCCCCAAACACAAGGCTGCTTGTCGTTGAGTATGTCGAGCAGCTTCTGTGCCATCTTCGGGCTGAATACACCCATACTCATCGAAATGAAGTTTTTAACGGGTGTTTGCAGGGCGATGGCGCTTGCCATACCCTCCGTACCGACGAATTTTTGGAGCAGCTTAACGAGCTTTGCGCCGTTTTTACCTGCCGCGGAATCTTCAAGAGTATTTGCTATGGTAAGATTCGGGTAAGCCCTGACCTCGGTGGGCGGTATTTCTCTGCCGAGCACGGCGGTAAACTGTTCGTCGGTTATTTCTGCGAGCTTTGCACCGTAGTATGCGGGTGCGGTCGATTTGTAATCGGGCATGGGGGCTTCGGTGCCGTTAACGGTAACGGCGGCGCAAAGCTTAATATCGCGGCTTGAAGCGCCCACTCTTATTTCGAACTCGCCGCTTTCGGTGTGCCAGTCGTGAATAAGCACATTGTAGTATGCGAATGCGCGTTTTGTAAGGGCGATTTCGATTTCTTTTTCCTCGCCGGCTTTAAGGAACACTTTTTTGAAGCCTTTAAGCTCCTGCTCGGGACGGAACACGGTGCTTTCCTTATCGCTTACATAAATCTGTGCAACCTCCGCACCGTTGACGGAGCCTGTGTTTTTAACCTTGAACGAAACTGTGAGAGTATCGTTTTCGTTTATCTCACTTGCGGAAAGCTTCAGGTCGGAATACTCAAAGCTTGTGTACGAAAGACCGTGACCGAACGGGAAAAGCACGTCCTTTTTCGCGGTATCGTAGTATCTGTAACCCACATAAAGGCTTTCGCGGTATTCTACCGTGCCGACATTGCCGGGGAAGTTTGCATAGCTCGGATTGTCGCGGAGGGCGAGGGGATATGTTTCGGCAAGCTTGCCGGAGGGGTTCACATCGCCGAAAAGTATATCGGCTGCGGCGCTGCCCGAGGCTTCGCCGCCGAGGTAGCAGTTAAGTAATGCCTTTGCGCTGCCAAGCCACGGCATTTCAACGACCGCACCGCCGGAAAGAGCCACAACAACATTCGGGTTGACCTTTGCGACCTCATCCACAAGCTTTATATGGAGCGGCGGAATGCCGAGATGCGAACGGTCAAAGCCCTCGGACTCAAATTCTTCGGTAAGACCGATAAAGAGAACAGCCGCGTCCTTGCCCTTTGCGGCATTGACCGCCTCGGCTATGAACTGCTCATCGGTGATTTTATTTTTCTTTTCGGTGGAATAGCCTGCGGCGTAAACTGTATTCGGGCATTTTTCTTTTATGAAATCGTAAGCGCAGTCGATTTTAATTGCATTTACTATTGAACTGCCGGCACCCTGAAAACGCGGCTTTTTCGCCATTTCGCCTATTATCGCGATATTTGCGGATTTGCTGAGCGGCAGGATATTGCCGTCGTTTTTAAGAAGCACCATGCATTGCGAAGCGATTTCGCGCGCTTTAAGGTGATGCGCTTCGGCATCGTAGCCGTGTTCGCCGAGAACGGCTTTTGAGCGCAGTATTACATCGAGTATATTGTCGACCATTTCGTCGAGGAAGCTTTCGGCAATTCTGCCGTCCTTTACGGCGGCAACTATCTGCGCATCGCCCTCACCGTTGGAGGTGGGCATTTCAAGCTCCTGCCCCGCAAGCAGACCGCTTACACGGTCATTTTCCGCGCCCCAGTCGGTAACTATCATACCGTTGAAGCCCCACTCATTGCGCAGCACATCGGTAAGCAGCCATTTGTTTTCGGCGCAGTAGGTGCCGTTAAGGCGGTTGTAGGCGCACATTATTGTCCACGGCTGTGCCTGCTTTACGACTTTTTCAAATGCGGTAAGGTATATTTCGCGCAGCGCGCGCTCATCGGCAACGGTGTCAACTGTCATGCGGCGCGTTTCCTGATTGTTGCCCGCAAAATGCTTGAGCGAGGTACCTATGCCCTTTGACTGTACGCCGTTTACGAATGCGGCGGCAATTTCGCCCGCAAGGAACGGGTCTTCCGAAAAATATTCGAAATTTCTGCCGCAGAGGGGAGAACGCTTAATGTTTGTGCCGGGCCCCAAAAGCACGGAAACCTGCTCTTTCAGGCACTCCTCACCGAGCAGCTTGCCCATTTCGCATATAAGCTCGGGGTCCCACGAGCAAGCCGTGGTAACGGCGGTGGGAAAGCAGATCGCAGGTACGCCTTTAAGGCTCATCTGCTGGTCTTTATCCTTTTTTTCGGAGCGTTTTCTTATGCCGTGAGGGCCGTCGGTCCACATTACGGAGGGGATGCCGAGGCGTTCAAGCTCATCGGTGTGCCAATAATCCTTGCCGGAGCAGAATTTTGCCTTTTCTTCAAGGGACATCTGCGAAATAATATCAGCGTGTTTCATAAATTACCTCCGTTATCAGTAAGTAAGTTTTTTTGAAAGCCACGCTCTTACCTTTTTACTGCGGTTGCAGTAGCAGGAGAACGCAACGAACACAAGCTCGGAAAGAGCGATTATAAGGAATATTTCCGCCGCGATATATAAGCCGGACAGGAAGAACACAAGAGCGGATACGGCGGCGACCGTAAAAATATCTATGGATATGTGAAGCATTTTTGATGACCAGTGGTGCTTCTTTTTGCGAAGCCAGATTATGTAAATAAGCACGCAAAGCGAAACGGTGAGCGTGATCGGCAGCGCGATTTTGAAATACCAAAGGTTGTTTTCGCGGAACATTGCGTAGAACACATAAATGTATGCCGCGCAGGCGAGGGTATCGAACGCCCACATCAGATACGGCAGCGGCTTTTTTGTGATGAACGGGAACACGAACACCACCCAAACAAGCAGGCTTGATGCAAGCACATACACAAACCAGTAAAACGACGGTGAAAAAAACAGATTTACAAAAATGCACACCACATTCGGAATGAGCAGTATTACCGAAATGATTGCCACAATAAACCGCTGCTTGACGCCATCGGGTATTTTAGGCACATTTGAAAAGGGCTTGTCCGCATCGGCATTTATAAGCGGGTCATAAACGGGAGTGTCGCAAAGAGCGCATTTTTCAGCGCTTCGGTCAAGCTCTACGCCGCAATTAACACAGTATGACATACTACCTCCACAAGTGATTATTCAATATTACTTTCGATTTTTATATGCAGTCCTTTTTTTACAAGCGCTCTGAAAAATTCGCGTTCGATATCGCGTTCCTCGTAAATACCGTCAAAGGTGAATACAAGGTTGTTGTTTACGGTGGTAACACCGCACCTTACGGCGTTGCGGATAGCGGGACCGGGCATAAAATACGCTTTTTCGATATGTTGCTCCATTTCCGGCGGAACGTTTACGGGGCCGAGGTTTGAAAGCAGCACGGTGGTTGTCTGCTCGCCGGTGATAAGGAACGATATCCCCACGCCGAGATTTTTAATTGAAAGCGGCATAAAGCGCAGCACGGGGTTGCGCTCTATTGCCATATTTGCGGTTATCATCGCGTTGAGCTTTTTGACATCGTTTGCAAGGCGAAGCTGTAATGATACGGTGCGCAGCAGCTCGTCAAAGGTGTATTCACCTAAATTCGGGTCGATTTTCACGCGCAGGCAGATCGTGAAATTGCGGTGTGTTTCCGAGCCGTAAACGCGGCGCAGGTCAATGGGTATCTGCACGGAAACTTCCTTTTGCTTTTTCTTTTCGCGCAGCTGTTTTTTGTAATGCACTTCAAGCAGTACGGCGGCGAGGTATTCGGTTACGGTAACGCCTTTTTCTTTTGAAAGGCGGTGCAGCTCGTCAAACGGAATGGTGCCGGAAATCATATTTATCATGTGGCGGGGCAGCTTTGTGCCGCGTGCGTGGTAAACGTAACTGTCCGACCGTTTGATTTTGCCCTTTGAGTTGGCATTGGCGGCAAAGGAATCTTCCATTTCGCTTACGGACGGGGCTTCGTTCAAATCAAGCACCATACCGCCGCTCGGAATTTCGTAACCGCGAAGCCTCAGATATTCCGCAACAATGGTGCAGCCTAAAAGCGAGCAGCCGTGGCCGTCACTCAAAGCGTGGTAAAAGTCAACGGAAATACTGCAGTTATGGTAATAAATGCGGAAAAGGAAGCCGTCATTTTCCTTGAATTTTACGCGGTGGCATGGGTTTTTTATGTCGGGCATCACCTTTGGTGCGTCAACGGGATTTTTTTCGAAGTAATACCAGAAAAGGCCGCGCCGTATGCGCACGTCAAAGCCCGGAAAACGCGGCAGGACATTTTTGACCGCCTGCTGCAGAAGCTCCGGCTCCACCTGCTCCTTTAACTGAATGGAAAACCTGAAAATATTTGACCAGGTTTTTGTGTTCTGACCGGGGAAAACAGTGGCGGCATTGTCAAGCCGAAACCACCCGGGAGATTGAAAAGCCTTTTTTTCCGCCACAAATTCACCGCCTTATGTATATAAATCATTACAATTATACATAAGGCGGTCGCGTTTGGCAATAAAAAAATGGAATAAAGGTTTAATATAATATCAATAAATAATTATGTTTCCAATTTCTCAAAAAACACGCTGCTGCTCACGCCGTACGGGCGGTTGAATCTGCCGAGCTCGTAAAGGTCGCCGCCCACGGTTACGGTGTTCACTTTTTCGCGGCAGGTGAGCGTTACGGTAAAACCGAATGACCGCGCAAGCTCGCGCACGGTGTCGTTGCAGATGCCGTAAGGGTAGGCGAGTATCGCGGTTCTGCCGCCTATGAGCGGGCAGGTGTGCGCAGTGAATTTTTCAAAGTCAACGGAAAGAGCGGCGCAGTAATCGGTATCGCTTTCGCCCTGCTTTTTGCCCATGCCGCGCCTTGCGCCCAGCTCGTGCATACCGTAGGTGTGGCAGCCGATCTCCACAAGCGGATTTTCCGAAAGCTCTTTCAGGTCGGCGGCGTTAAGGTAGGCGTAGCTGTCATCGGTTTCGCCGTTTTCGGTGTATAAATCGGCAAGCGAGCCTATAACATTCACTACCGCAGGGTATGAATATTTCTGCAGCAGCGGCACGACCCGCGTAAGAAAACTGCGCTCGCCGTCATCGAATGTTATGAGTATCGGCTTTGCGGGCAGCGGCGTGCCGAGCTTTACATATTCATTCAGCTGACCGAGCGAAACGGGCGTGTAGCCCGCATTGAGCATATACTCAAAGTCGCTTTCGAGCACCGAGGGCGGAATTACATAGTCGCCGTACAATGCGGAGTTTGTGCAGACCTGATGATACATTACAACGGGCAGCCTGCACGAACTTTTGACCGACACGGTCTGTGCCGCGGGTGCGGCGAAAATCAGAGTGCAGCAAAGCAGGAAAAGTGTCGTAAAAGCGCATATTTTCGCCACTTTTTTGTAACTGAAAACAGTAAACATAACATCACCGCAAAAGTATATGAAAAAAATTTCATAAAATTACAAACAAATGTTTGCTTTTTTCGGAAAGATGTGTTATATTATAGATAATAATAATTTCGGAGGCGGTATTTTGGAGCCTATCAACGAAACTCAAAAACGAATTTACGAATTTCTTGTTGCCCGTTCGCAGGACGGTGTTCCTCCGTCAGTTCGCGAAATCGGTGCGGCAGTCGGCCTTAAATCCACATCCTCGGTGCAGTCAAATCTCGATGCACTCGAAAGCGCCGGCTACATTATGCGCGACCCGCTGCTTAAAAGGTCCATCCGCATACTCGGTCAGGCTGAAAACATTACCCACGTTCCGCTTCTCGGCACGGTCACGGCGGGTATGCCCATTCTTGCCGTGGAGCAGATAGAGGGCTATATTCCCTACACGGGCAGAGTGTCGCGCGACAAGCCGCTGTTTGCCCTTAAGGTGCGCGGCGAAAGTATGCTCTGGGCGGGCATACTCAACGGCGATATCGTTATTGCCGAAAAAACGCCGTACGCTTCAAACGGTGAAATAGTTGTTGCCATGATAGATAACGAAGCAACCGTTAAACGCTTTTTTAAGGAGAACGGCCACTTCCGCCTGCAGCCCGAAAACGATGAGTTTGAGCCGATAATTACGAACGAGGTCATCATTCTGGGCAAGGTAGTTGCTTTGATGAGGTACTATTAAGAATTGAGTGTATAAAAAGGGTTGCGACAAGTTTTTTGTCGCAACCCTTTTTACATACCGATTATATCACAAACTGCCGTAAAAAACAAGCCTTGCGAATGTATAATATTTGTAGTACAATACATTTTACATTACTGACGGAGGTATTGCAGAATGTCGCTTACCGATTTGACATTTGAGCGTGAAAAGCTTGAAGACGTGCGCCGCTTTATAGATTCCGAAATCGAACGCCTTAACGGCATTATAGTCAGCAGCCGCGAGCTTGCCAAGACCGAGGGTGCCGATTTTAATATGTATAACCCCAACGGCGGTATGTATTCGGGCATAGAGCTTACCAATGTTCATTATGAAATGGAAAAGCAGTTTGCCGCCGCGGTAACTGCCGAGCTTGATATTGACTTTTTGCGTAAGAACAGACCTGCGCCGTATTTTGCGCGCATAGATTTCAAGCCCGATACGGGCAGACCGCAGTCGGTTTATATCGGCTTGCGCACATTGCAGGACCCCGATACCTATAAAATGGTCATCTGCGACTGGCGCGCGCCGATTTCATCGCTTTTTTACGATGATTTTGACGGCAAGGCATACTTTGAAGCGCCGCGCGGCAGGATTACGGGCGACCTTACGCTGAAAAGGCAGTTTCGTTTCAAGGACGGCGAGCTTGACTGCTATATCGACAGCAGCCTGAAAATAGACGATACCATTCTGCGCGATGTATTGAGCGGCAATGCCAATCAGCACTTAAAGGTCATAGTAAACAGTATTCAGCGCGAGCAGAACAAAGCCATTCGCTATGCCGAAATGAAAAATCTGCTTGTGTGCGGTCCCGCGGGCAGCGGCAAGACCTCGGTCGGCTTCCACCGCCTTGCATTTTTGCTTTACAGAAGCCGCCGCGAGCTGACCTCGGCTGAAATAGTTATGTTTTCAAACAACGATATTTTTTCGAGCTATGTTGCCGATGTTATTCCCGAGCTCGGTGAAATGCCTATAAATTACGCCGATTTTTATTCGGTGTTCAAGGCGGAAATACCCGCTTACGGAATCGAGGATTACTATTCGCTTGCCGAAACGCTCATTAAAGGCGACGATTTGAGAAAACGCGGCTGCGAAATCAAGAACAGCGAAAAATTCCTTGATGAGATCTGCGATTTCGCATTTGATTTTGAGCCCGATTTCAAGGATATAAAGTACGCGGGCGAGGTTATTCTTTCAAAAGAGGAGCTTGCGCTGCGCTATGCGGGCGATACCGAAAGCAGCGCAAAAGCAAAAGCCGAGCGTATATGCGCATACGCCGTCAGCAAAATCGATGAGTATTTTGTTGCAAATCACGATGCTGTTTATGAAAGACTCGATGCGGATTCGGCAATAGATGAGGATACGGCGAAGCTTGTAAAACAGCGCCGCCGCTCCGTCAAGCAGACGGCGCTTGATATGATGAAGAACGCCGCCGTTGCCGATGCCGTAACGCTTTACCTGCGCGCAGTCGGCAGATATGCTGACAAATACGGTGAGCGCGAGGCACTTACACGCTCGCTTGAAAGCCTGAAACGCGGTGTGCTGCAATTTGAAGATGCGCTTTGCGTGGTGTGGATAAAATGCGCCCTCGGCACAGCCGCCGCGTTAAGCGGAGTAAAGCACGTGCTTATAGACGAAGCGCAGGATATGTCGCTTCTGCAGCACAGAATTTTACTTAAAATGTTCCCGCAGGCGCTGTTCACGCTGCTTGCAGACGGCAATCAGGCAATACTGCCGGCGGTGAACACGGCGAATGTCGGTGAGCTTAAGGCGCTTTATGATGCCGAGTATATGTACCTTGACAGAAGCTACCGTTCCACAAAGCAGATAAACGCCGCGGCACTTGAGCTTTTGCCCGGAAACGCCCGTTACGAGATTTTTGAGCGCGACGGCGACGATGTAACATTCGGAAACGGCGTGCAGGCACTTAAAGCTGCGCTTAAGGATATGACGGCGGCGAGCCACTCTGTGTGCATTATAACAAAGACCGCCGCGCAGGCGCAAAAGGTTTACAATATGCTGAAACCCGAATTTGAAGACCTGCACCTTTGCGACAGTAAAAACGGTGTTATGACCAACGACCCGACGGTCATGCCGCTTGCGCTCACAAAGGGACTTGAATTTGACGGCGTGGCAGTATGCGGCGAGCCGGGCGATTTTGACGGCGGTGCGAATAAGCATTATAAGTATATGGCAGTTACGCGCGCACTGCACAGGCTTGCGGTAATAACACTGTAACAATACATAAAACCCAATGATAAAAAACGCGGACTTGACAAAATATATCAAAGTCAGGTCCGCGTACATTTTATTCTGTTTTTTCGTTCTGCGCTTTTTTATTTCTTTTTCGCAAAGGAGATGAGTGTTCTTGTAAGGTCATTGATATTTATCGGCTTTGCAAGGTGAGCATTCATACCTGCTTCAAACGCCTTTTTCTTATCCTCGGCAAAAGCGTTTGCGGTCATTGCGATTATCGGAACGGATTTTGCATAGTCCGACTTATAATCGCGTATCTGCTTTGTTGCCTTGTAGCCGTTCATAATGGGCATCTGAATATCCATAAGTATCAGGTCATATAATTCTTCCGGCTTACCGTTGTTTATCACATCAATGCATTTTTTAACAGCGATGGTGCCGTCTTCGGCTTCTTCAACCGTTATTTCGAGCTCTTCAAGGATTTCCCTTGCGATTTCGCGGTTAAGCTCGTTGTCCTCAACAAGCAGTATGCGCTTGCCCTTGAGAACAGCGATATCTAATGTATCTTCATCGGCGGAATTAACACTTTCATCGTCGGCAATTCTGAAATCGAAGTGAATCGTTACCTTTGTGCCCTCACCGAGCTTACTGTCGATATGAATGGTACCCTTCATTAGCTCAACAAGCTCTTTCGTGATGGCCATACCGAGACCTGTGCCCTGAATACCCGTAATGGTCGAGGTCGATTCGCGGGTGAATGCCTCGAAAATGTGTTCAAGAAATTCCTCGCTCATACCTATACCGGTATCCTCAACAATAAAATCGTATGAGGCGTAGCCGGGACGGTCGCATTCGGTTTCGGCGATGATGCATTTCACCGTGCCGCCGGCGTTTGTGTACTTGATCGCATTGTTTGCGATGTTCATAAGCACGCGGTTTACGCGCAGCTCATCGGCAAATACGCAGTTGTGTTTGATCGTTGAATAATCTGTGATGAAGTTTATTTCCTTATCCTTAACGCTCTGCTTTACGATTTCGGCAAGCGAAGCGGCGGCATCGGTAATAAATACCTTGTCCTCTTCGATCGTAACCTTGCCGGATTCAATACGCGCCATATCAAGAACGTCGTTGATGATGCTCAGCAGGTGATGGCTGCTGACATTGACTTTTTCAAGGCAATCGAGCAGTTTTTCTTTATTGTCGAGATGCTTGAGCGCCATATTGTTGAAGCCGATAATTGCATTCATGGGCGTACGGATATCGTGGCTCATATTGAACAGGAAGGTTGATTTTGCTCTGTTGGCGGATTCCGCTTCTATACGCGCATCCTCAAGAATTTCCTCCTGAGCGACCTGCGCCTTTGTAAGCTCATCCATATTATGAACACCGATAAGGAAGTTGTGGTCAACAGCCCAGTCGCCCGTATGGATGACCTTGAGCTGATAGTAGGTGATATCGTTGTTTTTAATGATGCGGTAGTTATGGAAGAACGCATCGCCCTTGGCAAATTCGCTGTGAATATTTTCGGGTGAAAGTGCATCAATGAATGCCTGCTTATCCTCGGGAACGATGTTGGCGGCAACACTTTCAACGTAAGCGAAATAGTTCATTTCATTTTCAAGCGAGGGGTTGCGGCGCTTGTATGAATCGGTCATACGTACGGTCTCGATCACTTCATTGAATCCGTCAACGTGGAAAACCGCCTCGTAGTCATCGGCAAGACCGTTTATGAATTCATCGCGCTGCTTGTTCAGAAGCTCCTTGCGGTATGCATCGTCAACGACCGAGAAGCCGAGCGCAACTGCAAGGGGGGCGGCGTCTTCATCGCCGACCTTAACAAACTTCATTTCGGAATATTCGTTGTTGTTGTTAAGGTATGTTGTAACAAACGTTTTCTGGTTGACAAGAGTTTGGCGGATATTCTCAATAGCGCCTGCATTGAGCATTTCGGTGCGGCTTTCGGGGGCAACCGCATTCGCAACATACATACCGAATGCCTCTGAGTAGGTGATGCCCTTACTGAACGCATCCTCAAAGAATTCTTTGGTCTGGTCGTTCATGGTGTAGGTGGTGAGCTCATCGGTTGCAAGGTTGATGTAGTAAACCGATGAATACTCGGAAGCAAGGATATCGATGATCTCAAAGTTCTTTTCGCGCTCCTGCTGCTCCATCATGGCAACGCGTATCTCCTCGTTCTTATCCGAGAAGCCGAGTGCAACTGCCTGCGGGTTTTCATCGTCGCCGACCTTAACGAACTTCATTTCGCAGTAATGAGGGTTGCCGTTATTGTTGCTGCGGTAGGTGGTGAGGAAGGTCTTTTTGTCGCTGAGCTCGGTCAGAATATTGTAAATAGAACCGGCTTTAAGCATCATTTGCTTATCGTCGGGGTAAACGAGCGTGTCAACGTAAAGCTTGAATGCATCGCTGTACTTGATGCCGGAACGGAAGATCTGACCGAATTCGGATTCGGTTTCGGCATTCATGGTGTAGGGGTCGAGCTCGTCGGTGGTAAGGTCTATGTAGTAAACAGAAGTGTACTCGGATGCGAGTATCTCAATAATATCCGTATTTCTCTTGCGTGAGGTTTCCTGCTCGATACGGTTCCTGAGTTCGTCGTCCTTATCGGCAAAGCCGAGAGCTACCGCCTTGGGAATACCGTCTTCGGTGCCCACCTTAACGAATTTCATTTCGCAGTAGCGCGGGTTGCCGTTATTGTCGCTGCGGTAGGTGGTGATGAATGTCTTTTTGTGGCGCAGCTCCTTCATAATATTGCCTATGGAGCCTGCTTTAAGCATCATCGACTTATCTTCGGAGAAAATAAGCTTGTCAACATACATACGGAAAGCATCCGAATATGTCATATCCTTAAACAGAACGCCGAACTGACTTTCCGTTTCTTCGTTCATTGTGTAGGGGGTAAGCTCATCGGTGGTAAGGTCTATATAGTAAACCGAAGAATATTCGGAAGCGAGTATTTCGATGATCTCGTTGTTTCGGTCAGACTCGGCTTTGCGCTCCATTTCGGCACGTATCTCCTCGTGCTTATCGGCAAAACCGAGTGCGACCTCGCGCGGCTCGCCGTGAACATCGCCGACCTTAACGAATTTCATTTCGCAGTAGTGGGGGTCACCGCCGTTGTCGGAACGGTAGGTGGTGATGAAAGTCTTTTTTGACTTTAATTCGTGCAGAATGTTTTTGATTGAGCCTGCGCGGAGCATAGCCGCCTTATCCTCGCCGAAAACGAGAGTGTTAACGTACATATTGAAAGCATCGCTGTAATTGATACCCGAACGGAATATCTGACCGAATTCGGATTCGAGCTCCTCGTTCATGGTGTAGGGGTTGAGCTCATCGGTGGCAAGGTCTATGTAGTAAACCGAGGTATATTCCGAAGCGAGTATTTCAATAATATTGGTATTTCTTTTTCTTTCGATTTCGGCTTTAAGGCTTGCGCGGATTTCTTCGTCCTTGTCGGCAAAACCGAAAACTACGGCGGTAGCCTCACCCTCGCTGTTGGCTTTAACTATTTTCAGCTCATTGTAGCGAAAATCGGTTTCGGTGCCGAGGCGGTATGTGTATGTGTAAATATTCTGATTGCTAAGAAGACTCTTAATATATTCGGGGTCGAGGAATTTTTCAACGCCTTGCTTATCGCTGTTTTTTATCTGTGAATCAATGAATATTTTGAGCGCATCCTGGTAATGCTTGCTTTCGGCAAATTCCCTGCCGAGTGTTTTGCGCAGGCTGTCACGCAGCTTCGGCACAGCCATTTCGCCCGTTTCAAGGTCGATATAGTAAACTGATGTGTATTCGTCGGAAAGTGTACGAATTATCTCCCGGTTGCGTTCAAGCGCTTTTTCACGCAGAATTTCTTCGTTTTTGTCGGAAAAGCCGAGCGCAACGGCGGTGGGTGCATCGGAAACATTGCCGACCTTAACGAACTTCATTTCGCAGTAATGCGGGTCGCCGTTGTTTTCACTGCGGTAGGTGGTGATAAATGTCTTTTTATTTTTGAGCTGCTTTATTATGTTCTTGATTGAGCCCGCCTGCAGCATACTGCTTTTATCTTCACCGAAAACGAGGGTGTCAACATAAAGCTTGAAGGCATCGCTGTAACGGATGCCCGAACGGAAAATATGACCGAATTCCGATTCGGTTTCGGCGTTCATGGTGTAGGGGTCAAGTTCATCTGTTGTGAGGTCTATGTAGTAAACGGATGAATACTCGGAAGCGAGGATATTGATGATTTCCATATTTCTCTCCTGCTCGTGCAGAAGTGCTTCACGGCGGTTAACATCCTTGACACTGTCGAGCTTGGAAACGATTTCAAGCGCATAGAGCTTGTCCTCAACCTCAATGGGCTTGCTGGTGATATGGTAAACATCGTTATTGAGCGTTTCGTATTTGTCGCTTGTAATCCGCTCGCGGCAGGTTCTCAGAGTGTGGCAGTTTTCGCAGGGCGTGCTTCTGTTCCACACCTCAAAGCAAATGCCGGTGTGGTTCATTTTGCCGTTTTCATCAATATCCCAGATATCGTGTGTTTCGGGGTTGACAATGCGCACAACATCAAAAAGTTCGCGAAGCGCTTTTAATAAAACCTGTGTTTCACTTTTGGTCATAAACTGATCACCTATAAAAACAAGAATAAAAAAGAGAATAATTATACTATTTTACAATAAGAAATATACATTAAGCAATAAAAATTGTCAATAATTTTTTAAAAGAAAAATCGTTTTCGCTGTTTGAATATGTAAAATGAGAACGACGATTATTCTCATTTCCGTCGCGAAAATTCGGAGGAATTTGTAGGGGTGCCACACTGTGGCACCCGGTTTGCCCGCCGCGGTGTTTGAAGCGCGTATGCGCGAGAATGCACGCGAAGGGCAAATGCAAACCGCGTTGATTTGGTATAATCAGCGCGGTTTTCATAATATGCGTTATTTCAAACTGTCAATCGCTCGGGCACCCAAGGTGCCACTCCGCGATTGACCCGGGAGGCACAGTGTGCCTCCCCTACAATTCGTTCTGATTTTTCGCGCGGGAAACCGTGATGTTATGCGGGCGGCACGGGGTGCCGCGCCCTACCGTTCGTTCTGTTTTTTCGCAACGAAAAACAGAGAAATCTTAATTCATAATTCATTATGGTATGCCGTTAGTCTTGTTTCCTTCAAAAAGTTTTCAAACTCCGCTTGTGTGAGCGCTTCGGGGCAGCTCAAAATGCACAGCGGCACACCCGCGCCGCCGTGGTATGAGGGCTGCATATACTCAAAACCGTTTACAAAAAAGCCGTTTCGGCGGTAAAATTCTATGCGGCGTTTACTCAAATCGGTCAGCGGCGGCTCGGCTTCGAGAATTATTGCCTTGCCGCGCTTTTTAAGTTCTGTAAGAAATTTTGTGCCGATGCCGTTTGAACGGCAGTTTTCATCGACCGCAAGGTGCTCTAAAAATATAAAATCCGCATATTCCCAGAACGCCGAAAACCCGACATCTTCACCGTTTTCGGTGAGCATAACAAGGTGGAATTCGGGGTGTTCAAAGCAGTTCAGCTCATCGCGCCAGTCGCGCCGTTCTTCATAGGGAAAAGCAGCCTCCATCCTTTTACGAACGGAGGCGCTTGTGTTTTTATTGAGTTCTTTCGTCAACATTATTTTATCTGTGTTCCCGCGGGTACGCAGTCGGCAACAAAAACCACCTGGCAGCCGCAAGCGCCGTTGGTTGCGGCAAGCAGCATACCGTCGCTCTGTACGCCCGAGAAGCGCGCGGGCTCAAGGTTTGCAATAACAATTATCTTTTTGCCCACAAGCTGTTCGCAGGTGTACTCGCTCTTGATAGAGGAAACAATAGTGCGGTTTTCGCCGCTGCCGTCGTTGAGGGTGAGCTTTAAGCAGCTGTGCGATTTTCTTATCTCCTGCGCCTTGAGGATCTCGCATACTCTTAAATCAAGCTTTGCAAAATCATCAATGCTGACGGTGTTTTCCTTGAACGCAACGAAAGCATCGGCTTCGCCGTAGATGTGCTTGTCTTCATTTTCGACGACATCTTCGGCAACGGGGGCTTTTGCTTCCTCCTCTGTCTTGGGGTATGAGAAATCAAGCAGCCCGACATATTTCTGCGGGTCTATCGCATACAGGAACAGGTAAAGACGGGGACCTTTTTCCTTATCTATAAGCAGTCTGTAAACATTCTTGAAGAATACGCCCTGCAAAGCCTTGAGCGCTTTTTCGTCAAGCTCGCCGCCGTCAACCTCTTTCGGTATGGCGTAAAGCTTCTGGTTAAGCTCGTCAAGCGTGTAGCCGCCCTTTGAAAGATACTCAAACAGAGCCTTGACCTCGGCTTTCTGGTTTTCGGTAAGCTCCTCGTAAACATCCCAGTTGCGAAGCGTGCGCAGCTTGTTCACCTGCTCGGGAGCGCAGTTTTCAAGCCAGTATTTTGCTCTGTCAAGTCTGCCTCTGAACTGCTCGTATTTATACGGTGTATCGATTTTTTCAAATACCGTTTCAAGCATGGGAACGTTGAAATCCACAACGCTGCCGAGCTGAACGAGCAAGCCCATGGGCACGGTGTCAAGCACTCTGTCGCCGACGGTGGTGTTATACATAATATCCTGTTGTGCGCCGTTTGCGGTGCCGTCTTTTATGGCGTTATACATTTTGTCAAACTCAAAATACTGCCTGAGAATGCCGTCGTCGAAGCAGAAATCGAACGCTTTAAGCGGCTCGGTCTTTGAGTAGAGCCACAGAATTACCTCCGGCTCATAGATTTTAAGCAGCGTTTCGGGCGTGAGGTTAAGTCCCGATGAGCCGGACATTTTGCCCGTAGTGCCCTTGATGCCTATAAATTCGTAGCCCTGGAAAATGGGGGGCTCGTAATTGAATATCTTTTTTGCAATATCCTTGCTTGTGTCGTAGCTGCCGTGGGGCGAGGCGTGGTCTTTTCCGCCGGGCTCAAAGTCAACGCCCTCATACATCCAGCGCATGGGCCAGTCGATTTTCCAGGCGAGCTTGCAGTTCGTATCCTTTGTGAAATCAAATGTACCCTTATGACCGCAGGCACATTCGTATTCGGCAACGGTGCAGTCACCGCTGAGCGAAACGATTTTGGTGGTATCTCTGCCGCATTCGGGGCAGTAGATGCTTACGGGGTAGTAATTGTCGCGTTCGCCCTCGGCAGCAGCCTGCGTGCGGTGGCTGTCAAGAATATCGAAAATTTCACCGCGCTTTTTGAGTGCTTCGAGAATATACTGCGTGTATTTGCCGCTGCGGTACATATCCGCCTGGTAGCGGTAATCCATATCAATGCCGAATTTAACGATCGAGTCCATAAACTCTTTCTCAAAGTATTCGGCGTATGTTTTCGCATCGGAATCCTTAAAGGGATTGCGCACGTCAACATAGGGGCAGCCTATGAATTTTTCCATATCGTCATCAACGGCGGCAACATTCACGGGCACCTTCCTCATGCGGTCAAATTCATCCCACGAGAAAAGGAGCTTTGCCTTTTTGCCCTTTTTGCGCAGGGCGCGCACCACGAAATAGCTTGTGGCTATATCGCGGAAATTGCCTATGTGTATGGAGCCCGAGGGGCTTATGCCCGCGGCGCACACATACTCCGCCTTGTCGGGATTCCTTTTGATGATTCTGTCGGCTATTTCTTCTGACCAATGCATAAAAATCACTCTCATTTCAAGATAGGGCATATATGCCTATTATTACGAAAATGTATTTTACATTATAAAAGAAAATATGTCAAGCGTGCATATTCGTCTTGCACCTTACGGAAGGATGTGCTATATTAAAAGGAAAGAGGGTGAAATTATGCTTGAACGCAAAAACTATTTTCACAATAAGCAGATAGACCTTGAAGGTAAAATAGTAAACGGGCAGGGCAGGGGCAGAGTAAGCACCATGCGCTACGGGCTTTTCCCCATGAGCTACAACGGCTGCGAGATGATAGCACTCTACAATATGCTTTTATTAAAGGGCTACAAGGGCGCAAATCTTCCCGAAATCTGCCTTGAAATGTACCCGAAAGCGTGGGCACTGTGGGGCATATTCGGCTCCAATGTCTATGTGCTTGACCATTACTTCAAGCCGCGCAACATTCCGTGCACCAAAACCGTTTCGCGCGATAAATTCTTTGAAACTCTCAAAAAAGAGCGCGTCGGCGTTATATCGTTCTGGAATGCGCACCACCCGTTCGACGGTATACACACCGTCTGCGTGGAGTACACGGGCGACGGCTACCGCGTTTACAACCGCTACAACAGCAAAAGGTATCCGTATGAATACAAAACCGTTGATGAAGTGGTTGACAAGCCCCGCTTTATGTGCGGCTATACAATCCCCGATTATGTTCCCGAAAATTAAAGTGAAAAGGTGATAAAAATGGCAGATAACAAAGAATTCAAAGTGGAAATCATCAAATACCCCACAGACGAGGACTGGATGCTCTGCAAGCTCTGCACGCTCAATACCATCGGCAAAACAAGCACAAAGCTCCCCACGGATGAATGGAAAAAGAAACTGCTGCTCTCCGAGCACAGTCCCATAAGAACGCTCAATTTCTGCATTAAAATGGAGCTGCCCTACTATGTTTCGGTACATTTCTGCCGTCATTTTATGGGCGTTACGCATTTTGTGCAGAGCCAGCGCAACGACAGGCAGGATAATTACGACAGAACGGCAGCTCCGCAGAATTCGCCCGTTTCGCATATGATGTATATAAACGCGCAGGAGCTTATGTTTATGGCGCGCCGCAGACTATGCTCGCAGGCTGACCCGTTCACAAGAGCCGTAATGACCGAAATCAAAAATCAGGTGGAGGCACTTTGCCCCGAATTTGTCGGCGCACTTGAGCCCATGTGCTCTTACCGCGGCGGCAGATGCACCGAGTTTAACTGCTGCGGACTCAATGAGCAGTATAAGGGTAAGGAATAATCGGGAGGTTTTTTATGAAAAGACCGACCGTTACCGCGCATACCGGCTGCTGCGGCACCGAGGACAACTCAATGGAATCGCTTGTGAAAGCCGTTGAAACGGGTGCCGATATTGTTGAATTCGACCTGCGCTTTACGGGGGAGGGCGTTCCCGTGCTCACACACAATTTGCCCGCAACCGATAAATGCGTAAGCGTTGACGAGGCATTTGCATACCTTGCGGACAAAAGCATCAGGGTGAATATAGATGCCAAGGAAACAAGCAATTTCAAGGCAGTCGAAGAACTAGAAAAGAAATACGGTATGAAAAGCCGCTGCTTTTTCACCGGCATAGGCGAAAATGAGGTCGCACCGCTTAATGAGCAGTTCCCCACCGCCGTTTATTACTTTAACCGCATTATTCCTCCCGTTATCGGTGAGTTCAAGCCGTACATAAACGCGCTTATAAGAAAAATGAAGAAATGCGGCGCAGTGGGGCTTAACTGTAATTATATTACGCTTTCCAAAAAAATAACCGATGCCGTTCACGCGGCAGGGCTTGAGGTTTCCGCCTGGACCGCCAACGACAAATCGGCTATGGAAAAGCTGATAGCTTTAGGCGTTGATAACATAACAACAAGATTTCCCAACGAAGTAATTGCCTTGCTTTCTTCGGCGAAATAGCCACCTCTACGCTCCCCGGAGTGTCTTCATACGCCGTCGGAGCGCAAAAATGTCTCTTTCATCCGAATAAAGCGAAGCGTATAATTAAGGTTTTTATTCGGAAAAACAGTTTGATTACGCACACTCGGTGTACCTTATACACGGGGTGTGCGCATATTTATCCCTTTCATCCGAGTTAATAACGAATAATATGCACAAAATGCGGGCGAAAATGTATAATATACAAAACGGTTTGCATAAAATGTGCAAATTTATGAATATTTTTGCATAAAATGCTTGACAATGCCGTATATTCGGCATATAATCAAGCCATAATTTTTCAAAGGAGATTTCAGACATGAATAAATCAGACATCAAAAAAGTAGTACTCGCATATTCAGGCGGTCTTGATACCTCAATAATCATCCCCTGGCTTAAAGAAAATTACAACAACTGCGAGGTGATCGCGGTTTCCGGCAATGTCGGTCAGGCTGATGAACTTGAAGGCCTTGAAGAAAAGGCAATAAAGACGGGCGCATCAAAGCTCTATGTGCTCGACCTTACCGAAGAATATGTTGACGATTACATCATCCCCACCATGAAAGCGGGAGCAGTTTATGAGGAGTATCTTCTCGGCACGAGCACCGCACGTCCCTGCATCGCAAAGGGCCTTGTTGAAATCGCTCTTAAAGAGGGCGCAGATGCTATCTGCCACGGCTGCACCGGCAAGGGCAACGACCAGGTCCGTTTCGAGCTCGGCATCAAGCACTTTGCACCCAATATGCCCATCATCGCACCCTGGCGTGAGTGGGATATAAAATCGCGTGAAGAAGAAATCGACTATGCCGAAGCACACGATATTCCCCTTAAAATAAACAGGGAAACAAACTATTCCAAGGATAAAAACCTCTGGCACCTTTCACACGAGGGTCTTGACCTTGAAGATACCGGCAACGAGCCGCTTTATGAGAAAAAGGGCTTCCTTGAAATGGGCGTTTCACCCATCGACGCTCCCGACGAGCCCACATACATCACACTCGATTTCGTTCAGGGTACTCCCGTTGCTCTCAACGGCGAAAAGATGACCGCAAAGAACATCATCCTTAAGCTCAACGAGCTCGGCGGCGCAAACGGCATCGGCATTATAGATATCGTCGAAAACAGACTTGTCGGTATGAAGTGCCGCGGCGTTTACGAGACCCCCGGCGGAACGATTCTCTACAAGGCTCACGAATACCTTGAAAGCGTATGCCTCGACAAGTACACTCTCCACGAGAAACAGAAGCTTTCCATCACCTTTGCCGAGGTAGTTTACAACGGTCAGTGGTTCACTCCGCTGCGCGAGGCTCTTTCCGCATTCGTTGACAAAACTCAGGAAAAGGTCACCGGCTCCGTCAAGCTCAAACTCTACAAGGGCAACATCATCAAAGCCGGTGTATGGAGCGACTACTCACTTTACAGCGAAGAAATCGCAACCTTCGGCGAAAGCGACTATGACCAGAAAGACAGCGCAGGCTTCATCAACCTGTTTGGTCTTCCCATCAAGGTTCAGGCTATGGTCGATGCCAAAAACAACAAATAATTACAATTACGGGGTGTAGAAATGGCAAAAATGTGGGCAGGCAGGACCGACGGCAATACAAGTGCAATAGCCGATGCCTTCAACTCTTCCATTGCTTTCGATTCGAGAATGTATGAGCAGGATATAAAGGGCAGTATGATTCATGCCGCCATGCTTGCTCATAAAGGAATAATCACGGAGTCTGACCGTGATATTCTGGTGTGCGGCCTCGAAAGCATTCTCGACGACCTTAAAAGCGGCGCGCTCGTCATCGACGAAACAAGTGAGGATATTCACATGTTCGTTGAGCAGATACTCACCGAGCGCGTCGGAGAGGTCGGCAAAAAACTGCATACCGCGCGCAGCAGAAATGACCAGGTCGCGCTTGACCTGCGCCTTTACCTGCGCGACGAAATCGACTGCATCACCCTTAAAATAAAAAATCTGATCGGCGCCGTTACCGAAAAGGCGGAGCAGTATGCCGATGCGATTATGCCCGGCTATACTCACCTGCAGCGCGCCCAGCCCGTAACATTCGGGCATCACCTTATGGCGTACGCCATGATGCTTATGCGCGACCGCGACAGACTTGCGGATTGCCGCAAGCGGCTGAACATAAGCCCCATAGGCAGCTGCGCACTTGCCGGCACCACTTACGATACCGACCGTTATTTTGAAGCCGAAAATCTCGGCTTTGACGGTATCTGCCTTAACTCCATGGATGGCGTTTCCGACAGGGATTTCTGTGTTGAATTTATGAGCGCCGCCTCGCTGCTTATGGCGCATCTTTCAAGATTTTCGGAGGAAATCGTGCTCTGGTCGAGCTGGGAGTTCAAGTTCATTGAGCTTTCCGATTCGTTCACCACCGGCTCCTCCATAATGCCGCAAAAAAAGAATCCCGATATGGCGGAGCTTGTGCGCGGCAAAACGGGCAGAGTGTACGGCGACCTTGTTACTCTGCTTACGGTGCTCAAGGGTCTGCCCCTTGCATACAATAAAGATATGCAGGAGGATAAGGAGTGCGTCTTTGACGCCTGCGATACGGTGAAAATGTGCCTCGATGTTTTCTGCGGCATGATTTCCACAATGAACGTCTGCACCGATAATATGATAAAAGCCGCCCGGCAGGGCTTTATAAACGCCACCGACCTTGCCGATTACCTTGTGGGTAAGGGTATGCCGTTCAGAAGCGCTTATAAAATTTCGGGCGGAATTGTGGCAGAGTGCATAGCCTGCGGCAAAGTGCTTGAAACTCTGACTATTGAGGAATACAAGAAACATTCGGATTTGTTTGAAAATGATGTTTACGATGCGGTAAACCTTGAAAACTGCGTTAAAAAGCGCATAAGCGCGGGCGGCACCTCGGTGCAGTCGGTGCTTAAACAGATCGAATGTATTAAGGGGTATCTGAAATGAAATGCGAAAGCCTTAAAAACAGAAGCGTGTTAAGTATTCTTGAGCTCACGCCCGCGGAAATCGAGTTTTTACTTGATTTTGCGGCGGAGCTTAAAGCAAAGAAAAAGCAGGGCATACCGCACAGACTTTGCGAAGGCAAAAACATTGCTCTTATTTTTGAAAAAACAAGCACAAGAACGCGCTGCTCTTTCGAAGTGGCAGCGGCGGATCTCGGTATGCACCCGGTCTACCTCGACCCCTCCGGCTCGCAGATAGGCAAAAAGGAGAGCATTCCCGATACTGCGCGCGTGCTCGGCAGAATGTTCGACGGCATTGAGTACCGCGGCTACGGGCAGGAAATAGTGAACGACCTCGCAAAATATGCGGGCGTGCCCGTGTGGAACGGTCTTACAAATGAATCGCACCCCACACAGATACTTGCCGATTTCCTTACGGTGCGCGAGCATTTCGGCTCACTTAAAGGTAAAAAATTCGTCTATATGGGCGATGCGCGTTACAATATGGGTAATTCACTTATGGTCGGCTGCGCAAAAATGGGTATGCACTTCGTAGCCTGCGCTCCGAAAAAATATTTCCCCGATGCAAAGCTCATAGCAAAATGTGAGGAAATTGCCGCCGGAACCGGTGCGACACTTGAATTTTGCGAGGATGCCTTTGCCGCAACAAAAAATGCCGATGTGATTTACACAGATGTGTGGGTCAGTATGGGCGAGCCAGATGAAGTATGGGCGGAGCGCATTAAAGACCTTACCCCGTACAGAGTAACGGCGGAGCTTATGAAAAATGCAGGCGAACAGTGCCGCTTTATGCACTGCCTGCCCGCATTCCACGATTTGAAAACCACGGTCGGCAAGCAGATTTACGACAAATTCGGAATAGATTGTATGGAAGTTACCGATGAGGTGTTTGAAAGCGCGGCTTCGATAGTCTTTGACGAAGCCGAAAACAGAATGCACACCATAAAGGCACTTATGGTGGCGACACTTGCATAAAGCCGCACGCAGCGCTGAATATAAATAGTGAAACGGCAGTGACGAAAAATCGTTACTGCCGTTTTTAAAATAACAGGGTTATTGTTTGTCTTTCTTTTCCTTATCCTTTTTGGCGATGTCGTTGGTGTTCATTGAATCACGGAAAACAACGAAGCGGTCAAACAGAAATTCGGTTACGAAATTCGCGCCCATAGTGACTATTTCAACTATGTATTCGTTTACACCCGCATTTGCCGCAAGGCTGCCGAGGTAGGTTGAAAGCGGAGTGAATACAGCATAATACGCCGCGACCTTGAGCATTGCAACGGGAACATTGTTTGCGGACTTAAATGTAAACTTGCGGTTAAAGGTGAAATTCCACAGTACCGAAAGAATAAGTGAGGGCAGGTAGCACGCCCAATAGGGGAGCTCGGTGCCGAAAAGCCTTGGCGGCAGCTCGGTCAAAGCGGTGAATGAGCCGATTTGAATAAGACCTGCCGAAGCCGAGAACAATGCGAACTTAACTGCCTGAATTATATTATCTTTTTTGCTGAGTTTTTCTTCCATTTTTTACACCCCTGTTTCATATTGGTAACAGTGTAACATATTGCAGAAAAATTTTCAACTGCGAGAAAAGAAAAGTAGAAACCGACAGATTCGGATGCAGAAAGCGTTTTCCTCGCCCGGAAGGTGTATGAAGATACTCCGAGCGGGCGGGAAAACGCTTAGGAAAGAAAATAAAATGCGTATGCGGTTTTTCGCATACGCATTAACATTATCTTTCCGTTCTGCGCCGAATATGGCAGTTTATATTGCCATGGCGACGTCGTAGGCGCGCCATATAACCGAGCGCAGATTTCCTATTGCAAGGCAGTCACCCACGAGGTAAACATTCTTGCCGCCGTCTTTTACAAGCGGATTGGGCTTGTAGCCCATGCAGCTTATAACGGAATCGCAGGGAATCTCAAAGTTCTTGCCGTCCTTGCCTGCGCAGACGATTGCGCCGTCCTTGACCTCTTTAAGTGCGGTTTCAAGGTAAACGGGAACTTTATTGAGTGCGAACCACTCTCTGAGGTAGGAGGAGTTTGCAAGGCAAACGCCCTTCTGCGCTACAAGGTCGTCCTTCATTTCAACAATGAGAGGCTTTTTGCCCTGCAGAGCGATTTCGTAAGCGATTTCGCAGCCGGTGAGTCCGCCGCCGATGATGGCAACCGTTTCACCCACGGTCTTGGTGCCGTTAAGGAACTCGCAGCCCTCAACGGTCTTTTCAAAGCCGGGAAGCTTGCCGGTGAGGTTTACAGCCTTGGAGCCTGTGGCAACTATTACGGGAGCATCGCCGAATGCGGCAATATCCTTGACTTCATCGTTAAAGTGGATTTCAATGCCGAGCAGCTCCATCTGACGACGGTACCATTTAAGCAGGTCGCGAAGCTTGCCCTTGTAGCTTTCAGCGCTGGCGGGGATGAATGTGCCGCCGAGCACATCGCTCTTTTCGTGGATAACGGGGTTGTGGCCGCGCAGTTTGAGAACTCTTGCGGCTTCCATACCGCCTATGCCGCCGCCGATGATGTGAACGGTCTTGGGCGAGGTGGTCTTGACGATTTTATGCTTTTTCCACTGCATCATTTCGGCATTTACGGCGCAGCGGGCAAGGTGTGTGCTGTCGCCGAGATCCTGGTCGTTGGGAACGCCTTTGTAGTGGCACATATTGAAGCAGCCGTTGTGGCAGAGAATGCAGGGACGGATATCCTCTTCATTATCATTCATAAGCTTTGTTACCCACTCGGTATCCGCAAGGAACGGACGGGCGAAGCCTGCACCGTCGAGCTTACCTGCGGCTATGGAGTCGGCGGCAACTCTCGGGTCAAGTCTGCCTGCGCAGACAACGGGCTTGTCGGTGAAATTCTTAATGTGTTCGACATCGGCGAGGTTGCAGTTTTCGGGCATATAAACGGGGGGATGTGCCCAGTACCACGCATCGTATGTGCCGTTGTCGCAGTTGAACATATCGTAGCCGGCATCGGAAAGGTATTTGATAGCCTTTTCGCTTTCTTCCATATCTCTGCCGACTTCAACATAATCTTCGCCCGGAAGAGCGCCCTGACGGCAGCCCTTTGTTTTGGAAAGAACGCTGTAACGAAGCGAAACGGGGAAATCCTGACCGCATTCTTTTTTGATTGCCTTGACAATGTCAACGGCAAAGCGGTAGCGGTTTTCAAAGGAGCCGCCGTATTCGTCGGTGCGCTTGTTGACATATTTAAGTGTGAACTGGTCGAGCAGATAGCCCTCGTGAACGGCGTGAACCTCAACGCCGTCAACGCCCGCCTCTTTAAGCTTTCTTGCGCTTACGGCAAAGGCTTCAACAAAGCGGTCGATTTCCTTTTTGGTCATTTCGCGTGAGGGGAGCTTGTCGGACCAGCGGTTCTGTGCAGGTGAGGCGGAAGCCGTGATTTTGTCAAGATTCATAATCGGCTTACTCAGAACATTCACAACGGGTGTGTTGTAGAGCATTTCCATCATGCTGCTGACTGTGAACGATCTGCCGAAGCCCGCGGTGAGCTGCACAAAGAGCTTTGCGCCGGTCTTATGGAATTCGGGCATCCATTTGGCAAGGTCCTTATACATTTTGTTGTTTTTGTCGAGCCACTGACCGAGCATGGGGTTGTAAACGGGCTGGCAGCCGGGCAGAACAAGGCCGCAGTTGTTTTTTGCAACATCAAGGATGAATTTTGCGCCGTCCTTGTCAAAATGGTTGACTTCCATCCAGCCGAAAAGGTCGGTGCCGCCCATACTTGTGAGCACTATGCGGTTTTTGATTTCGCAGTTGCCGATTTTCCACGGTGTGAACAGGGGCTGTAATTTCTGGTCCATAATTTCCCTCCGAATAATCAGTTTTTTTGCACATTGTTAATTGAAAAACAATTTCACTGTTTATTATATAACGATTTGTAAATACCGTCAAGTGAAAAAGTTTCGGGTTTTGAGTTTTACTCCGAAACGAAAACTCAAACAAAAATATATTGAAAAATCGGGAAATGTGTGTTATATTATTTGAAAACAGTTGCGGAGACAGTAATGGATATTTTTGAAAATGCACTGCTTTTTGCCACAGAAAAGCACAGCAACCAGACAAGGCGCGAAAACAAAGCGCCGTATATAGTTCATCCGGCGGAGTCGGCAATAATTATTTCCACCATGACGGGGGACCGCGAAATTCTTGCGGCGGCACTTTTGCACGATGTTATTGAGGATGCCGGCGTTACGGCGGGCGAACTGCGCGAGCGCTTCGGCGACAGAGTAACCGAACTGGTGCTTTCCGAAACCGAGGATAAGCGCACCGACAGACCGCCTACGGATACATGGCAGATTCGCAAGGAAGAATCCCTTGAAAAGCTCAGGAACACCGACGATATTGCCGTGAAAATGCTTTGGATGGGCGACAAGCTTTCGAATGTGCGTTCGTTTTACAGGCTGTACCTTGAAAAAGGCAACGATCTGTGGCAGAACTTTCACCAGAAAGACCCCAAGGTGCAGGAATGGTATTACCGCACTGTTGCCGACTGTCTTTCGGATCTGAAAGACTATGCGGTTTATAAAGAGTATGTTTATCTTGTCAACAAGATTTTCGAAAACGTATAAAGGAGAGATACATTATGGAAATTATCACCGAAAAAAACGGCACTGCCCTCACACTCGCTCTCGCCGGCAGACTTGATACATCTACGGCACCTCAGCTTGAAGCGGAGCTTAAAAATCATTATGACGATATTACCGAGCTGAAATTCGATTTCGAAAAGCTTGAATACATTTCCTCGGCAGGTCTGCGTGTGCTGCTTACCGCACAGAAGACAATGAATACCCGCGGTGAAATGTGTATATGCAACGTCAACTCCGATATTATGGAGGTTTTCGATATTACCGGCTTCGGTGATATACTTACAATAGTATAATTTCGAAAAAAGGGGGCTGTCGCATTTAGCGCAGAACGAAAAACAGAATAATAAAAGACAATGGCTTTACGGTGAATTAAGCGTTTAATAAACCGTAAAGCCATTATATTTTTATAAAATTGTGATTTTATGTGTTTTTCTAAGCGTTTTTTCGCCCACTCGGAGTATCCATATACGCCGTCGGGGCGAAGAAAACGCTTTCTGCATCTAAATGCG
>JAZLJH010000013.1:0-123208 GCA_045617785.1 Acutalibacteraceae bacterium
TCGAAGATTTTATTTTGAAAAGAAGTGTTCGGCTGCAAGGAATACGACCGAGGCATACTGTCGTATTCCGAGGGAGTATAACGCCGCAGACGGGTGCTTATTCTCAAAATAAAACGGGTTCGGATTATCCGTGTCACGCTACCGTCGGCAGACCGTGACGCGCGGTCAGAAAGGATTATTATGAAAAAAACAGTAAGTCTCATCATCTGCACGGTAGTTTTACTGTCAATGATGCTTGTCTTTGCTGCGGCAGAGGCAGAACCCACGGTTTATGTCAATATTTCGGACGGCAGCGGTGAAATCGCGCTCGCTTATAAGGCGGTTTCCGTTACCGATTCCGACGGCGACGGAGCTCTCACAATAAGCGATGCGCTTTACTGTGCACATGAAGCTTATTTTGAAGGCGGCGCCGCAGCAGGCTATGTCGTTGAAAATACACAATACGGCATTTCTCTTGTGAAGCTCTGGGGAGTGCAAAACGGCGGCAGCTTCGGCTATTGCCTTAACAACGCATCCGCAATGAGCCTTGCCGATGAAGTGAAAGACGGCGATGTGATAAGCGCTTATGCCTATGCCGATACCGCGGGCTTTTCCGATTTGTTTGCATATTTCAGCGAAAATGAATGCAATATTGACGAAAACGCCGATGTATCGTTAAAGCTCTTTTATATCAGCTACGATGAGAATTTTTCTCCCGTTACATCACCCGTGGCGGATGCCGAAATATACTATAACGGCGAATCAACCGGCGTTAAGACTGCCGAAGACGGCTCGTTTACTGTAAATGTCGGCGCTATGGACGGTATTGTTACCGCAAAATCGTCATCGCTTACGCTTGTACCGCCCGTTTGCAAGGTTCACGCCGATACCGAAAACATCGATGAGTTTTTCGATAATCTTGAGGTGCGCAACAGTAACGAGGTCCAAGGCGGCGGCTCGACCGCCGCAACCGTTGCCATTGTTGCCGTAATCATTATTGCCGTTGCGGCAACCGTGGCGGTGGTAATAAAAAGGAATAAAGGTCAGGAGTAATTTATGAAAAAAGCTGCGGCACTTTCACTTTGCCTTGTATTATTGCTTTCAAATTTAATATCCGGCGCAAGTGCCGCATCATTCCGTGATGAAGCATCCGCTTCGGCTGAAAGGCTTATCAATGCGGAATTAACGCTCAACGGTGTCGGCTCCGTGCAGGACTTTTCACGTTTCTGTGCATCCGTTCCGGAGTCGGCATACGGTCAGTTCTTGTTCCCGCTTGCATTAAACGGCTATACCGGCGGGCAGAATGTCGATGAACTTTGCGACCTCATTGTCAATAATACCGGCGCCGCCGCTTCCACAAAGCAGAAATATGCCCTGATGCTTTTAGCCTGCGGCTGCGAAAACGAATATTGCGATACCGTAATTGATGAAACCGCAGGCAGGCAGGGGATAATGAGCTGTGTGTTTGCTCTGCACCTGCTCAACAACGGCAGAAAAAGCGGTGCATATACCGCTTTGCAGCTCGCCGAGTATATATCGTCGCTTGCGCTTGAAAACGGTGGCTGGGCGCTTATGGGCGAAAATGCCGATACCGATGTTACGGCTATGGTCATTCAGGCTGTTTCCGGCTATTATGATAATGAGAATGTAAAAAGCGGTATCGACAAAGCACTTGATATTCTTTCGCGCAGGCAGGGCGAAAGCGGTGCCTTTACGGGCTTCGGCGGCGAAAATGCCGAAACCACCGCGCAGGTGATAATTGCGCTCAATTCTCTCGGCGCGGATTTTATCGCCGACAGCCGATTTACCAAAAACGGCAATACCGCTTTGGACGGCTTAAAACGCTTTGAACTCGCCGACGGCACGTTTTCACACACCGAGGGCGGCGAATATGATGCGGGTTCCACGGCGCAGGCGTATTCCGCATTTGTTTCATTCGAGTGCGGCAATATATACAAATTCGTGAATACCGATTTGAAATATACCGACCTCGCGGCAAATTCGGCAGAGCCGGCCGACGAAAGCGCCAAAACTCCCGTTAAATACATTCTGGCATCAGCGGCGATGATTATTGCCGTAATAGTGAGCATCATTCTGTTTGCCGTTAAAAAGCGCAATATAAAGAATTTTATATTTGTGTGGCTCGTCGCCGCGGCGGCGGTTGCCTGCATATTTGTTTTTAATGTTCAGTCTGCCGATGAGTTTTACAATTCGCCCGTTACACAAAAAGGGGATATATCCGGCACCGTAACGCTTGAAATTCGCTGCGATACCGTTGCCGGCGAAATCGGCTCCGACGGCGTTGTTCTCAAAAAATGCGGGCTGCCCGTCGGCGACGGTGAAACGGTTTACGATGTCATTTGCACCGCCTCCCGCGAATACGGAATAAAACTGATTACAAGCGGCTTCGGCACAAGCGTTTATGTTTCGGGTATTGAGAATTTATGTGAATTTGATTACGGCGACCTTTCCGGCTGGATATACACCGTCAACGGCGCGGCCTGTTCCGAGGGGTGCGGCAATTATAAAGTAGAGGACGGCGATGAAATCGCATTCCTTTATTCGCTTGACCTCGGTGAAGATGTGGGGGTGAATACCCCTTGACTGCATTTGAAAGGGTGAACCCCGTTTCGCTTTTTGTGTGGTTTTTAAGTCTTGCGGTATGTGCGGGCGTCAGCGGCGACGGCGTAACAGTATTCATATCGCTGATTTTTTCGGCGGTAACATATTCGCTTGTTGTCGGCAAAATGAAAACGCATCTGTACTTATTGCTGCTCTTTTTGATTCTTGCGCTCGTCAACCCCGTTTTCAATCACCGCGGCAATACCGTTCTGCTTGTGGTGAACAATATGCCCGTAACGCTTGAAGCGCTTATTTGCGGCATTTACAACGCAGCGGCGGTAATCGGCGTTATTTATTGGTTCAGAGTTTTCAGCGAGCTTATGACCGATGACAGAGTGCTTTATGTTTTCGGCAGGTTTTCAAAAAAGCTCGCACTCGTAATATCGGTTGCACTGCGCTATATACCGATGCTTGTTCAGCGTGCAGGCAAGGTGCGTGAGGCGTGTAAAGTGCAGGGACTTTACGAAGACGGCAACATAATTTCCGTGCTTAAAAGCGAGGTCAGAGTATTTTCCGCCGTTACTACCTTTGCACTTGAAAAGGGTATGATTACCGCCGACAGTATGGAGGCGCGCGGTTACGGTACGGCGCGCAGAACACAGTACACCACATTCGTTTTTCATATTTTCGATTTGCTCCTGATTGCCGTTTCGCTTGCACTTTTTGCGCTCTGCATTGTCTGCAGCCTGAACGGCTTTACGGGTATCGAATTTTTCCCCGAAATCACAATGCCGCCAATCAATGCGCTTTCAGCCGCATTTTACATATCATATTTTGCCGTGTCGTCAATGCCGTGCATATTATTCGTTAAGGAGGAGCTTAAATGGAAAAGATTGCTGTCCAAACTGAAAATTTAAGCTTCCGTTATCCTCTTGCCGTCAACAATTCGTTGACGGATGTTTCATTCAGCGTAAAAAGCGGCGAATTTACCGTTCTTTGCGGAGTTACGGGCAGCGGAAAATCCACTTTGTTAAAGCTCTTGAAACGCGAGCTTTCGCCTGCGGGCGATGTGAGCGGCAATATATTTATTGACGGCAGAAATATAAATACATTCTCTGACGGCGAAAGTGCGCACCTTGTCGGTTATGTGGGGCAGAGCCCCGAGCATCAGTCCGTAACCGATACGGTCAGACGCGAGCTTGCATTCGGGCTTGAAAATCTCGGTATGCCGCAGTCCGCAATGCACCGCCGTATAGCCGAAATCGTTGCTTTTTTCGGCTTGCAAAGCATATTCAACAGTAAAATCTCCGAGCTTTCGGGCGGGCAGAAGCAGCTTGTGAATCTTGCCGCAGTAACCGCCATGGCACCGAAAATACTGCTTCTTGATGAACCGACCGCACAGCTCGATCCGATAGCCGCACGGGAATTTATTTCGGCGGTCGCAAAGCTCAATCGCGATACGGGCATTACAGTAATTATGGCGGATCATCAGCTTGAAGATTCCGTTTCCGTATGTACGCGGATGCTCGTTCTCAGGAACGGCACTGTGCTTGCATATAATTCACCCGCCGTTGTCGCGGCGTTTCTTGCGGATAAGGCGGAAAGTATAATGCTGCCCGCCGCTTCGCGAGTGTTTTTCGCCGTCGGCGGCAGCGGCAAATGTCCCGTAAGCGTGGGCGAGGGAAGGGCATATCTTGAAAATAACTTTTCATTATGCGGCAGAACTGAGGATGAAGCCGTCTGCAAACCCTCCGTAACCGCGGCACTTGAATTTGAGAAAGTTTATTTCAGATATTCGCGCAAATCCGCCGATGTGCTGCGCGATGCTTCGTTCACAGTTTACGGCGGTGAGGCGTTCTTTATACTCGGCGGCAACGGCTGCGGCAAAACCACAGCGCTCGGTGCGGCGGCGGGCATCCGCGAGCCTTATTCGGGCGATGTGCGCGTATTCGGCAAAAAAATACGCGATTATAAAAACGGTTCGCTTTATAATAACTGCCTTGCATATCTTCCGCAGGATGTCGAAAGCACATTCCTTTGCGATACGCTCGGCGAGGAGCTCGGCGAAGCGAAAAGCATTTTTCTTTCGTTCGGAATGAGCGAAAGACTTTTCGGCGTTCATCCATACGATTTAAGCGGCGGCGAAAAACAAATTGCCGCGCTTGCAAAAATTTTGTTCAAAAAACCGCGTATTATTTTGCTCGATGAGCCCACAAAGGGTGTTGATGCCTGCGGTGTTGAGCGTGTGGCGGAGGTTATCGACAAGCTTAAAGCCGACGGTGTTGCCGTTGTGTGTGTAACTCACGATGCCGAATTTGCCGCGCGGTGTGCCGACAGATGCACCATGTTCTTTAACGGCGGTGCGGTCGGTACCGCGCCCGTGCGCGATTTCTTTTGCGAAAATACATTTTATACAACCGCCGTTCGCCGTATGACCTCCGGCATTTTCGACAATGCGATAACCGTTGAAGACGTATCATCTCTCTTTCAAAAGGGGGATTGCCCGTGATTGTCATAAAAAATGAAAAGCTGCGCCGCGTTTTGAAATATCTGCTCGTTTTTGCGGCAGTACCGGCAGCGGTGCTTGCTGGCATTATGTTTGCAAAATCGGGGCAGTATGCGGCAATATGCGCAGTTATAGCGGCAGCGGCGTTACTCGTCTTTTTCTGCGGTTTCGAAAAACGCAAAACGGGTACGCGCAGGCTTGTGCTTATTGCGGTGTTTACCGCACTCGCCGTAGCAGGCAGATTTATACCGTTGTTCAAGCCGTCAACCGCCGTAATAATACTTGCGGGTATGTACCTCGGCAGTGAGGCGGGCTTTTTCACGGGCGTGCTGTTCGCGCTTATTTCCGATATGTATTTCGGTCTGGGACCGTGGACACCGTTCCAGATGTTCGCGTGGGGGCTTGCGGGCTTTTTTGCGGGCGTGCTTTCCGCAAAGCTCGAAAACAGCAAGATATTGCCTGCGGCTTTTGCCGCGTTCTGCGGTGTGGCGTATTCATTCGTTATGGATGTTTGGACCGTTATGTGGTATAACGGTGCATTTGAGCCCGCGCTTTATAAAACGGCGCTTATTACGGCGGTGCCGTTTACCGTACTGTATGCCGTAACAAATGCTGTATTTCTGCTGCTTTTGAAAAATTCCTTCGGCAGAAAAATGCGGCGCGTAAAACTAAATTACGGAATTTGAGACGGCAAATCGGTGATTTGCCGTTTTTATCTTGAAATAAAAGGTAATTTGTAATATAATTCGGTGGGGTGAGTTAATGGAAAAATCATCGGTCGTCTCATCTAAACTTGAATTTATCATATCAATGGTCATTTTCGGAACCATCGGTATTTTCGTAAGATATATCCCGTTGCCGTCAGCGCTCATAGCCTGCGTGCGCGGCTTTACGGGCGTGTTGTTTCTGCTTGCGGTAATGGCGCTCAAAAAACGCCGCTTTTCGTTTGCGGCGGTCAGAAAATATGCTGTTGTGCTGTTTTGCTCGGGCGCGCTTATAGGCACAAACTGGATATTGCTTTTTGAATCTTACCGCTACACGACCGTTGCAGCCGCAACACTGTGCTATTATATGGCTCCCGTGTTCGTGATGGCTCTTTCGCCGTTCGTTCTCAAGGAAAAGCTTTCCGTAAAAAAGGCGGTGTGCGTGGCAGTTGCCATTGCGGGTATGGTGCTCGTTTCCGGCGTGCTTAAAACCGGAATCGGCGTTTCTGCTGAGCTTAAAGGCATATTGCTCGGTCTCGGCGCGGCGGCTTGCTACGCGTGTGTAATGCTTCTTAACCAGAAGCTTAAACCCCTCGATGCTTACGATAAAACCGTTTCGCAGCTTTTCTGCGCTGCGGTAACGGTGCTGCCCTATGTGCTTATTACCGTCGATTTCCCCGCACTCAAAGCGGAGCCGTGGCAGATTCTGCTGCTTGCCGCAGTCGGCATAGTCCACACGGGCGCGGCATACACAATGTATTTCGGCTCAATGCGCGATATTAAAGCGCAGACGGTTGCAATATTAAGCTATATAGACCCCATAGTTGCGGTCATTCTCTCGGCGCTTCTTCTTAAAGAATCAATGGATGCTTACGGTATTATAGGTGCCGTGCTCATACTCGGCGCGGCGATTGTCAGCGAGATACCCTCACTTGACAAAAAACGTACCGTTTAATAAAATAAAAGAAAAAAGTCGGTAGATATATGAAACTGTTATTGGTTAAGGCTTTTGTCGCCGCACTGCGAATACTCTACGCTCCGCTTAAGCTCGGAAAAACCCAAAACAAAATACTCTGGCTTTCCCGTCAGTCCGATGTGCCCTCGCTCGATATGCGGCTTTTAAGCGATGAACTCGGCAGGATAATGCCGAATGTCAGACAGCAGTTCCGCCTCAAAAAACTGCGTGATGAAAGCTCACTTACGCTCGGCTATATTTTTTCCGTAATAGGCGATGCCTTTGCGATTTCAACCGCGAAGCTCGTCATTACCGATACATATTCCATTCCCGTGTCCTGCCTTACTCACAAAAAGGGGACCGAGGTCATTCAGCTCTGGCACGCCGCGGGTGCAATCAAAAAATTCAGCCTGCAAGCCGTCGGCAGGGAGCAGGGGCGCGACGAAAACATATCAAAAGCCTTGTGTATGCACCAAAATTACACCTGCGTTATCGCTCCGTCGCACAATACCGCAAAATTCTATTGTGAAGCCTTCGGCTGCGATGAAAGCATTATTAAAATATGCGGTCTGCCGCGGCTTGACGTACTGCTCGGCGGCGAAACGCGGCGCGCGGAGTTTACCGAAAAAAATCCGCGTTTTGCAGGCAAAACAATAGCCGTGTATGTTCCCACATTCCGCAGCGGCGACGGTGAATATGCCGAAATGCTGCGCAAAGCTTTTGCCGCCCGGAATGACTGCGAGCTTGCTGTCAGTGTTCACCCGTTGAGCGAAACCTCACATTCCGATGATTTGTGCGGCTCGTTTTCATCGGGGGAGCTTATAAAGCTTGCCGATTATGTCATAACCGATTATTCCGCCTGCGCGTTTGAGGCGGCTCTGCTCGGCAAAAAGCTTCTGTTTTATGTGCCCGATTATGAAAAATACAAATCTGAGCAGGGGCTCAATGCCGATCCGTTTGCGGAATTGCCGTCAGCAACGTTTGCCGATGCCGAAAAGCTTTGCAAAGCGGTCTGCGGCGGTGAATATGACTTTACCGCGCTTAATGAATTTTGTGAAAAATATATTGAAACCCGTGCGGCGGATAACACCGTGCGCCTTGCAAAAATCGTGAAAGAGGTTTATGAAAGATGAAAAGAGTTCTCACATACGGCACATTCGACCTTTTGCATTACGGCCATATAAACATACTCAAACGCGCCAAGGAGCTCGGCGATTATCTAATAGTTGCTCTTTCCACCGATGAGTTCAATGCAATTAAGGGCAAAAAAGCTTACCATACATACGAAACCCGCAAAAAGATGCTCGAAGCGATCCGTTACGTCGATCTCGTTATTCCCGAAAATAACTGGGAGCAGAAACTCAGCGATGTGAAAGATTATCATGTTGATGTTGTCGTAATGGGCTCCGATTGGGCAGGCAGCGATAAATTCGATTACCTAAAAGAGTATTGCGAGGTCGTGTACCTTGACAGAACACCCGGTGTTTCCACCACACAGATAAAGCAGGATTTACAGCTTCAGGAGGCCAGGGACGGAGTTGACCAGGTACCCAATACCTGAGCCGGAGGGTTATTGTGAAAATCAAAAGATATGTAAACACATTAAAAAAGGCATCAAGAAGCAATAAGCCGAAATACATCGACTATTGCGAGCTGCCCGTTGATGAAAAGCTTGTGCTTATCGAGGGCGGGCAGGGCTCCAACTTAAACGGCAATATGTTTGCAATGCTCCGTGAGCTGCGCGTAAATCCGCGCTGGGCGGAGTATAAGCCCGTGTTCGTCGTTACGCCCAAAACACACGATTCAGCCGCAGAGCGCATGGCGTTTTACGGCTTTAATGATGTTGTGCTCTGCAATCGCGATACCGACAGCTACTGCAAATATCTCGCCACGGCAAAATACCTTATGACCGATAACTCTTTTTCGCCGTATTTTATGAAACGCGAGGAGCAGGTCTTTCTCAATACATGGCACGGCACGCCGCTCAAAACGCTCGGCAAGTCCGACAAATCAAACCTTGCCTCGCTTGCCAATATACAGAAAAACTACCTTATGAGCGATTACGCGCTTTTCCCCAATGAGTTCACAAAGGATGTTTTTATGAACGATTACGACCTGCGCGATATATATAAGGGGGATTACATAATCGCAAACTACCCGCGCAACTATGTGTTTTACGATAAAGCGCAGGGCGAAAATATGAAAAACCGTCTCGGTTACGGCGGCAAGCGCATTTTTGCCTATATGCCCACATGGCGCGGCACCGGCAGAAAAGCCGATACCGCAAAGCAGCTTGAAAATACAAAAGCCATACTTGCGGAGCTTGACGAAAAACTCGGCGATGATGAAATCGTGCTCGTAAACCTGCATTTTCTGCTCGCTACGGGTATCGACTGCGCGGAATATAAGCATATAGAATACTTTAACAGAAATTTCGATACCTATGAGGTGCTCAATGCCTGCGACGGACTTATTACCGACTATTCAAGCGTGTTTTTCGACTATGCCGTAACGGGCAAAAAGGTTATTCTTTACGCATACGATAAGGAAGAATATTTAAGCACACGCGGTACCTATATGCCGTTTGAGGAACTGCCGTTCCCGATACTCGAAACCGTTGACGATGTTGTTGCCGAAATGAAAAAGCCGGCAGCCGTGAACGAAGCGTTTCTTGAAAAATTCTGCCCCAACGGCTCCGAAAGGTCCTGCGAAAAGATTTTCGAGCTTATGGTTACGGGCAAAACCGATCTTTGCAAGGTCGAAAAGCTTGACGGCGCAGGCGAAAACATCTGCCTTATCTATGCAGGGCAGATAGCCACAAAATACTTTGAAAACATAACCGATTACATCAACGACAACCCGGGCTATAAGTATGTAATAGCATACCGCCGCAACCTTTCGCAGAAGCGCAAGGACTTTATAGTTTCACTCGATTCTTCCGTTTCGACACTCGGCACTGTAACCGCGTACCTGTTCAAATGGCGCGAGCTTCTGCCCGCAGTGCTTTGGTGGCTGCTCGGCAAATTCGGCGAAACCGAAAATATGGCGCGCTTCTTTAAGCGCGAGGCATCAAGGCTCTTTTATTCATTCACACCCGCAAAGGTGGTCGATTTTTCCTGCGGCAACTTTATTATGGCGGGCATTCTGTCAAAGCTCAGCGGCATAAAAGCGTATGTTACGCACGGCGATTATACCTGCTCGCGTAAGCGTGAAACAAGCCGCCGTGAGTATGTTACCGCGCTTGAAACCGAAAAGGGCTTCAAGGAGGAAAACTATGCCGAAATCGAAACGAAGCGCTATCTTGAACGCTATGCCGACGAGGAATCGGCACATTACAGCTTCGGCAAATGCACCTCTTTCAAAAACTTTTCGCCGTTTTATTTCAAAAGCGGCAGAAACCTTGTGTGTATAAACCGCTTTAAGCTTAAAACGGGCGAGCTCATACGCCTTTGCGATGCATTCATCTGTGTCGGCGACAAGACCTATGTGCCGTCGGCTTTCAGAAAAGTTACGCGCTCTGCGGCGCATTTCAGCGGCTTTTACAAGCTGACAATTCCGTTTGAAGATGTTATGGAGCTGCCCGCAACAAACCCCGTGTGCTTCTGTTACCGTACAAAATACGGCAAGCTCGTCAAGAAGCATATCGTCTATTCCTCACCGCTTCGCAATCGCTGCCTCGGGCTTCGCAGTCCCATGGTCAAGGATGCGGCTACCGAAACCGTGGCAATATTCCGTCAGTCGCGTTCAAACAGATTAAGCGTGTATGTGCGCTCGCTCAATGTAACCGATTCACCCAAAGAGAGCGTAAAAATGTTCTTTGCATTCTGCCTTTCTCTGTTGTGGCATCCGGCAAAAAAGAAAGCGCCGATTTTGCTGTATGAAAAAAATTCCTCAAAATACGAGGAAAGCGCTTCCGTTGTGTTTGAGGAGCTTGTGGAAAAAGGGTATCGGAACGCCCGCTTTATCGTTACGCGCGATTATGAATTTCTTGACCGTGTGCCCGAAAAATACAGAAAAAATCTAGTGTGGAAATATTCGTTTGAGCATTATCTTCTGTTCTTCAAATGCCGCACATTTATCGGTACCGAGGCACTTGTTCACGCCATTGATCTTAAAACCTTCAACCCGTTTGCGCTTAAAAAGATTTCAAGCAGAGACCTCAACTATGTCTTTTTGCAGCACGGTGTTATGTATATGGTTTCGCTTGATTCCGAATCGCGCAAAATGTTCAAGCGCAAGGCGCTTAAGGGCAAATACCGTGTTGTGGTATCCTCGCAGGCGGAGGCTGACCATTTCACTACACTCGGCAGGCACCGTGAGGATGATTTGTACATCTGCGGTCTTCCCAAATTCGACCGCAACACACATAATCCCGATGCCGATAAAATCGTTATTATGCCCACCTGGCGTCCGTGGGAGATAAACGAGGCACGTGCCGATTTCCTTGAAACGCCTTATTTCAGAATGATAATGCGCATTTACAATGCAGTGCCCGCCGAGCTGAAAAGCAAGGTGATCATCCTGCCGCATCCGCTTATAGTGAACGAGCTTTCAAAGCTTTCGTCATCATTGAGCGACAAGATTCTGCTTGATGCGCGCTATGATGATATTCTCAAAGAAACCGCCGTGCTCATAACCGACTATTCATCCATCGCGTACGATGCTTTCTACCGCGGAGTGAATGTAATGTTCTGGTGGGAGGAAAAGGATTACTGTATGCAGAGCTACGGCGAAACAACGAAGCTTATGCTCAACGAAGAAAATGTATTCGGTGATACATTTATGTCGGCAGAGGGCTTCGCAGAAGCGCTCGAACGCAATTACCGACAAAAGCAAAATGACCTTTACCGCGAAAGATATTCGCATCTTGTGGAGTTCCGCGACGGTAAAAATACACAACGGCTCATTTCATTCCTTGAGGCCGATGAAATAATATAAATAAGAGAGTGTCGACTTTGTTCGACGCTCTTTTTTTATGCCTTGATGTAATATGAATAAAAAAGGGGGAATATCAATGCCGGTAACATTGAAGAAGAACAGAAGAACACTTGTCGCCGCCATAAAAGGCGATATCGACCATCACAGCGCGGCAGAGCTGCGCGAGGCAATAGACGAGGCGCTGACCGACAGCGGCGATGCAGACACGCTTGTGCTCGATTTCGGTGAGGTAACATTTATGGACAGTTCGGGCGTCGGACTTGTAATGGGACGCTACCGCCTTGCCGAAGCGCTTAAAAAGAAGGTGCGTGTCGATAATTTGGATGAGCGCGATTACCGAATTATGAAGATGTCGGGTATAGAAAAAATAGCGGAAATAAATAAGAAATAACGGGTGAATGATATGAAAAAAATAAATGAACTGAAAATGGTATTTGAAAGCCGTTCCGTGAACGAGGGCTTTTCGCGTGTGGCGGTTGCCGCGTTCGCTTCGAATCTTGATATGACAGTCGAGGAGCTCGGCGATATAAAAACCGTTGTAAGCGAGGCGGTTACGAATTGCATAGTTCACGCCTACCGCGAAAAAATCGGCAAAATCTACATAACCTGCACGGTCTTTGCGGAGGGTGTGGTGCGCGTAAGCGTGCGCGACAGAGGCTGCGGTATTGCGGATATAAAGCAGGCTATGACACCGCTTTATACAAGTCTCGGCGGCGAGCGCTCGGGGCTCGGCTTTTCGGTTATGGAAAGCTTTTCGGACAAGCTCAAAGTGCGCTCAAAAGCGGGCGTGGGAACAACCGTAACTTTTGAAAAGAAGATTCGGGGCAAGACCTTATGACAAACCGCGAGATCCTTATAGAAAACAATATGGGGCTCGTTCATGCCTGCGCACGCCGTTTTATCGGCAAGGGCATTGAATACGACGATTTGTTTCAGGCGGGGTGTGTCGGGCTCGTTAAAGCCGCAGGCGGCTATGATGAAAGCCTCGGCTTCGCATTTTCTACTTACGCCGTACCCGCCGTGCTCGGTGAAATCAAAAGGCTTTTCCGCGACGGCGGCGCGGTCAAGGTCAGCCGCGCATTAAAAGAAAAATCGCGTGAGATTATGAAACTTTCCGCCGAATTGAGCACAGAGCTTGACCGCGAGCCCACAGTCAGTGAAATTGCCGAAAGGTCGGGTCTGACCGCGTGTGAAGTCAGCGAGCTTCTGCTCGTTTCACAGCCGCCCGTGTCCCTTACCGACAGCGGCGAGGACGGCGAACGGCAGTTCGATTTGCCCGTGGCGGGGCACGAAGAAAACATAACCGAGCAGTTGTCGCTCGGGCAGTGCCTCGGGGAGCTCGGCGACCTTGAACGCCGCATAATAGAAATGCGCTATTTTCAGGGGCTTACGCAGAGCGTCTGTGCCGAAAAGCTCGGTATGTCGCAGGTGCAGGTGTCGCGCCGCGAGAAGTCGATACTGCTGAAAATACGCGAAAAAATGGTCATTTGAAAATATGACCGAAAATATGCTGTGTAGCACCGTAAAGAATGTGAAAATTGTTGTGCGCAAAAAGCGTTAATTCTCTTGCAAAAAACGAAAGTATAGTATAAAATATATTCGGTAAAAAATTAACAAATAAAAGGAGTTAACACCATGGCACTTTTAAACAAAAAAACAGTTGACGACATCAACGCCAAGGGCAAGAAAGTCCTTGTGCGCTGCGATTTCAACGTTCCGCTTAAAGACGGCGTTATTACCGACGAAAACCGTATAACCGCCGCTCTTCCCACCATTAAAAAACTCATTGCCGACGGCGCTCAGGTTATTCTCTGCTCCCATCTCGGCAAAGTTAAAAACGGACCGAACGAGAAAGAATCTCTTGCTCCCGTTGCCAAAAGACTTTCAGAGCTCCTCGGCAAAGAGGTCGTTTTTGCCGCTGACGATGTAGTCGTAGGCGAAAATGCAAAGAAGGCTGTTGCCGCTATGAACGACGGCGATGTAGTCCTTCTTCAGAACACCCGTTTCCGTCCCGAAGAAACAAAGAACGGCGAAGAATTCTCCAAGGAACTCGCTTCTCTTTGCGACATCTATGTAAACGATGCTTTCGGCGCAGCACACAGAGCACACTGCTCCACAGTCGGCGTTGCATCCTTTGTTGAAGAAGCAGCCGTAGGCTACCTTATGGGCAAAGAGCTTAAATATCTCGGCAACGCAGTTGAAAATCCCGAAAGACCCTTCGTTACCATCCTCGGCGGTGCCAAGGTTGCGGACAAGCTCAACGTTATCGAAAACCTCCTCAATAAAGCCGATACCCTCATCATCGGCGGCGGTATGGCTTATACCTTCCTTGCGGCAAAGGGCTACGGCGTAGGCAGCTCTCTGCTTGATGAAACCAAAATCGACTATTGCAAGGATATGCTCAAAAAGGCAGACGAAAAGGGCGTTAAGATTCTTCTTCCCGTTGACTGCACAATAGCAAAGGATTTCCCCGATCCCATTGATGCAGCTATCGATGTTGAAATCTGCGATGCCGACAAGATTCCCGCAGATATGATGAGCCTTGATATCGGTCCCAAGACCGCCGAGCTCTTCGCAGAAGCCGCAAAGACCGCCAAGACTGTTGTTTGGAACGGCCCCATGGGCGTTTTCGAGAACCCCGTGCTTGCTAAGGGTACAATAGCAGTTGCCAAGGCACTTGCGGAAACAGAAGCTACCACCATCATAGGCGGCGGCGATTCCGCAGCGGCAGTCAATACTCTCGGCTTCGGCGACAAGATGACCCACATCTCCACGGGCGGCGGTGCATCTCTTGAATTTCTTGAGGGCAAGGCGCTTCCCGGTATCGAAGCAGTCAACGACAAATAATTCTTTTTTGTGAAAGGATAAAGATTATGGATAAATCACTTCGTAAAGCAGTTATCGCAGGTAACTGGAAAATGAACAAAACTCCCGCAGAAGCAAAAGAGATAATCACTGCCATGAAGCCCCTCGTTGCCGATGCCGATTGCGACGTAGTTCTCTGCGTGCCGTATATCGATATTTTTGCAGCGCAGGAAGCAGCCGCAGGCTCCAATATCAAAATCGGTGCCGAAAACTGCCATTGGGCTGAAAGCGGCGCTTTCACGGGCGAAGTTTCCGCTCCCATGCTCAAAGCCATCGGCGTTGAGTATGTTATAATCGGCCACTCCGAAAGAAGACAGTATTTCGGCGAAACCGACGAAACCGTCAATAAGAGAGTCCGCGCAGCTCTCGATAATGGTCTTACCGTTATCCTCTGTGTAGGCGAGCTTCTCGACCAGCGCAAAAAGGGCGTTACCATGGAGGTAGTTCGCTCTCAGGTCAAAATCGCTCTTCAGGGCGTTTCCAACGAAGAACTCAGCAAAATCATCATCGCTTACGAGCCCGTATGGGCTATCGGTACCGGCGAAACCGCTACCGCAGAGCAGGCTGATGAAGTTAACCACGCTATACGCGAAGTGCTCGGTGAGCTCTATTGCCCCAAGTGCGCTTCACGCGTTACGATTCAGTACGGCGGCTCAATGAATGCCAAGAATGCCGCAGAGCTTCTTGCAAAGGTCGATGTCGACGGCGGTCTTATCGGCGGCGCATCACTCAAAGCCGAAGATTTCTCAATAATCGTAAAGGCTGCAAGCAACTGATAAAACCAAAGGACTGCCGTATATATGCGGCAGCCCTTTATACTGATAAAAGGTAGGAATTATAATGTCTGAAAAAGTTCTTCTTGTTGTTATGGACGGCGTGGGCTACTCCAAAACAGGCATAGGCGATGCCGTTTCACTTGCAAATACACCCGTTCTTGACAAACTTCTTAAAGAGTGCCCCAACACACGCCTTAAAGCACACGGCGGCGCGGTAGGCCTGCCGTCGGATGACGATATGGGCAACAGCGAGGTCGGTCACAACGCACTCGGCTGCGGTCAGATTTATTCACAGGGCGCAAAGCTCGTCAACGAATCCATTGAAAGCGGCAAAATCTATGATTCATCTGCGTGGAAAGAAATTGCAGGCAACTGTAAAGCCAAGAACAGCACGCTTCATTTTATCGGTCTGCTTTCAAACGGCAATGTTCATTCAAATATCTCTCACCTTATCGCCATGCTCAAGCAGGCAAAGGCGGAGGGCGTAAACAATGTTCGCGTTCATATCCTGCTTGACGGCAGAGATGTTCCCGCAACTTCGGCTCTCACCTTTGTGGATGAGCTTGAAAATGCTCTTGCCGCACTCAACGACGGCACATTCTGCGGTAAAATCGCTTCGGGCGGCGGCAGAATGGTGATCACAATGGACCGTTACCAGGCTAACTGGAATATGGTCAAGCTCGGCTGGGACACCCATGTCAAGGGAATCGGCAGGCAGTTTGCAAATGCCAACGAAGCCATCGAAACATACAGAACCGAAAATCCCGGCGTGATCGACCAGGATCTTCCTCCGTTCGTTATTGCCGAAAACGGCGCACCAGTCGGCAAAATAGTTGACGGCGACAGCGTGGTGCTCTTTAACTTCCGCGGCGACCGCGCTATCGAACTCAGTATGGCTTTCGATAACGATGAATTCACATATTTTAACAGAGGCGCAAAGCCCGATGTAGTTTACGCGGGTATGCTCCAGTATGACGGCGACTTAAAGCTCCCGGTGCGTTACCTCGTAAATCCGCCCGAAATCAAGGATACGCTTTCCGAGCTGCTCGTTTCAAAGGGGCTTAATCAGTTCGCCGTTTCCGAAACACAGAAATACGGCCATGTTACATATTTCTGGAACGGCAACAAGAGCGACAAGTTCAGCGAAACTCTTGAAACCTATATGGAAATTCCCTCCGATAAGGTCAGCTTTGACGAACGCCCGTGGATGAAATCAGCCGAGGTTACCGATGCCGTTATTGAGGCAATGGCTTCCGGCAAATACGATTTTATCCGCTGCAATTACCCCAACGGCGATATGGTAGGCCACACCGGCAGCCTTGAAGCAACAATAGTTGCGGTCGAAGCCGTTGACCTCGGTCTTGCAAGAGTGCTTAAAGCAGCCGATAAATACGGCGTAACGGTGCTTATCACCGCCGACCACGGCAACGCGGACGAAATGCTTGAAAAGAATAAGAAGGGCGAGCTTCAGGTAAGAACCGCCCATTCTCTCAATGCAGTTCCGTTCATCGTTTACAGTAAAAACGCTTATGAACTCAAAGATGGCAATTTCGGTCTTGCAAACGTTGCTCCCACAGTTGCTTCCGTATTCGGCATTAAGCCATATGACAGCTGGGAAGAAAGCATGATTAAGTAATACGGGGCTGCAAAGAGCGCAGAACGAAAAATTATACGGCAGAGTTTCTGTTAACAGAAACTCTGCCGAACTTTTTCTTGCACCGTTTTCGCCCTTGGCGTATCTTTATACGCCTGACGGGCGAAGAACGGCACATCTGCATCTTTTTTCAGCCCCGTATTTTGCGGTGCAGTTAATTATGAATTATCTTAAATTTTCCGCTTTTCAGTATTCTCACCAAATCCTCGCTTGTGCGAATGGGCTCATTCGTTATAATTCCGCTTGTAGCGAACGAGGCATCCGAGTGGCAGTCGCTGCCGCCCGTCTGTATATTCGGCGCGAATGTGTCCGCCCATTCCTTTGCTTTTCTGTTCAGTTCACCGTCCGTTTTGCCGTTTAGCACCTCAACACCGTCAAGGTATTTGGAGTTTGCCCTTGTTATGAATTTTCGGAACGGATGCGCCTGAATGATTACACAGCCGCTCTTGTGCAGTAATTTTGCTGCACGCCTGAGATATTTGCCGAGTAAAAAGGGGAGCGAGTAAAGCATATCCTCGGTAACGCCGTAAACGAGGTAATCGTTTACCGTGGCGTAAAATCTCAATTCCAAGCCGAGAATTACGCTGAAGCTTTCATCCTCAACCGTCTTTGCACTTCGGTAGCCGCGCAGGTAGTGGTCTATTGCCTGCTTTTTATTAAAAAACTCCTTCGGGTCAAACGACATCGGCGCATAGTGGTCTGTAATTACAATACCGGCATAGCCCGCTTCCTTGTATTTCCGGGCAATTTCGGCGCCGTCAAGCTTTCCGCAGCGGCTCGAATTTTTAGTATGTGCGTGTATTTCATATCTGTATTCCATAGTCCACCTCCGAAAACACCCCTGAATTATAATACAAATCAAATCTCACTTCAACGCTTTTGCATAATTTTGGAAAATTTCTTGAAAAAAAGCGGCAGATGTGCAATAATCAATATGTAAATTATAAAGGGGGACTGTGTATGTTTTCAGGTATAAACTTTGCAAAATTTCCGCTTCAGATAATCGCATGGCTTGCCGCATTCTGTGCGCTTTTCACAAGCATTATGGATATAGGTACCGCCACCGCCACACCCGGGGTCGAGCTTGTTAAAGAAGATAAGCTCGTTTTTAACGATGCCATGTTCGCAGGGCAGGGCATAACCACCGACGGCAAATATTATTATACATCAGGTTCGCTTACCGCACTCGGCATAGCAGGTCTTGCTATATGGGATGCCGAAACAATGGAGCGCGTGCGCGTAAACCGCGATGCAATTCCCTCCGAATACCGCGATAAATACGAAAGCGACCATATCGGCGGTATCAGTTATTTCGACGGCAAAATCTATGCCGCGGTTGAAAATGCAGCCGAAGATTATCCGCTTATCATCACATACGATTGCAGGTCATTAAAGCCGATAGATACCTATGTTCTTCCTGCCGCGATGCTTCCCGACGGCGTGCCGTGGTGCGCGGTCGACGGCGAAAACGGATATCTCTATTGCTCACCGTTCCATAATATTACCGAAATTCTTGCTTTTGACCTTGATACAATGGAATACAGCCATTCAATCAAGCTTTCCGAGCAGATTACGCGTATTCAGGGCTGTGAGGTGTATAACGGCAAATTGTATGCCTCCTACGATGCAAGCAACAGCAACGACGACTCAGTACTTACCGTCGATGTTAAAACCGGCAAGGTCGAAACTCTCTGCGAGCGCAGCCTGCCCTCTGCCGCCGGCAACGAAGCCGAGGGCCTTACGGTCTTCCCCATGGCAGACGGCTCTCTTATCCACGTTCTTGATTACGATAAAACCGTAGGCGTGTATGTTCGCCACTACAAAATAGCGGAATAATTTATATACCCCGATTGTTATAATTTGGAGGAATAATTATGAAAAAACGCATACTCTGCGTGCTGCTTGCAATCTGCCTTATGCTGCCGCTTGCAACTGTCGGCTTTGCGGCTATGCTCTATTATGTTAAAGTGAGTTTTGGCGTAACTGTTATGGAGGAAACGGGCATTGAACGCGCAACCGAAAAATTATCGGTATATGCCTATACCGATACAAAGGGTTATGACGATTCCAACTTCTTTAAGTCCGATGTGCATTGGTACATTGTGCTGGATGAAGTGGAGGAGGGCAAATCGGCAGCCGATTACGAATATGATGCCGCAAATTCCCTCTACTTAAAGGAAATGACTGCAAATGACCTTTTTGAAAAGGGCGGTACCTATGCCGTTCGCTTCAGTGTGCGCACAAAATACACCGATTCGCAGTTTGCTCCGTCAAGTGACGATAATGTTCTTATAAATAACAACGCCGTAAATTCCGACGGGTACAACGGCAATTATACATTGGGTGATTTTGATACCGGCAGTACTACTCTCTCCAATGCGGTAATGACCGTCTATACGCTGCTTCCGTCTTCAATTATAAAGGACCGCGAATATGATGTTTTTGTCGCAGGAAAAGCCGTTACTAAGTATAATAAAGACGATGTTCTCGGTAACGGCACTGTCAGATATGTACCTGCATCCGACAGCGAGCGCGCAAAGCTGTATCTGCAGGGTGCGTATAAGTCGGCACAATACTCAACTTCACAGATTACCGCAAACGAAGATCTTGATATATATGTTTCCGGCACAAACAGATTTGAAAGCACGAATAACAGTGCCTTCACCGTCGCCACAAGCGGCATTTCCGTTAACGGCAGCCTCGGCATTTACGGTGACGGCAGCCTTTGGGTGAATGCAAGAGCGTCTACAAAGACCTGCGACGGCATCATTTGCACGGGCGATCTCTGCATCGGCGGCAATGTTTCCGTTACCTCTACCGCCATTCAGGGCAGCACTCACACCTACGGCATCAGCGCGGGCGGCGATATCACCGTAGCCGAAAATGCCGTGGTCAAGGTCAATACGGCCCGTGAGCCCGGCAACGCATATAATGTATATGGCATCAGGGGTAATAATGTCAACATTCTCGATAATGCCGATGTTTATGCCGAAAACGGTTTGGCTTGCAAAAATGCAAACTACGGCATTTATGCCGCAAACACATTAACATTTTCCGGTAAAATACTTCGTGCAAACCGCTACGGTACAAGCGGTTACGCTCTTTATTCCGCAAAGCAAAGCTTTGTTAATGTTGTCTGCTACGGCACGAACAGCGGCACGACCGCTTCGAGCAGTAATACCGAAATCAGCATAAACTCGCTTTCAGGTTATAATGCGGTGCGTATTGAAAAGGCTTTCCCCATAAGTGTAAACGACAAAACAATAACCGCATCCGGTAAAGATGATGTCCTCGGCGACGGTACCGTTCAATACATTCCCGCAGAGGCAAACAAACCCGCGCAGCTCATTTTAGACGGCGCAGCGCTTAACAGAATCTCTGCGAATGAGGATATCGTTATTGATGTAATATCCGACAGTGCCATTGATTCCTCGGCTTCAACTTCGGAAACATCGCTTTTTGTCAAAGGCAAATGCCACCTCAAAGGCAGCTGCCTGAGGGTTAAAGGCGGTTCCGCGGCTATCGGCATCAGGGTTACCGACTTTTTCAATCTCGGTCTTGATGAATTGACGGTCGATGCAAAAAACGCTCTTTCCGCACCGTTCATACCCAAGTCGAACGATGAGGTTTATGTAGACAGCACCTACTGCAGCGAAGATCCTTCTGCGTGGGACGGAACTACTCCAATTTCTTCGTATTCTCATATCTATATAGTGTCGTACACACCTTCCTTGTGTGTCAACGGCATTACCGTTACCGAAGAAAATCAAGATGATTATTACGAAACAGAGCATTGGTATGCGGAAATGCCCGGTATTGACTCTGTCGATATGGTGCTTCACCTTGAGGGCGTGAATTTCACCGCGGGCGGCGAAGATGCATACGGAACTTACGGCACGGTTGCAGCCAACGGTGATTTAACTCTTGAACTCAGCGGCGAAAACACCGTAACCTGCCCCGGAAGCACCGCAAACAGCGTGAATGCGGCGGTGTTCTGTTCCGGAAATCTTACCGTTAACGGCACAAATCAGGATGAAGATTTTCTGCATATAAGCAGTACATTGAACAATACTTCGACCCGTATGGAAAACTACGCGCTTTTTGTTCAGGGCGACCTGACCTTAAATAACTGCAAGGTTTTCGCCTATGCTCCGAACTGCTATTCAAGTTACAGTTACGGTGTCAGCGCATTCGGCGATTTGAATGTAAATCACGCTTATATTGAAGCGCAGTCAAGAAACGGTGCCGATGATTCGGAATTTTCAAGCATTGGCATTGAGGCTTACTTACTGAATATTGTCGGTCACGATTCATTTGTTTCGGGCATATCCTATGCCGATTCCGGCTACGGCGTGAGGCTGTCGGGCTGCCGTGGAGATTTCAGCCTGACCGAGGGTACTTTCATTGCGGGCGGTATGACCGCAGCTTATCGGTTCGGCAGCAAGAAGCTTGTCATTGATGATTATATCGAACCGCTCGTTTACACAAGTACGGAAAAACTGTATTCATCCACCGAATGGGACGGCACCACTCCGTTTTCCGATTGCAAGTATGTAAAAGTTATACAAGGTGCTTATGATATAGGTGTCGGCGGGGTGGAGGTTACACCGGTCAATGCCTCCGATATTCTCGGTGACGGCACAGCCGTATTGACATTCGATGAGAACGCTTGCCCCGTTCTGACACTCACCGATGCAAATATTACGGCATTCTCAAAAGCAAATTCACCGCTTTACAACGCTTGTATCTGGAGCGTAAAGCCGCTGACCGTTATTTTCAACGGTAACTGCACCGTGGATTGCGGCTCTGGCACAGTCAATTCTGTTGCCGAAAACAGAAGATATGCGATTTTCAACAAGGATAACAATATCACGGTAATCGTGAATGACGGCTCAACCGTAAACCTCGGCGGTTACTATTCTCTCTATTCCGGTGCCGATATAAATATCCGGCTCAACGGCAGCGCGGTGCTTAACTGCAGCGGTCCGGAAAGCACCTCCGCCAATATCGGCTGTTATAATTTTACACTCACGGGCGACGGCGGCTACACCTTTAATGTTGTAAATCCGGGCGCAGGCTCGTGCATTGCACTTAATACAAAAGGCTGCGCTTCATTTGTTTCGGACAGTACAGAGGTTTTCTCGCACGTAAATCTCAGGCACTATTGCCCCGATTTCCCCGAAACCGCCTCGGCTGTGCTTGCCACAATGAAGCCGATTCTCGTAAATAATGTATTCCTTACGATTCGCGGCTTTTTGCCCACGACCATGGTGATCCCCACCATCATTTCAGATGCCATAAGCGATTCTTCGGACAATATCCTTATTACCGCGGCAAGGGATGCGGATGCCGCATTTTCGTGCAAATGGTACGGAACGGAGCCGTTTGTGAACAGAGAAACGGGAGAGTGTTATGATTTTTTGAAAGTTGAGCCGTATTACGACACTTACGACTACGCGGATGTTAACGGCGACGAAGTTATTGACGGAAACGACTATGCCGAAATCGTCAACAAAGCACTTTCGACCGAAAGCGATTTTCCGCACAAGACGGCGTATGACCTCAACAGAGATACATACATTGACGTGCTTGACTGCGTGCTGTTGGAAAGAATGATACATCACGCCGATAAGTCTTGATTTATAGAATTTCACATAAATAACGGGGCTGTCGCTAAATGCGACAGCCCCGTTATTTATAACTAATTATACATTAAATCTGAAAAGAACTATATCTCCGTCCTGCATAACATACTCCTTGCCCTCGGAGCGAATAAGTCCCTTTTCCTTTGCGGTCTGCATCGAGCCGCATTCCATAAGTACATCAAATGAAATCGTTTCCGCCCTTATAAAGCCGCGCTCAATATCCGAATGAATCTTGCCGGCAGCCTGCGGAGCTTTGGTGCCTTTTTTGATTGTCCACGCTCTGACCTCGGGTTTACCTGCCGTAAGGAAAGACATAAGCCCGAGTAAATCGTAACTGCGCTCTATAAGTAAATCAAGACCGCCCTCGGCAATGCCGAGCTCGGAAAGGAACATTTCCTTTTCGTCCTTGTCAAGCTCTGCTATCTGCGCTTCAAGCTCGGCGCAAATCGGCAAAACCTCGCTGCCTTCCTCTGCGGCGATTTTTTTCACCGCATTGTATCTTGCATTGTCCTCAATATTCGCCGCAAAATCGTCTTCACTCATATTGCAGGCGTATATAACAGGCTTTGATGTGAGCAGGTCAACCGTGTCAAGCACCGCTTTTTCATCATCGGTAAGCTCTACCGTTCTCGCACAAAGACCGTTTTCAAGCGCATCCTTTACCTTTTCAAGAATTGTAAGCTCGGCGGCAAGTGTTTTGTCACCCTTCATAGCCTTTTGAGTTCTGTCGATTCTTCTCTGCAAAATCTCGGCATCCGAAAGTATAAGCTCAAGGTTTATCGTTTCAATATCGCGCTGCGGGTCAATGGAACCGTCAACGTGCATAATATCGTCATTGTCAAAGCAGCGTACAACGTGGATTATCGCATCCACCTCGCGTATGTGCGAAAGGAACTTGTTGCCCAGACCCTCGCCCTTGGAAGCGCCCTTTACAAGACCTGCAATATCAACAAATTCAATCGTAGCGGGAGTGATTTTTTCGGGCTCATACATCTCTGCAAGCGCATCAAGGCGCTTGTCGGGCACCGAAACAACGCCGATATTCGGCTCTATTGTGCAAAAAGCGTAGTTTGCCGCCTGCGCGCCCGCATTTGTAAGCGCATTGAAAAGTGTGCTTTTGCCGACATTCGGCAGACCTACTATACCTAATTTCATAAAATGACTTCCTTTTTGTTTAATGCAGTAATTTTAACACAATACTATCGGTTTTTCAATACATACTTTACCGTGCCTTGCAGATAATATCCGTGATATTCATTGCTACACCATCCCAATTACCGCATTTTCCACATTGCCATAGGATGATTTTGTATGCGGTTTAAGATATTTTGATCTTCAAACAACAGTTCCGGGTGATATTGTTTATTTTTGAAATCGGACAAAAACTTCTTTTCATCCACCGTGAGTATCAGCAGATTTTTAAGATAATCCGTAACGGTCTTCTTGATATTTTCCAAATCCACAAATTCGCCTTTTTGAATGACGGGAAGTAAATCTGTTTTGATTTTCCGCAGTGTAATGGCGTTCAGCTTGTTAAAATCGTAATCATCCGGGATTTCATCCTGCGAAATAGCCGTATAAAATACAGTGCATTTCCGAAGCAACGGTAATTCGGATTCATCAAACAAACCGAATTTTATCATATTGTGAATGTCGTATAAATCCCTTGCGGCGGCTCGTCCCAAAAGAGCATTGATTTTTGCGGCAAACAGCTCCATAGGCGAAATCGTTGAGATCTTTTTCCCGCCACTCAATTCCGGAAGCGACAAATTTCGCAGTTCGGGTTCAAAAATATGTGCCCGTAACGAGTAATTGATTTCGATTTTGATATTGTCATTCATTCCGCCGAGATTGGAGTAGGTAAACACAAAGGAGTCAAGACTGTGGTAGCCCTTACTTCTCGGACTGATGGCATACCCTTGTGTTGACATATATGTTTTGATGTCCTCTCGCATTTGCTCACGCACGGCAGTCATTTCGCTGAGGGGAAGGTTGCGGGCAAAATTAAGATCGATATCAACCGACAGGCGTGGCAAATTGAAAACGGTCAGATTGATTGCCGTTCCGCCTTTGAGCACCAGGTTTTCTTTTGTCAAAGGATTGGAATTGATATAATTCAATATCTCGGTAAGACGCAGGACTTTTTCAAGCGTATCCCGCACAAAGTTTATTTCATTTGCTTTCATTCCGAGTTCATTCTTCGTATATTCAAACAAGCGAGGTTCCTCCTTCTCCGAGCAATTCCATCATATTTTTCGGAACGAAAATGCACCATTCCGAAGCGTAATCCGAACCCTCAAACTTTAATTCCGGATAAAGATAGCGGACACTTTTTTCGATGTGATTTTTGCATTCGCTGAAAAATTCCGACGGCAGCTTTATATTCGGGAAGTTTGATAAGATATATCCCGTTTTCTGCCATAAAAACTGGTTGTCATACAAAGTTAAGTAATGTGTCAGCTTTTCCGCATCGGCATAGGTGACCATCACAAGACAGCGGAGCAATTCTTCAAGTCCGCCGATTTTCGTAAAATCCTTGATGCTGTCAACGATCGTGCGTTCTAAATCTGTCACACGGACTTTTCCGACCGTCTTTACACCGTCGGAAAACTTTGATTCAATGCGCAAAAACCGCCGCCCGTCAAATTCAAACGGATTGAATTTTGAAGTTGAGGAAACATACATATCGGAAAAGACCTGATTTGCCATACCGTGCATTTCAAATGCCGAATGGTGCGAAACATAGGAATCCGGAGAAATATGTGAAGCAATTTCATACGGTGTCGGCACGGGTTCATCCGTCAGCGGGTTGATTGCGGCATAAAGGTTCCGGCGAACCGAAACGATCCGTCCCTTTTTCTTGTTTGCCCGCAAAACGCTTCCGGCAGTATTTATATTATCGGTAAGAGCTGCTACATCTTCAAGAGAAAAGCAACCCATTTTCAAAAGTTTCGTGTAATAATCCATAATGCCACCTCGCAAATGCTATTATATCACAAACAAATCGAAAAATCAATGATATTGAGATAAAAATAAAACATATTTTATTTTTCGCTTGAAGTCATTGACTTTATGCTCTCTTTATAACAGATAAAAAGCCCCGGGTATTTGCATATTCCAAATACCCGGGTGGCTCTATCTTTGTTTGTTGTATTGGCTTTTCTCTGTCAATTTCTTCTCCATACACCATTTATACACCAATTTTTTTAATGCAGTAATTTTAACACAATACTATCGGTTTTTCAATACATACTTTACCGTGCCTTGCAGATAATATCCGTGAGGTGATTTTTTGCTTTACACAACAGACCTCGCGCTTGAAAGGTGCCTTGCCGATTCCTCGGCAACAGAGGGCATAAAAACGCGAAAAAGCGGAAACGAAGAAGTGGATATTACGCGTATAAGCGTACTTACCGATACCGCCGCCGAAAGGCTCGGCAAGCCGAAGGGCGAATACTATACGCTTGAAATGACTTGCTTTTCAGATGATGCGCCGCTTTCCGAAAAGCGCATAGAGGCAATAAACGCCGTAATCACAAAGCTTTTGCCGAAAAACGGCACCGTGCTCGTTGCCGGCATCGGCAATTCCGAAATGACCTCCGATTCTCTCGGACCTGTGACGGCATCCGGTATTTTCGCTACGCGCCACATATCCGCGAACCTGCGCCGTCAGCTCGGCTTCGGGGGCGATTTGCGCAGCGTTGCCGCCGTTTCAACGGGCGTGCTCGGTAAGACCGGCATTGAAACGGGCGAATATATAAAGTGCGTGTGCCAGGCCGTTAAGCCTGCGGCGGTAATCACGGTTGATGCCCTCGCCGCATCCGAACTTTCAAGGCTCGGCACCACCGTGCAGATATGCAACACGGGCATTTCGCCCGGCTCCGGCGTCGGTAATTGCCGCAAGCGCATTGACGATTCGCTGCTCGGCGTGCCGGTGATTGCCGTGGGTGTTCCCACCGTTGCAAATCTCGGCAGCAGAGGCGGGAATGAGGGTGCGGATTTCGTCGTTACGCCGAAGGATGTTGATTCGCTTGTGAAAAACGCCGCGGCACTGCTCGCGTTCTCAATAAATTCGGCACTTCAGCCGACACTTTCCGCCCAGGATATATATTCGTTGTCATAATCGGACTTACCCCCGCGTAAATTAAATTGAGGGGGTGTTCTTCTTGAAGAAAAACCGTTTTGATTTCCGCGGCGCGTTATGCGTCGGTATGAGTGCCTTGCTTATTCTCGGCGCGGCGTTCAATACCGACCTTGCGGGCGAAGCGGGTGCAAAGCTGCTCTCGTTCTGTTTCGGCAAATCGGAAGAAGCGGCACAGGCAGTCGGCAGTATGAAAAAAGTTTACTATGCCGACGGCGGTATTGAACTTGATACGGGCTTGCTCACCGTTGCGCGTGCCGCAAAATCAGCCGTATATGAAACCCCCGCAGATATTCTCAGCATAATGAAAGAAGCCGAAAGCAAATATGCAGGCTATGAAAAAACGGGCGAAATACGCGAGGAGCTTCTCGGTGCGAACGGTGCCGCGGTCAATATCGGTAATGCCTCGTTCAGCAATAAAGCCGACGAAAAGCTTGATTACAAGGCAATAGAAAAGCAAACGCCGTCTTTCGGCAAAATAGTCAGAGATAAAAACAAGCCTTATGTCATTATTTACCACACCCACACTACCGAGGGCTACGAGCTGCTTGATAAAGGCTGGTATTCCGACGATTACAATTCGCGCTCGGAGGATGCCTCGCGCACCGTTGTGCGCGTCGGTGATGCAATAGCCGAAAAGCTCACTCAGGCAGGCTACGGCGTTATTCACGATACACAGATATATGATAAAAGCTACAACGGCGCATACGACAGAAGCGAGGTAACATTACGCCGCTTGCTCAAAGAAAATCCTTCGGTCGTAATAACGCTTGATGTGCACCGTGATGCCATACATTACGATGACGGCACAAAATGCAAGCCCACCGCCGTTGTGAACGGCAAAAAAGCGGCGCAGGTGATGATAGTCACGGGCTGCGAGGGGTGCGGCGTTACGGGCTTCCCGAACTGGCGCGAAAATCTTGTGTTCGCAGTCGCTTTGCAGAATGAGATGTACGGTATAAGCGATACGCTTATGCGCCCGATTTTTTTCTGCCACCGCCGCTACAATATGGATGTAACGCCGTGCTCGCTGCTGCTTGAATTCGGTACCGATGCCAATACGCTTGAGGAGGCGGTTTATTCGGGCTCGCTTGTGGGGGAGGGGCTTGTTTCACTTTTGAATAAAAACTCGGGGTGATATTACGGAAACAGCAAAGCTTGTGCGCATTTTTACGGTCATAGCCGTAACGGTCATGCTCGCGGCAACGGTAATAAGCGGCTTTATTACCGCCACGGAGCAGTCCGAAAAGAACCTTTTCGATTTGCAGATTGTGAACACAATATAAAATTTTCGCAAAATTACAAAATACTATTGAAAAACATAAGTCCGTATTGTAAAATATTATCAAGAATACAGTTGTTGAGCACTTGTAATGCTTTTAGCGCTCAATTCCACGGAGATGAATATTTTGTCAGTTAAACTCAGTACCGAATACCTTAAGGGTTTCGTTGACGAATCGGATGTTAAGGCAATAGCAGGCGAGGTCGATTCCGCAGTTGCGCTTCTCAATTCGCGCAGCGGCGCAGGCAGCGATTTTCTCGGCTGGCTCGACTTGCCCGTCGACTACGATAAAGAAGAATTTGCGAGAATTAAAAAGGCTGCCGAAAAAATCAGAAGCGACAGCGATGTTCTCATAGTTATAGGCATAGGCGGCTCATACCTCGGCGCGAGGGCTGCCATAGAGTTCTGCAAATCGCAGAATCACAATAAATTCTCAAAGCCCGAAATTTACTTTGCGGGCAACACTCTTTCTTCATCGGCACTTGCCGAGGCGGTCAAGCTTTGCGATGGCAGGGATTTCTCCGTAAATGTTATTTCCAAATCCGGCACTACCACAGAGCCGACCATCGCTTTCAGAGTTTTTAAGGATTTACTTGAAAAGAAATACGGCAAAGCCGAAGCCGCAAAGCGTATTTACGCCACTACCGATAAGGCACGCGGCACTCTTAAAGAGCTTTCCGATCGCGAGGGCTACGAAACTTTCGTTATTCCCGATGATGTCGGCGGCAGGTACTCGGTGCTTACGGCTGTCGGCCTTCTGCCCATAGCCGTTGCGGGTATCAATATTGATGCTATGATGAACGGCGCCGCCGATGCAAGAAAAGACCTTGCAGACGGCGATGTTTACACAAATGACTGCTACAAATACGCCGCTATGCGCAACATTCTCTACCGCGGCGGCAAATCCGTTGAAATGATGATTTCCTACGAGCCCGATTACACGCTTACGAACGAATGGTTCAAGCAGCTCTTCGGCGAGAGTGAGGGTAAAGAGGGCAAGGGACTTTATCCGTCATCGGCGGTATTCTCGACCGACCTTCATTCACTCGGTCAGTTCGTTCAGCAGGGCGAGCGCGTAATGTTTGAAACAGTCGTTATGTTCGACGAGCCCAAAGAGGAGCTTGTCATCGGTCATGATCCCGAAAACGGCGACGGCTTCAATTTCGTGGCAGGCAAAACTCTCGATTTCGTAAATAAGAAAGCCTTCCTCGGCACCGTGCTTGCACATACCGACGGCGGCGTTCCCAATATGGTTCTCAATGTCGGCAAAATGGATGAATATAACTTCGGTTACCTTGTGTATTTCCTTGAAAAAGCGTGTGCGGTTTCCGGTTACATTCTCGGCATAAATCCCTTTGACCAGCCCGGCGTTGAAAGCTACAAGAAAAATATGTTCGCCCTTCTCGGCAAGCCCGGTTACGAGGCGCACAAGGCAGAGCTTGAAGCAAGGCTCGGCGAATAACAGTATTTTACACCGATCGGTGTGAAAAAATAACGGAGGTATAAATCTATGGTATCACTCATTCTCGGCAACAAAGGTTCCGGCAAAACAAAAAAACTCATCGCACTTATCAATGACGCAGTCGCTAAGAGCGACGGAACGGTTGTTTGTATCGAAAAATCCCCGTTACTTACATATGAGGTAACCCACAGAGCAAGGCTTATCGAAACCGAGCGTTACGGCGTCGAGGGCGGCGATGCTTTTTACGGTATGCTTTGCGGCATAATCGCACAGGATCACGATATTACCGAGGTTTTTGTAGATGCAACACTTAAAATCATCGGCAAAAACAACGAGGCTCTCGCAGAGCTTCTAAAAAAGGTCAGCAAGCTTTCCGAAGTCAGCGGAGCCGATTTCGTTTTCACGGTTTCCGAAGACGAGGCGGATATTCCCGCAGAAGTTTTCGATTTCACTCAGAAAATCTGAATTTAATTTGTGATTTTTGCCGCACTCTTCGCAAATCGGGGGAGTGCGGTATGTTTTGCGGAATATAAATCAGAATTTTGAAATTTTTTATTGACAAAATCGCGATTGGAATATATAATACTTGGGTATGTTGAGAGGTAGTATGTATGGTTATTGAACTTGAATCCGTCTTTAATACAGAGGGGCTGAAGGTTCCGTTTGACTATGAGCTTTCTCTTTCACATGTTGAGGTGTCGGGCGTTTGCCCCATCCGAAAGCCGGTTCGTGTGAACGGCAGTGTCGGCAACAAAGCGGGCATTGTTTCACTCAACGGTCAGGCAAGCTTTCTTTACGAAGCCCCGTGTGACCGCTGCGCCGAGGATGTCAGCCGCGAATTTTCCGTGGAGCTTGACCATATCCTTGTGCGCGAACTCAATAACGGCGATAACGATGAATTCGTTGTCGTGCCGAATTTAAGGCTTGAACTCGACGAGCTTGTTGAAGAAGATGTTAATCTCGCGCTTCCCACCAAGTTTTTGTGCAAAGAGGATTGCAAAGGTCTGTGCCATATGTGCGGTAAAAATCTTAACAACGGACAATGTAACTGTAATGAGCCCACGGATCCGAGGTGGGCGGCACTGGCACAGTTGCTTGATGAATAATTTCGCGTAAGCATTAAATAAGGAGGTCAAATACTCATGGCAGTACCGAAAAGACACGTTTCCAAAGCAAGAAAGAATAAAAGAAGATCCAACGTTTGGAAAATGGATGCGGCAGCACTTGTAAAGTGCCCCAAATGCGGCGAATATAAGAGACCGCACAGACTTTGCGCTTCCTGCGGTTATTACAACGGCAAACAGATCGTTACCGTAGAAGAATAAGTTTTTCCTGATTTCAAAGGGCGGTGAGAGAATTCTCCCCGCCCTATTGGACTGTTAAATGAAAGGAGTATCGGGTATGTCGGTGTGCGTTTCTTCCGTGTGCGGCGGCTCATACGGCGCAAATGCCGGTATCGCCGCAGGCGATGTGCTTAACAGAATAAACTGTAACGAGGTATTCGATGTGCTTGATTACCGCTTTTTCATACAGTCTAAAAAATTAAAAATCGAGCTTACACGCGGGCTTGAAGATCTCACGGTCAATATCCGCAAAAGCAGTGAGTTTTCCGATATAGGTCTTGAATTTGAAACATACCTTATGGACAAGCAGCATTCCTGCAAAAACAAGTGTATTTTCTGCTTTATCGACCAGCTGCCGCAAGGTATGCGCGAAACACTCTACTTTAAGGATGACGATTCGCGAATGTCGTTTCTGTTCGGCAATTATATCACGCTCACCGCATTGAGCGAGCGCGAAATACAGCGCATAACCGATATGCACATTTCGCCCGTCAATATTTCCGTGCATACTATGAATCCCGCATTGCGCGTTGAAATGATGAAGAATCCGCATGCAGGGGAGTCGCTTGAAATACTCGACCGTTTCTTTGACGGCGGTATAGATATGAATGTTCAGCTTGTGCTTTGCCCCGGTATAAATGACGGCGATGAGCTGCGCTATTCGCTCGAGGAGCTTTCAAAGTATTCGCCGCGCATAAAGAGCATTGCGGCGGTGCCTGTGGGGCTTACCAAATACCGTGAGGGCTTGCCGCAGCTTAAATGCTATAATTCACAGGAAGCGGCAGGGGTGCTCGATATTATCGACGAATTTAATGCCCATTACGCTTATTATAACGGCGGCAAAACGCTTGCGTATGCTTCCGATGAATTTTACCTTATCAGCGGCAGAAAGCTGCCTGATGCCGATTATTACGGCGATTTCGCTCAGCTTGACAACGGCGTGGGTATGTGCGCGCTTCTCGAAAGTGAGTTCAATACCGCACTCGATGCCGCAACCCCGCACAATATAAACCGTCGCCGCGTGAGCATAGCAACGGGCGAAGCGGCGTATCCGCTTATAAAAAAGCTGTGTGATGCCGCCTGCGGTAAATTCAGCGGACTTGATGTGAATGTCATAAAGGTCAAAAACGACTTTTTCGGTCACACCGTAACGGTCGCAGGGCTCCTTACGGGCAAAGACCTTTTAAGTAATCTCGAAAATAAACCGCTCGGCGATGAGCTTTTGATACCGCGCGTTTCACTGCGCAGCGAGGGCGACAGATTTCTTGACGATGTTACGCTCGATGAGCTTTCGCAAAATCTCAATGTGAAAATTACGCCCGTTAAAAATGACGGCGCGATTCTTCTTAACTGTTTAACGGGAGGTGCACAGTAATGGCAAGACCGGTAGTTGCAATAGTCGGCAGACCGAATGTCGGCAAATCCACACTTTTCAATAAGCTTACGGGTAAACGCCTTGCAATAGTCGACAATACACCCGGCGTTACGCGCGACCGTATTTTCGGTGAATGCGAGTGGCTCGGTCATAAACTGCTGCTTGTTGATACGGGCGGTATCGAGCCGTATTCAACCGATATTATTCTTTCGCAGATGCGCCGTCAGGCACAGCTTGCCATAGACAGCGCAAATGTCATAATTCTTGTAACCGATGTGCGCGACGGCGTTGTTGCCACCGATGCCGAGGTAGCCGCAATGCTTCAGAAAAGCGGCAAACCCATTGTGCTTGCCGTCAATAAGTGCGACTCTGTCGGCGCGCCGCCTGCCGAGCTTTACGAGTTTTACAATCTCGGCTTGGGCGACCCCATACCGGTTTCATCGGTGCACGGTCACGGCACGGGCGATCTTCTTGACGAGGTGCTCGAGCATCTTCCTGCAGAATACCTTGCCGAGGATAATAACGAGGACGATTACATCAAGGTTGCCGTTATCGGTAAACCCAATGTCGGCAAATCTTCGCTTGTTAATAAAATAATAGGCGAGGAGCGTATGATAGTTTCCGATATCGCCGGCACCACACGCGATGCGACCGACAGTTTTATCGAGAATGATTACGGCAAGTTTATGTTTATAGATACCGCAGGTCTCCGCCGCAAATCAAGAGTTGAAGATGCCGTTGAAAAATACAGCGTTCTGCGCACCGAAATGGCGGTGGAAAGAGCCAATGTCTGTGTCATTATGATAGATGCAGTTGAGGGCTTCACCGAGCAGGACAGTAAAGTCGCGGGCATCGCACTCGAGCAGGGCAAGGGCTGTATAATTGCCGTGAATAAATGGGATGCCTACGAAAAAGACGGCAAAACAATGGATGCTTACCGCAAAAAACTGATGAACGATTTTTCGTTTATGAGCTATGCGCCCATAATCTTTATCTCGGCAAAAACCGGTCAGCGAATCGACAGACTTTATGAGCTTATTAAATTTGTTGACACACAGAACGCCATGCGCATCAAAACCGGTCAGCTCAATGAGATACTCGCTGCCGCAACGCTGCGCGTTCAGCCGCCCACGGATAAGGGCAAACGCCTTAAAATATTCTATATGACTCAGGCTTCCACAAGGCCGCCGACATTCGTCTGTTTTGTAAATAACGCCGAGCTTTTCCATTACAGCTACCAGCGTTATATTGAAAATCAGATACGCGAGGTCTACGGGCTTGAAGGCACGCCCGTGAGATTTGTTATACGCGAGCGCGACGAAAACAGCAAGCACTGAGGATGTAAAAAAGCACATCTGCATCTTTTTACAAAAGCACAGAACGAAAAAACGAACACTGACAATGATGACTGTAAAAATACAATTTTTACAGTCATCATTGCTTTTAATGAAATATTGTCCAAAATATACTTATATTAAAGAAATACCTTGTGCATTATTCCGTGGTTTACTTTTATTTTTATAATGGTATAATGGGGTTGAATATGGGGGTGTTGATATGGACGGAACTATAACGAATAAACCCGTTCCCCGATGTTTTGAAGAAAAACTCAAGTCAGAGCTGCGCGGCGAAACCGCACTTTTCATCGTCGTAGGCGACCTGAATCTCAACGGCAAATATGCCGAATCAATGCTTGTTTTTACCGAAAAGCGCGTTATTTCATTTGATGAATGTCGCCTTACCGTTGCAAGCGTCGATTATTGCGATATTAAGGAAGCCAAGGTCAAAAGGCTTTACGGCAACGCGATGTTCAAGGTGTTTTTCAATGCCGGCGGCAGGGATACGCTTCTGCGCTTCACTTACGCTTCCGCCGAGGTTGCGGATGCTGCAGCGGCGTTTATAAATAACCTGAATGACGGCGGCGATTTGGAGGATGAAGCCGAAACCGTAAAAGCCGTTTACCATAAGCAGCGCTGCTTCTGCCCCAAGTGCGGCAGAAAGCTTGCCAATCCCGATGCCGAGTGTATAAACTGCGCATCAAAGGACAAGCTCATAAGCAAATTCAAAAAGTATGTCATCCCCGAAAAGAAGCAGCTTATAGTGTGTATGCTGCTTTCCGTTGTGGGCACCGCACTTTCACTTGTTCCCCCTTATATCACAAAAATTATGGTGGATGACATCATCCCCAATAAAAACGCCTCCAAGCTTATCAGCGTGCTTGCCATGCTCCTGACCGTCTACATAGTCAACTATGTTATCAACGGCGTGCGCTCATACAAGCTTCGCCTTACGGGCGACAGAATGGTGCTGAGCCTTAAAAAAGATATTTACGCCAAGGCACAGTATCTGCCGTTGAGCTTTTACGATAAAATCTCCACCGGTTCGGTCATAAACCGCGTCAATTCAGATGCTTCCGTAATTCAGCAGTTCATAATGAAAATCTCGCAGGAGGCAGTCGTGCAGGCGTTCACTCTTGTGGGGCTTGTGGTCATTATGTTCGGCATGAGCTGGAAGCTTGCGCTTTTCTCACTCATACCCGTTCCCGTAGTCGTTTTTGCGGGCAGAATGTTCGGCAAAATCGTGGGGCCCAAGTATATGCGCCTCTGGCGCCGCAGCTCGTCGATTTCCACGGTGCTTGCAAACTCAATTCCCGGCGTGCGCGTAATAAAGGCTTTCACCGATGAAAAGCGCACCATTTCAAAATTTGCGGCGTTCTGCGATGATTGGTATAATGAGGATAAAAAGGTCGCCGTGCCTGCCGCAATTTTCCCGTCGCTTATAACATTCCTTGTAACGTGCGGCTCCATAGTGATATGGTTCCTCGGCGGTAATATGGTCATCAACGGCGACGGTGAAATCTCACTCGGTCTGCTCGTTTCGTTCATATCCTATGCAAGTATGTTCTACAACCCCGTAAACTTCTTCGCGAATATGAGCGATACATACCAGAATACGCTCGCTTCTGCGGAAAAAATACTTGATATAATCGATGCCGAGCCCGAGCACAACTTCGGCGAGGGCAACACTCTCGAACGCATTGAGGGCAGAATCGAATTCAAAAATGTCAATTTCTCATTCGACCGTTCCAAAAAAGTTTTAAGCAATATCAACCTTACCATAGAGCCGGGCGATATAGTCGGCATAGTCGGCACTACGGGCTCGGGCAAATCAACGCTTATCAATCTGCTTATGCGTTATTATGACGAATACGACGGCGAAATCCTCGTAGACGGCAAGGATATACGCAATATCGACCTTAAATATTATCGCGACTCAATCGGTTATGTTCAGCAGGAGCCTATGATGTTCCGCGATACCGTTTTCAACAATATAGCATTCGGCAGCAACAACATTCATGTTGAGCAGGTCATACACGCCGCCGAGGTTGCAAACTGCCATACGTTTATCGCAAAGCTTCCCGATGCTTACGATACAATGCTCGGCGAGCGCGGCGTCGGTCTTTCCGGCGGCGAACGCCAGCGTGTTTCAATAGCGCGTGCGGTGCTTAAAAATCCGAGCATACTCATTTTCGATGAGGCTACCGCCGCAGTTGACTCCGAAACCGAGCATCTCATTCAGGGTGCTATCGAAAGACTTATAAGCGGCAGAACAACGCTTATGATAGCGCACCGTCTTTCCACCCTGCGCAAGGCGAATAAAATCGTCGTTGTCGATAAGGGCGAAATCATCGAGTGCGGCACTCCCGAGGAGCTGCTTGCGAAAAAAGGCAAATATTACAGACTTGTTGAAATTCAGTCTATGGGCGAACAGCTTCAGAAGCGCAAGGCTGAAGAAAACTTTGATTAAGGGGGGATAATATGCCGAGATATATTGAGGGCCCCGAGGTCCGCTTTACACCTAACGATGTGGTTTTTGTCGATGCCGAATTTTACTCCGGCGAAAAATTCACCGAGCTTGAAGCACGGCGTATGTTCCCCATTACCGGCTTGCGAAAGTATATTTCACTCATTGATACCGAGGGCAACGAAATCGCAATAATAAGAAATATCGATGATTTGTTGCCGGAATCAAAGGCGGTAATCGAAAAATGCCTTGATGAATACTATATGATACCGCGCATAACAAAGTTCATAAAAATGAGCGAAAAGTTCAAAATATGGATGTGGACGGCGGAAACCGACAAGGGCATTTTCACCTTTGAAATACGCAATCATATAACGGCGATCAAGCCGCTTTACGATAACCGTATACTTATTAAGGATGCCAATGATAACCGTTACGAAATACCCGATTACACCAAGCTCGACAAGAAAAGTCAAAAGATGATTATGCCGAAGATTTAAGGAGGATGCAAGTATGAAATTAGTTATAGCCATAGTCAATAACGATGACAGTGCCGTGGTATCCTCGGCGCTTACCAAGGAGGGCTTTACAGTTACCAAGCTTTCCACCACGGGCGGTTTTTTGATGGTCGGCAACACCACGTTCCTTATCGGTGCCGATGATGAAAAAGTTCCGCAGGTCAAGTCCATAATCAAAGAACACTCGCAGAAGCGCTCCCATATCGCTCCGTCTACCGCCGCATTCGGCAGGGGGCTGCGCGAGGATGACCTCGCCACCGAGGTCGCCGTGGGCGGCGCAATAGTGTTTGTGCTTGATGTTGAAAGCGTAGATAAATATTGATTTTACGGATAACAAAAAGTCGGGATTCACTTTCGCGAATCCCGGCTTTTTTATAAGTTTGATCAGTTGTTTGCGCCTTCGTCTTTCTTCTTCATAAAGAATGCGCCGATTACCATAAATACGGCAAAAACTATAAGGTAGAAAAGTACGGGGCAGCTGAATGTGCCGTTTGCCTTTGCGGTCATATAGGGTGAATAGCCGTGTGAATACAGAGCGGCGAATACCATAAATGCGCAGCTGATGATGGCGAGAATGGGAAGAAGAACGTGTCTGAGGAAGCCTTCCTTGTGATTCTTTTTGATGTAGAGAATGAACATCGGAATGTAGAAAGCGTAAATCGTGATGATGGGAAGCTCTGAAGAGTCAAAGCTGAATACGCCGAGGAAGTTCTTTGAATAAAGGTTTGCAATGAAGAAGTAGAGAAGCCATGCAGCACAAATAAGCAGACCGATTATAGAGGAGTTGGAGGGCATATTTGTGGAGGGGCTTACTTCTGCAAACATCTTCGGCTTGGGGCCTCTGCCGTTGGCGGCAACGCTGTACATACCGCGGGTCTGTGAAAGCATAAGACCGTTGAGAGTGCCGAGGCAGGAGATTGCGATGCAGACGCCTACGAGAGTACCGCCGACATTGCCGAATACGGAAACGAAAGCAGCGTTAGCGCCCTGCTCACGAAGAACATCTATCGGAACTGCACCGGAAATGCCTATGTAGTAGATGATGTAAATAACGATGATAACGATTGAACCGAGTGTAAGTGCAAGGGGAAGATTTCTCTTGGAATTCTTAAGCTCGGAGTTGATGGAGGTTGCAAGAATCCAGCCTTCGTAAGCGAATGCAACTGCAACAACGCTGGCAAGCAGAGCCTGAGTTGAACCGCCGTCAACGGCAGCGGAAGCACCGGAGGTTGCGAAAGCGGCGGAAACATTGCCGTTTTTAAGACCTACGATAATGCCTGCAAAAGCCATAAGGATAAGAGGGATAAGCTTGATGACCGTCATACTGACCTGGAGCTTACCTGCAAGCTTGGGAGCAAGTGCATTGATGCAGTAGCTTGCAATAAGGTAGAAGCCTGCGAGTGCAAGGCAGATATCACTTGCGATCGTGTCATTGATGTCGAGTATTCCGCTGGGAACGAAAATTGCAAGAGTGTAACGGGCGGAAACCCAAGCAAGAGCACTTGTCATGCCGGGAACATAAACGGTTTCCATAAACCAGCCGAGCATATAAGCATATTTGGAGCCTACGGTAGCTTCGGCATAGTCAACAAGTCCGTTGACCTTTTCGTACTTTGTTGCAAGTGTGGCAAAGTTAATGCCGCAGATGATCATAACGACACCGCCGATGATCCATGCAAGAATACCCATGGGCATATCGCCGTTGGTGCTGTTGAGTACGTTCTGTGCTTTGAAGAATACGCCGGAACCGATAACGATACCGATAACCATACCCATAGCGGTAAACAGACCGTACTTTTTTTCGAGTTTGTTTTCCATATTATCACCTTTCGTGAAAATTTTGTTTGTTTCTGTCGAAAACAGATATTAACAAACATTTAATACATTATATAATTATACTTGCAAATTGTAAATTTACAGTTTATAATAGTGTCATAACAGTTTGTTATGAATGATGTGAGGTATTATAATGGATTCTCAAAAAATCAAAACACTTGTTGAAGCGGTGCGTATGGGCAGCCTCACCAAAGCAGCCGAGGAGCTCGGCTACACTCAGGCAGGGCTTACGCAGATGATGAACCGTCTTGAAGCGGAAATGGGTATATCGCTTCTCAAACGCGACAAAAACGGCGTAACCCTTACCGCCGAGGGCGAAAGGCTTATGCCGCAGATAAATGAATATATCATCGCTTCCGAAAATCTTGAAAAGAAAATCGAGGAAGTCAAAAGCGGCGCAGATGCCTATCTGCGCATAGGCACCTACACAAGCATACTCAAAACATGGCTGCCGGAAATCATAAACGGCTTCCGTGAGCTTTACCCGAATGTCAGGCTCGAAATACGCGATTGCGACATCGGTAAAATCTACGGTCTCGTTGCCACGGCGGAGCTCGATATAGGCTTTTCAAGCCGCCACACATTTACCGGCTGCCGTTTCATAAAAGCGGGGGATGACCGCTTCTTTGCCGTTCTGCCGAAAGAGGAAGGCACACTGTTCAAAAATGAGGTACCCATTTCATACTTCAACGGCAAGAATTTCATAATGCCGACATTCGGCTTCGACCCCGATGTGCTCTCGGCACTCAATGCGAACGGTGTTAAGCCTGTCATTACCGCAACATCGGTCGCGGACTCTGCCGTAACGGAGCTTGTGGAAATGGGTATGGGCGTAAGTATACTGCCCGAGCTCGTGTTAAAAAGCATAGATTGCTCCGGCGTTGTTACCAAGCCCATATCGCCGCTGTGCGGCCGCGAGCTCGGACTTGTTGTTACCGATGAAAAAATAAAAAGCCCGCTTGTAAAAAAATTCATTTCTTACAGCGAGCAAAAAGTTCGTGAATATTTTTAATTTTTGAAAAAGTGTTCATCGAGTATTTCAGCGGCGCACACAATACATTTAAGGCAGGGGCGTGTTTTGTAAAAGTCCGGTGAGCGTTCAGCGGAAACCGGCGGCTCCGGACCGTCTTTTTTCAGAATATCGCGGCACACATACGAGCCGAAACGCTCCTTAAATTCAAAGGCAAGCTGCTGAATAAGTGCATAATGCTTGTCCTTTAAGGATTTATCCGAGGTGTCGCTGTAACCGGCGGCAAGCCCCGCAACCATAAACATCGCACTCACTGCACCGCAGACCTCGCGCAGTCTGCCCATTCCTCCGCCGAATGAGGCGGAAATCATCAGCGCGGTCTTTTCATCCATGCCGAATTCATCCGCGAATGCGGCGAACACCGCCTGACTGCAGTTGCAGCCCTGCATAAAAAGTGCGGCGGCCTTTTCTCTGTGGTCTTTCATACAAACACCTCGACGGTATTGTAGCACAAAAATCGTACGCAGTCAAAAGAATGAACAAAATTTTAATTTTTCGCCGCTTATTGAATAATCTGCGGCAATATGGTAAACTTTAACAGAAATAATACGGAGGTTCAGCTTATGGAGCTTTCATTGGTAGTGCCCTGTTATAATGAGGAGAATAATGTTCGCCTGTTTTATGATGAGGTACGCAGAGTTTTTGAAAATAAAGTGACCGATTATGAAATCGTTTTTATAAACGACGGCAGCACCGACGGTACTCTTGAAAACCTTAAAGCTATATATGAAGAAAACCGCTGTTCTGCAAATGTGCAGGTGGTGTCATTAAGCCGCAATTTCGGCAAGGATGCAGCCATTTATGCAGGGCTTTCATACGCTTCGGGCGATACCGTCTGCCTTATAGATGCCGACTTGCAGCAGCGCCCCGAGGTAGTGCTCGAAATGCTTGAAATACTTCGCAATAACCCCGATACCGACTGCGTAGCCGCCTATCAGGAGGAACGCCGCGAGGGAAAGGCAGTTACTGCACTGAAATCCGGCTTTTATAAAATAATCAATAAAATTGCCGAGGTCGATTTTGTAAACGGCGCTTCGGATTTTCGTCTTATGCGCCGCAATATGGTCGAAGCCGTACTTGAAATGACGGAATACCACCGCTTTTCAAAGGGGATTTTAAGCTGGGTGGGTTTCAATACCGAGTATATACCGTACAATGTTGAGGAACGCGCAAGCGGCGAATCAAAGTGGAGCTTCGGCAAGCTCGTAAAATATGCGTTTGAGGGCATAGTTTCATTCTCGACATTTCCGCTCAAACTTTCAACCTTTGTCGGACTTTTCTCGTTTGTAGTATCAATTCTTTACCTTATCGTAGTAGTTTGCGAAAAGATTTTTAAGGGCATAGATGTTCCGGGTTATGCCACAATCGTGGTGCTCGTGCTTCTGCTCGGCGGCTTGCAGCTTTTCTGTCTCGGTATTCTCGGTGAATACCTTTCCAAAGTGTATATTCAGTCCAAAAAGCGCCCGATATATATTGTTAAAGAATATCTCGGCAAAAAATAAAAACATTTGCAAAAGTTCACATATTGTGCTAATATATTGTAAATATTGAAAAACGCGGAAAAGGAGCAGAACAATGACAGTTGTAAAAGCTATTTTTTCAAATTTCATTCCGTTCTTAATGGCTATCATTCTTACACTCACTCCGAATACACAGTCAAATGTGTTCGGCACTATCGACAATGTCAAAAAAGGCTGCAATGCCACAATCGAGCTTATTTCCGATACACACATTGAAGCGAAAGGTCTTTTGCGTACCACAATGCTCGAGGTGGGCCTCACAAACCTCGGCAGGTCAAAGGTAAACATCGACGGTGTCGTTGTTTGCGGTGACCTAACAAACTATGCCGATGAGCCGAGCCTTGCACGCTATTTTGAGATTATCGAAAAGAACAGCCCTGCACCCGTCATAAGCGTTGCCGGCAACCACGATATCGGCCACGCGGGCGACAGGGATGTTACAGACATCAGCAGGGAAGAAGCAAAAGCCAATTTCATTAAGTATTACAACGAATACAGCGGCAGCAATATTACCAACGCCTATTACAGCACCGAAATCAACGGTTATAAGTTCATCGTTCTCGGCGACGATGTTATAGACGGCGGCCATTTCGATGCGGTTGACCTCTCACCCGAGCAGCTCGCTTTCCTTGACCGCGAGCTCGCATCCGGCACCGCAGGCGGCAAGCCCGTTTTCGTATGCTGCCATTGGCCGGTTGACGGCATCAACGGTCAGGAGACTATCTGGCCCGGCAGTGGCATTGACCTTGAAAAAAACGATGTTAAGTCGATTATGGAAAAGTACAAAAATGTTTACTACATAAGCGGTCATATGCACGCCGGCATCAAGAGCCGTGAGTTTGAAGAACAGTACGGTTTCTCAAATGCCGAGGTAGTCAACGGTGTTACTTACCTTAATCTTCCCACATACGGCATTGTAAACTCGTTCGGTCTGCCTCAGTCCGGCACGGGTGCTCAGCTTGAAATTTACGATGATGAGGTCGTTTTCAGACCGCGCAACTTCGTACTTAACAAGTGGTATGAAAATGCCGAGTATCATTTTGAAATAGCAAAATAATTACCGCAAAAAAGCATCGGTGTTTCAAACGAAGTACCGATGCTTTTTATTATTGCGGTGATTCAACGGGGGTTTCAATTTCAAGCGACCTGCGGCGCTCCGCAAGCAGGCGCTCTACCTCCGCTCGGCGCTCGGGGTCTTCTTTTACAAAGAATATGAAAATCATATAAAGTGCTTCGCCTATGACCGGACCGAGCATAAATATCGGGTACTGCCATTTGTAGAAATGTGCGCTCTGGTGGAAAATGTAATCGGGGTCGCCGGGCAGGGGCTTGTAGCCGAGGAAATTGTAAAGCGTGATGTTCTTTATAAGCGACTGCAGGCTGTTGTTGAGCTTCTGAGAAAAACTCAATGCCGAGAAAGTAATGCCCTCTGTTCTTAAACCGGTTTTAAGCTCAACCTCGTCAATGGAGTCGTTTATAAGCGAACGGTGTGCAATATCCATAAAGCTTGTGAATGCGCTCGAAATGCCGATAATAATGCACATTATAATGAAACCGTGGGCGGTGTTGTATTTGCAGCCGGGGATGATGCCCACGAAGTAGGCGATGATTCTTGCGGCGATGATAGCTATTTGCGAAATCAGCAGAGCGCGTTTCATACCGCCGAATTTTTTGATGAGCTTGTTTGCAAAAAATACGGAAAGCGCACCGGGTATGCTTGAAACGGTATCGTAAAGCGTCTCTGCGGTACCGCCTCCGAAATGCTTGTTGTTGCGGAATTCCGACTGATAGAAATAAGTCCTGTCGATTCTCGGGTAAAGCTCGTGAATTATCTTCGCCGCGCCTATGAGCAGCAGGGTGGGATTGTGGCGCAGCACGGTTATCGCCTTAAAGAAATTCTCGTCTTTTTTTACGGGAACATTGATTCTTTCTTTGTATTTGGAAGCGTTAATGGCAATAAGCTCGCCGCCCAATCCGAAAACAAAGGCGAACATAATGAAAATGAGTTTTTCGTCAACTCCCTTGCCTTCAAGCAAATCCCACAGGGTCGGAAACAGCTTCGGAATATATCCGCCGAGGCTTGCGCCGATAGATACCCATTGTGTGATTTTGGCTCGCTCTTCGGAATGACTTGATGAAAGCGATAGCTTGCCCCAGATGCCTATATCCTGAAATGAGTAAAGCAGGTCCCAGAAAAAGTAGCAGAATATGAGGTATAGCAGCTTCAAAAGCGGCGACCTTGCGGGGTTCAAAAACATAAAAGAAGCAAGTCCGCCAATGAACGGCGGGAAATAAAGCAGAAACGGGCGCATCTTACGGTACGGCTTGTGTTGACGGCGGTCAACATATCCGCCTACAAGCACATCGTTAACGGCATCCCAGATTATGGAACCCGTCATGATTTTACCTACATAGTGCGCATTTTCACCGGGTACAACGTGGTTTTCATAGAAATACGTTACTCTGCCGGAAACGAAACCGTAGGATATCGAGGAACCGACTGCACCTAATGAATAACGCAGAATCTCGCGGTTGGAAATGCCTTCGTCATTCATTTGCTTTGAAAAAAGAAAACCGAGGGGATTTTTCACGGGGAAAACCTCCTTATTTCATCTCTACTTTATTCCATAGTAATTTATTTCGGTTAAAAATACAAGCCTTTTCGGGAATTTATGTTGAATATGCGGCAGAAAGTTGATATTATTATAATATAAAGGTCGGTGGTAATATGAATAATGAATTCAAAACAGCATCAATAAATCAAAAATCAAAAACAAATCTTTCCGATGTTAAACTCTACGGCACTGAAGCGGCGAAAAAAGTCAGGGCTTTTCATAAAACCTTTCCCGAATACAGCGTTACACCGCTTTGCGAGTTGAAAAATCTTGCTGAAAACCTCGGCTTGAAGAATCTTTATGTCAAGGATGAAAGCTGCCGTTTCGGGCTAAATGCTTTCAAGGTGCTCGGCGGCAGCTTTGCCATAGGCAGCATTATCGCAAGAAAACTCGGGTGCGATGTCTCGGAGCTTTCGTGCGAAAAGCTTCTGTCTGCCCCCGTTAAAGAAAAGCTCGGCGAAATAACGTTTGTTACCGCTACCGACGGCAATCACGGCAGGGGCGTTGCATGGACTGCAAACCGCCTCGGTCAGAAAAGCGTTGTGTTTATGCCGCGCGGCACGGCAAAGGAAAGGCTCGACAATATACTTGCACTCGGCTCCGATGCAAGCATAACCGATATGCTTTACGATGATGCCGTGCGCCACTCAAAAGAGTGTGCCGATAAATACGGCTGGATAGTTGTGCAGGATACCGCGTGGGACGGTTACCGCGAAATACCGCAGAACATTATGCAGGGCTACACCACCATGGCGCTTGAAGCCTTTGAACAGCTCGGCGGCGTTAAGCCAACACATATTTTTCTGCAGGCGGGTGTCGGCTCAATGGCGGGTGCCGTGTGCGCGTTTTTTGCCGATGCCTACGGCGATGCTGACAGACCGGTCATAACCGTTTTTGAGCCGAACGGTGCTAATTGCAATTATGTTACCGCGCTGCATAACGACGGCTCGCTTTACGCCACTGACGGCGATATGCAGACGATTATGGCGGGGCTTTGCTGCGGTGAAGTTTGCCCGCTTGCGTGGGATGTGTTGAAAGACCACGCCGATTTCTTTGTTACCGCACCCGACTATGTTGCCGAAAACGGAATGAGAATGCTCGGCAAACCGCTTGGCGACGATGTGAAAGTGGTGTCGGGCGAAAGCGGCGCATCTACCGCCGGCTATGTTGCCGAAATAATGAAAAACCCCGAGCTTGCCGAAATAAAAGCAAAACTCGGGCTTGATGAAAACTCCGTCGTGCTCTGCTTCTCCACCGAGGGCGATACCGATAAGGAAAATTACAAAAAGGTGCTTTCGGAATAATAACCGACACAAAAATACCGCAAGAGGATAACTCTTGCGGCGTTTTTTATAACTCTCCGTTAAAAATCTTGTGCGCGTTTTCGCTGAAATCAAAGCAAGTAAGGTCGCGTTTGCGTTCAAGTGTTTTCGGCGCTTTGAACCCGAGTTCATAAAGCCACACACCGTCATAACCCGTTTCGCAAAGTGCCTTGTAAAGCTCCTGCCAGTCGATTTTCCCTTCACCCGGCAGCCAGTGCTTTTCGTCAACGAAATCGTAATCTGAAATGTGCGTTGTGATTATTCTGTCGCCCACGCGCTTAATGAAATCGGTTATTTTTTCACTTAATAAATGGTTTGTGTCAAAGCAAACTCCGAGGCGGTCATCCGCGCTTATCAGTTCGAGTATTTCATCCGAATTTCTGCCGAGGCAAGTGCGCGGCAGGTCTTCGACCGCAATTACCGCACCGCGTTCGTCGGCGTACTGCGCAAGTGTTTTCAGGCTCTGTTTGGAAGTCTGCATACGAATTTCGCGCTTTTCGGCAGAAATTATCGGCTCGCCGCTCGGGTGAACGATAAAGCGCTTTATGCCGACGGCTGCTCCTTTGTCAATAAGCATTTTCAGGCAGTCAAGCGTCTTTTCGCATATTTTCGGTGATGAAATGTCAATATCCGAAAACGGCATAAACGGCAGGTGAAACGACCACAGCTCGATTCCGTGCTTTTTCGCGAGCGCGGCAGTATTCTCAAAATCGAATTGCAGACATTTTTCAAGACCTACCGAGATTTCCATAGCCTCAATACCTGCGGCGGCATACTCCATAAAAAGACCGTCGCAAATTTTCTTTCCGCACGAGGAAAGACCGATTTTCATATTATTTCAACCTTTCATATTTCAAATTCAAGCGTCAGGAGCTTGTGCGCGCCGAGTGTTGTTTCAGCACATCCGCCGTCGCATATCTTTCTTGTGCGCTTTTCTTCAAGCGTGTTTTCGTAAATTGCTTTTACATTTATATTCGGCACGGTCAGTGCCGCAGTTGCAGCCGTTTCGGTGTCGGTATTGTTTAAGAGCCTTACAATAAGCGTGTTGCGGTCATCCGCACGCTTTATTGCTGTAACGGTCGCGCCTTTCACATCAATAAACGAGCCGCTTGCCGCAAGCATTTTTTCGGGGCGCACATATTCGGGCAGAACACTGTCCTCGGCGGCGCGGTTGAAAATGACTTCGAGCGGCTTGCAGAACTGTGCGACCGCTTTGAACAGAGCTTCGTTCGTGCCGTCATAGGGGATGAGCGCAAGCTCATAGTCAACAGCCGTTAAATTCTGCGCCTCGCGGCATTTGTATTCGGGTGTAACGGCGAATGTAGCGGTGTCAATATCCTCAACACAGCGTAAAAGTGTCAGTGCAAGTGCGCGTGCATTGTCGTCTGTGCATTCATATTCGTAAATACCCTTTGCGGCAACGCCGAGCCCCGCACCGTTTTCGGCAACACAGCAGTAGTCTATGCACGGCTTTGTCGGGTAATCCTGCTCGCGCGGAAGCTCCTTATCAAAGGGTACACTTATTATGCGTTCGGCGTGGTCAAACGGCTGACCTGCCGCAGAATATTCGGCATTTTCAAGGTAAGAGGGGAACAGTACGCGCAGACGGTGGTAACGGCTGCGGTTTTCAATGTGAATGTTTATGTGTATTTTTTCGTCGCCTTTGTAAAGGGCGATCACGCATTTTATGTTGAGCGGCTTGCATTGTTCTGCACGGTGCTTTCTGTCCGCGGTAAGTCCGTCGGGAATATTAAGTACGCTGCTTATCTCATAGGCAGCGCCTGCGGGAGTATCGAAAAGGCAGTTTATTTCCGCTTTATCGGCAGAATATATCCTCCGTCTGTCATACTGCGGCTCGCAGTGCACATAAACACTGTCGGCTTCGCCCGTATCCTCAAACAGAAGCTGCGACGGATAAACGCGCCCGCTTCGTTTGTCGGTCAGGTCGAATGTGCCGTTTTGGTTGAATCTAATACTAAAATACTCGTTTTCAAGCACTCCCGGCACTTTTTCAAGATTATAATATCTGCGGTTGTCAACGCGCTTTTCGTCGTCGGTTTTATTGAAATCAAGCCTTACCCAGCTGTACGGTTTGATTTCGGGTAAATCAATTATCGCATCGACCTTGTACCGCTTGCCCCAGGTGGGGTGACCGCGGCGCGGATTGTAGCGCACATCGCCGCAAAGCTCCTGATTGAGAACCGCAATATCCACAGCCTTGCCGTCGGGGGCGGTAAGCTCGAAAAATCCGTCGCAGAAGCCGGCGGGAATGTCAAAGCTCACTCTGCGCGCACCGTTTGCATTGTATGGCGAAAGGTTGAAAACATACACGGCGGGGGAGCTGTCGGCACAACTCATAATATAGCGCAACGCCTTGTCCTCCGCCTGCTCGCAAAGCGATATGCACGCGCCGTAACGCGCCATTACCTGCTCAAAAACCTCATCCACCGAGCAGCAGCCCAGACTGTCGTGCGCGTGGTTTTCAAGCACATATTTCCACGCCCTTTCAAGAGACCAATCGGGGTACTTTTCACCGAGCAGCCATGCAAATGCCGCAAGCGGTTCAAATCGGTCAACAAGGTGCTTTTCGGCATCGTAGTGGCGTTTTTTCTGCCGCGGATGCAGAGCGTTCGTGCTTTCTAAAATATCCTCAAATGTGTATAAAAGCTCACCCTTGACACATTCGGGCTTTTTGCCGGCGGCTTCGTAATCTTTAAGCACCGCCTCGGCAAATTCCGTCGGTGTGGATTGCTTTACTTCAATGTCGGGGAACAGTGCACGGATTTTCTCAATTACTTCAAGTAAATCTGCCTGCGCCCACGAGTGGTCAATGCCGTTGAGCCAGAACATATTGCTGCTTTCGGAATTGTAAAGCGAATATTCGCGCAAAGCGTTCACGCGGTTTTTAAGTCCGCGGCGGTGAAATGTTACGCCGTCAATGGTTTCGTCAAAATCATCCTCATTTGCGGGCAGGGTGGTGGCAAAGCCGTAGCCGGAGCGCGAATAAAACATATTCACCGCCGAGCCGTCGGGAGCCTGCCATTCGTAAACGCTCTTTGAATTTTTCGGGTTGCCGCGCCACGCCATTGCACCGTGAATATCAAAGCCATTATATATCTGCGGCATCTGCGAAGCGTGTCCGAATTCGTCAATTTCATACGAAAAGCGCATGGCACCGCCGAGCTCCTCACTCTTTTTTATGCCGTATTTCAGGTTTCTTATAAGTGCTTCGCCGCCCACGATATTTTCAAGCGGCTGCGTGTACCACGGACCTGCAAGCAGCTGTCCTTTTTCAATCAGCGCCTTAACGCGTTCGCGCATTTCGGGGCGCGCCGCAAGGTAATCGTCAATAAGCGCAAACTGCCCGTCCGTTATGAAACGGTAATCGGGCTTTTCCTCGAGTATCGCAACAAGTCTGTCAAAAAGCTCCACGAGCCGCACAAGATATTTTTCGTGCGACTGGTACCATTCGCGGTCCCAGTGCGTGTTGCTTAAAATGTGGTATATTTCTTTATCGGGCATAAAAAGCACCTCCGTATGTGTATAATACAATTATATCTTCTGTGTGTGTTCAAATCAAGTGTAATATCATTTTGTTTTATGTTGATTATCTTAAATGTAAGTGTTATACTCAAAATATAAATTATGGAAAGCGGTGCTGTTATGGAAGAAAAATACCTCGGTCAGAATGTAAAAAAACTCGGCTTCGGGCTTATGCGCCTGCCGCGCAAGGGGCCTGCAATAGATGTAAAGCAGTCCTGCGAAATGGTCGATATTTTTATGAAAAACGGTTTCACATATTTTGATACCGCATTCGTCTATGTCGGCAGTGAGGCGGCAACCCGCAAGGCACTTGTGGAAAGGTATCCGCGCGAGTCATACACACTTGCAAGCAAGCTTTTTGCGGCAAAAATACCGTCGGAGAAAATCGCCAAATCGGAGCTTGATACAAGTCTTAAACGCACCGGCGCAAAGTATCTCGACTTTTATCTTCTCCATTCGCTTATGGAGAGCAACTATGAAAAATATGATAAATTCGGTCTGTGGGATTTCGTTAAGCAGGAAAAGGCGAAGGGCAGAATAAAGCATTACGGCTTTTCGTTCCACGGCGGGCCGGAGCTTCTCGATAAACTGCTCACCGAGCACCCCGATGTTGAATTTGTGCAGCTGCAGATAAATTACGCCGATTGGGAAGACCCCAAGGTACGCGCTCGCGAAAATTATGAGGTCGCGCGCAAGCACGGTAAGCCCATAGTCGTTATGGAGCCCGTCAAGGGCGGCAAGCTCGCAGATCCGCCCGAGGAGGTCAAAAATATTTTCAAGGCAGTAAATCCCGATGCCTCTTATGCTTCGTGGGCAATACGCTTTGTTGCCTCGCTTGACGGTATTCTCACCGTTCTTTCGGGTATGTCGAATATTGAGCAGGTCAACAATAACGTTTCTTATATGGCGGATTTCAAGCCGCTTAACGAAGCCGAACGCGAAGCGATTAAAAAGGCACAGGATGTTTTCAATAAGGTCAAGGATATTCCCTGCACAGCCTGCCGCTACTGCGCCGAGGGCTGCCCCAAGGGCGTGAAAATCCCCGAGATATTCGCCGCACGCAACAAGCAGCTTGCATTCGGTCAGCTTGACGAGGCAAAAGGAGCCTACCTTGCCGCTACCGCAGACGGCGGCAAAGCAGGTGAGTGCATAGGCTGCGGTCAGTGCGAAAAGGTCTGTCCGCAGAAAATAAATATCACAGAGCAGCTAAAAGCCTGCAAAGAAGCTTACGAAACAACAGAATAAAATAAAAAAGCCGCGCAGATTTTTAATGAATCCGCGCGGCTTTAATAATTTGACTTATCCGTGATTTTTAAGGTAATACTTGTAGAATTTTACGCCGTCCGCAACAGCATCGGTGTTTATGTTCTCGTTTGCGGCGTGCATGGCGGCTTCCTGCTGATTGTCCATTCTTATCGGGCAGAAGCGCAGGCAGTTGTCGCTTACTATCTGGTAGTTTCTGCAATCGGTGCCGCCCGTGATGTAGTAAGGCGTAAAGCAGACCTCGGGGTAGAATTCGTGAACGCATTTTTCAAGGTATGCAAATTCACTGCTGTTGTGGTCCGTTATTGCGGAAACCTTGACATTTCTCATAACCTCGCAGTCAAGGTCATACTTGGCGGCGATTTTTTTAAGCACCTCAATGCTTTCGTCGCTGTCCTGTCCTATGGTGGGGCGCAGGTTTGCTATTACGTAAGCTTCATCCGGTATAACATTCGGCGTTCTTGAGCCGCCGCACATCGTAAATACGCAGGTGGTTGAAATAAACGCCTCCGCCATGGGTGAAACCTTTGGCAGCAGTGTGGTAAGCAGGGGCTTGAAAACGCCCAAATTGCACAGAACGAATCTGAACGGGAAGCCGAGATACGGTGCAACATATTTGAACATTGTTTCAACCGGCTCGCTCATAATTTTTTTGAACGGGCGCTTTGTTTCGACCTCGTTAACGAATGCCGAAAGCCTTGCAAGCGGGTTGTTTCTCGGGGGTGTGGATGAATGACCGCCGTTGCACTTTGCGGTGAATTTTATATCCACAAAGCCCTTTTCAACTGTGCCAACCGCAGCGCAGTCGGCTTTCATCGTGGGTACGATTCCGTTTACTATCGCGCCGCCCTCGTCCATTACCGCGGCAAGGTGAACGCCGTGGTCTTTAAGGTACTGTGCGGTCATCGGTGCGCCCGTGCCGCCTATTTCTTCATTTATCGAGCAGGCGAGGTATATGTCGCGTTCGGGCTCAAAACCCTCTGCGAGCAGCTCTTCCACAGCCGCCCATTCAGCCATAACGGTACATTTGCAGTCCATGGCGCCTCTGCCGTGAACTCTGCCGTCGGCAATATCGCCCGAAAAAGGCTCGTGCTCCCAGTTGACCTCGTCAGCGGTAACAACATCCTGATGCCCCATAAGCAGTATGCCTTCAAGGTCGGGGTTCTTACCTTTCCAGCGGTAGAGCAGGTTGCCTTCAAGGTCTGTCTTTTCAAGATTTTTATCTATGAGAGGGAAAAGCTCTTTCATGACCGCCTGCAGCTTGCGGAACTCCGTTAAATCGTTGTTGCCGGCAAGTGAAACGGTGGGTACCTTGACCATTTCCGAAAGCATGTGGGCGTATTTTGCTTCCTCTTCGGGAGTGTAAGCCTTTTCGGTTTTCGGCGTTGCTTCGGGTGCTTTGGCTTTGCAGGCGCGAATCGCCATAACAATAACGGCTATGACGATTACTGCAAGAACAGCCGAAAGAATATATTTAATCATATCTTAAAACACACCTTTCTTGTAAAGGAAGAAGGAGGCTACTATTGAAATTGCCGCAATAACGAATACCATGATCGCAACGCTTGAGGTGAGCTGCGGCGCAATAAGGAAAATTGCAATACCGAGCACCATAGGCAGAATAGCTACCTTGGGGTTGTCGCTTGAATACTTAAAGCCGAGTGCGCCGAACATGGCGGGTATGACCGTCTTGAATGCGGGCAGCAATACGGGGTTTTCGAGTATTGGCGTAAGGGGAGTTATAAGCATAACGCCTATTGCGAGAACTACCGTTGTGGTGATAGCACTTGAAGCGATTGAGATGGTGGAAATGATTTCGCTTTCGGGTGTGCCGACCTCCGCGCCGACCATTTTTCTTGCGGTCATAACGCAGGGGATTTTAAGGTTTGAAAGGTTGCCCGTGATAAATGCAAGGTAAGTGCCGCCCGTGCCGAGCATGGGGGCGTAGGCAACTATTTCACCTATACTTGCGGGTAGATCGCAAAGCAGAACGGGGATGAATGCCGACCAGAAGGTGGCGGTTAAAATCGGCTTTGTTTTGAATATTACGCAAATGCCTATGGGTAATGCGAGCATTACGAAAATCATTATGAGTGTCCAGAATCTGCCGACTCTGTGCATTGATTCTTCATAAGTCATATCTGTTTTTTTCATTTTTTCCGCCTCCTTAATCTACGAAAGTCGAGAGTGTCGGGAATATGAACTGACCGACTACCGCGGCAGCCATACCCAGCAGCATACTGAAAGCAAGCGAGTAGTTTTCAAGCCACATAACTTTCTTTTTCTTGATTACCCGGGTCAGCAAAGCCATGCAGACTGCCGAAACCGCAAATGCAATAACAAAAAGAATATTGCTCGGTCTGACCACGCCGCTGTCAAGCGTTATGGTGCGCAGCTTGCCGAATGCATCGCCCGCATATGCCGCACACATACCCATAAAGCCCGCGCAGAATATTACATCGGTGAGCTTTGTATCCTTGGTGGCGGCTTTTGTGACCTTTTTCTGATATGATTTGTAAAGGAAAAGTATAATGAATGACGAGGACATAACGCCGAGCGTCATCGCAAGAGCTATCGAAGCGAATGCCGCGGGGCTCATCAGCTCACTCGGCAGTTCGCCGAGCCCGAGTGCCTTGGCGATGTTGTTTGCCGTGGGACCCTCATACTGAAGCGAGCCGACTATTGAAAGTCTCGTCCACGGCAGCGGAACGCCGAGAGCGGGGGCGAGTGCAAGCACGCTTATGAGTATGCCCACCGAGGGGAGCACCGTGAAGGTAACGCTCGAAATAACGACTTTTTTCATTTTTTCAACATCCATACCTATGCGCTTACCCTCGCGCCATGCGCGCACAAGGAAAAGCACCGCCTGGAATACGACAAGCAAAATTATGCTTCCCGCAAGCAGATACATGGGTAAAGAGTTTGCAAGCTTCAGAAAGTCTGCCAAAATATATACACTCCTTTAATAAATTACAGTAACTTCATAACGGTGAGGATGTTCTGTCCGTCCTCGTATTTATACTTCATTTCATCCATAGTCTTTTTAACAATGAATATGCCGAGACCGCCTATTTTTCTGTCCTCTGCCGAAAGGGTGATATCGGGGTCTTCTTTCGTCAGCGGGTTGTAGGGGATGCCCTCATCACAGAAGCGAATGTAAACTCTGTGCGGGTCTTCGCGCACCACAAGCGTTACGGTAACAGGACCTTTTTCGTTCGGGTAGCCGTAGCGCACTATATTGCTGTAAAGCTCGTCAATGGCAACATTGAGCTGAACTATCGTCTTCATCGGGCAGTCGGCCTTTTCAAGCTCTGTTTCAATGAATTCGGTAACAGCGTTAATATCGCTTATTTCAGCCGCATCAAAGTGAATGAACGGTGCGGGCGGTGTGCCTATGTACTGAAGCGCAACCATTGTAATATCGTCGAACTGCGGCGCTTCGCCCACGAAAGCATCAACATCGCTCTTAATGAATTTGCAAAGCTCCTGCATATCGGCGAACTCGCGCGAGTTGATGGCTTCAATAAGCCTTTCCTCGCCGTAAAGCTCGTTCGAAGCGTTGGTGGCTTCCGTAACACCGTCGGTGTAAAGGTAGATTATATCGCCGCGTTCAAGCTGCAGCTCCTGTGCTTTGTAGGGGAAGCCCTCCATACCTGCAAGCACAAGTCCGGCGCGTGAGCGCAGATATTCGAATTTTCCGTCCTTGCGGCGAACGAGCGGGGGATTGTGGCCTGCATTTGCAAACTGCATCTTGCCGTTGGTCAGGTCAATGCTGCCCTGCCACGCCGTAACGAACATACCGGCATCGTTGCCCTCGCACAGCGCATCGTTGCCGTGGGTGAATACTGTGCTTAACGGCATATCTGCTTCCGTAAGGCTCTTTAATTCCGTTTTTGCGCGCATCATAAACATAGCGGCGGGAATACCCTTGCCGGAAACATCGGCAATGAGAAAATTCAGTGTATCCTCGTGTGTGATATAAAAATCGTAGAAATCGCCGCCGACCGATTTTGCCGGGTCCATAGAAGCATAAATATCCAAATCATGGCGCTTCGGGAAAGCGGGAAAATTGCTCGGGAGTGCGGAAGCCTGAATGTTCTTGGCAAATTCAAGCTCCTGGTCGATTCTTGCCGAAGCCTCGTCGATATATGTTTTCAGTGTATCGACGGTGGTGTTTATGTAATCGGAAAGCGATGAGAATTCCGCACTTGAACGGACATTGATGTTTTCATCAAGATCACCTTGGGCGATTTTGCCGAGTGATTTGTTTACAGTTTTTATGTTAAGAACGATTATACGTTTAATGAGTATGTAAATAATTGCGAATAAAACGGCGAATACGAGTATTTCCATAAACGCATTGATGTAAATCGCTATGTTGCGCAGCTGCTGTGCTTCGTGAACGGGGAGTACCGAGAAAATGTAATAACCTTCTGTGAGCTTGTAGCGGCAAATACATTCAACGCCGTTTATTGTCATATCAAATGTTGCATCCTGCTCCGGCAGCTTGATGCTTTCGGCAGCCTGCGCAAGATTTTTCTGTGCAATGGAGTCGGGGGCGCTTTTTATGTTGAGCTGGCTGTCAAGTATCATAATATACCCCGTCTGCCCGACATGGCGATTTTTGGTTATGCCTATAACCTGATTGTCGACCTCGTGCTGCAGCGCTTTTTCGTCATAGCCGACCTGCAGGAAGCCGTCCTCGGTCTTAATGGCGGCGTATTTTCTCATAATGCTCGGGTCGCGTGAAATGGGACCGAAGTCCTGCACGATTTCTTTTACATCGCCGAGCAGGTGCAGAAATTCAGCGGACTGTGCGCCCGTGGACATATCAAAGCCTATAAACTCCGGCTCGTTGCTGTCTGCAATAACACCCTTGTCGTTCATTATGCTTATTTCGACTACGTCATGTTCGGCTGCGATATTCGCCAGTGTGTCCTTGCCGATTTCTTTCTGCACGGCATAGGTCGTTGCCAGCAGGCTCGCATCGGAGGCATCGCTTATATCAGCCGAAATTTCATCGAGCGAAAGCGAGAGCAGCTTATCCGCCTGTGCATCTGCAAGCTCATCCTGCAATCTGTAAACGAATGCGGAGGTTACCAGGAATGCAAGCACCACCGTAAGCAGCAGCCATTGCTGAATAAGCTGTGAAATGTGCCGCTTTTTTTCCTTTACCCTCGGCTCGCATTTTTTTACAAGAAGCGAAAGCGTAAATGCGGCAAGCATAACCGAAAGGGCATTTGCGGGTATCATGACCACAGAACAGGTTTTTACTATTTCCATGGCTTCCGTAGCGGCATCCATATGGGTTATAAAGACCATCGTCATATGGAAAACTTCCATAACAACGCCAATAACAAACGAGATGAATGTGCCGGCACGTCTGTTTTCGAACATAAATTTCCGCAGGAGCGCCGCATAAACACCTGCTATTGCGGTTGAAACGCTGCAAGCAAGGCGCGTGTAGGCGCTTATGCCCCAATATACCGAAAACCAGCGTTCAATACCGCCGATAAGACCTGCGATTATACCTGCCGGTGCGCCGAAGAAAAGTCCCGCGCACAGAACAGAGGCATCGCGGCAGTTCATCTGAGCATTGTTTATGGGTACACCGAAATCCGTGCCCATAATGGCGAGTACGCCGAAAACAACGCCGAATGCAAGTTGTTTATAGACATTTTTCACTTTGCCGAAAGCTGAATACCTGTCGAGCAGATAAAGCCCCAATGTGGCGATTGTGGGCAGTAGTCCCGCAAGCCCGAGTTTAATGTAAGAATCCAACATCTGAACGCCCCATTATAAATTATTTTATCGGATTATAACACAGCAAATATGTAAAATCAATAATTGAATTGATTTTTATATATAATAATGATACAATACCCTTAATATTAAGAGTGAGGGGGCATTTGTGTGGGAAACGAACACGGCGAGTGGATTATGCACGGTGTTGATGAAACCGGCGCACGCTGCTTAAACAATGTTGCCGAACTGATTGAGTATGTCAATGAGCTCGGCTTTCTGCCGCTTTTCAAAAACAGTGTACCGGGCTTTTCGGTCGAAGAGCATTCCGTTTCCGATTATTGGTGGAGCGGCGACGAGGTGCGCGACCCGTGGGAATGGCGGCGTACGGCATCCGAAAGCGGCAAGGTTGCCTACGGTAAATTTTTCGGCAATAAGGCAGGCTTTATCTCACTTGAATATCTGCCGTATTTTGCAAACTGGCGGCGCGACGGTTATGATTTTGATGCCCTCTGGGATGACGGCAAGGCTCGCACCCGCTGGAAAAAGATAATGGACTTGTTCACCGACGGCGGCGAATTTTATTCCTATGAGCTTAAACGCCTTGCGGGCTTCGGCAGGGAAGGTGAAAAGAACTTTGACGGCGTGCTCACCGAGCTGCAGATGAAAACCTACCTTGTGGTAAAGGATTTCCGTCAGCGCGTAAACAGAGCGGGCGAGGGCTACGGCTGGCACGTTGCCGTTTATGCCACACCCGAAAGTATGTGGGGGTACGATTTGCTTTCGCGCGAATACGAGCACGAGCCCTCGGACTCACGCGGGGTAATATATGACAGACTGCGCAAAATCTGCCCGTCTGCCACCGAAAAACAGATAAAACAACTTTTAAAATAACGGAGGTACTGCTATGAATATTCCCGAACTTACTAAACTCAATAACGGCAAATATGTTGAAAATATCACCGACCTTGAAGTGCGCCGCAAGGAACTTCTTGAGGTGCTCGCACGCGAGGAATACGGCATTATGCCCGAGGCTCCCGCGTATGTAAAAGGTGAAGTGGTTAAGAGCGTAAGCACATTTTGCGGTTTTGCAAATCTTGAATTTATCGACCTTACATTTCCCACACCGAAAGGCGAATTTACTTTGCCCGTAAAGCTTTTTGCCCCCGCAAACGGCGAGAAAATGCCGGTCATGATACATATCAACTTTAACGATAATCCTTACGATAAATACCATCCCGCCGAGGAGATTTTCAGTAACGGCTATGCCCTCGGCATAGTTTACTACGGTGATGTTACATCCGATGACGGCGATTTCACAAACGGCATTGCAGCACAGTATCCACGCCGCGGCGACGGCACCGATTGGGGCAAAATCTCAATGTGGGCGTTTGCCGCAAGCAGATTTATTGATTACCTCTGCACACGCCCCGATATTGATTCCGAAAATATCGCTGTTGCAGGTCATTCGCGCCTCGGTAAAACGGCTCTGTGGTGCGGTGCAAACGATACCCGCGTTAAGCTTGCCTGCTCAAATGATTCCGGCTGCTCCGGTGCTTCGCTTGAACGTTATAAGCTCGGCAACTGCGAGCATTATGACCAGATTTACCGCAAATTCCCGTTCTGGTTCTGCGACAATTTCAAAAAATACGCCGAAAATTCCGAGGCCGCGCAGTTTGACCAGCATTTCCTTATAGGTGCCTGCGCGCCGCGCTATGTTGCTGTCGGCAGCGGTGAGCTTGATGAGTGGGCTTGCCCCCCGAGCGAAAAGCTCTGCTCCCGGGAGGCGGCAAAAATCTGGGAAGCAGCAGGTCTTTCGGGCTATTCCGAAAACCCCTCGGACGATGCACATATCGTTTACCATGTGCGCAAGGGCGGTCACTTCTTCAGCCGCACGGATTGGGTTGAATATATGAAGTTTTTCGGAAAAATTATTGAAAAATAAAAACAAAATATCAAACAGCGCGGACTATTGCTGAAGTCCGCGCTGTTTCTTTGCTGTCTGTCAATTTTTAATTTGTACTGAGAGGTAAGCATACCGTTACCTTAAACATATCTCCGTCAATCGAGATGTTAAATATGCCGTTTTGCAGTTCGGTAAAGCTTCGCGCTATCGAAAGTCCGAGTCCGCTGCCGTCCGTGGTGCGCGAATTGTCGCCGCGCACAAAACGCTCGGTAAGCTCATCGGGTGAGATGTTCAGCTTTTCGCGGCTCACATTCTTAATGGAAAAGCAGCCGTAACCCTGTGTTTTGTAAACATCCACATAAACCCTCGTTCCCGTAAGGGAATATTTTTTTGCGTTTGAAAAGAGGTTGTCGATTATTCTGAATGTGTGTTGTGAATCCGCAAGCACCGCAATATCGCTTTCGTGCTGGGTGAGCACAAGCTCAAGTCCCTCGTTTTCAAGCACATCGCTGTTTTCGCCGACCGCCTGCAGCGCAAGCTCCGAAAGGTTTACGGGTGTGATATTCATTTTAATGTTTCCCGAGGTTGCCTTGCTCGCTTCAGTCAGATCTTCGATAAGCCTTTTGAGCTTTGTTGATTTTTCATCGAGTATATCAAGATATTTCGCTCTGTCCTCGTCTGTGCAGTTGTCGAGCTTCAGAAGCGAAACATAGTTTATTATCGAGGTGAGCGGCGTTTTCAAATCGTGCGAAACATTGGTAATAAGCTCGGTTTTCAGCCTTTCGCCCTTAATTGCCTCGTTCACCGCATTTTCGTTTATGCTCCTGCAATCGTCAAGGTCTGCGGCAAACGGGCGCAGCTCCGTCACAAATTTTTCGCGGTCGATTACTGCATTGTAGTTGCCGTTTTTAAGCTCTGCCGCAAAGTCACCGAGCTTGCCCACACCGTCAAAAAATCTTATGGCGAATATAAGGCATACGAAATTGAAAATAAAGCCGATTAAAATGCAGGGGATGATAAACTCATAAAATGACGATCCCGGCAACAGAATCATAATAATAATGAGAATTACATTTACTGCGGCAAAAATCAAAATCTTTATCGCTATGGATTTAGGCATCTTTTTGCGCTCACGCAAAGCGGAGCGATTGGCTTTTATGCTCTTATAAATTCCCGTAACAATAAAACTCAGCAGGAAGCGGCGCGAGAATGTGCCGCAGTCGCCGTTGCGCTTCACATACATGGCAAAATCGCATATTGCAAGTGATATTACAGCTACGGGCACAGCCGCGAACGCAAGCAGAGTTTTGTCGGTGATTACGGCAAGAATATTGCCGTTGCCGAAAAATTCGCCGGGGAACAGGTCGCAGCTCACCGCCATAACAAACCACGCACCCGCAAGCACGATTACCGTCGCATCAAACAGTGCTTTTATAATAAACGGTATTCTATCGCACCATATAAGCCTTGATGTGCCGTCCTCGCGTTTACCGCAAAGGCAGATAAGCAGTATCAGCAAAGCGGTACTTACAAGCGCGAATGCAGCCGTCAAGCCAACGCCGTTCGTTTTAGCGGTGCGCGCGATATTGTACTCGCTGATTATGTTTGCGTATTCGTCGCCCTTTTCGGGTACGGCATCAATTTTAAGGTAAACGATTTTGTCCTCAAAGCTTTCGGTCAGGTTATTTATTTCAAATACATTGTTGCTGTCTGCATTTATAAAATCCGAAAACCACATCGGATCGGGTGCATCGACCTCGGGTGTGAGCCGCTTTTGACCGTCAAATACAAGTGAGTAGCAGGCATCTTTACTTATCTCTTTTTTGAATCGCTCGATATCCGTGCCTTCGGGCAGATTTGTCTGCACGCACTTGCCGTCAAGACTGCTCACATAAAAATGCAGATTTTTGTAATGGTTGTTAACGGTGTTGTTGAGGTAAATTCTTTTTGCATCTTGATAAGCCATACGGATCGTGTTTTCGCAATTTTCGGCGAGGTCTGCCTTAATGGTTTCGCGGCTTGTCGCATCGGAAACATATTTAAAAAGCTCTGTTCTCAAAGCCGCATAATCCGTTTCCCATTCGTAATATGAGTCATATTTATCTTTGATGTTGAAAATTTCATCGGCAGTGTAGGGGAGCGTTGTGGCAGGTGCGGTGATGTAATCGTAATCGTCATATTCGTAGGTTTCTTCGATTATTTCTTCATCGTACTCATCGAATTCATCGTACTCGTTTACCTGCTGCGGCTTCAAAGCCTTCAGCTTAACAATGGTATCGTAAATCTTCAGACAGTACTCTGTGTCTTTCTCGAATGTTGCGGTTATCTCCGCAACCGCCGGGCAGTTCTTTTTGTAGTCGCCGTATGAAAAATTCTGCGAATAATCCATATCAAGCGGCATACTGTCAATGCGTATAATGTCACTTCTGAGCTGTTCCGCAAACGGTATGCTTTGCGTAAGCGTATATTCATCCGGGTAAAAAATCTCCGCTCTTAAAGCGTAAAGAGTGCCCGCGCCGCTTAAACCAGCGAAAATTACGGTAAGCACCAATACCGCCGCTTTAAGAAAAGGGTTATATTCAGATTTTATCGATTTTGTATCCAATTCCCCACACCACCTTCAAATATTTCGGTTCTTTAGGATTTATTTCTATTTTTTCGCGTATTCTTCTTATGTGTACGGTAACGGTTTTGTCGCCCGCAACACACGGCTCGCCCCATACCGCCTCATAAATTCTTGCGGCGGAAAGAATGCAGCCGAGATTCTGCATAAGGTATTCCACAATGCCGTATTCGGTTGCCGTAAGCTTTACGGGCTCGCCGTCAACGGTAACCTCGTGCGCAACCGTATCAACGCACAGACCGCCGTTAACAATAACGCCCTGCTTCTTTTCGAGGCTGCCGAGCGAGGTGTAGCGGCGTATCTGACTTTTTACACGCGCCGTCAGCTCAAGCGGGTTGAAGGGTTTTGTTACGTAGTCATCCGCACCGAAGCCGAGACCGGTTATTTTGTCGGTATCCTCGCTTTTTGCCGAAAGCAGAATTATCGGGATGTTTTTGTCGCGTCTTATCGTGAGCGTTGTTTCAAGTCCGTCGAGCTCCGGCATCATAATATCGAGAACAATGCAGTGAACCTCATTCTTTTCAAGAACCTCAAGAGCCTTTTTTCCGTTTTCCGCGAGCAGAACATTATAGCCCTCCATTTTCAAATAAATTTCTATTGAACGTAAAATTTCTTTATCGTCATCGCAAACAAGAACTGTGTTCATAATCTACCTCCTTGAACATGATGTTAAAGCATCAAAATTAAGAAATAATGCGTAAAAATATTAAGAAAATCTTACAAAAAATGACTTTTCGCCGTAAAGCGATGATTTCCTTTTTATTATAACAGTATTTATCACCGTTTTACAACCCGCTTGCGACATATTTCTCGCGTGCTTGTCCTGTATAATACTGTAAAAACTGTATGGGGGCACGCCTATGACCGCAACGAAAGTTCTGCACCGAACAAACGAAAAAGAAAAACATTCATATATAAAGACCGCCGCAATGTTCGCGCTTTGCACGGCGGGCGGTTTCCTTGCAAGCCTTGCCGGCATAAACGAACGGTTTTCGCCGTTCGGCGTGGCTTTTGCAGCCTGCGTGCCCGAAAAATATATGCTTTTCGCCACGGCAGGCAGCGTTGCGGGTTGGTTCTTTACATTCGGCTCGGTCACTGCGTTAAGGTATTCCTCATCGGTGCTCGCACTGTGCGTAATAATGTTCGCGCTCAAGGCGTTCAAAAATGTGCGTTCGCACCCCGCGACACCCGTTATAACATCATTTGTCTGTATGCTTGCCACGGGGCTTGCCGTCGTGTTTGCCTCAAAGCCCGAATTGCCCGATATGCTTATATGCTTTTCCGAAGCGTGCATAAGCGGCGCAAGTGCCTACCTTTTTACCAAAAGCCGCGATGCGATTTCATTTAAGGGCGGTTTAAGCACAATGACCTCCAAGGAGGCAACGGCTGTCATACTGTCGCTGACCGTGTTTATGATGTCGCTGAAATTCTTGACGGTCGGCAGCTTTGTGCCCGTACGTGTCCCGGCGTGTGTGCTCATACTTTTGTGCGCATATTACAGCCGCGAGGCAGGCGGGGCGGTCGTCGGTGTGTGCAGCGGCGCTGCAATGAGCCTCGGCAGCGGCAGTGTGCTGCTGCTTGCATTTTATGCCGTGGGCGGTCTGCTTTCGGGAGTTTTTTCATCAATGGGCAAATGGGCTTGTGCGGCATCGTTCATACTTTCCGGCGTGGCGGTAGGCGCGATAGTCGGCATAAACGAACAGACCGCGGCGGTGCTTATCGAGGCGGCGGTATCTTCACTTATATTTGTAATTATCAGTCTGAAATTCAATTCAAAGCTTGAAAATCTGCTTGCACCGGGCGTTGTTTCGCCCGCAATAGAAAGCGTGCGCACCGATATTGTGCGCCGCCTGAAAAATGCCTCGGAGGCTTCTGCCGAAATATGCAAATCACTCAACAATGTAAACGATGCGCTTGTGCGCGCCGACAGACGCGGCATTGATGACGTGTTCAGAAAAACGCGTGAGCGTGTGTGTGGCTCTTGCGGGCTTTACGATGCCTGCTGGAGTGAAGCGTTTGACATATCGCAGGACTGCTTCAACACTCTGCTTATGCTTAAAAAGGAAAATGTTTTTCTCGAATACAAAACCGTGCCGCAGCATTTTGCGTCGCGGTGCATCCGTACCGAATCCGTTTGCGACAGCTTTAATAAAATGTACCTTGAACACAAGGCTCGCGAACGTGTTGAAGCAAGGGTGCGCGAAATATATTCGCTTGCATCCGACCAGTTTGTGAATGTTTCATCATTGCTCGATTCGTTGTGCGGCAGGGTGGGCGAGCAGGTCTGCTTTGATATGGATACCGCCGCAAAGGCACGTGCCGCCGCTGTTTCCTGCGGATATGATGTCGTTGATGCCTGCTGTGTTATCGACTCCTGCGACAGAATACGTCTTGAACTGCACGTAAAAAACAGCGCAGCCGAAGAAAACGGCGTTCAGCGCAGCGTTCACACGCGGCTTGAAACGCTTTGCGGCAAAAAGCTCGATTTCCCCGCGGTGAGCGACTGCGGCGATGAAAAACTGCTTGTGTTTTGCGAGCGCCCGCGTTACCGCATAATATCGTCGGCGTGCCGTTCCTGCTCAAACGGCGAAAAACATTCCGGCGACTCGTTTACAACGTTCCGCGACGGCGACGGCTATTTTTACGGCATTATCTGCGACGGTATGGGCACGGGCGCGCGTGCGGCGGTTTCGTCGGGGCTTGCGGTAACGCTGCTTGAAAAGCTCATAAAAGCCGGCTTCGGTATGAAAGCGGCAATAGATACCGTCAATTCCTCACTCATTTCGCATTCGGGCGAGGAGTGCTCGGTAACGCTTGACCTCGTAGCGGTTGACCTGTTTACCGGCGGCGTTGAATTTTACAAATGCGGCGCATCCGAGAGCTTTATAAGAAAGAATAACCGCGTAATAACAGTAGGCGAGCCGTCAATGCCGATGGGTATTTTGTCCGTCGCCGACAGCGCATGGTGTTCGGGCACTGTCAGCGGCGGCGATATGATACTTATGTGCTCGGACGGTGTGCGCGATGATGATAAGGCATTCGTTCGTTCGGAGCTCAAAAGCTTCGGCGGGGGGAGTGTGCGTGAATTTACATCGCAGCTTTGCGAGCTCGTAAGACGTTATCAGCCCGAAAAAAACGACGATATGACGGTGCTCACGCTTGCCGTTGTGCAAAACGATTAGTTCGCGGGGGGAGAATTATGTACAGATTTACGGGATTTACCGAAAGCGCGAACAATGCGCTCAATTATGCCGTTGAAGCGGCTGAAAATTTAGGTCATACCTATGTCGGCAGCGAGCACGTGCTGCTCGGTCTGCTTTCCGACCCGCGCACCGTTTCGGCATCGGTGCTTATGAGTAAAAAGGTTACGCTTAAAAAGGTCGAAGAGCAGATAAAGCTTACTGTCGGCGTAGGCATCCCCACAAGCCTTACACCCGAGGATGTAACACCGCGCTGCCGCAGAATAATCGAAAATGCGCTTATGCTGTTGAGGGGGCAGAGCGGCGGCGAAGCGGGCACGGAACAGCTTCTTACCGCCCTTGTGCGCGAAACGCAGAGTGCCGCCTGCACTATTCTTTCAAGTCTCGGCGTAAGAGCGTACGAATTATGCGGCGATATTGCCGCCGAAACCGAAAATGAATATATAAAAAGCAAAAGCAAAGCGCAAAAGGGCGCCAATATAAGAAAATACGGCAAGGATATTACCGAGCAGGCGGAGAACTGCGAAATCGACCCCGTTATAGGCAGGGAAAAGGAGATTGAACGCGTTACCGAGATACTCTGCCGCCGAACGAAAAACAACCCCTGCCTTATAGGTGAGCCCGGCGTCGGCAAAACCGCGGTGGTGGAGGGGCTCGCTTTGCAGATAGCTCGCGGTGAGGTGCCGGAAATACTCAAAAACAAGCGTATAATATCGCTTGATCTGACCTGTATGGTGGCGGGCACGAAATATCGCGGCGATTTTGAGGAGCGCATAAAAAGCATAATTGACGAGGTGGCGACAGATCCGTCGGTGATTTTATTTATTGATGAGCTTCACAATATCGTCGGCGCGGGCTCTGCGGAGGGCGCCGTCGATGCCGCAAATATTCTCAAACCGTCGCTTGCCCGTGGTGAGATACGCGTTATAGGTGCAACTACTGTTGACGAATACCGTAAATATATCGAAAAAGACCCCGCACTCGAACGCCGCTTTCAGACCGTGAGCGTTGAAGAACCGGGGGAGGAAGCCACACTTGAAATGCTGCGCGGCTCACGCCCGCTTTATGAGGAACACCACGGCGTCATAATCACCGATGAAGCGCTTGAAGCCGCCGTAACGCTCGGCTCGCGTTATATAAGCGACAGATATTTCCCCGATAAAGCCGTTGACCTTATAGACGAGGCTTCATCGCGCGTGCGGCTCGGCGGTATGGCTCTGCCGCAGGAGCTCAAAGAGCTTGAAGCCGAGGTGAAGCAGATTTCCGAAAAGAAAAACCGCGCAGTCGAGGGGCAGGATTTTGAGGGGGCGGCAAGTCTCAGAGATAGGGAAAAAGAACTTGTGAGCCTTGTGAGAATAAAGCGGCGCGAATGGTATGACAACGCCAAAAATGAAATGAGAACCGTAACCGCCGCCGATGTTGCATCCGTCGTTTCGGCGTGGAGCGGTGTGCCCGTTACGCGCATAACCGAAAGTGAAAGCGACCGCCTTATGCGGCTTGAGGATGAGCTGCACCGCCGCGTAATAGGGCAGAATGCCGCAGTAAACGCCGTTGCCCGTGCGGTGCGGCGCGGACGCTCCGGTTTTAAGGACCCCAAAAGACCGATAGGCTCGTTTTTGTTTTTAGGTCCCACGGGCGTCGGTAAAACCGAGCTTACGAAAGCGCTTGCCGAATGCCTTTTCGGTTCCGAAAACCGCATAATAAAAACCGATATGTCCGAGTATATGGAAAAGCATTCCGTTTCAAAGCTCGTCGGCTCGCCGCCCGGGTATGTCGGCTTTGATGAGGGCGGTCAGCTTACGGGCAGGGTGCGCAGGCATCCGTATTCCGTGGTGCTTTTCGATGAGCTTGAAAAAGCCGACGGCGAAATTTTCAACATTCTTCTGCAAATACTCGAGGAGGGCGTTCTCACCGATTCCTCCGGCAGAAAAGTCGATTTCAGAAACACCGTCATAATAATGACATCGAATATCGGCGCATCGCTGATTTCCGCCAAGCGGGACGGTCTCGGTTTTGCGGGCAGCAGCGGCGAAAGCGGCAGAAATGCCCGAATCAAGGAGCTTGTAACCGATGAGGTCAAAAAGTTTTTCAAGCCCGAATTTATAAACCGTATAGATGAAATAATCGTTTTTGAAAGTCTTACAAACGTCGAAATACTCGAAATTGCGCGTAAAATGCTTGCCGAGCTTGCCGCAAGGGCAGGCGACCTTGATATAAAACTCACATTCGATGAAAGCGTTGCCGGGCATATTGCCGCAGTCGGCGATAATTCTGTCTACGGCGCAAGACCGCTGCGGCGCGCCGTAACCTCCGAAATCGAGGATAAGCTTTCCGAAATGTACCTTAAAGGTGAATTGAAAAACGGCGGCGAATACCGCGTAAGCTTCAAGAACGGTGATATAGCCGTTGACATTCCCGTAAATTGAAAGTATAATGTAGAAAACTTTTCAATGAGGGAAAATTATGTTCGGTAAAAAGAAAGAGCAAAAACCCGCAGGCTACACATACAAGCCCCGCGAATATGACCGTGAGGAGCGTATAGCTCTGCAAAAAATCGTGTCAAATATCCCCGTTACGCGCAAAATGCTCACGCAGGATATGCTCGTAAGTGCAACCAACAATTATGTTGTAAAGAATATAAAAATCGGCTCACTTGCGGCAAAGAACGTGAACACCACAAAGGACCCGTATCTGTTCTTCAAATCATACAAGGAGCTTGTCGAAAGTACCGAGGAGCTTATAAAAATCGAGCCGTACTGGCGCTTTAACGGTATGGGCCCCACCGAACAGCTCAAAGAGATTACCGAGAAAAAAGATAACCTCATCAAAGGTTTCCTCTACGATTCATTTACCGATCTCGTCGGCAGAATCAATGCAAAGCATTCATCCTCCGGCAAGCAGAAGCTTTTTGACGATTACCAGAATGCTCTGCTCGTAAATTCCGAAATGATGGGCGAGGAAAATTTTGAATATTTCAAGCAGCTTTGCCGCGAAAAGCTCAATATCGGCGAAGAGCCTGCGCAGGAGGCGGCTCCCGCCGCAGAAGCGATTGAAGAAGATGAAAAAAACTCTTGACAAATTTATAACAAGGGTGTAATATTCAAGTATATTTCAAACCTATGAGCAAGAATAGTAGCCCGAATCATTGCTTCAAAGAGAGCCGCGTACGGTGAAATGCGGTGTTGCAGATTCGTGTGAATGGGCTTGCGAGGGCGGTGCGAAAGCATTGGCAAGTAGCTTCCGACGGGTACCGCACCCGTTACCGGCGCGGCGCGTATGAAGTACGCGGCAGAGCGGCAGTTTTACTGCAATTTGGGTGGTACCGCAGGATTTACGATCTTGTCCCTTACAACAGGGGCAAGGTCTTTTTTATTTGTAATTTTAATGATAGGGGTAATATATATGGAAAATTCAGCTCCCGAAAAAAAGAAAATAGTTTTAAGCTGTATCCAGCCTACGGGTACGCCTACCCTCGGCAACTATCTCGGTGCGCTTAAAAACTGGGCGAAGATGTGCGACGGTTACGATTGCCTTTACGGCGTGGCGGATCTGCACTCCATTACCGTGCCGACCTTCCGTGACAATCCCGCACAGCTCAAAAAGAATACCTACGAGCTTTATGCGCTGCTGCTCGCTCTCGGCATCGACCCGCAGAAAAATGTTGTGTTCGTGCAGAGCCATGTTCCCACACACGCGCAGCTCGGCTGGATATTAAACTGCTACACACAGTTCGGTGAGGCCGCAAGAATGACTCAGTTTAAGGATAAAAGCCAGCGTTATGACGGCAATGTTACCGTCGGTCTTTTCGATTACCCCGTGCTTATGGCGGCAGATATTCTCATCTATAATGCCGACTATGTTCCGATAGGCGCCGACCAGAAGCAGCATCTTGAAATCGCAAGAAACATCTGCGACCGTTTCAATATGATATACGGTGATGTGCTTAAAATGCCGGAGCCGTTCATCGGCAAGGCGGGCGCGAAGATAACATCACTGCAGGACCCTGCAAAGAAGATGAGTAAGTCGGATGATAACCCGAAATCCTATATTTCGATGCTCGATGAGCCGAATGTGATTATGAAAAAAATCCGCAGTGCCGTTACCGACAGTGATTCCGAAGTCGCTTACCGTGAGGGTAAGGACGGCATAAATAACCTTATGACCATTTATTCCTGCTGCACAGGTAAAACTTATGGGGAAATCGAAGCCGAGTTCAAGGGTAAAGGCTACGGTGATTTCAAAACCGCGGTGGGCGAGGCGGTGGTAGCCGAGCTCGCTCCAATTCAGGCTCGCTACAAGGAGCTTATAAACGACAAAAAATATCTTGAAGAATGTATGCGCAGCGGTGCGGAGCTCGCAACAAAAATTTCGCAGCGCACACTCGACAAGGTTATGAAAAAAGTCGGATTTTATCCGGCTGTAAAATAAATTGTTTTTAATTTTTCAGAGGTGACATATATGGCAAAAATCCCTTACAAAACTTATCTTGAAGAAAGCGAAATGCCTAAGCAGTGGTACAATCTGCGTGCGGATATGGTAAATAAACCCGCACCGCTGCTTGATGCTTCCACAGGCAAACCCATTACTCACGAGGCACTCAGCAAGGTCTTTTGCGATGAGCTTGCCGCGCAGGAGCTTAATGATACCGATGCTTTTATTGATATCCCCGAAGAAATCCTCGATTTCTATAAAATGTACCGTCCTTCACCGCTTACAAGGGCATATTGCCTTGAAAAGTACCTTGATACTCCCGCAAAGATTTATTATAAATTCGAAGGCAACAATACCTCCGGCAGCCACAAGCTCAACAGTGCAATAGCACAGGCTTACTATGCAAAGCAGCAGGGCTTGAAGGGCGTTACAACGGAGACCGGCGCAGGTCAGTGGGGCACCGCACTTGCCATGGCTTGCTCGTATTTCGGGCTTGAATGCGATGTGTTTATGGTTAAATGCTCTTATGAGCAGAAGCCTTTCAGACGCGAGGTTATGAGAACCTACGGCGCATCCGTGACACCATCGCCGTCATTTGAAACCGAAATCGGCAAAAAAATAAATGCAGAGCATCCCGGCACCTCAGGCAGCCTCGGCTGTGCAATTTCCGAAGCGGTTGAGTCCGCCACGACACGCGAGGGTTACAGGTATGTTCTCGGCTCAGTGCTTAACCAGGTGCTTGTTCACCAGACCATTATCGGTCTTGAAGCGGCTGCCGCATTTGAAAAAATCGGCGAAAAGCCCGATATCATCATCGGCTGCGCAGGCGGCGGCTCAAACCTCGGCGGACTTATCTCTCCCTTTATGGGGCGGAAAATCCGCGGCGAAGCCGACTATGAGTTTATAGCCGTTGAGCCCGCATCATGCCCGAGCCTCACACGCGGCAAATTCGTTTACGATTACTGCGATACCGGCAGAGTTTGCCCGCTTCAGAAAATGTATACCCTCGGCAGCGATTTCATACCCTCCGCAAGCCACGCGGGCGGACTTCGCTACCACGGTATGAGCGGCGTGCTCTCACAGCTTTACGATGACGGACTTATGGGCGCACGCGCCGTTGAGCAGACCTCTGTTTTCGATGCTGCGGTTAAGTTCGCAAGGGTGGAGGGCATTCTCCCCGCACCCGAGAGCAGCCACGCAATAAAGGTTGCAATGGATGAAGCCATCAAATGCAAAGAAACCGGCGAGGAAAAGACCATTCTGTTCGGTCTTACCGGCACGGGCTATTTCGATATGATGAGTTATGAAAAATTCAATAACGGCATTATGACCGATTATATCCCCACCGATGAGGAGATCGCCGCCAGCCTTGCGAAAACACCGAAGTTTTAATACATAAGAAAACACCGCAGCATTTATGCTGCGGTGTTTTTCTTCAAATCAAAATTATGATTTGTTGAGCTTGTTTACAAGCTGTGATTTCTTGTGAGCTGCATTGTTCTTATGGATAAGACCTTTAGCGGCAGCCTGGTCAAGCTTTTTAACAGCAACCTTAACGACCTCTGCTTTGTCGGCATCGTTAGCTTCAATAGCGGCGTTAGCCTTCTTGACAGCAGTTTTAAGAGCGGAGTTAGCAGCCTTGTTGTTAGCGGCCTTTGTAGCGTTTACAAGAACTCTTTTCTTTGCGGATTTAATGTTAGGCAATTCGGTGACACCTCCTTTGGTATTCATACATTGGTATATATTATCACGGAATTTGCAGGATTGCAAGTAAATTTTTAATATTTTATCAATTTTTTGCATTGCGATGCAATTATAATCCATAATACTGATATTTTCAACATTTGAAATCGCAAATCCGCGTGAAATCTTGTAATATATTACACAAAAAATTTGTTGCAAATTGTTGACAAAGATATAATTAAATGGTAAATTATTTACAATGCGATGACGAAAACAAGTACCCACGCGTGAACGCCCTTCAGAGAACTGCCGTACGGTGCAAGGCAGCAGGGTAGCGCGGCGGCGAATACCTTTCCGAGCAGCTCCCCGAACGTTCTTGATCAGTAGGCGGAGATGGGTGCGCCCAATACAGCGTAAGGGCATGTTGGTGTCCAGAGGCCGTTTTTAACGGTAAATAGAGGTGGTACCACGGGATATATCTCGTCCTCTGCGCAATATTTTCGCGCCGAGGGCGTTTTGTTTTATCGGCGCAATAACGGAGGTAAAAAAATGGTAATTACGGATTTCCTTGAAAAGAACTCACGCATTTACGGGAATGAAACAGCACTTGTTGAAATCAACCCGTCCGAAGAACGCGACAATGCGGTAACCTGGCGCGAGATGAGCCTTATCGAGAGCGCCAGCCCCGATATGCCGTATCGCCGTGAAATGACTTGGCGTGATTTCGACCAAAGGGCGAATAAGTTCGCAAACCTGCTTTTGAGCCGCAGTGTAAAGCGCGGCACCAAGGTCGGTATACTTATGATGAATTGTCTTGAGTGGCTGCCCGTGTATTTCGGTGTGCTTAAAGCAGGCTGTGTTGCCGTTCCGCTCAACTACCGCTATTCCGCCGATGAAATAAAATACTGCGTTGACCTTGCCGATATTGAGATTCTTTTCTTCGGCAGGGAGTTCATTGAACGCCTTGACCGTGTTTACGATAAAATGGAAAACATCGGCACATTTTTCTTCGTCGGCAAGCAAGAGCCCGACTATGCCGAAAATGTGCTTAATATAGTTAATTTCTGCTCCGGCACCACGCCGCCGGTAAGTCTCGATGAAGACGACATCGCCGCAATATATTTCTCATCCGGTACAACGGGCTTCCCCAAGGCGATACTTCACCGCCACAAAGCGCTTTACTGTTCCTGCCTTACCGAGCAGAATCACCATTCACAGAGCCACGATGATGTGTTCCTCTGCATACCGCCCCTTTACCATACGGGTGCAAAAATGCACTGGTTCGGCAGTCTTATGTCCGGCTCCAAGGCGGTTATTTTAAGGGGCATTAAGCCCGAATGGATACTGCGCACCGTCTCCGAGGAAAAGTGCTCAATAGTATGGCTTCTCGTTCCGTGGGCGCAGGATATTCTCGATGCCGTTGAATCCGGCAGAATAAACCTTGAAGATTATTATCTTGATAACTGGCGCCTTATGCACATCGGCGCACAGCCCGTTCCGCCGAGCCTTATACGCCGCTGGTTAAAGCATTTTCCCAACCATAAGTACGATACAAACTACGGCTTAAGCGAATCAATAGGCCCCGGCTGCGTTCATCTCGGCGTTGAAAATGTCCATAAGGTCGGCGCCATCGGCAAAGCGGGCTACCTTTGGGAAACAAAGGTCGTTGACGAAAACGGCAACGAGGTTCCCGCGGGCGATGTCGGCGAGCTTGCGGTCAAAGGTCCCGGCGTAATGATGGGCTACTATAAGAATAAAGAAGCCACCGATGAAATACTCAAGGGCGAATGGCTCTACACCGGCGATATGGCAAAAATCGACGAGGACGGCTTTATCTACCTTGTTGACCGTAAAAAAGATGTTGTCATATCCGGCGGTGAAAATATCTACCCCGTGCAGATAGAAGATTATCTGCGTGCATTCAACAAAATTAAGGATGTTGCGGTTATCGGCGTTCCCGAGCCGCGTCTCGGTGAAATCACCGCCGCCATTATCGAGCTTAAAGACGGCGTTGAATGTACCGAGGAGGAAATCAACGAATTCTGTAAGGAGCTTCCGCGCTACAAGCGTCCGCGCAAGGTTATTTTCGATAAGGTGCCGCGTAACCCCACCGGCAAAATCGAAAAGCCCGTTTTAAGGCAGAAATATTGCCACGGCAGACTTGTTGAAGCGCAGATAATGTCATAATCAAGGAAGTGTGTAATATGAAAAAGCTTATGCTCGGTAACGAAGCCGTTGCCCGCGGACTTTATGAGGCGGGCTGCGAATTCGTTTCAAGCTATCCCGGCACACCGAGTACCGAAATTACCGAGTGCGCCGCCAAGTATAATGAGATTTACGCCGAGTGGGCGCCCAACGAAAAGGTCGCTATGGAAGCGGCTTTCGGCGCATCGCTCGCAGGCAGGCGCAGCTTCTGCGGTATGAAGCACGTCGGGCTCAATGTTGCCGCCGACCCGCTTTTCACCATATCATATACGGGCGTGAACGGCGGTATGCTTATCGGCGTTGCCGATGACCCGTCCATGCACTCATCGCAGAATGAGCAGGATTCGCGCCATTACGCCATAGCCGCAAAGCTTCCCATGCTTGAGCCGTCGGATGCGGCGGAATCGCTCGCGTTCGCAAAGCTCGGCTATGAGCTGTCGGAAAAATTCGATACTCCCGTAATGATAAAAATGTGCACACGCGTCGCACATTCGCAGAGTGTGGTCGAAACTGCCGACAGGGTAGTGCCCGAAGCCCAAAAATACGAAAAGAACGGCGCGAAATATATTATGATGCCCGGCTTTGCAAAGCTCAGGCACCCAATAGTCGAAAAGCGCACCGCACAACTTACCGAATTCGCCGAAACGAGCGAAATCAATCGCGCGGAAAACGGCAAGTCGAACGAAAAGGGCTTTATCACTTCAAGCACAAGCTACCAGTATGTGAAAGAAGTTTTCGGCGATGAGTACCCTGTTTTGAAGCTCGGTATGGTAAATCCGCTGCCCGTCAAAAAAATAAAAGATTTTGCCGCCGCGGTGAAAGAGGTAATAGTCGTTGAAGAGCTTGACGGCATTATCGAAACCCACTGCAAAAATATCGGCGTAAATGTTAAGGGCAAAGAGATTTTCGGCTGCATAGGCGAATTCAGTCAGAATATTATATCAAACGCTCTCGGCGTAAATACCTGCGCAGGCAAGGTCGTGGAGGATTCGCTCCCCGCAAGGCCGCCCGTTATGTGCGCAGGCTGCCCGCACAGAGGTCTGTTCTACACACTCAAAAAGAATAAGCTTACCGTTATGGGCGATATAGGCTGCTATACGCTCGGCGCGGCAGCACCGCTTTCGGCAATAGATTCCACAATCTGTATGGGTGCTTCCGTTTCGGGTCTTCACGGCTTCAATAAAGCTATGAACGGCTCTTACGAAGGCAAGACCGTTGCCGTTATCGGCGATTCCACATTCATACATTCCGGCATAACCGGACTTGTTAATATCGCATATAATAATTCGGCGTCAACCGTTATCATTCTCGATAACTCCATTACGGGTATGACGGGGCATCAGCAGAACCCCACAACGGGCTTCAACCTCAAAGGCGACCCGGCGTCGAAAATCGACCTTGAAACACTCTGCAAAGCGGTCGGCATAAACCGCGTGCGCGTGGTTGACCCCTATGACCTCAAGGCTTGCGATACCGCAATCAAAGAGGAGACAGCAGTCAATGAGCCGTCCGTGATTATTTCAAGAAGACCTTGCGCGCTTCTTAAATATGTCAAACATAACGGGCCTCTTACCGTAAATGCCGACAAATGCAGAGGCTGCAAGGCTTGTATGCAGGTCGGCTGCCCGGCAATAAGCGTTGTCGGCGGCAAGGCGGTTATTGATAATACGCTTTGCACCGGCTGCGGCGTGTGCTCACAGCTTTGCGCGTTCGGCGCACTCGGCGGAGGTGAAAGGTAATGACAAAAAATATTATGATAGTCGGCGTAGGCGGGCAGGGTACTCTGCTTGCAAGCAAGCTGCTCGGCAGAATGCTGCTTGAAAAAGGTTATGATGTTAAAGTCAGCGAGGTTCACGGAATGAGCCAGCGCGGAGGCAGTGTCGTTACTTATGTCCGTTACGGAGAAAAGGTTTATTCACCCATAATCGACAAGGGTGAAGCGGATATTATACTTTCATTTGAGCTTCTCGAAGCTGCAAGGTGGCTGGAATATCTCAAACCCGACGGAGTTGTTATTACCAATACCCAAAAGGTAAACCCCATGCCCGTTATCACCGGCGCCGCGGAATATCCGCAGGAGCTTGAAGAAAAAATAAAAGCACTCGGCATCAGGGGCGTGTTCACCGATGCACTTTCGCTTGCCGAGCAGGCGGGTACCGCAAAGGCGGTCAATATGGTGCTTATGGGTGTTATGTCAAAATTCTTTGATTTTACCGAGGAAGAATGGCTGAATGCCGTTGCGGTAAGTGTTCCGGAAAAATTCCTTGAAATGAACAAAAAAGCATTTCTTTCGGGCAGGAGCATCTGAATAATATGGGAAACTATTATCAAAAAGATATCGAATGTGCCTCGCGTGAGCAAATACAAGCCATGCAGGATGAACGCCTTGTGAAGCAGGTGCGGCATGTTTACGAAAATGTTGAATATTACCGCAAAAAAATGGATGATGCGGGCGTTTCGCCCGACGATATCCGCGGTGCTGATGATTTACATAAGCTGCCGTTTCTTTGTAAAGACGATTTGCGCGATGCTTACCCCTACGGCTTGCTTGCCGTGCCGAAAAAGGACTGTGTGAGAATACACTCCACCTCCGGCACCACGGGCAAAAGGGTAGTTGCTTTCTACACTCAGCACGATGTTGATTTGTGGGAGGATTGTGTTGCGCGCGCCATAACCGCGGCAGGCGGTAATTCCGATGATATTCTGCAGGTCTGCTACGGCTACGGTCTGTTTACCGGCGGCGCGGGCTTCCACGGCGGCAGCCATAAGGTCGGCTGTATGACTTTACCCATGTCTTCGGGCAATACCGACCGTCAGCTTCAGTTTATGGAAGATCTCGGCACAACATTCCTTTGCTGCACACCGTCCTATGCCGCATACCTTGCGGAAACAGTATGCGAACGCGGCATTAAGGATAATATTAAGTTGAAAGCCGGCATTTTCGGCGCGGAAGCCTGGAGTGAGGAAATGCGCCGCGATATCGAAAGCAAGCTCGGCATAAAGGCATACGATATCTACGGTCTTACCGAAATCAGCGGTCCCGGCGTTGCATACGAATGCAGCGAGCAGAACGGTATGCACATAAACGAGGACCACTTTATAGCCGAGATAATAGACCCCGTAACGGGCGAGGTACTGCCGGAGGGCAGTAAGGGCGAGCTTGTGTTCACCTCCATCACCAAGGAGGCGTTCCCGCTTATCCGTTACCGCACAAGGGATATTTGCATATTGAACCGTGAAAAATGCTCCTGCGGCAGAACATTCATAAAAATGTGCAAGCCCATGGGCAGAAGCGACGATATGCTTATTGTCAAGGGCGTGAATGTGTTCCCGTCGCAGATAGAGACGGTGCTTCTCGAACAGGGCTACACCGCAAATTATCAAATCGTGGTTGACCGCGTGAATAACAGCGATACTCTTGAGGTGCTTGTTGAAATGAGTGCCGAAAACTTCTCAGACTCACTCGGCAAAATCACCGAAATGGAAAAGAATCTTGTTGCCGCGCTCAAAACAATGCTCGGCATATTCGCAAAGGTGCGCCTTGTTGCGCCCAAGTCAATAGAACGCAGCGAGGGCAAAGCCGTGCGCGTTATTGATAAACGCAAAATATAAGGGGGAGTAATCGTGTCGGTAAAACAGTTATCGGTCTTTCTTGAAAACAGAGCAGGTCAGCTTGCGGAAATCACATCGCTCCTTTCTGAAAACGGCGTTGATCTGCGCGCCATAAATATTGCCGAAACCGCCGATTACGGCGTAATGCGCATCATAGCCGACAATGCAAGGCTCGCGGCAACGGTGCTCTCCGAAAACGGCTTTATTCTTGCAGTAAACGATGTTGCCGCCGTTACCGTGCCGGATGAAAAGGGCGCGTTGAGCAGGGTGCTCAACCTGATGGCTGAAAACGGTGTCGATATTGAATATATGTATTCGGTCTTCAGCCGCAAAAACGGCAACGCTTCAATGATTTTTCGCGTAAACGACAATGAAAAGCTTACCGCGATATTAAACGAAAATGGTATAAAAACCGCTGATGAAAACGATTTTGAAATAAACTGACAGGTGGTGCTTTCCATGCAGGAAATGAGCAGAAAAAACAAATTATTCACCGATTCCGTCATAAGAAGAATGACGCGTATCGCTATCGCAAGCGGCGCCATAAATCTTGCGCAGGGCTTTCCGGATTTTGACCCGCCCAAAGCGATAACCGACAGACTTGCCGAGGTAAGCGCATTGGGGCCTCATCAGTACCCCATAACAATGGGTGCGCCCAATTTCAGAGAAGCACTTGCCCGCAAATGCGGCAGATTTATGGGCAGAACGCTTGACCCCGCAACCGAAATGGTAGTTACCATAGGCTCTACCGAGGCTATGGTCGATACCATTTTCGCGCTCACGAATCCCGGCGATAAAATCATTATGTTCTCTCCTTATTTTGAGAACTATCGCGCTCAGGCGATAATGGCGGATTGTGAGCCGATTTTCGTTCCGCTCGTACCGCCGGAATTTAATTTTGATAAAAACGTGCTCGAAGCTGCCTTCAAACAGGGTGCAAAGGCAATTCTTGTGTGCAACCCCTCAAACCCCAGCGGCAAGGTCTTCACGCGCGACGAGCTTCAGTTCATTGCCGACCTCTGCATCAAGTACGATGCGTTTGCAATAATGGATGAGGTTTACGAGCATATTGTTTATGACGGTAATGTTCACACCTATATGAACAGCATCCCCGGTATGTGGGAGCGCACCGTAAGCTGCTCAAGCCTTTCAAAAACATATTCCATCACGGGCTGGCGTCTCGGTTATGCCATCGCCCCCAAGGAGCTTATGGACAGAATCAAGCAGTACCACGATTTCAATACCGTCGGTGCCGCATCGCCGCTTATGGAAGCCGCCGTTGTGGGTCTTGATATGCCCGACAGCTACTATAAGGAATTCGGCGACCATTACGCGCATATGAAAAAGCTCTTTACCGACGGTCTTCGTGAAATCGGCATTCCGTTCACCGACCCGCAGGGTGCATACTTTGTGCTTGCCGATATAAGCCCCTACCTCAAAAAAGGTCAGAGCGATGTTGATTTCTGTGTCGATATGGCGGAAAAAGTCGGTGTAGCCTGCGTGCCCGGCTCATCATTCTTTAATGAGGATATAAATAATATAGTCCGCGTTCACTTCGCAAAAAAAGACGATACTCTTTACGAAGCGCTCGACAGACTTTCACATATTAAAGATAAACTGTGAAAAGATTTTTAGGTGCTTGACAAAAGCATTTGCGGCATTTATAATGATAATGTAATGCAACTTGAAAAAGCGACTCCTTTCGGTGCTGACGGAATGTGAATTGACACAGTGCGCCGAACGGAAATATTCTACCGACCGTCTGGGTAACTCTGTTTTTACGGGGTTACCCTTTTATTTTTGAAGGGGAGTGCCGATTGTGAATTTTGAACAGTGGAACGGATTTGACTGTGGCGAATGGCAGGAAAGCATCAATGTACGCGATTTTATTGATAAAAACTATACTCCTTATACGGGCGACGGCTCGTTTCTTCAGGGACCTACCGAGCGCACCGAAAAGGCGCTTGCCGAGCTTGAAAGACTCAAAAAGCTTGAGCAGGAACGCGGCGGCGTGCTTTCTATTGATACTACTACCGTGTCTTCCCTCTGCAACTATAAGCCGGGCTATCTAACCGACAGTGATATTATCGTCGGCTTGCAGACCGATGAGCCGCTTAAACGCGGCGTAAATCCGTTCGGCGGTATCCGTATGGCGCGTTCCGCGTGTGAAGCATACGGCTACAAGCTTTCCGATGAAATCGAGCAGTATTTTACCTACCGCACCACACACAATGACGGCGTTTTTCGCGTTTATACCGATGAAATGAAAGCCGCTCGCCATTGTGCGCTGCTCACGGGTCTGCCCGATGCTTACGGCAGGGGCAGAATTATCGGCGATTACCGCCGTGTTGCGCTTTACGGTATTGATGTGCTTGTTGCGGAAAAGCAAAAGGATAAGGAGAAAATCGGCAATAACTTTATGAGTTCCGACAATGTTCATTTGCTTGAGGAGCTTTTTGAGCAAATAGCATTCCTCGGCAAACTCAAAGAAATGGCAGCTATGTACGGCTGCGATATTTCAAAGCCCGCCGCCAATGCAAAAGAGGCTGTTCAGTGGACTTATTTTGCTTACCTTGCCGCCAATAAGGAGCAGAACGGCGCAGCTATGTCCTTCGGCAGAAATTCTACATTTTTCGATATTTATATTGAGCGCGATATGAAAAACGGCGTTCTTGATGAAACGGGTGCACAGGAACTTATTGACGACCTTGTTTTAAAGCTTCGCTGCGCGCGCCATCTGCGCACACCCGAATACAACGAGCTTTTCGGCGGTGACCCGATGTGGATAACCGAAAGCATCGGCGGTATGAACATCAACCACAAAACCCTCGTTACCAAATCCTCATTCAGAATGTTGAACACACTTTATAATCTCGGTCCGGCTCCCGAGCCGAATTTGACCGTTCTCTGGAGCCACGCTCTGCCTGAGGGCTTTAAAAAATTCTGCGCCAAGGTTTCGTGCGATACCGATTCCATTCAGTATGAAAATGATGATTTGATGCGTACCCGCTACGGCGACGATTACGCTATTGCCTGCTGTGTTTCGGCTATGAAGGTCGGCAAGCAAATGCAGTATTTCGGCGCACGCACCAACCTCGCAAAGCTTCTGCTGCTCTCAATAAACGGCGGTGTCGATAATGTTTTCGGCACACATATCGGTCCGCAGATGGAGCCCATTAAGAGCGATGTACTTGACTATACCGAGGTTATGGAGCGTTTCGAGATTTATCTCGCATGGCTCTGCAAGCTCTATGTGAATACTATGAACTGCATACATTATATGCACGATAAATACGCCTACGAAAAAACGCAGATGGCACTTCACGATACCGATGTTCAGCGCCTTATGGCATTCGGGGTTGCGGGGCTTTCCGTTATCGCGGATTCGCTTTCGGCAATAAAATACGCCACCGTCAAACCGATTCGCGATGAAAACGGCATCATAGTCGATTTTGAAACAACAGGGGATTTCCCGAAATTCGGCAACGATGATGACCGCGTTGACGAAATTGCCGAAAATATGCTCGTGCGCGTTCACGAGGAGCTGAAAAAAACGCCCGCTTACCGCGGTGCGCAGCATACTCTTTCCGCACTTACCATTACTTCCAATGTCATGTACGGCAAAAAGACGGGTGCCACTCCCGACGGCAGAAAGAAAGGCGAGCCTTTTGCACCGGGCGCAAACCCCATGCACAACCGCGAGCATAACGGCGCGCTCGCTTCGCTCAACTCCGTTTCCAAACTGCCGTATTCCTCGGCATCCGACGGCATTTCAAATACATTCTCGATCATTCCCGAAGCACTCGGCAAAACAGATACCGAGCGTGTTGACAACCTCGTAACCATCCTTGACGGCTATTTTCTTAATGACGCCCACCACATAAATGTAAATGTTATGAACCGCGAAACACTGCTCGATGCTTACGACCACCCCGAAAAATACCCGAATCTCACCATTCGCGTTTCGGGCTATGCCGTCAATTTCTGCAAGCTTTCAAGGGAACAGCAGCGCGAAGTGATTATGCGCACATTCCATACGGCAGTGTAATATGAAAGGGCGTATTCATTCTTTTCAAAGTCTCGGCACGGTGGACGGGCCCGGTGTGCGGTGTGTTGTCTTTATGCAGGGCTGCCCGCTTCGCTGTGTCTGCTGCCATAATCCCGATACATGGGATTTTTCCTCGGGACAGGAGGTCGAAACCGATCACCTCGTTGCAAAAATTATGAGGCTTCGCAGTTATTTCGGTGAAAAGGGCGGCGTGACCGTCTCCGGCGGCGAGCCGCTTATGCAGGCGGAGTTTGTTGCCGAACTTTTCACAAAACTGAAAATCGGCGGTATTCACACGGCTCTCGATACTTCCGGCTGCGTTTATAATTCAGAAGTCGAAAAACTGCTTGCGGTTACCGACCTTGTGCTGCTTGACCATAAGTATTCCGACGAAACCGACTACCTTGAAAATGTCGGGTGCAGTATGAAAACCGCAGAGGATTTTCTCGCGGAACTCAGCAAACGCAGTATTCCGACTTGGCTGCGCCGCGTTATAATTCCCGGCAAAAACGATACTTCCGACTCGGTGCGATACTTAAAAGCACTTGCGCAAAACCATAAGTGTGTTGAAAAAATCGAGCTTCTGCCGTTTCGCAACCTCTGTGCCGAAAAGTACGCGGCTATGGGCATACCTTTCCCGCTTGCGGGGACTTTACCGCCGCCGCAGGAAACAATGACGGCGCTGACGGCAATATTGGATGAGTGAGTTTTTATAAGGACTACGGATGCAAAATTTGTTTTGTGTCCGTTTTTTATTGGTAAATAATTGACAACCTTTATTGTTTTGTGATAAAATAACTAAACTGTTGTCAGAAACAAAGAATTATTTGAAACAATTAAGCAGTTCTGCTGAAAGTAATATTTTTTTAAGGAGATATATTTATGGAAAATAAGTCATTCCTCAAACGGCTTAAAGAAGTCGGACCCGGCGCGGTGGTTGCCGCGGCATTTATCGGTCCCGGCACGGTCACATCCTGTTCGCTTTCGGGTGCAAATTACGGTTATGCGCTTTTGTGGGCAATACTGTTCTCCACTATTTCCGTAATCATAATGCAGAGTATGGCTTCCCGCCTCGGCATCGTTACGGGCAAGGGCCTCGGCGATGCTCTGCGTGACAAATTCACAGGTAAAGCAAGCCGCATAGTTCTTGCAGTTCTCGTTATTGCCGCCGTATTCGTAGGTAACGTTGCTTACGAAACGGGCAACATCTCCGGCTCGGTGCTCGGCGTTCAGTCAATAAGCCCCGCACTCAATACGCCTGCGCTTAAAATCGTGTTTGCTCTCGTTATCGGTGTTGTTTCGTTTGTTCTCCTTTTCAGCGGCAGCAACAAGTATATCGAAAAATTCCTTACCGGTCTTGTTGTGGTAATGGGCGTTCTCTTCCTTGTGTGTGCCATCGCCGTTAAACCCGATTGGCTCGCAGTTCTCGAGGGTATGTTCATTCCGTCGGCTCCCGAATCCGAGGGTACTCCGGCATGGATGACCATAGCCGCCCTTATGGGTACCACCGTTGTTCCCTATAACATTTATCTCCACGCTTCTTCATCCGCTAAAAAGTGGAACGATCCCGAAGCCGATATAAAGACCTCCAACCTCGACTCCATTCTCGCAATCGGTCTCGGCGGTGTTATTTCAATGGCTATCATCGTGTGCGCTTCCGCGTGCAAGTCTTCGTTCGCTGCACAGGGTATGGAGTTCGCAATCGCCAACGGCGGCGATATGGCAAAGTCGCTTGAGCCTCTTCTCGGCTCATGGGCAACCACCATTTTCGGTATCGGTCTTTTCGCTGCGGGCTTCTCATCAGCCATTACCGCACCTCTTGCGGCAGCGTATGCTTCCTCCGGCATTCTCGGCTGGGGCGAGAATATGAAGAAAATGCGCTTTAAGGTCATCTGGATAATCGTTCTTCTGTTTGGTCTTGTTGCAACCTGCACAATCGGTGCTTCCCCGCAGGAAATCATCCTTTTCGCGCAGGCGGCTAATGCAATTCTTCTTCCCATAACCGCAATTCTTCTGCTTATTGCCTGCAACGACAAGGGCATTATGGGCAAGTATAAAAACAATGTTGTAATCAACATTCTCGCAATTATCGTTATCGGCGTGTTCCTTTTCATCGCGGCTCGCAATATGACCGCATTCGTTTCAAGCGCAAAGGCTCTTTTTGCCGCTTGATTATATAACAGTATATTTTCTTCACCGCAAGTCGATTTTTACGGCTTGCGGTAAGTTTCCGAAAGGATGTTTTTCCTATGTATAAAGTAGACCTTAATGCCGATCTCGGTGAAAGCTTCGGCGCTTATACCATCGGTATGGACAGCGAAGTGCTTCGCTATATCACCTCGGCAAATGTAGCCTGCGGCTATCACGCGGGCGATCCTCTCGTTATGCAGAAAACCGTTGCTCTCGCTGCCGAGTGCAATACCGCAGTCGGTGCACATCCGGGCTTTCCCGATTTAATGGGCTTCGGCAGGCGCAATATGAACATTACACCGGATGAAGCGCGCGCCTACATAAAATATCAGGTCGGCGCACTTACGGCGTTCACTAAATCCTGCGGTATTAAAATGCAGCATGTAAAGCCGCACGGCGCATTTTACAATATGGCAGCCGTTAACGACAAGCTCGCCGAAGCTATCTGCCGCGGTATCTATGAGGTCGACCCCGAGCTTATTATGCTCGGTCTTGCGGGCAGCGCGCATATAAGGGCAGCCGAAGCAGTCGGTCTTCGCACCGCGAGCGAGGTCTTTGCCGACCGCGGATATATGGAAGACGGTACGCTTGTTCCGCGCAGTATGGAGGGTGCCATAATCCACGACAGAAGCGAAGCTATTGCCCGTACCGTTCGTATGGTCAAAGAGGGCGTTGTGGAAACCGTGACCGGTAAAATAATCCCCATAAAAGCGGATTCCATCTGTGTTCACGGCGACAATCCCGATGCAGTGAATTTTGTTAAGGATATTCGCGAAAAGCTCACGCAGGAGGGCGTTACCGTTACCTGCATAGCAGATGTAGTCGGCTGAAAAAGGAATTGATTTTATGGAATATCCGCAGATTAAAATAACGGGCGATACATCGGTAGCCGTGGTTTTCGGCAACGAGATAAGCGAAGCCGTAAATACCGAAATCCGCGCTTTTGACGAGGCACTTGCCGAAAAGCAGATAGACGGTGTTTATGAAACCGTACCCACATACTGTGCACTCACCGTGCATTATGCGCCCGAAAGGATACGCTACGGCGAACTCAAAAAGCAGCTTGAAGAATTGCTTTCGCAGTCGCACAAGGCTAAAAAAATCAGTGTTCAGGTCATAGAGATTCCCGTGCTTTACGGCGGCGAATACGGACCGGATATCGAATATGTTGCAGAGCATAACGGTATGAGCGTTGAGGATGTCATACGCATACACAGCGGCGCCGAATACCTCATATATATGCTCGGCTTCACACCCGGCTTTTCGTATATGGGAGGTATGGATGAAAGCATCGCGACCCCGCGCCTTAAAACTCCGCGCGTGGTCATTCCGGCAGGCTCCGTAGGCATTGCCGGCAAGCAGACGGGTATTTACCCCATAGACTCTCCCGGCGGCTGGCAGCTTATAGGCAGAACTCCCGTTCGCCTTTACGATGCAAACCGCGATGTGCCGATTTTGCTTGATGCGGGTCTCCGCGTGAAATTCATACCCGTTGACGAGGCGGAGTATAACCGCATAGCTTCGCTTGTGGAGCAGGGGCGTTACACCTGCCGCAAGTATGTTAAGGAGGACGACTGATATGGGAATTATTTTTCATGACGGCGGACTTCTTACCACCGTGCAGGATGCGGGCAGGCGCGGCTATCAGCGTTACGGTCTCGGCGTTTCCGGCGCAGTCGATGTGCAGTCCTATGTTTACGCGAATGTTCTTGTGGGTAATGTGAATAACGAAGCCGTGCTTGAGGTTACCTTGCTCGGTCCGAAAATTGAGTTCACATCGGCAGCCGTAATCGCAATTACGGGCGGCAATCTATCGCCCATGCTTAACGGCGAGCCTTGCCCCATGTACCGTGCATTGCAGATAAAGCAGGGCGATATGCTTACATTCGGCACCCCCAAAAGCGGCTGCCGCGCATATATTGCCTTTGCGGGCGGTCTCGAAATCACGCCCATTATGGGCAGTCGTTCCACTTATATCAAAGCAAATCTCGGCGGCTACGAGGGCAGAAAGCTTATGCAGGGCGATGAAATCGCTTTCAGAAAGCCCGGCGCCTGCCCGCCGAATGTTGAAAACCGCGCTATGAAAGCGCCTGAATTCAAAGGCACTTATGAGGTGCGCGTGCTTATGGGCCCGCAGGAAGAAAGCTTTACCGACGAGGGAATACATACATTTCTTAATTCCGATTACAAGGTTACGAATGAATATGACCGTATGGGTTACCGCCTTACAGGTCCCAAAATCCAGCACGTCAAGGACGGCAACATTATTACCGACGGCATCACCTTCGGCGCAATTCAGGTGCCCGACGGCGGCGAGCCTATTATAATGCTTTCCGACCGTCAGACCACGGGCGGCTATGCGAAAATCGCGAGCGTTATAAATGTCGATATGACTATGATAGCGCAGTGCAAGGCGGGCGATACCGTTCGCTTCGTAAAAACCGATATTGAAACCGCGCAGGATGTTTTTGTGGCGCAAAAGCAGAAATATAAAGAACTGCGCGAAATGTTCGATAAAGGTACGGCTCCCGAAATTCCCGTTTTTGCCGAAGATGACGGCGAGGATGAGGATGAAAACAAAAAATACCTCGTTACACTCAACGGAGTGCAGTACGAGGTCGAAATTGAAAGCAGGGGGTAAATTATGGCAAAATTCGATATTACACCTTATGTGAATATGCAGCCTGCCGAGGTGCGTGAGCGCATCAGAAAGCAGGAAATCACTTTCCCCACCGCAGGTATGGCGGCAGGGTATGCGCAGGCAAACCTTGTAATTCTGCCGGGCGTGTGGGCGGCGGATTTTGAGCAATTCTGCAAAAACAATCCCTTTCCGTGCCCCGTGCTTGAAATTATGCGCGGCGAGCCGCTTACGCACGCTATGGGCGAGGGCGGCAATATCGTTACCGATATTCCCGAATACTTCATTTACCGCGACGGCGTGCTCTGCGAAAAGGTGCGCGATGCTTCCGAATATTGGCAGCCGGATTTTGTCGGCTTCCTTATCGGCTGCAGCTTTTCGTTCGAAGAAACTCTTATGCGTGAGGGCATAGAAGTCCGCCATATAGCGCAGGGCAGAAATGTGCCTATGTTCAAAACGAGCATTCAGACTAAACCCGCAGGTCCGTTCTTCGGACCGATGGTGTGCAGTATGCGCCCCATGACACCCGAAAACGCAAAACGCGCTTATGATATCACCGTTAAAATGCCCAATGTTCACGGCGCACCCGTTCATATGGGCGACCCCGCCGAAATCGGTGTTAAGGATATTATGAAACCCGACTACGGCGATGCTGTCGATATTTATGACGGCGAAGTTCCCGTTTTCTGGCCCTGCGGCGTTACTCCGCAGGCGGCGGTGGAAAATGCGAAGCCGCCCATAGTTATCACACATTCACCGGGTCATATGTTCATAACCGACATTAAAAATGCCGAACTCAATGACTATCTTGAAGAATTGAAAAAATAAATAATGCACCGATTGCGAAAGCAATCGGTGCATTATTATATATTTGTCACAAACAGCACCGCGCCGGAAATAATCAGAACAACATAAATGATTTTAAGGAATGTTTCCTGCTTAACGCGCTTTGTAAGCACGCCGCCGAGCCATACGGTAATAAGTGTGGGTATGATCGCAATTCCCGAAGCGGTAAGCACATCCTTCGTTACCGAGCCGTTAATGAAATAGGTGATAATCATTATTGTGTTTATTATTGCCCATACGGCGTTTACCGTTGCGCGAAATTCCTGCTTTTCCTTGATTCTCGCAACCGAGTAGACCGCAAGGAAGCTGCCGCCCGAAACGAAAAGCCCCTGCATTATGCCCGCCACCGCAAGTGCCGTATTCTGCACAAGGGGAGAGGGCTCATTTTTCTGCCTGAAAAACAGCCGCTTTATGCCGATACCGGTTACCACAATGCCGTACAGTATAAGCAAAAAATTAAGCTGCAGCCTGCCCGTAAGCCATATACCGCCGAGCACGCCCGCAAGCATAACGCCCACCATTTTTATAAGCTCGCGAGCATTTATGTGCCTGTATTCCTGCACCACAACAATAACGCCGGTTATCCACGCCACAAAGGTCATAACGGGTTTTGTAACGCCCATTCCCATAATCATAATGCCGAGGGGCATTGCTATAAGCGTGCCGCCGAAGCCTGCAAGCGCCTGCACGAACACGCCGAACATAAGCACAAGCATAAATAAAACGTATTGCATACCAATCTCTTTTCAATATGAATGATTTATAAAAAGAAACACACGGTTAAAATCAACCCCGCCGCAAGAAAAAGCGCGCCGCCTGCGACTATGCCGATATTTGCTCCGAAGCGCATCGCAGAGGGATTGTTCGGGTCAATATAGACGGTAAAAGTATCACCGACAGTGTATTTGCCGGATTTCAGCGTTGAAATATTTGCCTTTTGCGTGTACTTCTTATTGTTGAATATGTATGTAAAGACGGGAGTGGAGTGTCGGTATGTTTTGCCGCGCAGATATGACTTTTTGACGGAAACGCGGCTGACGACCGCCTCGACCGCAGTCTTGCATTTGATTTTTGACATCAAAAACGAAGCGAGCATAAGCACACCGATAACCGACATTACGATTCCGACCGTCAAAAAATAAGTGTCATTCATAGCTCACACTCCTTTGATTACAAATCTATCACATTTTATTACCGCGTGTCAATGTTTAATAATTAAGTATTGTGAATTAAGAATTAAGAATAATCTTTTGGTTTATACAACGAATATTCAGAACAATCGGTACGGGCGGTACCCCGTGCCGCCCGGTTTGCCCGCAGGGCAAAAGGCAGGCAACGCAGTTTTCGCGAAACCGCGTTGTTTTTGTATTATGCGTTATTTCGCATAACCCCGCAGTTTCCCACGCGAAAATCAAGAACGAATCGTACGGGCGGCACCCCGTGCCGCCCGGGTCAATCGCGGAGCGATTGACAGTTGAAAAAGACTTGGAAAATATAAAGAGCCTTACGGAAAGCCCGTAAAGCTCTTTTGTTTTCGTTCTGCGCGAATACGGCAGTCTGAACTTACAGCTCTGCGAAATACTTGATGGTTCTTACCATCTGGCTGGTGTAGGAGTTCTCGTTGTCATACCATGAAACGACCTGAACCTGATACAGACCGTCGCCGAGAGCGGAAACCATGGTCTGAGTAGCATCGAAGAGTGAGCCGAACTTCATACCGATAACGTCGGAGGAAACGATCTGATCCTCGTTGTAGCCGAAGCTCTCGGAAGCAGCAGCCTTCATAGCGGCGTTGATGCCTTCCTTGGTAACGTTGTCGCCCTTAACAACAGCGGTAAGGATTGTGGTTGAGCCTGACGGAACGGGAACTCTCTGAGCGGAGCCGATAAGCTTGCCGTTGAGCTCGGGGATAACAAGGCCGATAGCCTTTGCAGCACCTGTTGAGTTGGGAACGATGTTGGCAGCACCTGCTCTTGCGCGGCGGAAGTCGCCTTTTCTGTGCGGACCGTCAAGGATCATCTGGTCGCCGGTGTATGCGTGGATAGTGCTCATGATACCGCTCTGGATGGGAGCGTAATCGTTAAGAGCCTTAGCCATGGGAGCGAGGCAGTTGGTGGTGCAGGAAGCAGCGGAGATGATCTGGTCATCAGCAGTGAGAGTGTCGTTATTAACTGAGAAAACGATAGTTTTGAGGTCGTTGCCTGCGGGAGCGGAAATAACAACCTTCTTTGCGCCTGCATTGATGTGAGCCATGCTCTTTTCCTTTGAGCAGTAGAAGCCGGTGCACTCAAGAACTACGTCAACGCCGAGCTCGCCCCAGGGGCAGTCATTAGCGTCTTTTTCAGCATAGATTTTAAGGGTCTTGCCGTCTACGGTGATGGTGTTTGCTTCGTCGTCAGCAGATACGGTGTGAAGATTCTCACCGATTTTGCCGCAGTAACCGCCCTGAGCGGTGTCGTACTTGAGAAGGTTTGCAAGCATTGAGGGCTTGGTAAGATCGTTGATGGCAACGACCTCGTAACCTTCTGCGCCGAACATCTGACGGAAAGCAAGACGGCCGATTCTGCCGAATCCGTTGATAGCAACTTTAACTGACATAATGTGTACCTCCAAAAAGATAATATTAGTTTTATAACCGCAAATATTTTACCACAAAACCGAATAAATGCAACAATATTGACATATTTTTAACTTGTATTTTCAAGTTTCGGCACTTTGCAGTAAAAATACGGTTTGCACGGCTGAAAAATGTGCTATTTTTCCGACACGGAATCAGCCGTTTACAACATTTATCGGTTTACCTGCAAGAAACGCGTCAACATTTTCTTTAAGTATTTCCATAAGGCGTACTCTCGTTTCGTAACCCGCCCATGCAATGTGCGGTGTTATGTAGCAGTTGGGCGCGTTAAGCAGGGGATTGTCCTTCTTCGGCGGCTCGGTTGAAAGCACATCGGTGCCGTAACCCGCAAGTGCGCCGCTTTTAAGCGCCGCCGCCACATCGTCTTCGTTTATTATGCCGCCGCGCGCCGTGTTTACTATGCAGGCGCCCTTTTTCATTTTGCCTATAAATTCGGCATTTACCAGCTGCGTTGTGGCAGGTGTAAGCGGGCAGTGTACCGTAATAAAATCCGAGTTTGCGGTTACATCGTCAAGGCTTGTGAATTTCACGTGCGGGAAACCCTCTTTTTTGCCCGACGGCGTGTAGGCGAGTATCTTCATACCGAAAACATTAGCTATCTCCGCAACTCTTGCGCCGATTTTACCGAAGCCGATTATGCCGAGCGTTCTGCCCGCAAGCTCGTGCAGCGGGTGTATTCGGTAACTGAAATCTTCACATTCCGCCCATCCGAGATTTTTCACATCCGCAGTGTAGTCGGCAACTCTGTTCATACATTCGAGTATAAATGAAAAAGTCATCTGCGCCACGCCGTCTGTGGAGTATGCGGGTATGTTGGAAACGGGTATGCCGCGTTCTTTGAGTGCAGCACAGTCAAGCTGATTGTAACCCGTGGCAAGCACTGCAATGAATTTCAGCTTCGGCAGGTGCGCAAGCGTTTCCCGCGTTATGGGTATTTTGTTGAGAATTATCATATCCGCATCCTTTGAGCGTTCAATTATTTTGTCGGCGGGGGTGCGCGGGTAAACCGTAAGTTCAAAGTTTTCTTTAAGCCAGTCCCAGCTTAAATCGCCGGGGTTTTCGGTGTGCCCGTCAAGTATTACGGCTTTTAATTTTTCTGCCATGGTACATCATTCCTTTCGTGCGGGTTCACCGAAATTATATAACATTAAAAGTTATGTTTCAACAGCTAAATGAATTTTACTTGACCTGAACGAAATTCTGTTATAGAATAGCAAAGGTGATTTTTTTGCAAAAAAGTGAAAATATAACAGAGCGCCGCCGCGGAGCAGTTTTGCGGTGGGCTTCGGCAATATCGTTCATTTTGGCGCTCGTGCTTGTCATTCTTACGGTGTTTATGATGCTGCCGCAGGTGCAGCAGAGCCTTGACAAGCTCGATTCATTCTTCATAAGCGTTGAAATGTTCATTGCCCGTTTCGATAAATTGGCGGCTTTCGGCATAGTAATGCTGCTGTTCGTGGTGAAAAGCTTTGTGTCGGTCGTGCCGTTTTCGGTATTGTTCGTCGGCACCGGTCTTGTTTTTCCCGTTCCCGTTGCGGTGTGCATAAACGCGCTCGGTTATGCGCTGTTTGCCAATATCAAATTTTCGTGGAGCCGTAAATTCGGCGGCGGCAGGGCGTACGATATTATGATGCGCTTCAGCCTTGTTAAAAAGTTTATGGCTCTTGAGGGTGAGGGGAACAGCTGGACCTTGCTTATTCTCGACCTTGTGCCGTGTGTGCCTCTGGGTACACTGTGCCGTGCCTACGGCGCAACCGAAATGAAGCGCGGACGCTTTACCGCGATAGTGGTTACCGGCTTTTTGCCGCGTCTTGTTTCGTGGAGTATCGTCGGCAGAAATATGACTCAGCCGTTTACGCCGGGCTTTACCGCACCCATAATCTTTCTGCTTATTATCAGCGGCGCATCGCTGCTGCTTCTTGATACCATTTTCAAACTTATCCGAAAGGAAGACGGTCAATGAAAAAGAATGAAATAATGTCGGAGGCTTTCCTCAAAAAGCTTGCCGCCGTTTACGGCGAAAGCGATGCCAACGAGCAGCGCGACAGATATTATGCACTTGCCGAAACCTTTGAAAGAGAGTTTTACCCCGATGCCGATATACGCTTTTTCTCGGCACCCGGCAGAACGGAAGTCGGCGGCAACCATACCGACCACAACAACGGCAAGGTACTTGCCGCGGCAATAGACCTTGATGCCGTAGCGGCTGTCTGCAAACGCGATGACGGCGTTATTCGCCTTAATTCCGTCGGACATGCCCCGTGCGAAATGAATATTGATGAGCTTGCCGTAAAGGATGACGAGGCGGGCGAGTCGGTTGCGCTCATACGCGGTATATGCGCAAGGTTTACCGAGCTCGGTTATAAAATAGGCGGCTTTAACGGCACCATGACCTCGCGCGTGCTTTCGGGCTCCGGACTTTCTTCCTCTGCGGCGTTTGAGGTGCTTGTTTCCACCATACTCAATTACCTTTACAATGACGGTACCGTAAATGCCGTTGAAATCGCACAGATTTCGCAGTATTCCGAAAATGTGTATTTCAAAAAGCCCTGCGGACTTCTCGACCAGACTGCCTGCTCGGTGGGCGGCTTCGTCGCAATAGACTTCAAGGATGTTACAAAGCCCGTTATAAATAAAGTCGATTTCGATATCAAAAGCTCCGGCTACGACCTCTGCATAATCGACACCGGCGGCAACCACGCCGACCTTACTGACGATTACGCCGCCATAAGAAACGAAATGAATTCCGTTGCGGCGTTCTTCGGCAAACGAGTGCTGCGCGAAATAACCGAAAAAGAGCTCACCGACAATCTTGCGGCGGTAAGGGCTAAAACGGGCGACCGCGCACTTGAAAGGGCGTACCATTTCTTTAATGAAAACAAGCGTGTCGAAAGGCTTGTCGGCGCACTTGACCGCGGCGATTTTGAGGATTTCAAGAAAACAATAATCGAAAGCGGCAAATCTTCGTATATGTATAACCAGAACTGCTTCACGCTCTCAAAGTCATTTGAGCAGCCCGTGGCTTTCGCGCTCTGCCTTACAGAGCAGCTTGTGGGCGACTGCGCCGCATACAGAGTACACGGCGGCGGCTTTGCCGGCACCATTCAGGTCTTTATCCCCACAGAAAGAACGGCGGATTTTGTTGCTCAGATGCGCAAGGTCTTCGGTGAAAAATCCTGCTATATTCTTTCCGTTCGTGCAAACGGCGGCTGTGAAGTATAAATAAAATTGCAAAGCGGCGTTTTCGCCGCTTTTGAACCGTATTATGGGGTATTCATATGTCATTCTTTGATTTCAGTGATAAGCTTAATGCTCTTTCGCAAACGGCGCTTGAAATGTGCCGTGAAAAATTCAGCGAAATTGACCGCGTTACCGAGTATAATCAGCAGCGCGTGTTAAAGGCTTTTATAAATAACAATGTCAGCGAGTCGCATTTTGCGGCATCCACCGGCTACGGCTACGGCGACAGGGGCAGGGAGGTGCTCGACGCCGTCACCGCCGAAATTTTCGGTGCCGAGGATGCGGTCATACGCCACAGCTTCGCAAGCGGCACGCATACGCTTTCCGTTATGCTTTTCGGCGTTCTGCGCCCGGGCGATAAGGTGCTTTGTGCTACGGGTACACCTTACGATACCATTCATTCCGTTATCGGCATATCCGGCAGCGGAATGGGTTCGTTAAAGGATTTCGGCATAGAGTTCGAATTTGTTGACCTGAACGAGGACGGCACCGTGGATTTCGCGGAGCTTTCACGCCGACTTGAAAACGGTTTTTACCGCGCCGTATATGTTCAGCGCTCGCGCGGCTACACATTAAGACCGACTCTTACCAATGAAATAATTAAGAAAATTGCGGATATTGTCCACAAAAAAGCGGGCACTGTCGTTATGCTTGATAACTGCTACGGCGAATTTACCGAGCTTACCGCCCCCGCCGATACGGGCGCGGATATTTTCGCGGGCTCGCTTATAAAAAATCCAGGCGGCGGCATAGCGAAATGCGGCGGCTACATAGCGGGCAAAAAGGAACTCGTTGAGCTTTGCACATACAGAATGACCACCCCCGGCATAGGCAGGGAGGTGGGCGCAACGCTCGGCAATACGCGCGATATTTTTATGGGGCTTTTCAACGCTCCGCACGTTACCGGCGAGGCTATGAAAACAGCGGTTTTCACCGCCGCGCTTTTCTCCGGAATGGGTTACGATGTTTCGCCGAAATTTGACGATTACCGTGCCGACATCATACAGAGCATAAAGCTCGGCACGCCCGAAAAGCTTATTGCTTTTTGTCAGGGGCTTCAGAGCGGCTCCGTTGTTGACAGCTTCGTTGTGCCGGAGCCGTGGGCGATGCCCGGTTACGATAACGATGTCATTATGGCGGCGGGCGCGTTCACAAACGGCTCGTCAATAGAGCTTTCCGCAGATGCACCGCTTCGCGAGCCTTACGCAGTCTGGATGCAGGGCGGGCTCAACTTCCACAGCGGCAAAATCGGCATAATGCTCGGTGCGCAGCGCGTTATTGAAGTTGAGAACGGCTCCGCAAAGTAATACAGATATTTTCCGAAATTTCTTTGAATATCGGCGCTCCGTCAACACTGCCGGAGTCGCCGTTTTCTTTTATGATGCAAACGGTTATAAGCCGCTCGCCGCAAGCGAATACGCCGGCAAACCACGAGTGATTTATTTCACACCCGTTTTCATCGAGTGTGCCGCTTTGTGCTGTTGCGGTTTTGCCGATTGCTTCGCAGAGCGAAGAAAATGCACCTTCGCCCGTACCGTCGGTAAAAGTCATTTTCAGACCGTCTTTTATTATCCCGCAGGTTTTCTCACTCAAAACCTTTACGCCGTCGGAATGTGTGAACTCCGTCAATGTTCCGTCATCGTCGGCTTCGCCTTTTATGATATACGGCTCATAATAAATTCCGCCGTTCGCTATTGCCGAATAGCAGGCGGCAAGCTGCAGCGGCGTGGCGGTAAGCTCGCCCTGCCCGAAGCCGAAATTACCCACCGCGGCATCGCTGTTCAGCGATTTTTCATCCGGCAGAGTGCCGCTTTCTGTCGTGAAGCCCATACCCAAATCGCTGCTTTTGCCGAAGCCGAGCTTTTTTGCGGTTTCAAGCAGTTTTTCGGCACCGATTTCGGTGCTCAATTCAATAAAATAGGGATTGCAGGAATAGGCGAGAGCCTTGCTTAAATCCATTTTGCCGTGCCCGCCGCGGTTGTGGCAGTAAAAAATATTTCCGCTTTTCTCCGTGCTGCCGCTGCAATAGTATTCTTTCGGTGTTATGCCGTTTTCAAGTGCCGCCGCGGCAGTAACGGCTTTGAAAACCGAGCCGACGGGGTATGCGCACAGCGTACGGTTGACAAACGGTGAATTTTCATCGTTCAGCGATTTTTCAATATCATTTCTGTTCACCGCCGGCACGCTTACCGCGGCAAGAATCGCACCGTTAAGCGCATCTGTTACAACGACTGCACCTTTGATTATTGTGCTTTTGCTTGCGGCGTCCTCGGCGATTTTCTGAAAATCGCGGTCGATCGTCAGGTGTACGCCGCCCGCGCTTCTGTAATTCTCGTTTCTTATTTCGATCGGCTCGGTTATAAGAATATGACCGAGCGCATCTGCCGAATATACTGCCGAAAGTGTGCCGGAATGTTTTTTCAATATATCGTTGCAGCAGTATTCAATGCCGTCAACGCCGTCGCCCTCGGCGCTTACATAGCCGATTGTGTGAAAAGCAAGGTCATCGGCGTATCTTGTGCAGGTGTTTATCACCGTTGCCGCACCGTATTGCTCGAAAAACCGCGTGTCTTCGGCTTCTGCAAAATAAAATTTACCGTTTTCGGCGGCTTTGACATAATCGTCGTATTTTCCGCTTTTTCGCATAGCGGCGGTAAGCTCCTGCTCGGGCACGGTGCATACGATGTGCTTTTCGTTACGGTTAACAAGCGGCACACCGTTCGTGTCGAAAATACCGCCGCGAGTTTCGGCGAGTATTTCAACGCGCTTTTCATCCGAAACACTTACCGCTTCGGTCTTGATGTAAATGCGCGCAAGGTTAGATGTGAGCACGGCAAAGCATAAAACCGTGCATATAATAAATCCCCGTATTCTTTTTTTCAAATCAACACCGCCTTTATATTTAGTGTTGACCTTTATACGATGTGATATTATAATATATTCATTAAATTCTCAACAGGAGGTGTGCGGCGTGGACGAACGGTTTTCCCGCAGCGAAAGAATATTCGGCGCGGCGGCGCTTGAAAAACTGCGCACTTCATCCGTAATACTGTTCGGTCTCGGCGGTGTGGGCGGCGCGGCGTGCGAGGCGCTTGTGCGCGGCGGGGTAGGCAAAATCACCGTTGTCGATAAAGACGAGGTCGATATTACGAATATCAACCGTCAGCTTGTTGCAACCGAAAATACCGTCGGTATGAAAAAGACCGATGCCGCAGAGAAACGCGCAAAATCAATAAATCCCGATGTTGAGTTTATTAAAAAGGATTTGTTTTATCTGCCCGAAAATGCCGATGAAATCGACCTGTCGAAGTATGATTTCATAGTCGATGCCATTGACAATGTCAGCGCAAAAATCGAGCTTGCGGTAAGGGCGCAGAATGTCGGCGTGCCGATCATTTCATCTATGGGCACGGGCAACAAGGTACACCCCGAACTGCTCGAAACGGCAGATATTTCAAAAACCTCTGTCTGCCCGCTTGCAAGGGTAATGCGGCGCGAACTGAAAGTGCGCGGCATAAATCACCTTGCGGTCGTCTATTCCGAGGAGGAACCCGTGAAAACCGAAAGCCGCATTCCCGGCTCAACCTCGTTTGTGCCGCCCGTTGCGGGTTATATAGCGGCAGCCTATGTCATAAGAAAATTACTGAATATCGATTGAACGGAGAGTGTGCTATGAAATTTGAAAATACCGAAAGAACGGGTGTTGTCGAAACATTCGGCATGGTGAAAACCTGCGAAAAGAAAAGTGCAAAAAACGGCACGTTTTATCTTGATATGGTCGTTGCCGATAAAGACAGCGAGCTTGTTGTGAAGCTCTGGGACTATAAAGAGGAAAACGTTCCCATGCCCGTAGTCAATTCCATAATCAAAATGCGCGGCACACTTCAGCAGTACAACGGTGCCGAACAGTTCATACTTCAGCGTTTCCGTGCGGCAAATGACGGCGACGGCATAAAGGTTTCCGATTTCGTGAAAAGTGCGGAATACAGCGGAAGTATGATGTTCAACGAGCTTCGCGCCATAGCCGCGGGATTTTCCGATGAAGACCTCTCGAATGTTGTTACTTCAATGCTCGATGACAACCGCGACAGACTTGTGTTTTACCCCGCCGCCGAAAAGCTCCACCACGCCATGAACGGAGGTCTTCTTTACCATACGCTTTCAATAGTACGCCTTGCCGAAGCCGTGAGTGCCGTTTACCCGTGCATAGACCGCGAGCTTCTGCTTGCGGGCGCAATTCTTCACGATATCGCAAAGCTTCGCGAATACACCGTCAATGCCGCCGGTATGGTGGACGGTCACACACTTGAAGGTATGCTTCTCGGTCATCTCGTAATGGGTGCCGAGGATGTGGGCAGAAAGTGCGACAAGCTCGGCATACCCGCAGAAAAGAAATATCTTCTCCAGCACATGCTTATTTCCCACCACGGCAAGCTCGAATTCGGTGCGGCGGTTCGCCCCTCGTTTATAGAAGCCGAGGTGCTTTCACAGCTTGATTTGTTCGATGCAAACATTTACGAAATGGCGGATGCCGTAAAGGAAGTCAATGAAGGCGATTTCACCGGCAGACTCTGGATGCTTGACAATCGCAAATTCCTCAACCACGGCAGAAAAAACATATACCCCGAAGCATCTCTTTTTGAAAAGGAAGATAACGACTGATGAATTGGACAGAAATTAAAATCACCGTAGCCACACGCGATACCGAACGTGCTTCCGATATTGCCGTTATGGCGGTGCCTTACGGCATTTATGTTGAGGATTACAGCACACTTGAGCAGGAAGCGTGGGAGATAGCGCATATCGACCTTATAGATGAAGAGCTGCTCGAAAAATCACGCGATAAATCCGTAATACACATTTATGTTGCCGAAAACGAAAACCCGAATGAAGCGGTGTCATTCGTAACCTCAAGGCTTGATGCCGAAAAGGTGAAATACGAGCTTGAGGTTGCGGGCTGCACCGAGGAGGATTGGGCGAATAACTGGAAAGCGTATTTCAAGCCGCTCAAAATCGGTGAACGACTTTTTGTCCGTCTTGTGTGGGAAGATGATTTCGACGCCGAGGGCAGAGCCGTACTCAATATTGAGCCGGGCGCGGCTTTCGGTACCGGCGCACACGATACTACAAGGCTTTGCCTTGAGGAGCTTGACCGTAACGTGAAAAAAGGCGATACCGTACTCGATATAGGCTGCGGCAGCGGCATACTCGCGGTTTCCGCACTGCTTCTCGGAGCAGATAAGGCTTTCGGTGTGGATATTGACCCGCTTGCCGTTAAAACCGCAAAGGCGAACGGCGAAATGAACGGATTTACAGAACCGCAGTTGACATTCGTCTGCGGCGACCTTGCCGATAAAGTTACCGAAAAATATTCGCTTGTTGCAGCAAATATCGTTGCCGATGTCATTATGCTTTTCAGCACGCAGGTGAGGGCGTTTATGCTGCCGGGCGCAAAATTCATAGCATCGGGTATTATAGATACGCGCGCAGATGAAGTTGTTGCCTGCCTGCAAAATGCGGGGCTTAATGTTATCGAACGCCGTGAGAACGGCGGTTGGGTGTGCCTTGTCTGCGAATAATTTAATAATATAAGAACGGATACTGTAATTTTTCATTCGCTTCACTCATATTTTTCATCAGGGAGTGAGTTTATGAAAAAAACAGTATCTTTTTTATTGTGCCTTATTATTTTCGCCTGCGCACTGTCGCAGACCTGCGCCGCCTCTGTTACCAAGGAGACCGAGGAGCTTTCCGCTGCCGTATCCGCAACAATTAAAGAGGAGATCGCACAAGCCGCGGCGGCAGCCGATATGCCGGTGGAAATACTCGCAAAATCCGCCGTGCTGATCGATGTTGCAAGCGGCGAGATACTTATTGATTACAACAAGGATGAAAAGCTGTTTCCGGCATCCGTAACAAAAATAATGACCGTTTTGCTTGCGGCGGAAGCAATAGACTCCGGCAAAATCACTTTAGCCGATAAGGTGACCTGCTCGCAGAATGCCGCATCAAAGGGCGGCTCGCAGATATGGCTCAAAGAGGGCGAGGTAATGACCGTTGACGAGCTGCTTCGCGCCGCCGTTATAGGCAGCGCCAATGATGCCGCCACGCTTCTCGGTGAATATGTTGCGGGCGATGAGCAGGCGTTTGTTGATATGATGAATATGCGTGCCGAAGAACTCGGTATGAAGAATACGCATTTTGTGAACGCCACGGGGCTTGATGACGATGTGAGCGACCACCTTACCACCGCTTACGATATTTCGATTATGGCGCGTGAGCTTATAAAGCATGAATTTATCAGAAATTACAGTACAGTGTGGATGGACTCTCTGCGCGACGGTGCGACCGAACTTGTTAACACTAATAAACTCGTGCGTTTTTACAAGGGTACAACGGGGCTGAAAACCGGCACCACATCAAAAGCGGGCTGCTGCGTTGCCGCCACCGCCGAACGCGACGGACTCCATCTTTGCGCGGTGGTGCTCGGCAGCGCAAACAGTAACGAGCGCTTTGAAACGGCAAAAAAGATGCTCAACTGGGGTTTTGCCAATTTTACCACATACACGCCCGAAGCGGCAGGTGAAAGCTTTACAGATATCCCCGTGATAGGCGGCGAAACCGATTTTGTAACGCCAGCCGTTCCCGAGCTCAGACCGATGCTTATAAAAAAGGGGAGTGAGCAGAAAATCAAAACCGAGGTGTCGCTCTGCGAGGATTTGCAGGCGCCCGTGCTTGAAAATCAGACGCTCGGCGTTCTGCGCGTCATGCTCGGTGATGAAACGGTTGCCGAATATACCGTAAAACCCGCCGCGCCCGTTGAAAAGCTCACTTTTGCGGGTATGATGAAGCGCGTGGCGTGTGCTATGGCTGAATTTGCCGCCGTGAACACTTGACAATGAACGCCCCCTTTGTTAAAATATGCTAAATACACAAAGGGAAGTGTTTTTTGTGCTTTATACTTCAACAAGAAATAACGACGTAAAGGTTACCGCATCAAAAGCCATAACCGACGGTATCTCGCCCGACGGCGGACTTTATATCCCCGAAGAAATACCGGCTCTTTCGGCTGATGAGCTGAAAGCTCTCTGCGGTGTCGATTACAAGGAACGCGCAAAACGCGTGCTCGGTATGTATCTTTGCGATTTCACCCAAGAGGAGCTCGATGCATGTGTTGAGGGCGCTTATGCCGACGGTAAATTTGCCTCGGAATTTGTTGCCCCCGTGGTAAAGCTCCACGACAATATCAGCATTCTCGAACTGTTCAAGGGGCCGACCTGCGCATTCAAAGATATGGCTTTGCAGATTTTGCCGCATCTTCTCACTGTTTCGGCGCGCAAAAACCTTGATAATAAAGAAATAGTCATACTCGTTGCCACCTCCGGCGATACCGGCAAAGCCGCACTCGAGGGCTTCAAGGATGTTCCCGGCACCAAAATACTCGTCTTTTACCCCGATGAGGGTGTCAGCCCCATGCAGAAGCTCCAGATGACGACTCAGGACGGTGCCAACGTCGGCGTGTGCGCAATCAAGGGCAATTTCGACGATGCCCAGACAGGCGTAAAGTCGATTTTCACCAATGCCGAAATACTTGAAAAATTCAAGGCGAACAACCTTGTTTTCTCGTCCGCCAACTCAATCAACTGGGGCAGGCTCGCACCGCAGATAGTATACTATGTTTCCGCTTACTGCGATATGGTCAATAACGGCTCCGTCAAATTCGGCGATAAGATGAATGTTGTTGTACCCACCGGCAATTTCGGCAACATCCTCGCCGCATATTTTGCAAAGGAAATGGGCGTGCCGATAAATAAACTTATCTGCGCATCCAATGCGAATAATGTCCTTACCGATTTCCTCAAAACCGGCACTTACGACAGGAACCGCAAATTCTACACCACCGTTTCTCCGTCGATGGATATTCTCATTTCAAGCAACCTCGAGAGGCTTCTCTATATACTCTGCGGCAGAGATTCCGATGTTATAAAAGGCTGGTTCGGCGCTCTTTCAAAGGACGGTAAATATACCGTTACCGATGATGTACGCGCAAAGCTCGCGGAGCTTTTCGATGCCGGCTGCTGCGACGATGAGGGCACCAAAAAGACAATAGGCGAAACATACTCCGCTTACAATTATCTTGCCGATACACATACATCCGTCGCAATAAATGTCTGCAACGCATATATCGCTTCCACCGGCGACAAAACTCCCGTTGTAATCGCTTCCACCGCTTCGCCCTTTAAGTTCTCAAAGGCAGTGCTTGAAGCCGTAGGCGATGTAAAGGCGTATGACGATGAGTTCGCAACCGTAAACGCTCTTGAAGCTCTCAGCGGACTTGAAGCTCCCAAGCAGCTTTCCGCATTAAAGGGTAAAGAAGTCAGATTTGACCGTGTTGCATCAAAGGATGAAATGGCGGATGTCGTGTTCGGTATGCTCGGCATCTGATGAAAGGTTGGTAATATGTCCGTTTTTGCCATCGGCGACCTGCACCTTTCTTTTTCCGTCGACAAGCCCATGGATATTTTCAGGGGATGGGACGATTATGTCGCACGCCTTGAGTATAATTGGAACAGAGTTGTCGAGCCGGAGGATACCGTCATAATTCCCGGCGATATTTCGTGGGCAATGTCCCTTGAAGAAGCGGTGCCCGATTTTGAGTTTCTCAATTCACTCAACGGCAGAAAATATATCCTCAAGGGCAATCACGATTATTGGTGGAACACCATGACGAAAATGCAGGCGTTCCTCACATCCCACGGCTTCGATACCGTGGATATCATCCACAATAACGCCTTTCTTGCAGAGGGCAGGGCAGTCGCAGGTACGCGCGGCTGGTTCTATGACGATAAATCCGGCGACGATAAAAAAGTCATCCTGCGCGAGGCGGGCAGGCTGCGCACATCTCTGACGGCGGCAAAGGCACTTTCCGACGATGTTGTGGCGTTCCTTCATTATCCGCCCGTTTCGGCTGCTCAGCGCTGCGACGAGCTTATGGATGTTCTTAAGGAGTTCGGCATCACCGAATGTTACTTCGGCCACCTGCACGGATTTGTTGCACCCGAAAATTCTCACCTTGAAGTTGACGGCATAAAATTCACGCTCGTCTCTGCCGACAGGCTTGAATTTTGCCCGAAATTCATATATAAAGGCGAATAATCCGTCTTTTTTTCGCGATTTTGTATTTATTTTACCAAATATCACAAATTTCTTAAAAAAACAGTGGAAATTCGCGGAACGTTATGGTATAATTCAGCAGTTAGTTTATGTAAATCGAAAGGAAGTTTTTCTAATGAGTTTAAAATCTTGCGAAAAAGTTGAAACGAACGTTTACGCTCTCGAAATCGCGCTTGAGGGCGAAGCCTTCAAAAAAGCCGTGATCGGCGCTTACAACAAGAATAAGGGCAAATACAACGTTCCCGGTTTCCGCAAGGGCAAAGCTCCCAAGCACGTTATCGAAAATTACTACGGCAAAGAGGTTTTCTGGTACGATGCGGTTGATGCCGAGTACCCCGCACTCTTTGATGAGGCTGTTAAAGAAGCAGGCATAGTTCCCGTTTCCGCTCCGTTTGAGGATGAACTCGGCGACATCAGCGCCGACGGCTTCACCGTAAAGCTCAAAGTAACCGTTAAACCCGAGGTCGAGCTTAAGGCTTATAAGGGTCTTACCGCCGAAAAGGAAAAGGTTACCGTTAAGAAGAGCGATGTTAAAGAAGAAATCGACAGAGTCCTTGAGCAGAACGCAAAGCTCGTTGCAGTTGAAGGCAAAGCCGCCAAAAAAGGCGACACCGCCAATATCGACTTCGAAGGCTTCGTAGATGATGTTGCTTTCGACGGCGGCAAGGGCGAGGGCTATGACCTTGAGCTCGGCTCAGGCAGCTTCATTCCCGGCTTTGAGGATCAGGTCATCGGTCATAAGGTTGACGATGAATTCGATGTCAACGTTACATTCCCCGAGGAATACGGCGCAGAAGAGCTTGCAGGCAAAGCCGCGGTATTCAAAGTAAAGCTCAATAAGATCTCCAAAAAAGAGCTTCCCGCTTATGATGACGAATTTGTTAAGGATGTCAGCGAGTTCGACACCGTAGCCGATTACGAAAAGCACGTTGAGGAAGAAATAAAGGCAAGAAAAGAAGCCTCCGCAGAACGCGAGTTTGAAAACGGCGTTATGGATGCTCTCGTGGATAATGTTGTTGCCGAGATTCCTCAGGTTATGGTCGATAAGGAAGTTGACAGCGAAATCAACGAGTTCGCATACAGACTTCAGTCTCAGGGTCTGAGCATGGATATGTACCTTCAGTACACCGGTATGGATGAAGCTGCTATCCGCGAAAGCTACAAGGAAGGCGCTCTCAAGCAGGTTAAGCTTCGCCTTGCACTTGAAACAGTCGCAAAGCTTGAAAAAATCGAAATATCCGACGAGGATGCCGATGCCGAAATCAAGAGCTATGCAGACGCTTACGGTATGACCGTTGAAGAAATCAAGAAGCATATCGATGCCGATGATGTAAAGGCTGATCTTGCTTGCCGCAAGGCTATGGATTTCGTTAAGGAAAATGCTAAGGCAGGTGCCAAAAAGGCAGCCAAGAAAGCAGAAGCCGACGATGCCGAAAAGCCCGCAAAGAAAGCTCCCGCCAAGAAAAAGGCTGAGGATAAAGCGGACGAAGAAAAGCCCGCCAAGAAGCCGGCAGCAAAGAAAGCTCCCGCCAAGAAGAAAGACGAAGCTGCCGAATAATAAGGTCATCACCGCCACAGTCAGTTATGCCTGCGGCGGTTTCCGTCTTTTTTAATATCGGCGAATAATCCGCCGATACGTTCCAATAATCATTTGAGGGCTCTGCCCATATTTATAAAGGAGGCTTATTTATGCCACTCGTACCTTATGTTATCGAACAGACAAACAGAGGGGAACGCTCCTTCGATATTTATTCAAGATTACTTGAAGACAGAATCATCGTTCTTTCGGAAGAGGTTACCGATGCTTCCGCAAGCGTTATCATCGCGCAGCTTCTTTACCTTGAAGGTCAGGATCCCGAAAAGGATATCAGCTTTTACATCAACAGCCCCGGCGGCAGCGTCAGCGCAGGTCTTGCCATATACGATACAATGCAGTATATAAAGTGCGATGTTTCCACAATCTGCATGGGTATGGCGGCATCAATGGGTGCGTTCCTTTTCTCCGCCGGTGCAAAGGGCAAACGCTACATTCTCCCCAATGCCGAGGTTATGATTCATCAGCCGCTCGGCGGCGCTCAGGGTCAGGCGACCGAAATTGAAATTACCGCCAGACATATTCTGCAGACCAAAGAGCGTCTTAACAAAATTCTTGCCGCCAACACCGGCAAAACCGTTGAAGAAATTTATGCCGATACCGACCGCGACAATTGGCTCACCGCAGAGCAGGCTGTTGAGTACGGCATCGCCGACAAAGTCATAGAAAAACGATAATTCCACGGAGGTAGCACATTGGCAAGGGATGATGACAGAGAAAAAAAGATCCGCTGTTCATTTTGCGGCAAAACGCAGGATCAGGTCGAAAAACTGATTTCCGGTCCCGGTGTTTACATCTGCAATGAATGCGTTGATCTTTGTATGGATATAGTGGAGGGTACGCCTGCCGCCAAAAAGACGGTACCGCAGAAGCCCGCTTACAAATTACCCAAACCGCAGGAAATCAAAGAAACTCTCGATGAGTACGTAATAGGGCAGGAGAACGCCAAAAAAGTGCTCAGCGTTGCGGTCTACAACCACTATAAAAGAATATATATGAAGTCGCCCGATAATGTTGAAATCGGCAAAAGCAACGTGCTTCTGCTCGGTCCCACGGGTGTCGGCAAAACTCTGCTTGCATCAACTCTTGCAAGCATACTTGAAGTGCCGTTTGCCATAGCCGATGCCACCACTCTTACCGAGGCAGGCTATGTTGGTGAGGATGTTGAAAATATCCTTCTCAGGCTCATTCAGGCTGCCGATTACGATATGGAACGTGCCGAACGCGGCATAATCTATATCGATGAAATCGACAAAATCGCCCGTAAATCAGAAAATACCTCCATTACCCGCGATGTCAGCGGCGAGGGTGTTCAGCAGGCGCTTCTTAAAATAATCGAGGGCACCGTTTCCAATGTTCCTCCGCAGGGCGGCAGAAAGCATCCCCAGCAGGAGTTTATACAGATGGATACATCAAAGATACTCTTTATCTGCGGCGGTGCCTTCGCGGGGCTTGAAAAGATAATCGAAGAAAGGCTCGGCAAATCCATTCTCGGCTTCGGCGCGGAGATACACTCCAAAACCGAGCTTAAATCAATGGATCTTTTTGCTAAAGCCGTTCCGCAGGATCTTGTGAAATTCGGACTTATTCCCGAGCTTGTCGGTCGTATTCCGGTAATCACATCGCTTGAAAATCTTGATGTTGATGCACTTGTCAATATCATAACTCAACCCAAGAATGCGCTTCTCAAACAGTACAAGAGCCTTTTCAAAATGGATAAGGTCGAGCTTGATTTCACCGATGAAGCCGTAAGGCGTGTTGCAGAGCTTACCATAGAAAAGGAGACGGGCGCCCGCGGACTTCGCGCAATTATGGAGGATACTCTCATTCCCATAATGTACACCGTGCCGTCCGACCCGACCGTTGAGGTGGTAAAGGTTACTGCCGATGTTGTAGACGGAAAAGGCGAGCCCGTACTCGTTAAAAAGCCCAAGGGTGCGGAGGAAACCGCTTAACAGAATACTTCAATCAAGGCGTGACTCGTTTTTTAACGCGTCACGCTGATTTGAAAGGTAATACCTATGAACGAAATCAGAAACACACTCAATACGGCGCTTCCCGTGCTTGCTATGCGGGGCGTTGTGTTCTTTCCGGGCATGACACTCGGCTTTGAGGTCGCCCGCAGTAAATCCATGCTTTCAATACGCAACGCTCTCGGTACCGACAGCAAGCGTATCCTTTTGCTTATGCAGAAGGATATAAACATCGAAGACCCCAAATTCGAGGATCTTTATACCGTCGGTTGTGTCTGCGAAATCAAGCAGGTGCTCAATATTCCCCATTCCAACAATATCCATGTTGTTGTCGAGGGACTTTACCGCGCCCGCTATACCGAAATAATACGCGAAAAGCAGTCGCTTCGCGCCTATACCGAAGAAATTTTTGAAAAGATGCCGGATAGAATAACCGACTATATGATTTCTCTCAAACGGTGCGTAAAGAACTATTTTGAAAAATATACCGAGGTTCAGCAGAATATCGACCATTCGCTTATCACGCGGGTTTACGGCGAGGAAAGGCTCAATGCGCTTACCGACCTTATAGCAGGCGAATGTGATTTTCAGCCCGATGACAAGCAGGCTTTGCTCGCGGAGCTTGATGTTGTGCGCCGTGCAGAGCTTTTGTGCGGCATACTTGACCGCGAAACCGATTTGCTTACCCTTGAAATGGGCATTCAGGAAAAAGTGCAGGACCGTATGGATACGAGCCAGCGCGAATATTACCTGCGCGAACAGATAAAAGTCATTTCCGGCGAACTCGGCGAGGAGGAATCTCTGCTTGCCGAAAGCTATAAATTCAAGGACAGAATTTCCGAGCTTCCCATTGATGAAAAATCCAAAAAGCGACTTAATGAAGAATGTGACAGGCTCGCTAAAACCGCACCGGGCAGCCCCGAAGCGACCGTTTCAAGAACATACCTTGAGCGTGTGCTGTCACTGCCGTGGGGCGTTTATACCGAGGATTCTCTCGATGTAGCCGCCGCAAGAAAAATTCTTGAAAAAGACCATTACGGTCTTGAAGAGGTCAAGGAAAGAATACTTGAACTCATAGCCGTTAAACGCCTTGCGCCCGAAGCCAATGCGCAGATACTCTGCCTTGTCGGTCCTCCCGGCGTAGGCAAAACCTCAATAGCGCGTTCACTTGCCGAGGCTCTCGGCAGGAAATATGTGCGCGTGTCGCTCGGCGGCGTTCACGATGAAGCCGAAATAAGAGGGCACAGGCGCACTTACATAGGTTCAATGCCCGGTAGAATCATCACCGCCATAGAGCAGGCTGAAACGGCAAATCCGCTTATTCTTCTCGATGAAATCGACAAGCTCGGCGGCGACTATAAGGGCGACCCGTCATCCGCGCTTTTAGAGGTGCTTGACGGCGAGCAAAACAACACCTTCTGCGACCATTACATTGATGTTCCGTTCGATTTGAGCAAGGTGCTTTTCGTTACAACGGCAAACGATGCCGAGGCGATTCCCTCACCGTTGTTCGACAGAATGGAAATAATCGAGCTTTACAGCTACACGGCGGAGGATAAGCTCGCAATAGCGAAAAAGCATCTCATACCGCGTCAGCTCAAAAATCACGGCTTGACCGCAAAAACGCTGAAATTCACCGATGCCGCCGTGCGCGAGCTCATTTCCTCGTATACACGCGAGGCGGGTGTCAGGAATCTTGAAAGGGTAATTGCCAAGGTTATCCGTAAGGTTGCCGTGAAAATCGCGGAGGGCAGCGGCGATACCTTCAAAATAACTCCCGCCGTGCTGCCGGAGCTTCTCGGTACGCCTAAATATAAAAACAAAGAATTCGATTTTAATAATATGGTCGGTACCGCCAACGGTCTTGCGTGGACCGCTGTCGGCGGTACTATGATGCAGATCGAGGTCGCGGTGCTTGAAGGTAAGGGAAATCTCGAACTTACCGGCTCGCTCGGCGATGTTATGAAGGAGTCTGCAAAGGCTGCGGTCAGCTACATAAGAAGCCGCGCCTCGCTTTATGGCATAGACCCCGAGTTTTATAAAAATAAAGATATACATATCCACGTTCCCGAGGGCGCAGTCCCCAAAGACGGACCGTCGGCAGGTGTCACCATTACCACCGCGCTCGTTTCCGCATTGAGCGGCATACCGGTTAAGGGCAGTGTCGCCATGACGGGTGAAATCTCGCTGCGCGGCAGAGTTCTGCCAATAGGCGGCTTGCGCGAAAAAGCCACCGCCGCATTCAAAAACGGTATGAAAACCGTGATCATCCCCGAGGATAATACACCGGATATTGAAAAAATCAACGATTCCGTAAAGAAGCATATCGAGTTTATACCCGTTACAAGTCTTGATGAGGTGCTTTCAACTGCGCTTGTGCACAGCGCAAAGCCCTTAAAAGCAGAAGTGCCTGCCGGTAAAAACGGCGGTGTTAAAAAGAATACCGTATCCGACACTTCCAAGGGTATTTACTGCACGGAGGTCTGAAATGAATTACACAAAAGTTGAGTTCGAGGCGGCATTCGGCACGCTTAAACAGATACCGAAATCCGATATTCCGGAAATCGTCTTTGCCGGTCGCTCAAATGTAGGCAAATCCTCCATGCTCAATAAGCTTTTTAACCGCAAAAATCTTGCGCGCGTTTCATCCGTGCCCGGTAAAACCATCACCATAAACTTTTTTCGGTGCGATAATGTGCGCATAGTCGATTTACCCGGCTACGGCTACGCCAAGGTCGCCAAGGGCGAAAAACGCCGCTGGGCAGAAATGATGGAGGGCTATTTTGCCGATGAGCGCAATATTAAGCTTGTAGTGCAGCTTGTGGATATGCGCCACAAACCGAGTGAAGATGACTACATAATGCTGCGCTTTCTTAAAGACAGCGGAATGAATTTCATTGTTGCCGCAACCAAATGCGACAAACTCAATAAAACCGAGTTCGCGGCGCGCCAAGCGGAATTGCGCGATGAGCTTTCCGAGTTCGGCGCAGAACTTGCAATTATCCCGTTTTCCTCCGAAAAGGGTACGGGCGTTGATGAGCTTAAAACAATACTTAACGGTGTAACGAAATAAAGTTTTCGGTTTTCAGCTTTCAGTTTTCAAAATTTTCAAAAAACAGCGCGGCTTTTCACAAACCGCGCTGTTTATATTTTGCCCCACGGTTTTGATAACGAAAAAATAGAACGAATCGTACGGGTGGCACCCGTGCCACCCGGGTCAATCGCGGAGCGGCACCTTGTGTGCCCGAGCGATTGACAAATGAAGACAACATATATTATAAAAACTGCGTTGATTACACCAAATCAACGCGGTTTTCATTTTGCCCTGCGGGCAAACGGCCGGGCCGGGGGGCCGCGCCCTACAAAATTATTGGATTATAACTTTTGCCCTCCGCGTGCATTCTCGCGCATACGCGCTTCAAACACCGCGGCGGGCAAACCGGGGCGCATACTATGCGCCCCCTACAAGTTCCTCCGAATTTTTGCATCCAAAACCGAAAACATTTACTCCGAATTTCCGCAATCAAAAACAAAACAGCGCGGCTCATACGAACCGCGCTTCTGAAATCTGAAATCTGAAAACTGAAAACTTGAATAATCGGCGCTTTGCGCCCCGAAATTATTCGTTATTCATTAAGCGAAGCGCAAGCGCCATGGTATCTCTTGCTATGGCAAGCTCCTCGTTTGTCGGTATAACATAAACCTTGACCTTGCTGTCGGGTGTTGAAATTTCAGCCTCGTCGCCGTGGATGGTGTCATTGAGTGCGGCATCTATCTTAACGCCGAAGAATGAAAGGTTTTTGCAAATATCTTCGCGCAGGTCTGTGCAGTTTTCGCCAATGCCGGCGGTGAACACTATGCAGTCAACGCCGTCCATAGCGGCAATAAAGCTGCCCACGCATTTGCGTATCTGGTACCACTGCATATCTCTTGCGAGCTTTGCTCTGTGGTTGCCTTCAACTGCGGCTTTCTTGACCTCGCGGTCATCCGATGCAACGCCCGAAATACCGAAAACGCCGCTTTCCTTGTTCATAATCTTATCCATCTCTTTGGGGGAGATGTTGTGCTTATCCATAATATAGGTGATTGCCGAGGGATCTACCGCGCCGCAGCGTGTGCCCATCATAAAGCCGTCAAGGGGAGTGAGGCCCATGCTCGTGTCAAGCACCTTGCCGCCCTGAACCGCCGTAACGGAAGCGCCGTTGCCGATGTGGCAGGTAACTATTTTAATATCCTTTATATCCTTACCCATAAGCTCTGCGGCTCTCGCGCTTACAAAACGGTGCGATGTGCCGTGTGCGCCGTAGCGGCGTACATGATCTTCCTCATAATACTTGTAGGGGAGCGCGAAAAGGTAAGAGGTTTCGGGCATTGTGCTGTGGAAAGCGTTGTCGAATACCGCTACCTGCGGCACGCCGTCGCCTAAAAGTGCGCGGCTTTCTTCAATACCTACGCAGTGTGCGGGGTTGTGTAGGGGTGCGAGCGGAATGAGCGAACGGATACCCTCAAGCACACTGTCGTCTACAATTACGCTCTCGGTGAACAGGTCGCCGCCCTGAACCACACGGTGACCTACCGCATCGATTTCCTTGATATCGTCTATTACCTTGCAGTCGCCTGCGGTAAGCGCATCCTTAACAATGTTGAAAGCAACCTTGTGGTCGGGAATGTCAACATACTTGTCGAACTTTCTGCCGTCAAAGGTCGAGCCTTTGGTGTGCGAAGTTTCGGTGCCGATAGCTTCGCAAAGACCTTTTGCAAGGCATTTTTCGCCGTTCATATCAAATAACTGGTATTTGAGTGATGAGCTTCCGCAGTTGATAACGAGAATTTTCATAATAAAACCTCCGAAAAATTGTTTTAATTCTCAAATAGAAAATAAAATACATTGTTATTATGTAAAATATCTACAAGAAAGTATTATACCAATATGTTTCGCTTTTTTCAAGTATAAAATTAAGGTGGTGCAACGGTGAATTACGGAGTTGTTGCCGAGTTTAACCCTTTTCACAACGGTCATAAGTATTTGATTGATACATTAAAATCCGACGGCGTTTCCACCGTTACCGCCGTTATGAGTGAAAGCTTCGTCCAGCGCGGCGAATGCGCGTTCTTTGATGTAAACGCAAGAGTAAAAGCGGCAATTTCCTGCGGCGTGGATTTAGTGCTTTCGCTGCCCGTGAACTGTGCGCTCGCAAGTGCCGAAAAATTCGCGTTCGGCGGCATAAGCACGCTTAACGCATTGGGCGTTATTGATACGGTTGCTTTCGGCTCCGAGTGCGGCGATGCCGGGCTTCTTAAAAAGGTCGCAGAAATCATCACCTCCGATGAATTTTCCGCAACGCTTGAAAACAGATTGTCCGAGGGGCTTTCGTTCCCGACTGCGCGGCAGAAAGCGCTTGCCGATATTTACGGCGAGGATTTTGCCGCCGTTCTGCGCTCGCCGAACGATATACTCGGCGTTGAGTATATCAAGGCACTGAACATGCTTGAATCGTCCTGTGGTGTGCTTGCCGTAAAGCGCACCGGTGCATCGCACGACGGTGCCGAAATCGAAAACGGTATCTGTTCCGCTTCGCTTCTTCGCACAATGGCACCCGCACAAGCCGCAAGCTTTGTTCCCGAATGTTGTGCGGTTGTATACAATACCGAATACTCTCTTAACAGAGCGCCTGCCGATATGAAAAAACTCGACACGGCAATGCTTGCAAAGCTTCGCACTATGAGCGTTGGTGACTTTAAGAAGCTTCCCGATGTTACCGAGGGGCTTGAACACCGCATATATTCCGCTGTGCGCGAAGCGCGAAGTGTTGACGAAGTGCTTGAAAAAGTCAAAACAAAGCGTTATACTCATTCAAGGTTAAGAAGAATACTTCTGTGTGCGTTTCTCGGCATAGATAAAGCCGTGTCGAATATCGCACCTACCTGTGTGCGCGTGCTCGGCTTCAATGAAAACGGCGAAAACCTTCTGCGCGAGGCAAAGGGCAAAGCCTCTTTGCCGATAGTTACAAAAAGCAGTCAGGTGAATGCTCTCGGCGCCGATGCCGAAAAAGTGTTCGGTCTTGAATGTTCCGCGCGTGATTTATTTGCGCTTGCGCTTCCCGTGCCGGAGGTCTGCGGCAGGGAAATGACCGATAAATTGGTTGTAATCAAAAATTCGTGAAAACGGAGTGTAATATGGATTTACTCGTAATCGGCGGCGGCGCCGCAGGACTTATGGCGGCAGGTACCGCCGCACAGCGCGGTTTGAGCGTTACATTGCTTGAACGCAACGACAAGCTTGCCCGCAAGGTGGGTATCACCGGCAAGGGCAGGTGCAATGTCACAAATAACTGTCCGCTTCTTAATGAGCTTATTGCCAATGTTCCCGTAAACGGCAGATTTTTATACAGCGCATTTTCCCGCTGGACAACCGACGACACAATCGACTTTTTCGAGGGTGAGGGCGTGCCGCTTAAAATCGAGCGCGGCAACCGCGTTTTTCCCGTGTCGGACAAGGCTCTCGATATTGTCGATGCTCTTAACAGATACATTACCCGTAACGGCGTAAAGCGTCAGCAGGGCAGGGCGACGGAACTTATAATCGAAAACGGCGCCGTAAAAGGCTGTATTACCGAGGACGGCAGAAAATACTTTGCCGATAATGTGCTTATCGCCACCGGCGGTATGTCATACCCGGCAACCGGCTCCACGGGCGACGGCTATAAGCTTGCAGAATCCGCAGGGCATACGATTACACCGCTTAAACCGTCTCTCGTTCCGCTTGAATGCTGCGAGGGCTGGTGTACCGAGGCGCAGGGACTTTCACTGCGTAATGTCGAGATTCGCGTTGAGGATACCAAAACCTACCGTGATATTTATAAGGATTTCGGTGAAATGCTTTTCACGCATTTCGGCGTTTCGGGACCTATGATACTTTCCGCTTCGTCGCATATGCGCGAAATGGAGCGCGGCAGATATGTTATACATATAGATTTCAAGCCGGCTCTTACCTATGAGCAGCTTGATAAACGCCTTCAGCGCGATTTGCTTGAATGTTCAAATAAAAATCTTTATAATACGCTTTCGCTTATGCTTCCGCGTAAAATGATACCGATAATCGTCAAGCTTTCCGGACTTAACGGCAATCTCAAATCCAATCAGGTCACCAAGGAAATGCGCGCGGAGCTTGTGGATTTACTTAAGGATATTCGTCTTACGGTTAAGGATTTCTGCCCCATTGAAGAGGCGGTCATTACCTCCGGCGGCATCAGCGTAAACGAAATTGAGCCTAAAACTATGAAAAGCAAGCTCGTTGACGGTCTGTACTTCGCAGGTGAGATCATTGATGTTGATGCCTATACGGGCGGCTTCAATCTGCAGATAGCATTTTCAACCGGTCACCTTGCCGGTATGAGTGTGGGGGAATAAAATATGAGTATTGTCAATATCGCGATCGACGGGCCTGCCGGCGCAGGCAAAAGCACAATAGCAAAAAGCGTTTCAAAGCAGCTTGGGTTTATATATGTGGATACGGGCGCGCTTTATCGTACCGTAGGGCTCAACGCTCTGCGTCTGGGGCTTGATACCAAAAGCGCCGCCGATGTAGTGCCGACGCTTGAAAATATTAAGGTTTCCCTTCGCTTTGTAAACGGCGAGCAGCGCGTTTTCCTCGGCGAAGAGGATGTTTCCGCCGCCATTCGTCAGAATGAGGTGTCAATGGCTGCATCAAATGTTTCCGCTATTCCAGAAGTCAGAGCGTTCCTTTTCGATTTGCAGCGCAATATCGCCAAAGAAAATAACTGCATTATGGACGGCAGGGATATCGGTACTGTCGTTCTGCCCGACGCGAAAATAAAAATCTTCCTTACCGCATCCGCAGAAGCACGCGCCGAGCGGCGCTTCAAGGAGCTTGCGGAAAAAGGGCAGAGCGTTGATTTTAACGCGCTTTTAGAGGAAATCAGACAGCGCGACTATCAGGACTCGCACCGCGAAATCGCACCGTTAAAGCAGGCGGAGGATGCAGTTTTCGTTGATACTACGAATGTCGGTCTTGAGGATGCGATAAATCTCGTTCTCACCACCGTAAAGGAGAGGCTTTAATGGCGGATATCACACTTGCCGAAACCGCGGGCTTCTGCTTCGGCGTGAACAGGGCCGTCGAAATAATCGAAAAGCTCTTGGCAGACGGCAAAAAGGTTGCAACACTCGGGCCCATTATCCACAATAAACAGTTCACCGAAAGCCTTAAAGCACGCGGCGTGAAAGAGGTCGAAAGTCCCGCCGAGGTGGAGTCGGGGGCGGTGCTTGTGCTGCGTACGCACGGCGTTACGCGCGAGGTACTCGGCGAGGTCGAAAATACGGGCTGCGAGTATATTGATGCCGCTTGCCCGTTCGTTAAAAAAATACATAAAACCGTTCTCGAACATAACGGCGAAAACACCGTTACCGTTATCACGGGCGATCCGTTTCACCCCGAGGTTATGGGCATAAAAAGTTATGCCGGCGGCGAAAGCTTTGTGGTTGAAAATGCCGAGGCTGTTGAAAAACTTGCGGCAGAACGCCCCGATTTACTTGAAAAAGAGGTCATTTTCGTTTCACAGACGACTTTTAGCATAAAAGAATGGAAAAAATGTGAGAAAAAAGTAAAAAACCTCTTTTCAAATGCGAAATTATTTGATACAATATGCAGTGCAACCGAAGAAAGGCAAAAAGAGGCTGCCGAGCTTTCACAGTCAAACGACGCCATGGTAATAGTGGGCGGGCGTCACAGCTCAAACACTCAAAAGCTCTTTGATGTGTGTTCGCAGAACTGTCAGTCTTTCCTTGTTGAAACTGCAGAAGAATTAAAGAATATCCCGTTTTGCAGCTTCAGCTCAATCGGTGTTACTGCGGGTGCATCTACTCCCGCCGGTATAATAAAGGAGGTACTTCAAACCATGTCAGAACTTGTCAATGACAACAAAATGATTGAGGAGGAGAAAGTGCTGGACTCTGTATCAGCAGGCGAAGATTTTGCCGCTCTTTTAGAGGAATCGCTCAACAGCATGAACAACGACCAGAAGGTCGTAGGTACTGTTTTAAGCGTTACCCCCACAGAGATACAGGTCGATATCGGCAGGAAGCAGACAGGCTACGTTTCTTATGATGAATACAGCGATGATCCTAACGCTGATCCTAAGTCCGAACTCAAACCCGGCGACAAACTTGACCTCATAATCATGAAAACCAACGACCAGGAAGGCGTTATCATGCTTTCCAAAAAGAAATACGATGCTGTTGCCGCTTGGGACAGTGTAGTTGCCGCTGAAGGCACCGACACCGTTCTTGAAGGCATTGTTACCGGTGTAGTTCACGGCGGTATCATCGTTGTTTCCAACGGCGCACGCGTATTCATCCCCGCATCTCTCGCTAAAATGAATCGCAATGACGAACTCGAGTCGCTTCTCAAGCAGACCGTTCAGTTCAAAATCATTGAGGTCAATAAGCAGAGAAGAAGAGCTGTCGGCTCCGTTCGCGCAGTTTATAAAGAGGCACGCAAAGCCGCCGCTTCCAAATTCTGGGAAGAAGCTCAGGTCGGCGATGTTAAGCAGGGCGTAGTTAAGTCCATCACCAATTTCGGCGCATTCGTTGATATCGGCGGCGTTGACGGTATGGTACATATTTCCGAGCTCTCCTGGAAGCGCATCAAGCATCCGTCAGAAGTAGTCAAAGAGGGCGACGAAATCGAAGTCTTCATCAAGGCTCTTGATCCCGAAGCAAAGAAAATTTCTCTCGGCTACAGAAAAGATGAGGATTGCCCGTGGGAGATCTTTAAGAAGAATTACGAAGTAGGCTCTGAGGTTGAGGTCGAAATCGCAAACTTCACCACATTCGGTGCATTTGCTCACATCATCCCCGGTGTTGACGGCCTTATCCATATTTCTCAGATCGCCAACAAACGCATCGAGAAACCCGCCGATGTTCTCAAAATCGGTGAAAAGGTTACCGTTAAGATTACCGACATCGACTTCGAAAAGAAGAAAGTCAGCCTTTCAATCCGCGCTCTTCTTCCTGAGGAAGCTCCCGTTGAGGAAGCTCCCGTTGAGGAAGCTCCCGTTGAGGAAGCTCCCGTTGAGGAAGCCGCTCCCGTTGAGGAAGCCGCTCCCGTTGAGGAAGCCGCTCCCGTTGAGGAAGCCGCTCCCGTTGAGGAAGCCGCTCCCGTTGAGGAAGCCGCTCCCGTTGAAGTAGCTGCCGAAGCTCCTGCTGAGGAATAAGACGGTATTCTGTTAAATCAATAATCAAATGGGGTTGTAAAAATTCGGTTTTTACAGCCCCGTTTTTGTGGGGGATAAATGTGTATTGCGACAACTGCCATAAGCAGAGTCCCGACAATTTCAAAACCTGCGCTTATTGCGGCGCCGCGCTTGAGCAGCCGAAAAAGCCCGCGCCCTCGCGCTTTGTGAAAAAAGAGCGCAAACACACCGCACTTACGGTTAAAATGAGAGTTGCGGCAGCTGTTGCCGTGGCAGCGGTAATTGTAGTTGCCGCCGCGGTTACCGCTTCGCTCACATCGTCAAAGCCCGAAAGCGTAATTAAAAAAATGACTGCGGCAGTCAGTAAGAACGATGCCGAAAAGTATTACGCTTTGTATGACGATACATATAAAGCGTATAAAAAAGATAACGCTTATTATGACGATGAGCGTACATTTGAAGAGTTGATAGCGCCGCTTGAAAAGAGCGATGAATTTTACACTTCGCAGTGCGGTGAGGATTATAAGCTTACCTATGTAATTGACAGTATCGATTATTTAACTGCCGAAGAGCTTGACGAATACTGTGAGTATCTTTCCGAATACTGCGGTTATACGAAGCTGCCCAAGGAAGCCGCAAGCGTCGCTTTCAGGCTGCACGCCAAAGGCGAAAAAGGGGAGTATGAAAGCGTTTACCGCAATTTTTACTGCCATAAACTCGGCAGTAAATGGTACAAGGCTGAATATAATGTCGAATCTGAAACCGGGACTGTAAACTAATTTACTTTTACAGTCCTTTTTTCGCGCATTATATGTTTATATATCACTATAATCCTGCTTTGTTTTCGACATTTTTAACAAAAAAATACAGATGACGAAAAAAATATTTGACAAATTGTCGGTTGTGTTGTATTATCAAAATGTTAGTAGTATGCGGAGTGGTGTGCCTTGTCTATATTCGGTCTTATTTCAAAAACTGATGAGCAGCTTGTTTTGCTTGCACGCTCCGGCAACGAACTCGCTATGGACGAGCTCGCTTCCCGCTTTTTCGGTATAAAGCGCAGCGGTGTCGGTTACCTCGATAGGGACGATATAGTCCAGGAGAGTATGTTCGGCTTTCTTAATGCCGTCAAAGCATACGACGAAACAAAATGCGTGCCGTTCAGGGTGTTCGCGCTTAAATGTATGAAGAACAGCGCCCGCGATGCCGCCGGCAGTGTCATGCAGGAGTATCCCGTCGATCCCGAGAATGAGGTGCTATCTGCCTCCGATTCGGGCGGCGATCCTCTTGAAAGAGTGCTCATTTCCGAGAAGCTTGCTAATGTGCTCGGTGCCTGCGATATTGAGCTTTCCGCCCTTGAAAAGTCGGTGGTTTTCTGCCACACAAGCGGAATGTCCTATAAAGAAATAGGCACAAAGCTCGGCATAAGCGAAAAGGCTGTAAACAATGCTTTGCAGCGTGCCCGCAAAAAATTAAAAAGCGCATTAGACTGAAAAGTCTTTGCATATATGTCCTCTTAGCTTAAAAGCAGAGCGTTGATTATAGGTTGCGGAATTTCTCCGAAACCTTCGCCAAAGGTGGCGGTGCAATTCCGTTAGAGGGCAACATCATTTATCAAGCGAGGTTACAAACATGTACGAAGACAAAACTCTCATCTGCAAAGAGTGCGGCAATGAATTCGTTTTCACAGCCGGCGAGCAGGAATTTTACGCAGAAAAAGGCTTTGTAAATGAGCCCCAGCGCTGCAAAGCATGCCGCGATGCCCGTAAACAGGCTATCAGAGGCGAGCGTGAAAAGTTCAAAGCAGTTTGCGCAGATTGCGGCGCAGAGTGCGAAGTTCCCTTCAAGCCCCGTGAGGACAGACCCGTTTATTGCACGGATTGCTTCAACAAAAGAAAAGAGCAGGAATAATTTAATTTAACTTAAATATACTTGCCGCCCCGATATTTATCGGGGCTTTCTTTTTTGCTTTACAAAACGCGTTTTTCGGCGTATAATTCTGTCAAAGGTGATTTGATGACAGATTTAACAAACGGTAAAATCAGCACCGTTCTGCCGCGATTTACGGCACCGCTATTCATAAGTGTTGTATTTCAGCAGCTTTACAGTATTGCCGACAGTTTAATTGCCGGCAGATTTGTGGGCGAGGAGGCTCTTGCGGCGGTCGGTGCTTCATTCCCGGTAACAAATATTTTCAACGCCGTTGCGTTCGGGTGCAATATCGGCTGCGGCGTTGTTATTTCGCAGTTTTTCGGCGCCCGTGAATATAAAAGGGTAAAGACCGCAACATCCACTTCGCTGCTCTCTTTTACCGTGCTTGCGGTAATTCTTACGGTGCTCGGTATAGTGTTCACGCCGTTTATTATGCAGGCAATAGAAACACCCGAAAATATATTTGCCGATTCCGCGCTTTACCTGAAAATATACCTCGGCGGCTTTGCATTCCTTTTTATCTACAATGTTTCAAACGCCATTTTCAATGCTATGGGCGATTCAAAAACATCGTTGTATTTCCTTATTTTTTCTTCGGTGTTCAATGTGATACTCGACTACATATTTGTCGTGTTTTTCAGTATGGGCGTTGCAGGTGTGGCGTGGGCGACGTTTATAGCGCAGGGTATTGCGGGCATACTTTCAATGCTTACGCTGCTGCATCATTTGCGGCGTTTGCCGCAGGATGGCAAAGCACCGCTTTTCAGTGCCGCTATGCTTTCAAAGATTTCCAAAATATCCGTGCCGAGTGTCCTGCAGCAGAGCTTTGTTTCCGTCGGTAATATATTCGTTCAAAGCCTCATAAACAGCTTTGGCTCGTCGGTAATAGCGGGCTTTTCAGCGGCAATAAAGCTTAATACTTTTACCATAACCTCGCTTTGTACCGTCGGCAACGGCGTTTCGAGCTTCACCGCGCAGAATATAGGCGCCGGCAAAACCGAAAGAATCAGCGGCGGCTACAAATGCGGCGTGCTTCTCGGTGCGGTTATCGGCATAGCGTTCGGCGTGGTGTATTTTGCGTTTGCAAAACAGCTTATCGGTGTGTTTATTGAAAACGCAGCAGGCGGACTTGCCGTTGAAGCAGGTGCGAGCTTTTTGAGAATAGTTGCCCCGTTTTATGCCTTTATTTCAATTAAAATCGTTGCAGACGGTATTTTGCGCGGTGCAGGCAATATGAATTTCTTTATGACCGCAACACTCGCGGATTTAATTCTCAGAGTTGTTCTTGCATTTATACTTTCCCCGAAATTCGGCTTCAAGGGTATATGGGCATCGTGGCCGGTCGGCTGGCTCCTGGCGACTGTTCTGTCATTCATTTTCTATGGAATTACAATAAAAAAAGCTAAAACCGGTAGATTGAAACGGTTGTAAAAACAAAATTACGGTGTATAAAAGCAAGCTTTTATACACCGTGTTTTTTATAACTTTATATCAAGTGTCGCTATCTTATCGCTCCACGCCTTTACAGTGCTTTCGACAAATTCCTGCGGAGTACTTTTATAAAGCTTTGAAGCCTTGCCGCCTTTAATAAGCCCGCCGAGCAGTGTAATGAATGACGGGGGCTGCTTCATTCCTCTTACAAACTTGCCGAGCAGAGCCGAGAGCTTTGTGTTCCTGCCTGCGCCCGCAAGGTCGCCGGATTGAATTACCTCGCTCTCGAACAGAAAATCCACGCCCGATGAGGGGAGCGACAGAATGGCGTTTTTGAGTCCCTCGTTTTTGGAAGCGTCGCCGCCGTAAAGCCTGTGAAATGCGGCGTTGTATTGCCAAAGAGCTTTCCTTGACATATCACCGCCGGATTTTATCACCGTTTTGGCAAGCAGCTTGCCCGCATACAGCGAAAGGTCAATACCCATACCGTTCATCGGCATTGTCATAAATGCGCTGTCTCCGAGCGCGGCGTAACCGTCCGCCACCATAAGCGTGAGGGGACGGCGAACGGGTATAATACCGTAATTGCCGCCGTTAATTATCTCATCGCCGAGCCACGGATGGTCTTTTTTGAAAATCGCAAGCTGCTCTTTTACTTTTTCATCGGTCAGTTTGTCGATTCTTCCTATAAGCACATCGCAGGTCTTTTCGTTGGTGCAGAACCATGAAAGGCCCTTTTCACCCTCGTGGTACATATAAACCTCAAAGGGTTCGGCAGGAATGTCGTATGTTTCATCTCTGTTAAAATATGCTCTGTAAGCATAGAACAGGTCGCCGTGCTTCGGCATAAGCTCAATTCCGAAGCTTTCAGGCAGATTTGAACGAACGGGTGAGAATGCACCCGCGGCATCTATTATAAGGTCGCCGTAAACCGCACCGGCGGAGGTTTCCAATCCCTTAACGGTGCTGCCCGCGATTATCGGTTTTGTGATTTCGGTGCCGAATTCGAATTTCACGCCCGCGTTTTCGGCGTTCTCAAGCAGCATATTTATAAGCGGCTTGCGCCACATTATTTTCTGACGTGTTTCGTCGGTGTATTTTACCTCAACGCGTTTTCTCTTAGCGGGGGAAACAAATACGCAGTCGCCTCTGTAACGCCACGAGCTGTCGGGGAAATCATTAAGGCTTTTGCCCGTTATCTCGGTAAGCAGGTCAAATGTGAATCTGTCCTCCCAATCGTGACCGAGCTCGTCTCTTTCGTGTTTTTCGTAAACGGTAACATCGTAACCGCTTTTTGCAAGGTACGCGCCAGCGGTGAGTCCGCCGTGACCCGCACCGGCGATAATGATTTTTTTCATAATATCACCAACCGTCAATTCTGTTTTCTTACAATTCTGTATTCGTCATCCGGACGGAAGTATTTGCACGAATCGTTTGAGGTGCTTAAAAATCTGAGGTACTCGTCCTCATCAAGCTCTATATCACAGAAATATTCATCCGCATCCTCATCGTAGCGGTAATTTTCGCACATATCGCAAAGTGCCATATCAAAACCTCATTTGTGGTATTTTCCGTTATTGTTTATCTGAAAAGCGCGGTAAATCTGTTCAAGCAGCATAACGCGCATAAGCTGGTGCGGAAAAGTCATTTTTGAAAACGAAAGCCGCCTGTCACTCAGCGCCTTTACACTTTCGCTGAGCCCGTATGAGCTGCCTATAATGAATACAAGGCTGCTTTTGCCCGCCAATGTAACGGATTTGAACTCGTCGGCAAGCTTTTCGCTCGACTCCTGCACACCCTCAACACACAGTGAAAATACATAGGAATTTGCGGGGATCTTTTTCTTTATTTCCTCCGCTTCCTTTGTGAGTGCGGCGTGTATTTCCGTTTCGGACGGGTCATCCGAAAGCTTAACGGGATTAAGTTCTATTATATCAAGCTTCGCGTAAGCGGAAATTCTTTTCGAGTATTCCGCCACCGCATCGCGCAAATAAGCCTCTTTCAGCTTGCCGGGTGCAATAACAGTAATATTCATATCAACCAAGTCCCAAATACGGCGCAGGGTCAACTCTGTTGCCGTATACTCTAACTTCAAAGTGCAGATGTGAGCCGAACGAATAGCCCGTGTTGCCGACTCTGCCTATTGCCTGACCTTTTGTAACGGTGTCGCCCACGCTGACAACAGTGGAGTTGTCAAGCAAGTGTCCGTAAAGCGTTTCAACATAATTGCCGTGGTCGATCTGAACATAGTTGCCGTAGCCGTTAGCGCTGTAACCCGCTTCAACCACCTTGCCGGAAGCTGCTGCAACAACAAGCGAGCCCGAGGCACCCGCGCCGGAAATATCAAGACCGTGGTGGTAGCCGAGGCTTCTTTCACCGAATTCGGATGTGATGGTGAAAAGGTCAACAACGGGCCAGCAGAAATAGCCGCTTGTCTGCATAACGGTGTAAGAGCCCATCGAAAGGCTGCCTGCGCGCATTCCGCGCTCAATTACCCTTGAAACGGGCGGAGTTACCGCAACACTCATAAGCTTCTCGCTCAAAACCTTTTTGTCGCCTATATATGTAACGAGGTCAACAACGTATTCTTTGCCGTCGGTGCCCTCGCGCCTGACGCGTGAGTCGCCGATGAAAAGGGTGTTTGTCTGAATTTCAACGGTATCGTATTCCACCGTGGCAAGCGAGCGCTCGCATTCGGCGTGCCTTGCGGTGAGCACCTCAAGCGTGTTCAGCGTAAGGCGGAGCTTATCCTCGCTCCATATACGCGAGTCGGAGGGGAGGTAATAAGCGTAATTAAAAGAAATTTTCTGCGAGAACGAAACGGAGGAATTCGGGTACTGCGCCTTTGCTTTTTCAAGCTTTTCGTTTATAACACGGCGGGCGATTTCCTCGGTTTCCACCGCGCAGAGAAAGTCATTGTCAATGTGAATTTCGCAAACTTTTTCGCGGTCAGCCGAAAGCCGTTCAATAATCAGTTCACTTACATCCCGTGAATTTTTGAGATTGCACGGTGCGATTTTAGCTTCCTCGAAAATAATGTTTTCCGTTCCGTCGGCAACACCGTTAAAGGCAAGTGTCTTGGCGAGCTCCGCTTCGCTCATTGTTTCAACATAAGCAACCGGCTCGTCGCCGAGTTTGATTGCAACAGCATCAGTTTTGCCGAGCGTTGTGAAAATGTAATAAGAGATGCTTGCGATTATTGCCGCAACAAGCACAAATGCCACCGTTCTGCGAAAGAATACGGAAACAGAGGAAAATGACTTTTTTACATACGGCACAAGCAGTTTGGGAATAAAACCGAAAAGCTTCAGAAACGCCTTGAAGACCGTCTTGAAAAAGGCGGCTGTAAACAATCCGAGATTATATATGTAAATCTGAAGTGTTTTGAAAATAAAACCCATTGTTACACGCTTTCATAAATAATTATTCCTTATAAATATATCACAAATCTTTTGACTAAACAAGTGATTATGTGAAATTTACAGGTTGTTTATTTTGCAAAAATATGGTATCATATAAATAATCCATATCTTTTAACGAGAAGTGAATTGTTTATGAATAAAGAAAAGATGATTGAATATTACCGCACGTATGCAGCAATAGACCTTGATGCCATTGAGCATAATGTGCGCGAGCTTAAAGATAAAATAAAACCCGGAGTAATCACTCTCGCAATAGTTAAAGCGGATGCTTACGGCCACGGCGCAGTCGGCGTTGCCGCCGATATTCAGGATGAGGTCGATTATTTCGGCATAGCAGAGCTCGGCGAGGCGGTGGAGCTGCGCGAGGCGGGCGTCGAAAAACCGATACTTATTCTTTCGTATACATCGCCGTATCAGTATGAAACGCTTGTTAATTACGAACTTACACAGACAATTTTCAATTACGACGATGCCGTGGCGCTTTCCGAAGCGGCTGTCAGGCTTAAAAAAATCGCAAGGGTGCATATAGCCGTAGATACGGGAATGTCGCGTATCGGCTTTTTCTGCAACGACGAAAGCGTGGAAACCGTCAAGCGCATAAACGATTTGCCCAATATATATGTTGAGGGCATCTTCAGCCATTACGCCTGCGCCGATATGCCCGATAAATCCGTTACCGAACGGCAGACGAAACTGTTTACGGAATTTATTGAAAAAACGGAAAAACGCGGCATAAAAATACCCATAAAGCACCTTTGCAACAGCGCCGGCACTCTTATATGCGATAATCAGTTCAATATGGTGCGCCTCGGTATAGTTATGTACGGTATGTATCCCGATGAGTGTGTTAATGACGGCACGCTTGACTTGCGCCCCGCAATGCGTATAATAAGCCATGTAATTCACATTAAAAATGTTCCCGAGGGCAGCGGCGTCGGCTACGGTCATACATACCACACCGCAGGGCAGACGCGTATCGCAACCGTCTGCATCGGCTATGCCGACGGTTATTCCCGTGCACTGTCAAATAAGGGCAGGGTAATAATAAACGGCAGTTATGCTCCGGTGATAGGCAGAGTCTGTATGGATCAGCTCATGGTCGATGTTACCGATATTCCCGATGTCAGGGTAGGGGATGAGGTTACCGTCCTCGGCAGCGACGGTGGCGCGGTGATCACCCCCGAGGAGCTTGCGGAGCTTGCCGGCACCGTAAATTATGAGGTGGTTTGCGATTTTCAGAAGCGCGTTGTCATCGTTCATTACAAAAACGGCGAAAGAATAGATTGATTCATTGTTTCACGGAGGCTTTTTAAGTGTCAACTGAAAAGAAATTTTCCGAAACGTATATCGGCATACTTGCCGAAAATGTTTCGGAGCATCTTAAAAATAAAACACAGATACGCCGACTTGCCGTGGCGGATCTGAAAAAAACATATCACGGCGCGGCGCTCGGCTGGTCGTGGGCAATAATCAAGCCCGTATTCACTGTTTTCGTGTATTGGTTTGCCATAGCCATAGGCTTGAGGCGCGGCGGCGATGTCGGTGAATATCCTTATATTTTGTGGCTTATGTCCGGCGTAATACCGTGGTTCTTTATGAGCGACGGCATAACCGGCGGCACGGAATGTGTGCGCCGTTACAGTTACCTCGTAACGAAAATGAAATTCCCCGTAATGATAATTCCGACCTTTACAAATCTTTCAAAGCTTTTTGTGCACCTTGTGCTCGTCGCGGCGGAAATAATCGTTTTCTGGGTGTGTGGCTATCCGCCCACAATTTACCTGCTGCAGCTTCCGCTGTATACGCTTATGATGTTCTTCTTTTTCAATTCGTGGGCGCTTTTTGCGGGTATGGTGTCTGCCATAGGCAAGGATTTCACCAACCTTGTAAAGTCGCTGAATGTGGCTGTTTTCTGGCTTTCGGGGATAATATGGAATATTGAGAATGTTGCCGATAATGACCTGCTCTATTCATTTATGATGCTCAACCCCGTAACCTTTGTCTGTTACGGTTACAGAAACAGCTTTGTCAATCATATATGGTTTTTTGACCAGCCTAAGCGTTTTTGTTATTTTGTGATTGAGTATATAATTCTTGCCGCCATATCGCTTTGGGCATATAAGAAGCTGCGCAAAGAGATACCCGATGTGCTTTAAGAGGTAACGGCTATGAGTGAAACAGTAATTGAATTTAAGAATGTCAGCAAGGTCTATAAGCTTTACCCGAGCGTGAAAAAAAGACTGCTCGGCGTATTTTTCAAGCGCATTAAATACAAGAAAAAGCCCGCCGTGGATAATATGAGCTTTTCCGTGGAGCGCGGCGAATCCGTTGCACTTTTCGGCAAAAACGGCGCAGGCAAGTCAACCGTGCTGAAGCTGATAACGGGCGTTTCGTACCCCACATCCGGTGAGATCACCGTAAACGGCAGGGTAAGCGCATTGCTTGAGCTCACCTCCGGCTTTGATACGGAATTTACCGGCAGGGAGAATATTTACCTTAAAGGCCATATTCTCGGCTTAAAGGATGCCGAAATAAAAGCGCTTGAGCCCGAAATAATCGATTTTGCGGAACTCGGCGATTACCTTGACCAGCCCGTAAGAACATATTCAAGCGGTATGAAAGCAAGACTAGGATTTTCAATTAATGTAAATATAAAGCCAGAAATATTAATAGTAGATGAAGCATTAAGCGTTGGAGATGAACAATTTAGAAGAAAGTGCCTAAAAAAAATAAATGAATTAATAGAACAAGAACATATTACACTTTTATATGTTACACATGCTACAAAAACTGCAAAAGATTTTTGCAAAAGAGGAATGGTAATGCAA
>JAZLJH010000014.1:0-17888 GCA_045617785.1 Acutalibacteraceae bacterium
GATATTGAAGCCTGGAAAGCTCAGGGCGGCAACGGCTATATTGCAAAGCTCATCAATGATCCGACTTCGCCCGACACAAGCGATGCTTCAAATATTACTCTTTGGGTAATGCTGTTCGCACTTTCTTCTGTCGGCGCAGGCGCCTGCCTTGTGCTTAACAGAAAGAAAAGGGCAAAATGAATAACATCGCGTCGGCGAGAAAGCCTCGCAAGCACAGAAATATGCGAGATATGCCGAAATGGCAGCGCTTTATCATAAGAAATATATATACCATAGTGATTACGGCGGTGCTTGCCGCCGTAATTGCCGGTGTGGTGCTGATTTGTGTCAGCCGTTCAAAAAGCCGCGAAGCAGCGGTATTTAGAGGTACATATTATATTGATGAGTATACGGCGTATGAATTTAACGGTAAGGGCGCGGGCGCGATTTGCCTCGGCGAAACAACGCGGTATGATTTTACATACAAGGTAAAAGACGGTAAAATCACAATTGATTTTAAGGAAGACCGCATAACCGATGCAAGTTACTCATATACCGAAAAGAACGGCACAATTACATTGCTTGACGGCCAATCGCAATACATATTGAAGAAACAATAAAATCACGGCTCCTGCAAATGCGGGAGCCGCGTTTTTATTGTTTATACGGTTTTATCCTACCGTTCTCTGTGAAATACCTTTTATGTTCGTAACTACCCAATCGAATGAATCGGTGGTGAGTATCGAGCCGCAGTATTCGCATTTTGCGGTGCTGTTGATGTTTATGGGAGCGCCGCAGTTCGGGCAGTTCTGCACGGTAGTGCCGTCGCCGTGTGTTGTCGTTCTGCCGCTTGTGCGCATAAGAGTCCATTCGTACTCCATAAACTTTTCAGCCGTCTTGCTGCCGCGAACAACATCGCCCGTGTTGTCGTCAACAACATAATCTCTGATTCTTGTTTTCAGGTGCGCCACTATCGCATCGCTGCCGCTCTGCTGATTCCAGCCGCGTATCTGCACATCGAGCACGGCGATTTTCTCGACCACATTCGTCTGCTGATCCCTGCGGTAACCGTCAAGCTGGCGGTCGCACTGCGCAAAGATATTGTCGCTTAAATAGGGTCTTAAATCGTCCATATTCTTTGCGGTCCACGAATTCTGGAATTTAACATACATATTGGAAATCTTTTCCTTGAATTCAGCTTCCGAGAACTGCGGGTCAAGTGCGAGATATTCGCCGATGTTTTTAAGAGTTGCCGCATCGGTGGGAGCTGCGCCGGGTATATAGGGCTGTGCCGCCGAAGCACCGCCTTTTTTCTTGCGCGAAGCAAGAACGACCAGAACGATGATTATAACTATTATTACGCCGCCGATTATGCCGCCGCTGCCGGACGAGCTGCTGCCGGATGTTGTGCCGCCGCTGTAATAGTAGTAGTTGTCGCCACCGTCATCGAAATCGTCGCCGAAATCGCCGTAATCGTAGCCGCTGCCGAAATCACCGCCGAAGTCACCGCCGAAGTCGCCGCCGTAATCGTAATCGCCGCCGAAGTCGCCGAAATCGGCACCGACCGCAACTGTAAGCGAGGCGACAAGCAGCAATGAAAGCAGTATTGCCAATATTTTATTTTTCATACCGTTCACCCACTAAATGAAATTTATCTTGCGTCGTTTTCGTCAAATACATCGCCGCATTCGGGGCAGAATTTCGGAGGGTTTTTGGGGTCTTCGGGCTCCCAGCCGCACTTGTCGCACTTGTAAAGGGGAGCGCCGTCGGGCTTTTTCGCGCCGCACTCGGCACAGAATTTGCCCTTGTTTACTGCACCGCAGGCGCAGGTCCAGCCGTCCTCGGGCTTCTTTGCGCCGCAATCCGCGCAGAATTTACCGGTGTTGCCGGTTTTACCGCAGGCGCAGGCCCAGCCGTCTGCCGCGGGAGCCGCAGCCTGCTGCTGTGCGCCCATAGCGTAAAGGTTTGCGGCATTTACACCGCCGTTTGCGTTCATAGCCATACCCATGCCCATAAAGCCTGTCATAGCGCCTGCCGAGTTGCCGGCAGCAGTCTTCATAGCCTCTGCCTGAGCACCCACGAGTGTTGCGGCAGCCATATTCGGGTCGCGCAGAACTGCCGAAGCCTGAAGATTTTTGATTCTTTCGGCATCTTCTTCGGGCAGGCTGAGGTTTGCAACCGCAACGCTTACTATTTTAAGACCGCGTGTTTCGCCCCATTTGGCGGAAAGCACGCCGTTCATGGCATCGCCGAGCTCCATGGTGTGAGCGGGAATTTGATTCGGGCGGATCTCGCTGTTTGAAAGCTGTGCAAGAGCAGGCTGCAAAGCGGCGATAAACTCCGCTTTAAGCTGCTCTTCGATTTCTGTTCTGAGGTAAGCTTTCTGAACGTTGCCGCATACATTTGTGTAGAAAAGCAGGGGGTCGGCTATCTTGTAGCTGTAAACGCCCGAGCAGCGCAGTGAAACATCAATATCAAGACCTATCTTGCTGTCAACAACTCTGAACATAACGGGGTTCGGTGTGCCGAATTTGTTGTCGATAAGCTCCTTGGTATTGAAGTAGTAAACGCGCTGACCCTTGCCGGTGTCGCCGCCGTAGGTGAAACGCTTGCCCACTGTTTTGAATGTATCAAGAATACCCTTGCCGAGACCGCCTGCGAAAACGCTGGGCTCGGTGGATGTATCGTATGTATATTCGCCTGCTTCGGCGCAAACCTCCACAACCTTGCCCTGCTCAACGATTATCATGCACTGACCGTCGGCAACCGCTATGCCGGAGCCGTTGGAAATAATGTTGTCGCTGCCGTTGGTGTTTGAAGAATTGGCACCTACGCGTTTAACGCCCTTGGTTACCATAACCTCTTTAGGCATTGCTTCGCAATAGAAAAATTCCTTCCACTGATCGCCGAGAGCTGAACCGCCTGCGGCTTTGATTGCTTTAATAAGTCCCATAAAAACTACTCCTTTCGGGTTTTGCATCAGGGCACACGCCCATACACAAATATTATACAATATTCACTGTTGTTTTTCAATGTTTTTTGCGAATTTGTCATATATATTTGTCATATATTCACAAACGAATGGTGTATAAATCATATATTACGCCGTAAGTAACCGTGCTGTTTTTGCTTGCAATAGGCTTCACAATCTGTTAAAATATATTTATATTGGTATATTATACAGTATACCGCGAAAGGGTGATGAAATGAGCAAATGTCCTAAATGCGGGCGCAAGCTGCACCTCTACAATGTAAGTCAGTTCTGCCCTGAATGCGGAACCAATCTCAGATTCTATAAGTTTGAAGAAACCTTTTTCCGAGAAGCAAAGGAGGCTGAGCTTTCGCAAGCGGTCGTCCATGTTAAAATCAGGCACCTCAAAGCAGCTTTCATCGGCTCAAAGCTTGCAATAGCAAGGCTTATCGTAATGCTTCTGCCGGTGGTGGGTCTGCTTATACCCGCAGGCAGCGTGAATTTCATTTTCCCGTTCAGGCAGGCGGCTTTCGATATAAGCGGCCTCGGCATTTACAATATGTTTTCGGGCAGTGAATTCAATTATATTATGTCCATGGTCGGCTCCGAGTTTTCAAAAGGAGCATTCGATGCACTCAGAAATGCACTGTTCGTTTACGCATCGGTTGCCGTGTTTGCGGTATTCGTGCTGCTTACAAGCGTGCTTTGCTTTTTGAGCTACAAAAATATGCAGAAGATCACTGCCGTGTTTGCGGCTCTCGGCATTGCCGATTGCGGCGCTGCCATGGTGTTCGTTTCAAAGTTCGTAAAAGCCTGCGGCGCCACCCCCGTGCTTGACGGCAAGGCAGGTTTCGGTCTTATTGTTACCGCAGTGCTTTTTGCCGTAGTGCTCGCAGTGAATATTCTGCTCGTCAAAAAGGGTATTCCCGTTGAATATAACGAGGGCGCTCTTGAGCGCGTTGCTATCCGCAAAAAGGTAAAATCCGGCGAAATAAGCATCGACGATCTTCCGCAGCCCGTTGTTGAAACAGCGGAAACCCGCAAAATCGATGAAGAAATCGCCGCAGCGGAAAAAGCCGCCGCAGAAGCATCGGCAAAAGCTGCCAACGCTGAATAAGGAGGGTAATTATGGAGAAGAAAGACAGTAAAAACAAGCTTCTGACCGCCCTCATTATGGTTATACTCGGTGTTATTTTCGTGGTCGGCTTTGTTTACGGACTCAACCGAGTGCTCGCCATGGAGGGTTCGTACCCGCCGTCAGAAAATATCGAGGGTGTTACAAAGGCTCCCGAAACGAATGAGGAAGCGCTTGATTTCCTCAATAACGCTTATAAAAAAGCAGTCGAAGAAAAACCGAAGTTTTCAAACAGCCGTTGGTACGGCGTCGATGAAGATACCTTCGAAACAAGCTTTTCACCGAAATTCGTTGAAACCTTCAAATACCTGCGCGAAGATATCTGCTCCGCCGTCAATTCCGATTTTGAGCAGAAAGAAACCGATTTCGGTGAGGATTTTGCAAAGTTTTCAATGATGCCGGCATTTACCGCAAAGGATATTGAAAGCTTTGAATGTAACTATATCTACTACAAATGCCCCTCCTGCGGCGAAACCGATTCCGAGCCGCACGACAGTCATCCCGAATGCGGCTCCGACAGACCGTTTGAAATGAAGTATAACGACGAATACGAGATCATTCTTCATATCGCCGTGTCGGACGATGTAATAAACAAAAACTTTGCGCCGCGCAAAACCGATGATGTGCTTGCGCTTGTTAAGGAAGATTATGACGGCATTGCCGTTCCCGAAAGCTTTGAAGCAGCGGCAAAGGAGCTTACCGTTATATTCAAAGTTAACAGACTTACCGATGAGCTTACATTTCTCAGATACAAAAGAGTGCTCGATACCGACATTTCACTTGCATTTACGGGCGAATATGAAGCACTCGGCAGCGGCAATATGAAATTTGCCGCCACAAGGGAGGATACCTTTAATTTCACCTGGCCGTCGCTTGAACTCAACAACGACAAAATGGTGATCGAGCCCAAGGGCAACGACAATCTTCTTGCAACGCTTACCTGCTCCGACCCTACGGCTTGCACGGTCAAGTGGGAATCTTCCGATGAAAATGTTGTTACCGTTGACGAGGAGGGCTATATGAAAGCCTCCAAAACTCCGGGCGAAGCAATCGTTACTGCTTCGTTTGAGTTCAACGGCAAAACATATACCGATTCCTGCAAAATCCTTGTAAGAGTCGAAGTCGAATCGCTTTCAATAAACAAACGCAAGGCAACGCTCAATGCAGGTGATACGCTCACGCTTACCACAAAGGCATCGCCCGCAAAGGCGACGGTTACAACGGTTAAGTGGTACACTGAGGATGCCTCGGTCGCAGCGGTCGATGAAAACGGCGTTGTTACCGCAGTAGCCTCCGGCGTTACAAAGGTTTATGCACTTTCCGATGACGGCTACTATAAATCTTCTTGTGAGGTGACTGTAAAATGAGTGAAAAACAAAATAACGCTCCCGCAAGAACAATAGTAGAAGGTATGTTCGGCGCCGAAAGCAATGCGGCAGCTAACTTAGGCGAAGGCAAGCTCAATAAATATAACAGCATCGCCACAAGAATGTTCCACACGGGTGTTCTCACCCCCAAGGAAATGATGTTCCCCGCCATTGCACAGTTCGCAACACAGCTGCTTAAAGCACTCGAACAGTACAGAAAGCTCTATTTCGTAAATGTTCTTAAAATAGATATGACCTATGTTGTGCTTATTGAAATGCTCATAGGTATATACGATGTTATGAACAACCCCCTTATGGGTATCGCTTACGACAGAACAAGAACCCGTTGGGGCAAAGCGAGACCGTACATTCTTCTCGGTGCAATTCCGTTCTTCGCAAGCACCGCGGTTATGTATTCGGGCGCGCTGTTCCTCGGCGACAGGGCGGGCAACGACCCGAAAAAGATAATTTTCGTGTTCGTGATGCTCTTTATTCAGGAAACATTCTCCACGATTTATTCGATCCCGCGCGACAATATGCTGACCCTGCAGACCGTTAACCCCAAGGACAGAATCACAGTCGGTCTTCTTAACGAATACATAGGCAACATAGGCGCGCAGCTCGTGTTCATTATCTTCCTGCCGATAATGGAGCTCAACAACAAGGGTTATATCAGCTTCCCCATGCCCGCACTGTTTGCAATAATGTCCGGCGTTGCATCCTTTGTAGGTGCGGCGGGCAATATGGCTATGGCGGCAAACTGCAAAGAACGCATTATGCTTCAGGAAAAACCCGCTCCCGTATTAAAATCACTTTTCTACATTCTCAAAAACAAATATCTTCTCAGAAACTTTATTGCAAACTTTGCAACAAGCTGGTGGGCAGACGGCGGCTACAAGTGGGATGTTGTTACCCAGCAGGAAATATTCGGCGGCTCCATTCCCTCGGCTATTGCCTATATGCCGTATAATATTCTTGATACCCTCAGCGTTACATTTATTCCGAAATTCCAGAAATTATTTAAGAACAACAACAAAAAGGCGGTCATCGTACTGCGTTCATGGGATATGCTCTGCAACGTCGGTATGGTGCTGCTCGGCTGCCCTAATGTCGATAAAAAATGGCTCATGGTGCTCATTTACGGCATATTCTACGGCTTGAACGGCGTCAACAACGGACCCTCCAATGTGTTTGAAGCCGAGCTCGGCAGAGAAATAAACGACTACACCGAGTATATGACCGGCGAACGCCCCGACGGAACTATCGGTATTCTTACCGGACTTATCACAAAGGTTACTGCACCGCTCAACTCGCTGCTTACCATAAAGCTCTTCAAGTGGTCGGGTTACGATTCCACAATAGAGATGCTTCCGTGGTCTCAGGGCAGCAAAACGGTTTATTCAAGAGTATTCTTCCTGTTCATAGGTATCGACCTTTTCCCGAAATTTGTTAAGGTCATTCCTTACTTCTTCTATGACCTTACAGGCGAAAAGCGCGAAAAAATGTATATCGAGCTTAACGAGCGCCGCGCACTTATTGCGACCGAGCGCAACGCCGAGCAGGAGCAGATGGAAGAAATCATGGAAGCACTTGAAAGCGAAAAGGTATAAAAATGCTGCATAATTCGGAGTTTTTACAATCGTTTATGAAGTATTACGATTATCCGGAAATTGCGGAAAAAGAATTTACGCACATAGAAATCAGGCTCGATACCGAGCCTGATTTCGGTGCAAAAACGGACAAAATCGTTAATTGTTAAAAGGGTGTTTATATGGAACAGCATTACATTGACCAGATAGTTTACGGTCTTAAATATCTGCCCGCAAATCTTGCAAAATCATATTTTATTCCCAAGTCCAATGCGGAAACCGAAAATATGCGCAAGAAGGGTTTTATCTACGGCGTATGTCATTGCCACGAGGCGTTCGACCGTCTCAACGAAGCGCATATCGGCTGGGCGCGGCACGATATTCCGTTCCCGTTCGATGAAAACGGCAATGTATCTGCGAGCTTTACCGAATTTAAGGCTATGTGCACGCGTTATAAAGAGCACGGCATAAAGGTTATGGCAATAACTCCGTACCCGCAGTCATTTTTTGAAAAGGGTATTGATGTGCGCACGCCCGACGGCGAAAAAAAGGTGCGCGAGACGGCGCGTTTTATAATAACCGAGCTGCGCGATGTTATAGGCGGTATGCAGATAACAAACGAAATGGGCATCCCGCATTTCACTCTGCCGCTTGAAAGTATGAGCGAGGCGGTGCGCTTTATCGCAATTCAGCTTGAAGAAATATATCCTCTGCGCGGCGATGTGATTTTAGGCTACAACTCCGCAGGTCCGCAGGCGGATTTACACTCGATGCTTCGCCCGTACCTTAAATACTGCGATTATGTCGGTATTGATATTTACCTCGGCTGCTTTATGTATCTGCCCGGGCTTATGGGCATTTTCACACTGCTTACAAGGTATCTGTGGGCGCTTACGGGCAAGCCGATTCTGATTCAGGAGTTTGGCTATATGAGCGGCGGCGTACCGAGAACAAAGCAGCAGCGTATTGAAATTCTGAACAGCTATGGCTTCAAAAATGAAGCCGATGTCAAGGCGCGTCCGGCGGAATTTGTTGAACAGCTCAATCCGCGTTTCAGGGAGCATGTAAAAAAGGTTGCCAAAAATGATCCGTCAAGGTACTATAACCTTATTTTCAAAAGCGACCTTAAAAACCACATTTACCGCGAAATGCCATGGATAACAAAAATCCCCGGTTACCCCCATTCACGCGAGGGTCAGGCAAAATTCTACCGCGATGTGTTTGAGCTTTTCTATAAAACAAAGCATATCTGCGGTGCGATAGTCTATTGTTACGAAGATTCGGAGTACTGCTATATCTGCGGGCACGAGGAATGTCCGATAGAGAGCTGCTGGGGACTTGTGGACCTTAACGGCAACCCGAAGCCGGCATTTTATGAAATAAAGAAATTTATCGAATCCCATAAATAAGAGCTCTTGATCACGGGGTGATTTTGTGGAAACTCAAATTGAAGAAAAGAAGAAAGCAAGCAATATTGCGCTTATAAAGCGCTTTTTGCCGTATTATAAAGCGCACCTCGGCACGCTGGTTTTCGATTTGTTCTGCGCGGCACTCACCACGGCTTGCGAGCTTGCGCTGCCTATGATAGTGCGCTACATAACCGATGCCGCCGCCAACGATATTTCAAAGCTGACGGTGAGCATAATCGTCGGCGTGGGGCTTGCGTATGTCGCTTTGCGCATAATTGATGCCGTGGCGAACTACTATATGTCGTCGATCGGTCATATTATGGGCACGAAAATGGAAACCGAAATGCGCCGCGATATGTTTGCGCATCTTCAAAAGTTGTCATATTCATATTACGATAACACGAAAATCGGTACGCTTATGTCGCGTTTCACAAGCGACCTTTTCGATATTACAGAGTTTGCACACCATTGTCCCGAGGAATTTTTCATAGCAGGCATCAAGATAATCGCATCGTTCGTTATTTTGTGCTCAATGAATGTGCCGCTTACGCTCATAATGTTTTCCATAATACCGCTTATGCTTATATGCCTGAGGTATTACCGCCACAGAATGAAAGAGGGGCAGCGCCGCTCGCGTGTGGTAGTGGGTGAACTCAACAGTCAAATCGAGGACAGCCTCCTCGGCACGCGCGTTGTAAAATCCTTTGCCAACGAAAATATTGAAGAAAATAAATTCAAAAAAGGCAACGAGCGTTTCCTCGATATAAAATCGAAGGTCTATCGCTATATGGGCTCGTTCAGCTCGGTAAACAGAGCGTTTGAGGGCGTTATGTATATCGCGGTCGTTACCGCGGGCGCGATATTCCTGCTCAAAGGCAAAATCAAAGCGGCTGATTTTGTGGCGTACCTTCTCTATGCGCAGACACTTCTTACATCAATACGCAAAATAGTTGATTTTATAGAGCAGTTTCAGCGCGGTATGACGGGTATCGAACGCTTTGCCGAAATTATGGATACCGACCCCGAAATTGAAAATGCACCGCAGGCAAAGGAGCTTGAAGTTACCGACGGGATTATTGATATTGAGGATGTCAGCTTCAAGTATAAGGAGGACGGCAGGCAGATTCTTTCGCACATAAATATGCACATAGGCAGCGGCGAAAGCTTTGCGCTTGTGGGGCCTTCCGGCGGCGGCAAAACAACTATATGCAATCTTATTCCGCGCTTTTATGAGCTTGAAAGCGGCTCAATTAAAATCGACGGAACGGATATACGCGATGTTACGCTTGAAAGTCTGCGCGGTGCGATCGGCGTAGTTCAGCAGGATGTTTACCTGTTTTCCGGTACGGTGCGCGAAAATATAGAGTACGGCAAGCCCGGCGCCACCGATGAAGAAATAGAGGAAGCCGCACGCCTTGCGGGCGCGGTGGAGTTTATAGAAAAACTGCCCAACGGGTACGATACATACGTCGGCGAACGCGGCGTGAAGCTTTCCGGCGGGCAGAAGCAGCGCATAAGCATTGCGCGTGTATTTCTTAAAAATCCGAAAATACTTATACTTGATGAAGCCACAAGCGCGCTCGATAACGAAAGCGAATACTATGTGCAGAAATCGCTTGAACTGCTCGCAAAGGGGCGTACTACCCTGACCGTTGCGCACCGGCTTACCACCATCCGCAATGCCGACAAAATCGTTGTAATTACAAAGCAGGGCATTGAGGAATACGGCAATCACGCCGAGCTTATGGCGCAGGACGGCTTGTATGCAAAAATGTATACAATGTACAATGTGTAAAAGAGGTAATGATTATGGAGTTATATCCCACACCGCATATTGATGCAAAACCCGGTGATTTCGGCAAAACCGTGCTTATGCCGGGCGATCCGCTCCGCTCAGAATTCATAGCTGAAAATTTTCTCGAAAACCCCGTGCTTGTGAACAATGTACGCGGCGTACAGGGCTACACCGGCACATATAAGGGTGTAAAGGTTTCGGTTATGGCAAGCGGAATGGGTATGCCCTCAATCGGCATTTACAGTTACGAATTATATAATTTTTTCGGTGTTGAAAATATCATTCGCGTGGGCTCTGCCGGCGGTATGAGCGAAAATGTCAGTCTGCGCGATGTTATTATAGCGCAGGGTGCCTGCACCGACTCGGCGTATGCCCGCGATTTCAATCTGCCCGGCTCATTTGCGCCCATAGCGGATTTTACACTTCTCAAAGCCGCCGCAGACAATGCCGAAAAACTCGGTCTTTCTTATGCGGTCGGTAATGTCGTATCATCCGATATTTTCTACCACGATACCGCAAATGTTCCCGACGGGTGCGACAGTGTATCGCTCTGGCGTAAAATGGGCGTGCTGTGTGTGGAAATGGAAGCCGCCGCGCTCTATATGAACGCCGCAAGAGCAGGCAAACGCGCCCTTGCAGTCCTTACGGTTTCCGACCATCTGCTCACGGGCGAGGCTCTGCCGGCTTCCGAAAGGCAGACTTCATTTACCGATATGATGAAGCTTGCGCTTGAAACGGCAGTTGTTATGGAGAATAAATAATGGCTGATATTAAGAGGATTTTTCTTTTTGTGCTTGACAGCTTCGGTATAGGCGAAGCGCCCGATGCCGCCGATTTCGGCGATGCGGGCTGCAGCACGATACGCAGCGTATCCGCTTCGCGCGAGTTTAATATAGATAATCTGCGTTCTCTCGGCTATACAAAAATCGACGGGCTCGGCTTTCTCGGCGGCGGTGAGCTTAAAGCAAGCGTTGCGCGCCTCAAAGAGCTTTCGCGCGGTAAGGATACCACGATCGGTCATTGGGAGATAGCGGGCATTGTTTCACCTAAACCGCTTCCCATATTCCCCGACGGCTTTCCCGATGAAGTTTTAAGCGAGTTTTCGCGCCTGACGGGCAGGGGAGTGCTTTGCAACAAGCCGTATTCGGGCACCGAGGTCATAAAGGATTACGGTGACGAGCATCTCAAAACAGGCGACCTTATCGTTTACACCTCTGCCGACAGCGTTTTTCAGATAGCCGCACACGAAAGCATCGTGCCGCCCGAAAAGCTTTATGAATACTGCCGCACCGCCCGTGAAATTCTGAAAGGCGATTACGGCGTAGGCAGAGTTATTGCAAGACCGTTTGAGGGCGAATACCCGTTTACGCGCACGCCGCGCCGACACGATTTTTCGCTTGAGCCGCCCGAGGATACCGTGCTTGACGAACTCAAATCCGACGGCTTTGATGTTATAGGCGTGGGAAAAATCCACGATATTTTTGCGGGCAGAGGGCTCACCGAATTTGTTTACACGCGGAATAATGCCGACGGTATGGCGAAGGCGGAGGAATATCGGCAAAAAGATTTTAACGGACTTTGCTTTATAAATCTTGTTGATTTTGATATGACCTACGGCCACCGGCGCGATGTTGACGGTTATGCGAAAGCCGCCGCGGAATTTGATGCGTGGCTTGGCGGATTTATTGAGAATATGCGAGAAGATGATGTGCTTATGATAACCGCAGACCACGGCTGCGACCCGGCATTCGGGGGCACCGACCACACTCGCGAGTATGTGCCGTTTATAACATACGGCAAAAAAATAAAGCCCGAAAATCTCGGTACGCTTAACGGTTTTACCAATGTTGCCGACAGGGTAAGGGCGCTTTTGAAAGGTTGATATTATGACGGATAACGAGCTTTGCTCACTTGCAGTGAATGCGCTCGAAAAATCATATTCACCGTATTCCGGCTGCAAGGTGGGTGCCGCGCTTCTGTGTGCCGACGGCACTGTTTACACCGGCTGCAATATTGAAAACGCCGCTTTCGGTCCTACGGTTTGCGCCGAGCGTGTGGCGATTTTCAAGGCGGTCAGCGACGGCAGACGCGATTTTAAGAAAATTGCCGTTGCAGGCGGTAAGGACGGCGTAATAAACGGCATTTTCCCGCCGTGCGGCGTTTGCAGGCAGGTAATGCGCGAGTTTTGCGGCGGTGATTTTGAAGTACTGCTTGTAAAATCCGAAACCGAGTATGAAAAAACAACTCTCGCGGAGCTTTTGCCGCTTTCGTTCAGTCTTTAATAATTATTGTTGCAAATTTATGTGCGGCGGTATATTATATGTTTAATTCATCAACTAAAGGAGATTTTCAAATGAAAAAGACGGTAAGTATCATACTTGCACTTATTTTCGTTTTTTCGGCTTGTGCCGTTCCCGCATACGCGGCAAACGATTATGTGATCGTTTCACCGTATGAGGATGTTATTTGGAGCGGTGAGGGTGCCTGGGGTGCATACAAGGGCAATCTGCATGCCCACTCCACAGTCAGCGATGCCGAAATGGATTTCAGCGAGATGATCAAAAACCACTATAATCAGGGCTACGATTTTCTTGCCATGACCGACCACGGCGTTACCGGCAAGGCTTGGAACGAGGAGCCCACACAGCTTCTGCTCTATATGTATCAGCCCATTATCGGTAAAACCACTACATGGCTCACCGATGAAGAGTTTGAGGCTATCACCACCGGCACATATCCCGATGAAAGCGGCGCCGAAAGAGGCTGCGGTATGACCTGCGTTGTGGGCGGCAACGAGCTCAATGCGCTCACCATTACAAAATGCCATGTAAACGGTATGTTCCTGCCCGAGCACGTGGGCGACGATTATCTCGGCTACGAAAATGACCACGAGGGTGCCGTTAAGCTTGCCGATGAAGCAGGCGGAATTTCGTTCATAAATCACCCGGGCGACTGGCTTCATTCAAACAGCAATATAGATGCTGTATCTGACCCCGACAATGTTCACTATTTCAGCGATATTCTCCTTAAATATGACAGTTGTCTCGGTATGGAGGTTTTCAACGAGCGCAACAGTGTTACGCCTTACGACAGAATTCTGTGGGATAACATTCTTATGGAATGCCTGCCCTACGGCAAAAATGTAATCGCATTCTCAAACAACGATGCCCATGTGTATGACCACATTGATACCTCTTTCTCGGTATTTATGATGGAGGAAAACACCGAAGAAAGCATTAAGGAAACCATGCAGAGCGGCGCTTTCTTCTGCGTAACGAGAAAACTCAGATCCTGCGAAAAGCTCGGTCCGGTCGAAGATATAAATGCCGTGAATTCCGGTCTTGCGTACCCCGAATTTACACAGCTTACCGTTGACGGCCACAAGGTTACGGTTAAAGCGAAAAACTGCTATAACATTCAGTGGGTCGCAAACGGAAATGTGATCGCAAGTAAGGATATTGCACAGTCCGAAAACGAGACCGAATATGTGCTTGACCTCGATACGATTGCGGGCGCAGAGGATTTCTTATATATCAGATGCCAGCTTCTCGGCGATGGCGGCTGCACGCTTTCGCAGGCGCTTGTTATTGATGACGGCACCGAGCCGCTTGTGTATGAGGTCGACGAAACCTCGTATGCGGCACAGATAACAAATCTTCTTCACGAGATTCTTTCAATGCGCATTTTCGTGCTGATAAAAATGCTGTTTGAGGAAATATTCGGTTGAGAATAATTGAGCTTTGAAGCATTGAAATCAAAATAAATAAAAACAGAGGTTTTTATGACTGTAATAACAGTTGCAAAAACCTCTGTTTTTTATTGTTTATCGTTGGGAGCTATTTCTCCGTTTTCCTTTTCAAATTCTACTATACATTTGCGAATCAAATATAAAATCTGACCGTTTATTGATCTTCCCTCATAAGAAGCAATATATTTTATTTTTTTATGAATGGCAGGGTCGATTTCAATTCCAAGATGCTTATTTTCTTTATTTCTCATAATACACCCCAAAATAAACTTAATTTAAGTATATTTTAAGTTTATTTTGTGTTATTATGTAAAAGTATACTTGAAACAAGTATACCAAATTTTTTTAGGAGATAAAGATATGGTGTGTACATTTTTTGGGAACAGAGTTTTAGGCAAAGATATAAAATCTCAACTGCGAAAAACTATTACATATTTAATTGAGAGTAAAAATGTAACATTGTTTTATATCGGGAATAACGGTGCTTATGATGCCGCAGTATTAGAGTTATTGAAAGAATTGTCAGAGTTCTATGATATTTCATACTTTACAGTTCTTGCATATGTGCCAATTAAGTCAAATAACAACAACTTAGAATACACGAGAACAATTTTGCCGGAAAATATAGAGAAAGTTCCGAAAAGATTCGCAATTGTATATAGAAATGAATGGATGATACAACATTCGGACTATGTTGTTACATATATAGAAAATCGTGTAGGATCAAATTCGGCAAAGTTTGAAAGTATTGCGGAAAAACAAGGTAAGGTAGTCATAAAACTTGCCGAGCAATAACAATTTATTTATACAGTACAAAGTACCCGAATGCAAGCGCGCCTACTGCAAGCACGATGAATGAAAGGAAAATTTTGCCTGCCGATTTTATCCATTTCGGGTAGCTTACGGGAGTCATACCGAGTGTGATAAGTAAGCCGTAATTCGACGGCAGCAGGCTGTTTGCAAAGCCGTCGGCAAACAAAAACGCAAGTACCGCGAGCTGATGATTTATGCCGAGCACGGTGCAGAGCCTGTATGCGAGCGGCATAATAAGAAAAGCCTTGCCGCTTGCCGAGGGTACAAAAATTTCAAGAATAAACAGCAGAAGCATAAGCAGCAGAACACACACAAAGCCGGATGAATTGCCCATGGCATTCGCGGCGTAATAAACGATTGTGTCCGAAACACCGGATTGACCGAATATGTAACCGATTGCACTTGCAAGCAGTATCATGGCGGCAGCGGGCAGCAGGGTAAGCACGCCGCCTTTGAGCTGTTTGAGCAGCACTTTGCCTTTAAGGCCGCAGCGCACACACGCGCCTATGCCCGCAACGGTGTAGCCGAGAATGATTATATAAAGGATGATTCCCGAAAGCGTGGATGAAAGCGAATCAAATGTTTCGGCGTTAGGTCCGCCTTTTTCAGCCGCTTTTGAAAGTAGTGTGGATGCCGCAATAATGCACAGCGCAACTGCAAGGCAGACGCCTATAACTGTAACAAACCACTTTAACGCTTTGTTCTTTGCGGCATCGGCTTTCATAGAATCAATATTGAAATTAAAGGAGTCCTTGCGTTTGAGGTCATCGTGATATGTGCAGCTCAACTGCGGATTTGCATCAAGCTTTTTTGCGTAACGCCTGAGCCAGAACCAGAGCACCGCATAGAATACGGCAAAAAGCACGATTCTGAAAAGAATGCCCGAATACATTGTGATTTCATCGGAAAGCGATTGTGCAAGACCTGTGTTGAACGGATTTATAACACCCACAGTAAAGCCTGCGCAGGCGGCGAGGTCGCACGCCATTACGGCAAGGGGGGAGTCCCAGCCGAGCGCATAGAAAAGCATGACCGCAAGCGGAACGAGCGGTATGACCTCCTCCGAAATGCCGAGAGTGGTGCCGAGAAGCATCATAACAAACGAAAGTGCGAACAGCAGTTTATATTTACTGTTGCCGAATTTTCTCGCAAGCGTTTCCACAAGGTAGACAAGTATTCCCGATGAGTCCATTGCATTGAAAACCGCGCCTATTACTATGCACAGCAGCAAAATGCTCCACACAGTAACAAAATTTTCATACATGGGTGTAAGCACAAGCAACGGCGAAAGCAGATATTTCCACCATGTCATGCTGTTTACACCGGGCAGCAGGCTTATGCTGCCGTCAGCGGCGGTTTCGATCACGCCCGGTTTCATCACAACGGTAAGAACTACCGAGCCTATTAAAACAAGCGAAACAAGAACCGTGGAAATCACCATGGCTTTGTTGCTGATTTGTATTGATTTTGTCTGTTTTTCGTCCTTCAAAATAATTTCTCCAAAATTCAGCAGTTGCCGTTCATTATAAAATAATAATTCGTTTTGTCGCTCTGTGTTTTTTATATTCCCTTACATTATTTTCCAATATACTTCGGAGGTATCACTGCCCAAAGGTAGTTGAACAGTCCTCTGAGAAATTCGAATATCTTTTTGACTATGCCGAGAAGATCAAATTCGTCTTCCGGTTCTTCTGGCTCTTCCTCGGGTTCATCACCCTCAATTACCGCAGTTGCTTCCGCTACCTTGAAAAGCGGCTCGTCGTACGTACCGAGGTAATAGACCGCCTTACCGTCTTCCATTACGACTTCCGGCACAAGAATGATTTCTCTGCCGTCCGCAAGCGCAAATCTTACGCCATAGTATTCCGCATGTTTATTTTCGATAACAGTACCGTCTTTGAGAACGGCGTTCACCAGAAATGAATGCGTATCAATGCTGTAACCGTCTAATTCGCCGTCTTCGGTTATGTAAGCGGTGGGCGCTTCAAAGCCGTCTGCGGTGGTGATGCACTTAATCACATCTTCTGCGAGGAAAATCGAAAACGAAACCGACTGACTGATTCCGAGAGCAGTAATTTCAACTGTCATATCGCCCGCTTTGAGTGAAGTCAGTGCCGTGGGAACGGCAATATCGGAAATGCCGACATCGTTGCCGGTATCGGTATGGAATATCACATCGCGCATAAATAACAGCAATCCGTCCGACAAATAAATATCGCCGTTTGCCTGCAGCGCCTTGTTGCCATTGGTTATGGCAATACTTTCCGCTTTGCCGAGATAAGTAATACTCAGGGTGTAGTTTTCTATATCGCCGTTTGTGTATACTCCGATATACTGAGTTTCGCCTTCTTCAAAATAATAAACGGTTTCGTATTCTGCGCTGTAATTAAATTCGGCAAAATCTGTTGCCGTGGTGTCGGTTGAGCTCGCACTGACTAAACAGGAATAACTGTAGCTTTCGGCATCTTCCTTTTCCGTTATGGACATCGTAATTGCATAAAGACCTTCTTTAGCAGCTGTGAAGCGATGCGCGTAACTGCCTATATAAGAATAGGTTGTTTCACCGGGTTGTGCATCTTCAACTCTGATATAGGTGTTGTCTTCACCGTACTCGCTCCAGATAACAGTCCCGTTTCCGGCAGCTGCGCTCACCGCAAACGCCGAAAAAACCATAAGTACCGCAAGTGTTAAAGATAGAGCTTTTTTGAAAGATTTCATAAATTTTCCCTCCGTTCGTTTTTTGTGATTTTAACATAATGGTGTAAATATGTCAATAATGTAGGATTCTGCGGAAGCAAACTGTTGTGTTCGCGCTTCGCGCGAGAGTGGGTTCGAATCCCTTTTTTCCTAATAAAAATACGAGTGCTCAAAGGCAAAATTCCTTATGAACACTCGTGTGGTCGGAGTGAAGGGATTCGCGGCTGCGCCGCGAGATTTGCTTCGCAAATGTTCAATTGTGTTCGCGCTTCGCGCGAGAGTGGGTTCGAATCCCTTTTTTCCTAATAAAAATACGAGTGCTCAAAGGCAAAATTCCTTATGAACACTCGTGTGGTCGGAGTGAAGGGATTCGAACCCCCGACAT
>JAZLJH010000015.1:0-24014 GCA_045617785.1 Acutalibacteraceae bacterium
ACACTTCTTTTCAAAATAAAATCTTCGACCATAAATCGAGCAATTTTGTTCGATTACAAGGAAACGGAAGCAGAAAGGCTGCCGCCTTTCAATGACGATGACGCAGTAAGCGGGCAAAAGTGCCGATTTATGGCGTGGTTCGGATTATCCGTGTCACGCTATCCGTTAAAGGAAAAACTGCTGAGATTTTCAAGTGATAAAAAAAGAATTGAATATATGGCAAACGCTGTGGCGGATATTACGGGCTTAAAGGATTTCCCCGAATATCTTACCTTGATTTTTGAAATTGATTCTTTGTTTTTAAATGATGACAGGCACTTAAACAACATTGCCGTAATTGAAAAAGAGGGCAAATATTCATATTGCCCGATATTTGATAACGGTGCGGGACTGCTTTCAAATGTGCAATATGCGCCGCTTGATATGGATCCGCAAGGACTTATAAAAGAAGCGGTCGCAAGACCGCTGTGTACAACTTTTACAAGGCAGATGAATACCGCAAGGGCTTTGACCGGCTCTGTGCTGCAGATAAGCAAATTCGACAGAAGCGAAATTGCGGAAAAAGTTAAACCGTTGCTTGAATATTATTCCAAAAGAGACGGCGGTTTGATTTCTCAGAGAGTTGAAGATTGCATTATTACAAGGCAAAAGTTTATTTAATAGACTCAATGAAATTTAATATAATGAATAAAATAATTTGCACCGAATACCGGTTTCTTAAAAATACTTGACTGAAATAATATCAACGGATATAATAATAATGAAAGGTGGTGAGCCGTATGTGTTCTGAGAATCAACTTTTCGTGATACTTGACAGAATAGGGAAAACAGCAAGCGATGTTTTCGGAGAAAAACTCAATAATGTTTATCTTTACGGTTCATATGCCAGAGGGGATCAGACAAGTGAATCTGACATTGACATTATTGTAATTGCCGATGTTAGTGCCGATGAACTCTATAAATACAAAAAACCGTTCTTGACTGAAACATCGGAACTGGGACTTGAAAATGATATTGTTATTACCGTAACTCTTAAAGATTTGGGAACATTCAGAAAATACAGCGATGTTCTGCCGTTTTACCAAAATGTTTTGAGGGAGGGTGTGAAAATTGCCTGACAGTGATAGAATAAGCTTATCAAAAGCAAGGCTTGGCAATGCCGAAGAGCGAATTTTATTTGCAGGTAAAATCTTTGAAATAGGCGATTATAAAACTGTTGCAAATCGTTCCTACTACGCGGTGTTTGCGGCAATGCGCGCTGTTTTGGCTCTTGACGGCTTCGATTCCAAAAAACATTCGGGAATAATTGCAGAATTCAGAAAAAATTATTTGAAAACAGGTGTTTTACCGAAAGAGTTGTCATTTATTATTGATTCGCTTGTTGAAATAAGGCAAGGCAGTGATTATGATGATTTCTATGTGATTTCAAAAGAAGAAACTGAAATGCAATTGAAAAACGCCGCCGTGTTTGTCAGTACGGTAAAGAATTATCTTGCAAAAAAATATTAAAAATAAAAAGCGGCTGAATGTGATTTTTCGCGTTTCAGCCGCTTTTAAATAATTCAATCAAGTATATCTTCTATCATCAGTTTTATGAATTCGCAGCTTGTATAGGCGGCGAATTTTTGATATTTATCGGATTTGCGGTTGTCGGCAAAATCGCAGACACTTTTTGCGATTATCGCCTTGGGGCGTGGCTCGGTGGCGTGTGATGCCGCATAGGCAACGCCGTAAGCCTCCATTTCAAGCCCCTTGGTGCTGTTGAACTGGCTTTTTACCTGTTGGTCAAGCACCATTTTATTTGCAACCACCGTTGAGCCGGATGCCATGGCACCTATATGTACGTGGGTTTCGTTGCCGGGGGAGTTTACGGCTCTGTTGAAATATTCCAAAAGCGATTTATCGACCTCTACCGATGTGGGGCGCGGCAAAAAACCGATTTCGCCGAAAACGATTTCCGCCTTTTCCTTTGAAACATACTTGCCGTTTGAATAGTTCCATACCATATCGGCAAGCACCACATCGCCGTACATTTCGGAATCGCTTGATTCATCCATAGCACCTGCGGCAATGCCGGGCATAATAACATATTTAGGGCGAAAATGCTCAATAAGCTTCATAGTCAGCGTTGCGGAAGCGGTCATACCCATTTCATCCTGACGGGCGGATATAATCTGCATACCGTTTTTGCGGTATGATGCGATGCGGTAAAGCTGGTCGTCATTATCAAATTTCAAATCGCTCCACTCATACATACGCATAACTGCGCTTTCTTCGGAATCAGTAACATATATGAGTGCTGCAAATGTTTTTGTGTCCGGCAAACCAATCATCCTTTGTGTTCGTTATAGTAATATTTTGGCAAAAACTCCGTCAGTTGTCAACTGAAAACCAAAGAATTTTGTAAATACGGCTCACAAAATGCCGAACCGTCAGCCGACCTTTAAGCCCTTTATTATTTCCGTGAGCTGTTTAGTCAGCATTGAGCCGCATTCCGTTCCCGGAGTTAAAAGCATACAGTTGCACATATCGCCCGGGTTTTCTCTGAAAAACATAAGCGTACCGAGCAGCGAGTGCGGGGTGCATATATCGGGGTATATATAACCGAGCTCATTGTTTGTGATGCCGAGAAGAATGAGCTTTTTGCCCGTCTTTTCAAGCACAAGGTCATAAAGATTTTCATACTGCCAGGTTTTTCCGCTCCACGAGGTCTTGCCGTTCCACAGCGAGTGGCCTTTATACCCGGCATCACTGCCGAAAACTATTGCGGGCGACAGCTCCCCGGGCGCCGTCAGCAAAACGAATTCGCCGCCGAGCTCAATGCAGTTCGTTTCGGTCATCACGCCGTAGCCCGATGAAGCCAGCTTGGTTTTTACGGCATTTGTACCGAGCAGCCCCGAAACGCAGGCAAGCTCCATAACGCCGTAATCAAACGGTATAAGGCTTTCGCGGTTCCTGACATTCAGGGTAGGTGCGACTTTATGCGATTTGTCAGCCGAGCCGGAAAGGAACAATGCGAGCAGAACGCCTTTCTTCATGTGCCCGGCGAGGTCGTCTTCAAGCGTGGCGTGCCATTTTTCGGCGTATTCCTTACCGTACAGACTGCACCAATCCTGCTGTGTCTGCCGGTGCGCCGCAACGTACTCGCACGCGCGGGCGTTTCTTTCATCGGCTTCGTCAAATTCCACATAAGGTCCGCTGACCGATGCCTGCGCGCTTTGTGTGAAAACAAGGTTGTAGCCCTCGTCTTTAAGTGCAAGTGCCATAAAATGCGGGTAATCGGCACACATCATATTGTTATTGTGCCATGCGCCGTATGATGTGGGATGCGCCCCTATATTTGTGAGCAGCGTTTTTTCACCGCTTGCGCCCTCAAATAAAAAGCAAGAAAAATTGTTTTTAACCTTAACACCGCAATTCAGTTTATCGTTTACGCCGCGTGTCTTTTCTGTTTCAAAAAAGCAGAGTTCGCCGTTTTCCAAACGGTCATATGCATTGCCGGCTGTTTCGGCGGCGCGCATAACGAGCGTTGCCTCCATTTCGGGATGAACGCTGCGGCCGTTTTCCTTATGCGGTTTGAATTTGTTGTTTTTAAGCTCCGCCACCGACATACCGAGCGTGTCGAGTGCGGCGTGGCAATGCGTTGCAGAGATGTTGCAGCCGACTATGTTTTCGGGCGATACACCGCGGCTTTTCAACGCTTCTATTATCGCGGCGCGCATTTTATCCGCCGTTCCGGATGAAATTCCGGCTCCGTCAACGCTGATGAATATAAGTATTTGCCTGTTTTCGTTATTCTCACTGCAGGACAGAACAAGCGTGTTCATAAACTGATCTGCATAGATTTTGGTAACGAAGGTCTGGTAGCCGCCGGTTGCGTGCGGAGCATTAAGGCACATACCGTTTGCAGAGGGCGTTCCGTCGGCATTGCAGCGCCAGCAGGTGGGGATCACACTGCCGCGTGCAAAGCCCGCCGACCACGAGCAACCCGACAGTTCACCGTTTGTGCCTTTGAAAAATGTGCTTTTCGATTCGCAGGCATAATCCTCGTAAGAGGGGATATCCTTTCTGCCGAGCCGCGATGTAAGGAGGCGGAATATACCGCGCTGCGCTTTGCCGAAGGCTCTGTCGATTGTTTTTGCCGCATTGCCGTAAGGCTTGTCGGCTGCCGGGCTTCTGTTCATAATTTCACCGCCGTAGTTGTTTTTCGTTTACTTACAAATGAAATTGGTCAGCACATTGTTTAACTCTTTTATATCTATCGGTTTTGCAATATGTGCATTCATTCCGGATTCAAACGATTTCTTTTTATCTTCCTCGAATGCGTTTGCCGAAAGCGCGATGATGGGTAAATCCGCATCGGGATACATTGCTCTGATGGTTTCGGTTGCCTCGTACCCGTTCATATTCGGCATTTGAATATCCATTAGAATACAGTCGTAATAGTCGGCGCCTTTTTGCTCTGCCATTTCAACCGCCACTTTGCCGTCTTCGGCAGATTCGACCGTGATTTCCCACTCCTCGAGAATGTCGGCTGCAATTTCTCGGTTCAGTTCGTTATCCTCAACAAGCAGAATTTTTTTGCCCTTGAGCGTGTTTTCATTATCATCGGCTTGTTTGCCGGTTGCTTGATGCTCTGCTTTTGAGATTTTCAGCGGAAGTATGACGGTGAATGTTGAGCCTACGCCTAATTCGCTTTCCATTGCAATGGAGCCGCCCATCATCTCGGTAAGCTTTTTGCAAAGCGGAAGCCCGAGACCGACACCCTGAATGCCGCTTTTCGTTGAGTTTTCCTCGCGCGAGAACATATCGAAAGCAACCTTGCGGTAATCGGCGCTCATACCGTAGCCGTTATCCTTCACGGTGAAACGGTAGCTGCCCGTTTCTTCGGTGCCGATGTCAAACTGCGTAAGGCTTACCCACACATTGCCGCCCTCATTATTATACTTCACGGCGTTGGAAATCAGGTTTACGAGAATTTGGTGTATGTGAACAGCATCGCACAAAACGTGCTCATTTTTGATACTGCCGATTTCAAAATCAAGCGTGATATTTTTGCCTTTGGCCTGTTCTTCAAGCACGGGGCGTATGTTTTTGAAAATATCTTTGATATTTACCTCTGTTTCGTAAACGGCGGTTTCACCGTTTTCGATATGGCTCATATCAAGAATATTGTTCGCAATGGTAATCAACAAATCGCAGGATTCGCGCACCTTTATCAGCGATTCCATTGCTTTGCTTTTGTCATCATAATTTTTAAGAGCCATTTCATTGAAGCCTTTAATGGCGTTCAAAGGCGTGCGTATGTCGTGTGACATATTGAAAAGGAAAGTGCTTTTTGCCGCGTTGGCTGCCTCTGCGGCTGTTTTTGCTTTTTCGAGCTCGCTGCTGTGCTCTCTTTCAAATCGGATGATTTGATTGTAGGAACGCCTCTGGAAAATGAAAAATACGGCGATTATAGCGAGCAGAAGCGCGGCGGATAATGCAATAGTTGTTTTGTTCTTTTTTAAAAAGCCACGGAAATTACGCTCCGGGTAATGAGCCTGAATCCATTTTTCATTCAGTTTTTCAAGAGTTCCGTCGGCACGCAAATCGTTTATGACCCGGCTGATTTCATCTGCGAGTTCTTCATTTTCCTGTGCGACACCGATACACGCTCTGCTGTCAGACAAGCTGATGTAACCGTCGATACCGCTGCCGATTGCTCCCATTTCATCAATTATGCCGAGACCGATGATATAGCGCACAATAACACAGTCGCATTCATCTTTCGCGAGTGCATCGAACGCCTTTCTGTTGCTGTCATAATAGATACAGGCATCTTCAAGACCGTGTTCGGTAATGGATTTAACAACGTTGCCGTTCTTCATAACGCCGATGCGCTTTTCAAACAAGGTATCTGCGGACGATATATCATTCTTGGAAAATACAACGAAGTCGTCGGATTTTACCGGTGAAGTCGTAATAATGCCGTCAACGACCTCCTTGCCCGTGTACTCGCAGGTGAGTACGGCATCCGCTTCGTGATTGCGCACGGCAAGCAGCGATTCCTCCCATGTCATGGGGTATATTTCAAGATTCATATTCAACTTATTTGCCACAAGCGTGATAAGCTCAATATCGTGCCCGGTAAGCTGACCGTTTTCATCATGGTAAACATACGGCCAGTAATCATCATCGGTTGCTACCGTGAGCGTTTTTTCAAATGAGTTTTTTGCCTGCACGGTCAATTCCGGCTCGTTTGCGCTTTGGCATGATGTGAGTGTGAATATGCCGATAAAAGCGCATATCAGCAACACGGCGGCGTTTTTTTTACGTCGGAAAAATTTCATAATGATTCTCTCTGTTTACTTTGCTAAATTCTTCATCGTTTCAAATAAGGTATTCACATCGATGGGCTTCGCTACATGTGCATTCATACCCATTGACAACGATTTCTGCACATCTTCTTCAAACGCATTGGCGGAAAGAGCGATAATGGTAACATCGTTACCGTCGGGAAGCTCGCGTATCGCCTTTGTTGCTTCATATCCGTTCATGAGCGGCATCTGAATATCCATAAGTATGAAGTCATAATAATCCGTTCCCTTTTCCCCGACTGCCTTTACTGCAAACTCGCCATCCTCGGCGGTGTCCACAATAAGACCGACTTCTTCGAGAATTTCGGTCGCGATTTCGCGGTTCATTTCGTTGTCCTCGACAAGAAGGACTTTTTTATTTTCAAGGCTGAACTCTTTCTCGTTTATAGCTACGGGTTTAAGTTCTTCCTCATATTTTCTGATGGCTTCATCATCCATAATTCGCAGCGGCATTTCGACCGTAAAGGTCGAGCCCTCGTGCTGCTTGCTTTTTACACTTATGGTGCCGCCTGCGATGTCAACGATCCTTTTAACGATGGACAAGCCAAGCCCTGCACCCTGCTGTTTGGAAACGGTAGATGTTTTTTCTCTTGAAAATGCTTCAAACAGATGCTGCTGGAATTCCTCGCTCATACCTATACCGTTATCCGAGATATCAAAACGGAAAACAGCCTTTCCGTCGACCGCGGGGCTGATCTGCTCAACCCTTAAGCGCACTTTTCCGCCCATAGGTGTGTATTTTACCGCGTTGGAGGTAAGGTTTATGAGTACCTCGTTGGCGTGCAGCTCATCAATATATACATAAGGATTTGCGATATTGCAGACCTCGGTCTGAAAATCAATGCTTTTCGGTATTGCCAGTGAACTGCTCATCTGGTCAACACCTTTAATCAGCTTCAGTAAATCCGCGGGATCATCGGTGATTTCCAGCTTATCGGATTCGATACGGCTCATCTCAAGTATATCGTTTATCAGATTAAGCAGATGTCCGCCGGCAGTTTTGATTTTTTCAAGGCTGTCGTCTACTCTTGTCTGATCATCGCGGTGCTTGATTGCGAGATCGGTGTAACCGAGAATGGCATTCATCGGTGTGCGGATGTCATGGGACATATTGAACAGGAACGAAGTTTTTGCACGGCTCGCGGACTCTGCGGCAAATCTTGCGTTTTCCAGCTCCTGACGGTAGTTCATTTCTTTACGGACTTCGTTATCCACATTCTTCATGCCCGCAACGACACCCGTGGGTTTTCCGTTTATATCCTTGAGAGGTACAAAGCAAAGCTGATAGTAAACATACTCATCTTCATTTTTCACGATGCGGAAATTGACGACCTGCATTCTGTTTTCATTACTTGCCTGTAAAATTTTCTCTCTCCTTGTTTCCTCATAGAACTGCTCTCTGTCATCCGGGTGAACAAAACGGAGCATAAGGTCCAGCTTCCGGCTGTAGAATTCTTCGTTTGCGGTCTCATCATCTATAAGAGCAGCCAAACGGTCGGTCAGACGACCGCGAATAAGAACTCTGTCGTTACGCTTGTCGTCATTTGTGATGTCAACGATGGTGATACTGTCATACTCCGTTGCAAGTGCGTGCATATATGCGTCCTCACGCATTTTCTGCTCCACAACAGAGGAAACATCCTTTACGCTTGTATAGGCGATGATATCTCCGTCCTGATTGCGTGTCATGGCAATACTGCGGCGAAGCCAGGCGCGTTTGCCGGAAATTGTCGCCGCTTCGTAGTCGAAAGTGATTTCACTCTTTCCGTTCTGAAATTCATTCAGCAGAAATTCGCGATCAGTGCTGTCAAGGAAAGTATTGTTATCGGTAGTGTTGACAAAGCGCCTGTTCCACTCACTGATGTACATATCATAGCTGCAGGGCACGGAAAACCCGATTATCTGAGCCAACGCAGTTTCATTTCCGTCTTTGTCTTTCCAAACGCCGTAATAGAGTAAGTCACGGCTCAGATTGGCTTCCAACGAAATTATAGCATCGGAAAGTATTGCCTGCTTATAGTTCGAGAGCTGATGGGCTGCTTCATCCTGTTCATCATTCACAACATAAACGTGCAGAACGCAGCTTCCGAGAAGGCAACCCAGCGCGTAGAACGGCAGCAGAGGGTACTTTTCCTGGAATAATATGGCGACGAACATAATAAGACTGAAGAAGAATATGGCAAGATGGCGGTTCCTGTGCGTTCCTTTTGTCTTCAGGGCTTCAATGAAAGTTATAATACTTGAAAATGCAAACATTGCGACCTGCACCCACAACGCTATGTAGCGGACGGGACCTGCAATATAAGCGTCGCTTTCATCAAACCAGAAGAAGCAGGGAAGAAAGAGGTTAATGCTGAGGAAGATGACTTCAAGAGCAAAGAATACTCTGCCGAATATGATGAAGAAGCGGCTTTTCCAGTCGTTTATACCAAGATAGTCAACAAAATACTGGTAGAAGCACACGATAATAGAAGACATTGCTACATAGTAGACCGTGGTATCCGCAAACAGCAGAGGTATCCAGTTGAGACCGGCAAGGATGCCCCACAAAGCATCAGTAATATAATAGGCGAACATTGAAAGCATCAGCCAGCGGTAAACCCTGCCGGCTTTTCTGCCGTTATTGCTTTTCGGCGCAAACATCACCCGAAAGTTAATGATGAGCTGTACCGCAATGGCAATGAACCCTATTACCGAATATAAATAATCTTGCATAAAAACCATACTCCTTAGTTTGTAGTATAGGTTGGGTGTTAATTAAATATTCTTGCGCAGTAATGGCAGTGACGCCTTATGAAATCAGCGGGGTTACCGGTGACACCGGCACGCTGTGCTAAATACCTGAAACATAAAATCTCAGCCAATTGTCGAAAATAAAAAAACTGTTAGAAAGCACACTCTTTTTTATTCCTTCATTTATATTATCATTGCGATAGTAATTGTCGGGAATATGCATATCGATTCCACGGTTTATATCTCGCAAATACTCATTCTGCAGTGTGTATCCGTTGTAATCAAAATGACAGAGGGAATAGAATGCAGCGCTGTCACGCTCCCTCATAATTGCAGGACCTTTTCCGTCGTATTCCGCAAGAATAATAAGCCCGTTTTCTTCCTGCTTGCGAATATAACCGATGTCAAATCCTATTTCTCTTGAGGCATAACTCAGAAATCCGTCCTCCAATGAGTTAAAAAGCGGTTCCGAGGGATAATCAATCTTAGTTGGGAATACCCCGAAATATTTTTCATCATACCAAACGGTTTCTGCAGCATATCGCTGCATAACAGATGCAAAGGCACCCCAGCAGATATGGAACCGGCTTTTTACATGTGTCTGAGCCCACAGATCAATCGTTCGATACTCTTCCCAAAAGGCATTATCGGGTGAAGGAAAAACCGGCGAACCCGTAACAATAAGACCGTCAAAAAACATATCTTTTATTTCACTGAATGTCCGGTAGTATTTTGCATAATGCCCTGAAGGGACTCTTTTGTAGGTCCGGGATTCCGTATGCAAAAATGTTACATACGTATCTGTATCAGACAATGCTAATTTTTCAAGTAAATCTTCTTCGGTCTGTTCAACTGTGGTCATTAAATTAAGTATCAATACTTTGCAGGCTTTTGTGTCGGTTCCGAAAGCCACCCGGAAGCCTCTGTCTTTCAGCTTTACCGCCGAAGGGAGTTTTTTGTCCAAATAAATCATATTGTCCGGTTCCTGCCGTTTCTGTATATTTCGTATCTTAATGTCTGCGGCATCTTATCGGCATTGCCGAATTCATTTTTTTGACATCAATGCTACCGTTTCAACATGAAAAGTTTTCGGGAACATATCCACGGGCGTTACCTCTCTGACCTCGTACCCCAAATTCTTCAGCACCGCGCAGTCGCGCGCGAGTGTGGAGGGGTCGCACGAAACATACACAATTCTTTCGGGTGCCATATCGGCTACTGTCTTTAAGAGGTCTGCGGCGCAGCCCTTTCGCGGCGGGTCGAGTATAATCACCGACGGTGTAACACCGCGTTCTTTGAGAAGTCCGGCGGCGTAAGATGCATCGCCGCATATAAATTCGGCATTTGTTATGCCGTTGTTTTCGGCATTGAGCTTTGCATCGGCAATCGCTTCGGGTATGATTTCCACTCCGATAAGCGAATGTGCATTTTTCGCCATGGAAAGACCTATCGTGCCCGTGCCGCAGTATAAATCGAGCAAATCATCGGTTTCGGTAACGGCGGCATATTCGGCTGCTTTCCTGTAAAGCAGCTCTGCGCCGGCGCGGTTCACCTGGTAAAATGACTGCGGCGAGAGTTTCACTTTAACTCCGCACAGAATATCGCTTATATAGCCGCTGCCGTAAACGGTGACACATTCGTCACCGAGCACGACATTTGAATTGCTTCTGTTTATGTTCACAACAAGTGTGCTGAAGCCTTTTACCGCTTTCAGCGCTTCGGTAAGCTCGGCGGCGTGGGGGAGGGTGCTGCCGTTTATTACGGGGCAGACCATAATTTCGCTTGTGGCGAATGCCTTGCGCAGATATAAATGGCGAACAAGTCCCTTGCCGGTCGTTTCGCTGTAAACGGTTATGCCGCAGTTTTGTATCCAGCGGCGGAAAATATCGGTGATTTCGGTAAATTCTTCGGGTTGTAAAAGACAGTCGCCGCATTCTATGACGCGGTGGCTCTTTTTGGCGTAAAAGCCGATTTCGAGTGTACCGTTTGCGCGGCTTACGGGGAACTGTGCTTTGTTGCGGTAGCGCTCCGTTTCGGGCGAGCCGATAATCGGCTTCATAACGGGCGAAAGGTGGCCTATTCGCTCAAAAGCATCGCGCACCTTGCCGGCTTTGTATTTCAACTGTGCCGCATAGCTTATGTGGCAGAACGAGCAGCCGCCGCACGATTTGAATGCGGAGCAATCGGGCTCGATTCTGTCAGCAGAGGGCTTTATGACGGAAACGGCTTTACCGACGGCATAGCTGCTTTTGGCTTTGATTATGTGGCATTTTACGGTGTCGCCGACGGCGGTATTTTCAACAAAGACCGCCTCGCCGTCATAGTGCCCCACACCGCCGCCCTCGGAGGTGTAGCCGGTTATTTCCAATGTAAATTCGTCGTTTTTATTTATCATTATTTTTCAACTCTGAAATCCGGTTTTTGTATTCGTCATAAGTCATAAATACATTTATCGCCTGCAAAAGCGCATTTGTTGTCATACGCTCCGGCAAGTCATTTTCCTTTAAGAATGCGGCGCGCAGAGCGCTGCTGTTTTCGCCGCCCGTCAGCCCGTCTTCAAATAAATCGGTTTTGGTGATTTCGCGGCGGGGGAGTGAGTCAACCTGCTCGCAGAGCACGCCCGCCTTTTCAAGTGCTTCGATTATCACCTCGGGGCGAACGCCCTCTACGCCGAGCTTGCCCTCCTTTGACGGAGCGGCTTTGCGCTTCTCCTTGCCGAAAATATCGGGAATATATGCGTGCATTATCTGCTCGGCGGGTACTATCGCTTTCAGAAACGAGCGAATTTTGAAGCCCGCGGAGTCGCTGTCGGTAAGTATGAGCAGGCCTTTTGTTGCGGCAAGTCGGCGTATGAAAAGCTGCTTTTCGCGGTCATTGAAAATGCCGAAGCCGTCTGTTTCAATTATAACCGCATCAATTACGGAGCTGAGTTTTATTTTGTCATAGCGGCCTTCAACTATGACCGCGCGGTCGATTTTAATCATATTCTCAATAATTTCAGTATAAGCTCCTCAAGCACAAGCTTGCCGTCCTCGCCCGTGGATTTAAGGCGGCGGTCGGCATCGGTCAGCGCGTCAAGAGCATTTTTGAGTTGTGTGAGCGAATAGCGCGAGCTGTCATTGTCGGCATTTTTCAGCACAAATTCGCGCCCCTTGTATGATGAGGGGAAATATTCACCGAGCTTTGAGTAGTATATGCCTTTTTCTTTAGCCGCTTTTACGCGATACATATCAACATACGCCTTTGAAAGCACTGCCAAAATCGCCACCGGCTCCTCGCGCAGCTTGAAAAGATTTTGCAGGTTTTCGTAGGCTGCATCGGCGTTGCCCTGTGCAATCATCCTTGAAAGCTGAAAAATCTTCGCTTCAACCGAAACGATTACGGTTTCGTCTATATGACTGCGCTTTATTTCGCCGCTGCCCACAAAGCCGCATACCTTGTCAAGCTCGTTGCGAAGCGTTGCAAGATCCTCGCCCGCAAGGTTAATAAGGTAGCCTGCGGTATCGCGGCTCAGCTCGCAGCCTTTTTTTGCCGCCGAGGATACAAGCAGCTTTTCGAGTGCGGTGCGCGAGCGCTTGTTGATTTCGGCGCATACGCCGCGCTCGTCAATAAGCTTTATCACCTTTGACCATTTTGTATTTTTCGTGTCCACCTCTACGGTATCCATATAAAACACAAGCACCGAGCTTTCGGGAATATCGTCAAGCACCGTCTGAAATTCGGCATCGACCTTTCCGCGGTCGCCGATAAAGTTATTAAGCGGCAAATCCTTTACGAGCGTGCAGGTGCAGCCGCCCATCATCGGGAAAGCCGAAATGCAGTCATATATCACATTCAGCCCCGAATCGGCACCGTCGAGCTTATTGAGGTTGAAATCGGCAAAATCTTTTTCCACCGTCTTTTTGCAGAGCAAATCGGCATAATACTGCTTGAGGTAGCCTTCGTTGCCGTATATGAGATAAACGCGCTGAAAATCGCCGCTGTTTATTTGCTTTTTGAGTTCATCTTCTGTGAATACAGCCATTTTCGCACATCCTAAAAATGTATTGTCACCGTTCCGCGCTCTGCGGTGGTGCAGAAATCCCTGTAATACCGAGATGCTTCGCGCACCTCTTTTGAAAGTGCCTGCCTCGCTTCGCAGCAAAGCACACAACTGAGTGTTTTATCCTTTATATAATCGCTGCCGTTCATAACAAGCACATCGGCATCACCGTATTTTTCGATAATCTTTTTAATGTCGTTATCGGCGTGGAGTGACAGGATGATGCATTTTTCTCCAACTTTCATTATAGCACAACGCATACGGTATGTGTCAACGGTTTTGACGCGAATTTTATTATTTAAGGTAAAATATGAGCCGCTTTTTACGAGTATATCCGAGGTTATACTGCGATTTTTGTATTTTGAGTCGGCGAACGGTGTCAGTATTATGCTTTCGGGTTCGAAGTAAGTGCTGAAAAATTCAAGCGACGAAGCATCGGAAATATCGTTCATATAAATAAACGAGAGCTTTTCGGAATTGGCGACAGGCAGATAATCGCGGCAGAGCGATGGCTTTACCGTGGCTGAACTGCAGAAAACGGCGTATTCCGTGCCGCATTTGAGCACGGCGAAAACATTACTGCCGTCGGGTATGACGGTCAAAGATGTGCCGCACGGTGCGGGGAACATCGGCGCGATGAGTGAAAACGCGAGCACGGCGGCGCACAGTGCGCCCGAAAACTTCAATACCGTATTTTTTCTGCGCAGTCGGAAAAATGCAAAGCCGAGGCAAATCAGCACGGCGCTGACGGCGAGCGCGGGCAGGAAAACATCCTTTTGCACGGGCAGGGTGCTGTATCTGAAGCCGCCGAATACTTTTGTTATCGCCATAACCGCGTACAAAAGGCTTTTGCAAATCTTAAAGAGAATTATTGCCGCAGTCTGCACCGCATAAAACGGTATGCACGAAACAGCAAGCGCGATTACCGCAATAATGAGCGCATAGAACGCGAGCTTTACCGCCGCAATATTAGTAAGCGGTGCAATAATGCTGAAGGTTCTGAAAAAATATGCCGAAAACGGCAATGTGAATACGGCGGCGTATGCGCTGACACATACGGTCGTGCTTATATAATTCACAAGGCGGCGCAGACGCAGCTGCGGGATTTTTTTATTAAAGGTGTATATTTTTTCTTCGGTATGCTTTGAAAGTATCACACCGAGTGTTGCGCTGAACGAGAGCAGAAAGCTGACGGAAAACACCGTGTACGGATTATAAAGAATAAGTGCCGATGCTGCGAAGCCGAGAGAATTGAGCGAATCGGCTTTGCGCCCGAACAGCGGCGCGGCGAATACAAGCGCCGTCATAAGCGATGCCCTTACGACAGACGGCGTAAATGCCGAAACCGCGCAGAAAAGCACGAGAAATGTGCCGCAAAATACGCCGTGCAGTTTTTTCGGTACCTTTATGAGCGTAAGCAGACTTATAAGCAAGCCGCACCACAGTGAAGTGTGCAAGCCCGAAACCGCAAGCAGATGTGAAACACCGCTTGAACGGAAGCCCTGTAATGTTTCGCTTGATATATTTCCGGTTTCGCCGAAAAGCATACCGCGCACAAGCCCGAAGTAATCGCCGCCGAGGTATTTATTGAGCCTTTCGGTTACTGTTTGCCTGAACAGTGCGCAGTAATAAAACACATCGCGGTCGGCTTGCCAAAGCACTTCAAATTCATCATAAGCCGCTGAAAGATAACGGTTTTCCGCAATATTACTTTCATCGGTATCGGCGGTAATATCGGCGCCCGTCAGCTTGCAGTAATCGTAAAGTTCGGGTGCATTATCCGCCGATACCTCTGCGATTATGTATACATTTGCTTTTTCGCCGTTAACTTTATCGCTTTTGAGCGTTACGGCGTAAATATCGGGATTGTATGTTTCGGTGATTTCCGTAACCTTGCCGTAAATTTCCGCATCGGTTGCTTTTGTCAGTTCAAGCGACGGGGCAAGCACCGCACGGTTAAAAACCGCGCATGCCGCACACGCGGCAAGCACACTTACCGCGATTGCCGGAATCATTATGAATTTTCGCAGTTTGAGCGGCTTTATCAGATATAAGATCAAAACCGATGCTGCGAGCAGGACGGCGCACACAAGCGCGGCTTCTTTGAAATAGAGAAGAAGCGCGCTTGTGAGTGCAGCTGTAACGCCTGCAACGAGCATCGGTCTTTTCATCGATCGGTTATCCTTTCATCAGCCGGCGGGCCAGGTGAATTCTCTGCCGTACATTACATGAAAATGCAGGTGCTTTACGCTCTGCCCTGCGGCATCACCGCAGTTGGAAACTATGCGGAAGCCCTCTTTCATATTCATATCGGCTGCAAGCTTTGCAATTACCTCGAAAATATGCGCGATGACCGCACTGTTTTCGGGCGTGATATCTGCCGCAGAGGTAATGTGCTGCTTGGGAATAACAAGAAAATGTGTGGGAGCCTGCGGGTCAAGGTCGTTGAATGCGATAACGGTATCGTCTTCGTAAACCTTGCTTGTGGGGATTTCACCGTTTGCTATTTTGCAGAAAATGCAATCATCCATTATTAACACTCCTTATTTGAGTTTTGCTTCAACTATCGCCTTTGCGGCGTTGAGTGCATCGGCTATTTTTGAGGGATCCTTGCCGCCCGCCATAGCCTGATCGGGCTTGCCGCCGCCGGAACCGCCGGCAACCGCCGCGATTTCGCGAACTATGTTGCCTGCGTGTGCGCCTGCCGCTATTGCGGATTTTGCACAGTAGCAGGCAAATGAGCAAGTGCCTTTTTCGCTCTGCTTTGCGGCGAATACAACAACTATGTCGTCGCCCTTATCCTTGGCGGAGTCGAGCATACCGCGCAGAGCACCTGCATCGGCTTCACCGATATCGGCGGTGATGAGCCTGACTGCGCCGACCTGTACGGCATTGTCGAACAGAGCGCCGGCCTTTGCGGCGTTCATCTGAGCCTTGAGGTCTTCAAGCTCTTTTTCAGCGGCCTTCAGGTCGCGCACAACCGATGCCGCTTTTGCGGCAACATCGTTGATATTGGCGGCTTTGAGTGCAGCGGCGGTGTCGGCAATGGTCTTTTCCTTTGCATCGAGCTGACCAAGCACGCCGTAGCCGGTAACTGCTTCAATTCTTCTTACGCCTGCGGCAACCGAGGATTCGGAAATTATTCTGAAAAGTCCGAGGTTGCCGGTGTTATTTACGTGAGTGCCGCCGCAAAGCTCGGTTGAAAATTCGCCTGCGCTGACTACTCTTACAACATCGCCGTATTTTTCACCGAAAAGTGCCATAGCACCTTTTTTCTTGGCTTCTTCAATGGGCATCTCCTCGGTAGCAACGGGGATGCAGGAAAGGATTACGGAGTTGACTTTATTCTCAATAGCGGTGATTTCTTTCGCAGTGAGTGCGGAAAAATGCGAGAAGTCAAAGCGTACGGCATTTTCATTGACAAGCTGACCTGCCTGTTCAACATGGGTGCCGAGCTTTTCGCGCAGAGCCGCCTGCAGAAGATGCGCGGCGGTGTGGTTGCGCTTAATGGCATCGCGGCGTGCGGAGTCAACTGCGGCGTGAGCCTTGTCGCCGACCTTAACGGTTTCGCCCTCGGTGAGAGTGCCGTGGTGCAGAATGGTGCCGTCGTGTGTCTTTGTGGTGTTGGTAACGGTGAATACGGCATCGTTTACGGTGATAACGCCGGTGTCGCCCACCTGACCGCCGCTTTCCGCATAGAATGCGGTGGTATTGAGGACTATTATGCCGTCCTGCTCGGCGGTGAGGTATTCGACCTTTTCGCCGTTTGCGGCAAGGCAGGAGATTACGGAATCACACTCGGTTTCTTTGTAACCGATAAATTCGGTTGCACCGCACTCCTTGAATGAAAGTGAGGAATCGTTCCACGCCTCGGCGCCTGCATCCTTGCGGGCGGCTCTTGCGGTGGCTTTCGCATTTTTGAGGAGTGCGTTGAATTCGTCTTCATCAACGGTCATACCGTTTTCTTCAAGAATTTCACGGGTGAGGTCTATGGGGAAGCCGTAGGTGTCCTGCAGCTTGAAGGCATCGGCACCGGAAAGTACCTTGCCCTCGGTTTTGGCAATAACATCGTTGAGAAGTGAAAGACCGCTGTCAATGGTCTTGTAGAAGCTGTTTTCTTCCATAGCGATGACCTTGACGATGTAATCTTTCTTTTCGCGGAGAACGGGGTAGGCGTTTTCGCTTTCTTTAATAACGGTTTCGCAGACTTCCGCAAGGAACGGTCTGTCAATACCGAGTAATCTGCCGTGGCGTGCGGCGCGGCGAAGCAGTCTTCTGAGCACATAGCCTCTGCCGACATTTGAAGGCAGAACGCCGTCGCCTATCATAAATGTGGTCGAACGGATGTGGTCGGTTATAACGCGCAGCGAAACATCCTTTTTCTCGTCATCGTGGTAGTTTACGCCCGCGATTTCGATTATGTGCTTCATAATGTTCTGCACGGTGTCGACTTCAAAAAGATTGTCAACGCCCTGCATAACGCAGGCAAGCCTTTCAAGCCCCATACCCGTGTCGATGTTCGGGTGTGAAAGGCGGGTGTAATTGTTGTTGCCGTCGTTTTCAAACTGTGTGAAAACAAGGTTCCATATTTCGATGTACCTGTCGCAGTCGCAGCCGACCTTGCAATCGGGCTTGCCGCAGCCGAATTCTTCGCCGCGGTCATAATAGATTTCGGAGCAGGGACCGCAGGGACCCTGACCGTGCTCCCAGAAGTTGTCTTCCTTGCCGAAGCGCACCATGTGGTCGGGCTTAACGCCGACTTTCTTTGTCCAGATATCGTAAGCCTCATCATCATCGAGGTAAACGCTTATATAAAGTCTGTCGGGGTCCATTTTGAGAACCTCGGTAAAGAATTCCCAAGCCCACGGAATAACTTCTTCCTTAAAATAATCACCGAATGAGAAGTTGCCGAGCATTTCAAAAAATGTGCCGTGGCGTGCGGTCTTGCCGACATTTTCAATATCGGGCGTGCGAATGCACTTCTGGCAGGTGGTAACTCTTTTGCGCGGGGGAGTAAGCTCGCCCGTAAACCACTTTTTCATAGGGGACATACCCGCGTTTATTAAAAGCAGGCTCTTGTCGCCCTGGGGAATAAGTGAAAAGCTGGGTAAACGAAGATGCCCCTTGCTCTCGAAAAATTCAAGGAAGGTTTCGCGTAATTCGTTAAGTCCAGTCCATTCCATAAAAATCACATCCTATACATAATATAAGTATTATATCCGCTTTTTTACCGTTGTCAATAAATAATGAAAATTTGTATTGAAAAAGAAAAATCAAAGTGATATACTGCATTTGTGTAAATATAACAAGGGAGTGTTTTTATGGCTGAAAAATTACTCGCGGTTTTCCTTGCCGCAGTTATGGCGTTTTCATGCTTTGCGGTCGGTACTGCGGCAATCACTGCCGATGACCCTGAGGATTACCCCGTAATTCTCGTACCCGGTTACAGCGGCTCTGATTTTGACCTGGTGCACGATGACGGCACCGTTGAAAGAGTATGGGGTCTTAATATGGACCTCGTAATCGAACGCGTGCTTGCAAGAATAGTTGATATAGGCAAGGGCCTTGTGCTTACCGCGCAGGGTAAAGGTCAGTGGCTCGGCGAGGTCGTAGGTGCCGAGGCAGTTGATATGCTCGGTGTTATGGCTTGCGACGGCAACGGCGAAAGCGTAAACGACATTCGCGTTGCTTACCCAACCGCAGAAGAAATGCGTATGACAGCCGTTATGGAGAGAAATGACGGCGAAAACACATTCGAAAAAGAACTCTTTGCCGAGATTTCCGCACAGATAGGTGCCGAAAACTGCTTCTTCCTGCAGGAAGACTGGCGTATGAGCGCCATTGAATGCGCAGAAACACTCGATGCTTTCATTCAGCAGGTCAAAGAGATAACAGGCAAAGAAAAGGTCAACCTTATTGCCGTTTCGCACGGCGGTCAGGTGCTTGCGACATACCTCTCGCTTTTTGGTTATAAGAAGGATGCCTGCAAAGCCGTGCTTACCGTTCCGGCGGCAGGCGGCGCTGCACTCGCCTACGATATTATGAGCGAAAATGTCAAGCTCGACGAATACACGCTTATATATTTCATTCAGCACGGTCTTGTTTCCGAAGACGATTATAAGTGGCTTGTTAAAGCGCAGGAGCTCGGCTTCCTTGACGATGTGCTTGCAGGCTTTGTGCCGTATGCGAAAGCGGTCGTCGGCAATTTCCGCAGTATATGGGATTTCATTCCCGCGGAGTATTACGATGAACTGAAAGAGCAGTACCTTGACCCCGTTGAAAATGCCGGCATCATCGAGTACAGCGATAAGGTGCACTATGAAATAATGCCGAATTACAGCGAAGCGCTTACAAAGTGCATAGAGGAATACGGTATCGATGTTTCCATCATCGCGGGCTGCGGTCATCCGAGCGTAACCGGTCTTCAGGAAAATTCCGATGCCATTATCACCACAAACGCTTCCACCGGCGCGGTTTGCGCAGAGTACGGCAAACGCTTTAACGACGGCTATACCGGACTTAAAACCACTTGTGCAAATCCCGCTCACGACCATATTTCACCCTCTTATGAAATTGACGGCACCACCGCCTACATCCCCGAAAACACATGGTATGTTGAGGAGCTTTACCACGGCATGACATTCCTTGATGATTACACCATGTCGCTTGCGCTTAAACTGCTGCTTACAAACGATATTGAGGATGTTTACTCCGACCCCGCTTATCCGCAGTTCCACGCTTCCACAAACCGCAACAATATAATCTACGCCGAGTTTTCGGACAGCGGCTCCGCGAGCTGCCTGACAAAGAACGATACCGCTCTTAAAGTAACGAACCTTTCAACGAAATACCCCGTTAAGATCACCGCGGTTAATTTCTGCGGCGTTGACCTGAGGGCTGATACCCTTATGCTCAAGAGCATTGCTCCCGGCGAAACAACGACCGTGCTTATCAGCGGCAGACTTCCCGAAGTCAGCGGCAAGAACGTTCAGGTCGAAATCGACTACATCTGCGAAGACAGAATTCTCACTCCGAACGGCACAAGGACATTCAACTTTAAGCTTATGAACGGTGCACCCGTTGAATACGATGCCGAAAAACCCTTTGTTAATGCCGATTACCTTACCGCAGCCGAAGAAACACTCGGCGAAAAGGCAAGCGAAAAGCTTCTGAAAACAGGCACGCTCGGAATAGTTCAGTTCTTTATTAACTATTTTATGGCTCTTGTAAAGCAGCTCGGGCTTGACAGTCTGTTTGCACTGCTTGCAAAATAAAAAATCATTCTCAAAGTAAAGGCGCATTTCCGCTTTTACTTTGAGATTTTTTATTTTTTGATTTATGGACTTTTGCTTTTTCTTATGATATTATTAAAACCGCGATGAACAAACCCTTATCTGTTGATATTAAGGAGGAAACTGTTTTGAAGAATATACCCGAAGTAAAATTAGGCATTATCGCAGTTTCGCGTGATTGCTTCCCCATTGCACTTTCCGAAAAACGCAGAAAAAATATTGTTGATGCTTTCGGCGCCGGCTTGTATGAATGCCCCGTTACCGTGGAAAATGAAATCGATGTGCAAAAAGCCATTGATGATGTTAAGGCGAACGGCGTTAATGCGCTTGTGGTGTTCCTCGGTAATTTCGGCCCCGAAACGCCCGAAACGCTGCTTGTTAAAAAATTTGACGGTCCCGCCATGTGTATTGCCGCTGCCGAGGGCGACGGCGATCTCGTAAACGGCAGGGGCGATGCTTTCTGCGGTATGCTCAACGCTTCATACAACCTCGGTATGCGCAAGCTTAAAGCGTATATTCCCGAATACCCGGTTGGCACGGCAGAGGACTGTGCCGAAATGATAAAAGAGTTTGTTCCCGTTGCAAGAGCGGTGCTCGGCGTAAAAAATCTTAAGGTCATTACATTCGGACCGAGGCCGCAGGACTTTTTTGCCTGCAACGCCCCCATAAAAGGCTTGTATGAGCTTGGCGTTGAAATTGAGGAAAACAGCGAGCTTGACCTGTTCGTTTCGTATAAAGCTCATAAGGGTGATGCGAGAATTGCGGAAATCATTGCGGATATGAAAAATGAAATGGGCGCCGAAGTGTATGACGATATGCTTGAAAGAATGGCGCAGTTTGAGCTAACATTGCTCGACTGGGCAGAGCAGCACAAGGGCGACAGAGAATATGTCGTATTTGCCGACAAATGCTGGCCCGCTTTCCCCGAGCAGTTCGGCTTTGAGCCGTGCTATGTAAATTCGCGCCTTGCTTCAAAGGGTATTCCGGTAGCCTGCGAGGTCGATATCTACGGTGCGCTTTCGGAATACATTGGCGCGTGCGTAACGGGCGACGCCGTAACGCTGCTCGATATAAACAATACCGTTCCGCAGTATATTTACGATGAGGATATTAAGGGCAGATTCGATTACAAGCTTACCGATACATTTATGGGCTTTCATTGCGGCAATACGCCGAGCTGCAAAATGTGCGACGGCTGCGGCGTAAGGTACCAGCTTATTCAGCACCGCCTGCTTGAGCCCGCAGGCAGCGAGCCTGATTTTACAAGAGGCACGCTTGAGGGCGATATAGCGGCTTCAGATGTTACATTTTTCCGCCTGCAGTGCGACAGTGAGGGAACGCTTCGTTCATATATCGCGCAGGGCGAGGTGCTGCCCGTCAAGACGCGTTCTTTCGGCGGCATAGGCGTTTTTGCCATTGAGGAAATGGGCAGATTTTACCGCCATGTGCTCATTGAAAAGCATTATCCGCACCACGGTGCAGTCGCATTTGCACATTGCGGCAAATATCTTTATGAGGTGTTCAAATATTTCGGCATAGAGGATATTGCTTACAATCAGCCGAAAGAAAACAGATATCCGACCGAAAATCCGTGGGAGCGTGCGTGAATATGAATTACTACATAGGGTTAGATGTCGGCACATCCGGCACGGTGTTCGTGTGTACCGATAAATTCAACTGTGACCGTGTGAACGCCATTCATTCGTTCTGCTCGGCAAACGGCAAATACCATTACCTTGCCTGCACACTTACCGCCGCAAGCTGCCGGAAATGGCTTGTGGAGGATATACTGAAAACCGATTACTCACAATCCGTCAGCGAATACACAGGTAAAAGCGATGTTCTGTTTCTGCCGTACCTTATGGGTGAGCGTTCACCCGTAAACGATACCTCGGTGCGCGGTATGTTCTGCGGGCTTTCCATGAACACCTCGCGTGAGGAAATGCTGCTTGCGGTGCTTGAAGGTGTGGCGTTTTCAATAAAGCAGAATATCGAAATAATAAAATCGCTCGGCGTGGATATTCATAAATCGAAAATCTGCGGCGGCGGCGCAAAAAGCAGAGAATGGGTACAGCTTATGGCGACCGTGCTCGATCTGGATATTGAACTGCCCGTGCTTGAACACGGCGGCGTGCTCGGTGCCTGCATACTTGCCGCCAAAGGCTGCGGCAGCGATATTGCCGATAATTTTTACGGCGTAAAATGCACCGTTTCACCCGAAAAAGGGCTGGTGGAGTATTATAATAATAAGTATAGTAAATATCTGAAACTTTATCCCATGGCTCGGAATCTCGCGAATTGAGAAAATTGTAAAAAATGCTTGACTTAGGGAATTAAAGATGTTATAATTCGTAATCGTCGCGGTATGTCTGCGGCGATTATTTCCTTGCCCTCAAATATGCCTGGAGGGCCGGAGTCCATAAGGAGGTGCAAACGATGTCAGTAAATTATGAGACTATGATCGTCTATTCCGTAGCTAACGGTGAGGAAGCTGCTCAGGAGCTTTCCAAAAAGTTTGAGGCGATGATGGCTGAGAACGGTACTGTTGACAGCGTTGACGAATGGGGTAAGCGTAAGCTTGCATATCCCATCAACGACGAAGAAGACGGTTACTATGTTCTCTATAACCACACCTGCGAAGCCGATTATCCCGCAGAACTCAAGCGTGTTCTCGGCATTACAGACGGTGTTCTTCGTTCACTTATCATTAAAAAGTAAGAGGTGTGAAAGATGCTTAATTGTGCAGTGATCATGGGTAGGTTAGTAGCCGATCCCGAACTTCGCCAGACTCCCAGCGGCGTTTCCGTTACCCGTTTCAGAGTTGCGGTTGACCGTTCATTTGTTAAGCAGGGCGAAGAAAGAAAGACTGACTTTATCGACGTTGTAGCCTGGAGACAGACTGCCGAATTTGTTCACAGATATTTCCCCAAGGGTTCAATGATCGCCGTTCAGGGTTCTATTCAGACAGGCTCTTATGAAAAGGACGGTATCAAGCGCAACACTTTCGAAATAGTAGCGGATAATGTCAGCTTTTGCGGTTCAAAGAGCGAATCCGGTACCGCCGGAGCAGTTCCCAAGGCAGCCGATGCTGCACCGTCTTTCTCAAACGGCAGTGCCGACGACTTTGCTGCGTTGGCAGATGACGATGATCTGCCGTTCTGATTCTAACAGGAGGTAATTTATTATGGCATTTGAAAAAGGCGATCGCCGTCCTAACAAAAAAGGCCGCAAGAAAGTTTGCGCTTTTTGCGTTGAGAAGGTTGATACTATCGATTATAAGGATGTTGCCAAGCTTCGCCGTTATACTTCGGAAAGAGCCAAGATCCTTCCCCGCCGCGTAACCGGTACCTGCGCTTATCATCAGAGAGAGCTCACTACCGCTATCAAGAGAGCAAGACATATTGCCCTTCTTCCCTACTCGGCAGACTGATCTTTTTCCGCATATCACGCCATATTTGTCCGTTGCTCGACGAACTCGCGTACCTGCGTACGCTTCGGTCTCGCAAGCGAACAAATCTGACGCAATCTGCGAAAAAATCTTTTATCGTAGAGCACACCGTATTTGTCCGTTGCTCGACGAACTCGCGT
>JAZLJH010000016.1:0-2259 GCA_045617785.1 Acutalibacteraceae bacterium
TGATGCAATTCTTTTGCCGACCTCTTTGTAATCTACATACATATTATACCACCTCATTTATATCATAAATCGTAAGTTAGTTCGATTAAACAAACGCAAAGTCGTATTTCACTTGACAATGCGAATAATACGATTTATAATATGAATACCCACTTGTTAATATGATTGCAGATTTAATCGGAATTATTATTTTTTTGATTATGCTCTCAGCATAAGACTTGGTGTGAGGTTTAAAGGTAATATGGGTATACAGTAAAGAGTTCTTGCTCAGAATTCGCTGAATGCACCGCGAGTGAGAAACCCGCGGTGCATTTTATAAATAAAATTTTTTTATTTTCGCTTTAATTCAACTAAATAACAACTATATGGAGTGTAAATTATGGCGCAAATTGCAGAAATCATTAAGTACGAGGGTGATAACACCACATTCATCTGGAAACACCCGTGTGAAGATTTCAACAGTTTAACACAGTTGATTGTTCACGAAAGTCAGGAAGCAATATTCTTTATGAACGGGCAGGCGCTCGATTTGTTCGGGCCCGGCAGATACACGCTTGAAACGCAGAATATTCCCAAATTAGGTAAGCTGCTTAACAGAACCACCGGCGGCGATACCCCGTTCCACTGCGAGGTTTACTTCATAAACAAAACCGAGCAGATGAGCATTAAGTGGGGTACAGACAGCAAAGTAACCTATGTAGAACCGACCTACGGCTTTCCCATTGCTATCGGCGCGTCCGGTGAAATGTCGCTCCGCGCTGAGGATAGCCGCAAACTACTGTTGAAGCTGGTCGGTACAGAGAATTTCCTCGGTCAGCAGAAGTTGGTATCGTTCTTCCGCGCATTTCTTATGACGCGCGTTAAGACATATATGGCGCAGTATATGAAGAATAATGCCATTAGCGTTTTTGAAATTGACGAACATCTGACCGCATTCTCCGAATCTCTGCGCACACAGTTGAAGCCCGATTTTGCCGATTACGGTATTTCTCTCGAACGCTTCTTTGTTACTCAGGTCGTAAAGCCCGACGGCGACCGTCAATATGAAAAATTTAAGGAACTGCATTTCCGTCAGTATGCCGATATCGCCGAAGCGAAACTCCGTCAGCAGACAGATCTTATCTATGCCCAAACAGAAGCACAGAAGGTCGTGATCGATTCTCAGGCACAGGCGACCAAGCGTGCACAGGAGGGATATACCTATGCTCAGGAGCGCGGCTTTGATGTTGCACAGGACGTCGCCCGCAATCAGGCGGTCGGACAATTCACCAATATGGGTGTCGGACTCGGCACGATGGCAGGCGTCGGCGGTGTTGTCGGTGGCGTTGTGGGCAATGCCGTAAACGGTGCAATGAACGCATCTGCTGAAACCCCTGCTACTTCTGCTGCTCCGGCAGATGATATGGCGGCTTTCAAAGCGAAAGTCGAAAAACTGACCGTTATGAAGGATTCGGGGCTTATATCCGAAGAAGAATTCAACAGTATGAAAGCGCAGCTTCTTGCGGCGATAATGTAAGAGGAGGCAAGTTATGAAAAAGAATTTCAAGTATTATATAGTTATATGGGCAATAGCCCTTGTGTTGTACATAGCAGTTTCACTTGTTATGCCCGAGTGCAATTACGCCGCACTCATCATCACCGCGCTTGCATTCGCCGCACAACTCGGCTGTGCATATTTCGCATTCAAGCCTGCACAGCATTCAAAGGTTTTCTACAATATACCGATTATACGAATCAGCTATATCGGCGTTATCGTTACTGCAGTGGCGGGAATTCTTTTTGCACTGCTGCCTGTTTCACCGTTTATCGGCACATTCATTTGCCTTGCGGTGCTTTTGTTTACGGTGATTTCCGTTCTTAAAGCAAATGCGGCAAGCGAGCTCGTTTCGGATGTTGATGAAAAGGTTAAAGCACAGACTTTATTTGTAAAATCGCTGATGGCAGATGCTGAAAGCCTACTCGCCTGTGCGGCAACTCCCGAAGCAAAAGCCGCCTGCAAAAAGGTGTATGAGGCAATCCGTTATTCCGACCCTATGAGCAGCGATGCCCTCGGAGGCGTTGAAAGTCAGATTACGCTGAAATTCAATGAGTTTTCTACGGCTGTGGCAGACGGTGCGGAGAATATCGGAACAGTTGCAGATGAAATTATTGTTCTGATTGGGGACAGAAATAATAAGTGTAAAATATTGAAATGAGGAGAAAAAATATGGCAGTTTTCAAGTGTAAAATGTGCGGTGGCACAATTGAATTCACCGAGGG
>JAZLJH010000017.1:0-44690 GCA_045617785.1 Acutalibacteraceae bacterium
TCCGTCGGGTTGAATGTGGCGGGGTCCATCGGCTTCATATCCCAGTCGCGATGCACTTCGTTGAATGTCCTTATTCCGTAGTGCAGAAAAACGCCGAGCTCCATATCAAGAAAATCAAGCTGACTTTTTTTAGGTAAGCTGCTCATATATCTTCCTCCTTGTTGACAAAAAAGATGCAGAAGCGTTGTTCTTCGACCGACGGCGTATAAAGATACTCCAAGGGAGAAAACGGCGCTTCTGCGCTTTTTTAATACATAGATTCGCGTTTGCGCTTGCGAATGGTGCGGTATATTGCATATACGATAACGAGCGCGGCGGAAACCGAAAGTCCTATGTATGCATCAAGGTTCGAATTTCCCTCGATTTTCAGCTCGTTCCAGAGCATAGACATATAATTCTGCGTATCGTAATCGAGGTTTTCAAACATCTCGGTTTTCGGCAGATGCTCATCGTCGGGGTAAAGGACTTCATCATCCTTCAAATCGTAATCATCACTTTCGAGCACGCCGGTATGCGGTGAAGCATAGCAGATATAGTTTGCATTTGCAACGGCTATATCGGTTTCGGTCATAAAGTTGATGTATAACTCTGCGGCTTCCTTATTTTCGGCATTTTTCGGTATGCACATAGCATCCACAAAAAAGTTTACGCCCTCCTTGGGGTATACGAAAGCAAGGTCGGGGTTTGTGTCATACATTGTCAGAAAATCGCCTGCATAATACGGAGCAAGTGCTGCTTCGCCGTTCTCCATTTTATTGAAGATTTCATCCATAACATAAGATGAAACAAGCGGAGTCTGCTCTTTAAGCTTTGCAATAGCCGCGTCCCACTCGGCGACCTCGGTGGTGTTTATGCTCTGCCCGAGGTAGAACTGCGCCACGCCGAAGCCGTCACGGGGATTGTTGAACATAAGGATTTTGCCCTTATATTTTTCGTCCCACAAAGCACCCCAGCTGTCCGGCTCCTCATCAACCATAGTGGTGTTATAGATAAGCCCCGTCATACCGACTGTGTAGGGAACGCTGTATTTATTTTCGGGGTCGTAGTAAAGATTTCTGTATTTTTTCAGAATATACTTATCAAAGTTCGGTATATTTGAAAAATCAAGCTCGGCGAGCATATCCTCCTCGATCATTTTGGCTATCATATAATCGGAGGGTATGACCACATCGTAATTGGCGCCGCCGCTTTGAAGCTTGTTATACATATTTTCGTTGCTTTCAAAGTTTGTGTAATTCACCTTTATGCCGTAACGCTTTTCAAATTCGGCGTTAACGTCAAGGCTGCCCTCACTGCCGTCAGAGATATACTCGCCCCAGTTGTAAACATTCAGCGTTGTGCCTTTAAGGTGCGAATAATCCTTGCCGGAATCGACCGCAAATGCAGGCACCGTACACGCGGCGCAAATCAGAAGTGAAAAAGCAATGCAAAGTGTGCGTTTTATCATTTGTTTGCACCGCCCTTCTTATTCTTTCTGTCGCCGCGGGCGCTTATTGTGTTGGAAACAATAAGCAGCACGAGAATCGCAAGGAACACGAGTGTGCTCAAAGCGTACATATCCGGGGTTACACGGCGCTTGGTCATGGAGAATATTCTTATGGGAAGGGTCTGCGAATTTGTGCCGCTCACGAAATAGCTGATTATGAAATCGTCAACCGAAAGCGTGAATGCCATTACAAGACCTGAGATTATACCGGGCATAATTGACGGTATAACGACCTTGAAAAACGCCTGAACGGGCGTGCAGCCGAGATCCTGCGCGGCTTCGGCAAGGTGCGGATCGGTCTGCCTGAGCTTCGGCAGAACATTCAGAATTACATACGGCAATTCAAATGTAACATGGGCAATCAGCAAGGTGGTAAAGCCGAGAGTACCCGTTTTGCCGAACAGCGAGCCTATGAACACAAACAGCAGCATCATTGAAATACCCGTAACTATTTCGGGATTCATCATGGGGATGTTTGTGGTAGTGAGCACCGCAGAACGGAACCACTTGTTTTTGTAGCGGAAAATCGCCGTTGCGGCGGCGGTACCCATAACGGTTGATATTACCGAAGAAACAACGGCTATTATCATAGAGTTCTTGAATGCCGTAAGCGTGGCGGTATCGCGGAACAGCTCTGCGTACCATTTGAGCGAAAAGCCCTCAAACACCGAGGTGCTTCTGCCGGAGTTGAAGCTGAACAGTACAAGCACGAGTATTGGCGCGTAAAGGAACACCATCATAAGCACGGTGTAAAGATTTGCGCCGACTGATTTCTTTTTCATATTACCACACCTCCGTCATCATCGGAGAAGCGGTTCATAACGGCAAGGCATATAAATATGAGTATCATAAGCACAAACGAAAGCGATGCGCCGAGATTAAAGTTGTTTGCCGTCTGAAATTGCGTCTCTATAATATCGCCTATAAGCGTTGTGCCCGTACCGCCGAGCTTCTGTGAAATGTAGAATGTACTGACGGAGGGAACGAACACCATAGTGAAGCCGGAAACCACACCGGGAACACTTAACGGAACAATTACATTCCTGAATATGCCGACCTTGCCTGCGCCGAGATCCTGCGCGGCTTCTATAAGCGAACGGTCGATTTTGAGCATTACGGTGTAAATGGGCAGTACCATATACGGTATAAAGTTATAAACCATGCCGAGCACCACCGCACCGCGCGTATTTATAAGCTGCAGCGGCTCTAAACCGAGAGATGTAATAAATGTGTTAATAAGTCCGTTATCCTCAAGAATGGTCATCCATGAGTATGTTCTTAAAAGAAAGTTCATCCACATAGGCAGCATAATGAGCATCATCATTGTGCGCTGCTTTGTGGGGCCTGCATTTGCCATAATGTAGGCAAGCGGGTAGGAAATTATAAGGCATATTACCGTTGCAAGAAGCCCGAGCCATATCGAAAGCAGAAATGTATCGGCATATTTGCTCAGATCAGCCATATTTGCAAGGGTAAAAGCCCCGGATTTATCGGTGAACGCGTAGTAAGCCACCATACCGAGCGGAACAAGAATAAACAGTACCGCCCAGACTATATACGGTGAGCCCGAAACGCGTGCAACTGCTGACGATTTGTTTTTCATCAAAAGCACTCCTTTCGGAAAGGTATTGTTTTTTTATTCTTCTTCCTCGTATGCGGCATCGGAAAGCTCGTCGAACTCATCGCTGAACGAGCTGTAATCGCCGTAAAGACCGGAGTACTTTGATTTTTTCATAATATGTATGGCATCCGGCAGAATTTCGAGCCCTATTACAGAGCCGACCTCCTGAAACTCTGTGGATTCTATCATCCACTTAAAGCCCTTTATTTCAACGATTATTTCATAATAATCGCCCTTAAAGGTGGTGGAGGTTACGGTGCCGGAAAGCATTGCGCTGTCCACGGGGACAATATCAACATCCTCGGGGCGCACAACAACATCCACATTTTCGTTCACGCCGAAGCCCTTATCAAGGCACCGGAAGGTGCTGCCCGCCATTTCGACCTTAAAGTCCTCACGCATAACGCCCTCAATGATATTGCTTTCGCCTATGAAATCGGCAACGAAAGCGTTTTTGGGCTCGTTATAGATTTTTGTGGGCGAGCCTATCTGCTGAATGCAGCCGCCATCCATAACAACTATTGTGTCACTCATTGAAAGCGCTTCTTCCTGGTCGTGCGTAACATAAATAAACGTTATGCCGAGGCGCTTCTGTATATTTTTAAGCTCAGTCTGCATATCTTTTCTGAGCTTTAAGTCAAGCGCGCCGAGCGGCTCGTCAAGCAGAAGCACTCTGGGCTTTACCACGAGTGCGCGCGCTATTGCGACACGCTGCTGCTGACCGCCCGAAAGCGACGATATATTTCTTCGTTCAAACCCCTTGAGGTTTACAAGCTCAAGCATCTCGGCAACGGCTTGCTTGATCTCCTTTTCGGAGTATTTGCGAAGCCTTAAACCGAACGCGATATTTTCGTACACATTAAGGTGCGGGAACAGCGCGTAGCGCTGAAAAATAGTGTTGAGCTGCCTTTTGTGCGGGGGTACGCCGTTAATTTTTTTGCCGTCAAAAATGACCTCGCCTGAATCGGGTTCTTCAAACCCACCGATGATTCTGAGCGTGGTCGTTTTACCACAACCGGAGGGCCCCAAAAAGGTTATAAACTCCTTGTCGTGGATGTGTAAATTCATATTGTCGATAATTTTTGCTCCACCGAGAGTGATGGAAATGTTTTTTAATTCAATGATATTGTTGGACAATTATCTATCCCCTTTCCGCAAACCAATATTTTTAATAAATAAAAAACCACCTACCCAAAGGCGAACGCCTTCAAATTGGTGAATTTTGATATTGTCCGTGGTGTTTGCAGAGGAGCAACCCTCGCACCCGTGACCGCTGACAAACGGCTTTTTCAGAGCCTTATTAATTTGCAAACTTAATATATATATTTTTTACGGAAATGTCAACATTTTTTTTGAATTTGTCGAAATTTTTTGTTTTTCCGATTATTTTGTGCAGTAAATAAGTGTATCCCACGCAGGTATATAGGGATGATGGCGCAGGTGCATTTTAAGCTGCGGTGCAATTTCGTGAAGCTGCAGCGGCAGCTCGTAAATATCGGCGGTGCGATGGTATGCCGCGATTTCCATTGCAGGCAGGTTCCCGGCAATGACCGCTCTGCCGCCCTCAAGTATTTCGCGCTCGCAGCCCTCGGCATCTATTTTGATGTAAGTGGGCGCTATATCACCGCAAAGTGTTTTCAGCGTAACACTTTTAACGGTTTTTTTGCCGCCCACGGCAGACTGCCTGCCCGCGTGATCGTAAAAGCCGACTTCACCGTCAACACCCGTTACGGCAGCATTCACGGCGGTAAAATTTTCAAGTCCGCCGCAGGCGAGCATAAGCTTGTTAAAGCTCTTGGTGTCGGGCTCCGCCGCGACTATGTGCGCGTATTCGCCGCCCGTCATTCTGAGAAAACGCTCAACCGTATCGCCGCGGTATGCGCCTATATCGGCAAAGCGCTCGTTTTTGCCGAGTTTTATTATATTTTCATACGCTTCATCACGACTGCTTTCGACTGCAAAAAGACTTTCGGGTCTGCCCGTAAACATAAAATCAAGCACGCCGTCATACACCCTGCGCGATTCTTCATCATATAATAATTCACGGGCGGCGTTGATTTTTTCAATATCCTTTTCGGCGCGTTCGCGGTCAAAAATATCGTTGCCGGCAACCGGCACACACGGCACAAGCACCCTGTGATGCTTTGAAATATTTTTTATATTCTCAATAACCTCGGGGCGCGAGGAGCCGAATGTAACGATAACCGTAAAATCGCCGTACTCTTTTTCAAAATCGGAAACCGGGCGCACCTTGCAGCCGTGAAAAGTTCTGTCGCGAACGAAGCCGTCGCTTGCCGCAACGCCGCTGACCTTTACGCCGAGCCTTGCAAGATGCTCAAAAACCTTGTCGGCACCGTTGCCCGTGCCGTACATAATTACCGGCTTGTCGGCTTCGTCAAGCGTTTCCCACACGGATTTTTGCTCAGAAAACTCCACAACTGCTCCCCCGTTTCGCAAAATTTGGAATATTTTAGCATAATATGTAAGAAAAGTAAACGCATTTCGCTCAAACTCCTTGCCATTACGGAAATATTGTGATAGTATATTGTAATGTATGTACATATTTTATATGAGGGATTATTATGAATGTTTATAAAAGCATTGATGAGCTTATAGGGAACACGCCGCTGCTTGAACTCAGGGGCATTGAAAAGGCGGAAAATCTCTGTGCGGCACTGCTTGCAAAGGTGGAGTTTTTTAACCCCACGGGCAGCGCGAAGGACAGACCCGCGCTTGAAATGCTCAACCGAGCCGAGCAGGACGGAATACTCAAAAAATCTACGGTCATAATCGAGCCCACAAGCGGCAACACGGGTATCGGCATAGCCGCAGTAGGCGCCGCAAGGGGCTACCGAGTAATTATAGTTATGCCCGACACCATGAGTATGGAGCGCATTATGCTTATGAAGGCATACGGCGCGGAAGTGGTGCTTACCGACGGCACTCTCGGCATGACCGGCTCCATAGCAGAGGCAAAACGCCTTGCCGAAGAATACGGCGACGCGTTCATCCCCTCGCAGTTTGACAATCCCGCGAATCCCGTTTCTCACTACAAGACCACCGGCCCCGAAATCTGGCGCGATACCGACGGCAAAGTCGACTTTTTCGTTGCGGGAATAGGCACGGGCGGCACCGTAAGCGGCACGGGCAAATTCCTTAAAGAGCAGAATGCCGCAATAACCGTTGTGGGCGTTGAGCCCGCTTCATCACCCGTGCTCACAAAGGGCGTTTCCGGTGCGCACGGCATTCAGGGCATAGGCGCGAATTTCGTGCCGGAAAATCTGTGGCGCGATGTGTGCGATGAAATAGCCGCCGTAGAAGACGGCGATGCTTTCAAATACGCCCGCCTTGCCGCAAAATGCGACGGCATTGCCGTGGGTATATCCTCCGGCGCGGCGCTCAAGGCGGCAGTCGATATTGCAAAGCGCCCCGAAAATGCAGGCAAAACCGTGGTTGCCCTGCTTACCGACACAGGCGAAAGGTACCTTTCGTCAAATCTTTACGGCGAGGATTGAGTATGGATAAATTTATTGAATCTATGGGGCTTATTACCGATACGGTTACGGCTCTTGACGGCATAACCGATAAAAATCTTTTCAGAAGTGAGGTCGACGGCAGCGAGCTGCCGAGCAGGTATGAAGTCAAAAACATTGTGACCGACCTGCAATCGCTTCTGTTCCCGAAATTTTTCGACAGAAGCTCCGGCAGTGAGAACGTAATCTCACAGACGGGCGTTTTGCTTAATGTTTGCTACCGCCTTACAAAGCAGATAAACGGCGCTTTCGCCTTCAGCGAAATTCAGCCGCCCGAGCCTGCTGAGGAGCTTTGCAAAAAGTTCATTCAGCGCCTGCCGGAAATAAAAAAACTGCTTATTAAGGATATTGAAGCTCTTTACGAGGGCGACCCCGCCGCAAAATGCCGCGAGGAAGTGCTGCTTTGCTACCCCGGTTACTATGCCATATCGGTTTACAGATTTGCACACGAGCTTTATGAGCTGAATATTCCGCTTATTCCGCGTATTATGACGGAATATGCACACGAAAGAACGGGCGTTGATATTCACGCCGGCGCAAAAATCGGCGAATATTTCTTTATAGACCACGGCACCGGTATCGTTATAGGCGAAACCACCACTATCGGCGACCACGTTAAGCTTTACCAGGGCGTTACGCTCGGCGCAAAGAGCTTTGAACTTGATGAAAACGGCAATCCCGTAAAAGAAATCAAGCGTCACCCCGATATAGGCAACAATGTTGTTATTTACGCCAACGCCACCATACTCGGCGGCAGCACCAGAATCGGTGATAACTGCGTTATAGGCGGCAACACATGGATAACCCACCCCGTCGCCGCGGGCACGGTCGTTAAAAATTAACGAAAAAATACAAAACACAAGGTGATTGATATTATTACGCAGGAAAAAATCGACAGAATAAATGTGCTTGCGCGCAAAGCCCGCGAGGGTACGCTGACAGAAGCCGAAGCCGCAGAACAGAAGCAGTTAAGAGCCGAGTATGTTGCCGCTTTCAGAAAAAATCTTGAAGCGACACTCGACAATACGGTAATTCAGCGCCCCGACGGCACACGCGAAAAGCTCAAAAAGAATGCGGTGAAAAAAGATGGCGGAAATTCGTAAAGTACGGAACGACGACCTTGATAGAATCGAATATGTATGCCGTATGACTGCGGGCGAGCTTTCGCGCACCGATGACCGCGTCGGCAACTCCACGGCGAAAACATATTCAACATATTACGCCCGCGAGTGCGCCGACACAAGCTTTGTGCTTGTTGATGAAGCCGACACGCCCGTCGGCTACATTCTGTGCGAGCCGTGTTTTCGGCGTTTCAGGAAGCTATACCGCAGAAAAGATATAAAAAACATTGCGGAGTATTCCAAAAAAGATGCTTTCGCCGCCTGGTTTTTCCCCACGGCATACGGCGTATTCGCGCGCAAATATCCTGCGCATATGCACATTGACCTGCTGCCCGAATACCAGGGCAAGGGCTGGGGCACAAAGATGCTCAACACGCTTTTCGATACCTTAAAGCAAAAAAATGTCCGCGGCTTAATGCTTATGGCGGATATTGATAATAAAGGCGCTATCCGCTTTTACGAGCGCAACGGTTTTACCGTGCTCTGCAAGGCGGCTCACGGCGTTGTAATGGCAAAAACTCTTTGATTTCGGTTGTGATTTACTATGATAAAAAAACCCGTTACGGCAATAATTCTCGGTGCAGGCCACAGGTCAATGACCTACGGCGAGTATTCGCTCGCACATCCCGACGAGCTTAAAATAGTCGGCGTGGCAGAGCTTGACGAATACCGCAGAAACATTGTTAAAAACAAATTCGGTATTCCCGATGAGCACTGCTTTGTTTCGGCTGATGACCTTGCCGCCGCACCTAAATTTGCCGATGTGGTTATAAACGGCACTATGGATGAACAACATGTTAAAACATCCGTACCGCTGCTCAAACGCGGCTACGATATGCTGCTTGAAAAGCCCTTTGCCGTAAACGAAACGGAAATGAATCTGCTTGTGGATACCGTAAAGGAGCACGGCAACAAGGTTATGATTTGCCACGTGCTTCGCTACACACCTTTTTACAGAACGATTAAAGAAAACATCATCAACGGTACCATAGGCGATGTTATAAACATTCAGACAGTTGAGAATATCAGTTACGACCATATCACGACCTCTTATGTGCGCGGCAAATGGGCTGATATAAACAAATGCCGCACCACTATGCTGCTCGCAAAATGCTGCCACGATATCGATATTATGGCGTGGCTTATGGGCAGGGACAAGCCCGTTTCCGTTTCCTCGGTCGGCTCGCTTTTGCAGTTTAAGCCCGAAAACGCTCCCGAGGGCGCGGGCACGCGCTGCCTTGTGGATTGCCCCCATGTTGACACCTGCCGTTACAGTGCAAAGCGCATTTACCTGCAGCACCCCGAAAGCTGGCAGTGCTATGTCTGGCAGGCTATCGAAAATATTGAAAACCCCGCCGAAGAAGACCGCATTGCCACACTCAAAGAGAATGACTACGGCAGATGCGTTTACAAATGCGGTAACAATGTGTGCGACCACCAGAGCGTGCTTGTGAATTTTGCAAGCGGCGCAACCGGAACGCACAATGTTACCGGCGGTGCGGTGCGCTCATTAAGAACCATTCGCGTTATAGGTACAAAGGGCGATATGTACGGCGAATTTGAAAAAAATCAAATCACTTTAAGGGTGATCAACCCCGCCCCCGGCAAATACCACGATGAAACATTTATTGATTTAAGCCACGTGGGCACCGAGGGGCACGGCGGCGGCGACGAAAATCTTATGAAAGATTTCATAAAATTCGCACGCGGTGAGGAGGTTTCCGTTTCCTGCACATCAATTTTAGACTCGGTAGCGGGGCACAAAATAATCTTCCGCGCGGACGAAAGCCGCGAGCATAACGGCGCACTCGTCAGAATTGACCTTTGACCTATGAGCGCGAAATTAAAAAGAGCCGTCGGCATAACGGTAAGAGTCGGACTTGTGCTCGCCATTATAATTTTTGTAATAATTAAATATGACGAGCTTCGCAATATAGATGTTGCCGCCGTTGCCGCAAAGGCGGGCAGCAGTATCGGCGCCGCTGCCGCGGTGATAGGCATATTCGTACTCAAAGCCGTGGTTTTCGTAATACCGGCTTCGGTATTTTATGTTGCGGTGGGTATGGCGTTCCCCGTTATTACGGCAATAGCCGTAAATGCCGCGGGTATTTTTGCGGAGCTTACGGTAACATATTTAATAGGCCGCTTTCTCGGCGGTGAAGCCGTGGAAAAAAAGCTGAAAACCTCAAAATACGGCGATAAAATTCTTATGTTGAGGGATAAAAAAACACCGTACCTTTTTCTGGTACGGCTGCTGCCCGTGTTCCCCATTGATTTTGTGAGCCTGTTTTTCGGCGCATCGAATATGGGATACGGCAGGTATATGCTCATTTCGTTTTTCGGCATTATGCCGCGCGTTATTCTCTTTACCGCACTCGGTGAAATAGCTTATAAAATCATCCCGTATGAGCTTATGATTTTTATTGCAATAGGTGCGGTACTCGCCGCCGCAATAATTGCAACGGTGAAATACATCAGAAAAACAAGTTTTTCTGAATGAATAACGAATCAATATATCATTTCTTCCGTAGTTATGCCGTCTATGACCGACAGCATATCTGCGGCTTCTTTTTTTGTGCTTTCGGCGGCATCGGAGCAGGCAATTTCATTTAACACATCGCAGACAAGCGCGCCTGCTTTGCGGTGGGTAAGTCCCGCGGTGATAAGGCCGAAGCCTGAAAAATCGCTGACGGGTGCAAAGCATATAACGCCGCGCTCTCTGCCGCGCGCTTTTTCGGTAAACAGTCTTTCAAGCTCGGCAACGGCGGTTTTTTCAAGCGGACTTTCGCCCTCTGCGCGAAAACGCAAATCATAAGTTACCGTTCCGTATTCGGCGTGTGATATGAACATTCCGCGTTTTGCAGTGCATTTTTCCGTTTCAAAATCTTCGGCACATTCGCAGGCATTTTCGCGGCGGAGCCCCGCAAAAAAGTCTTTAAGCAATGCGGCACACTCGGCTTCGCAAAATCCGCCCGAGACCTCGGGCTTGTGGCTGAAATTCATAGTCGGTATGTTCGCCACCGAGCCACACGCGCCGTTTTTTTCATCGAATGCACCGAAAACTATCTTTTTTATTCTTGCATTTACCGCCGCACCGGCGCACATGGGGCAAGGCTCAAGCGTAACATACAAATCGCATTCCCAAAGGCGCCAGCCTCCGAGAGTGCGGCAGGCCTCGTCTATGGCTTCTATTTCGGCATGGCAAAGGGCGTTGCGCTCTTTTTCGCGTTTATTGCTGCCCCTGCCGACTATTTTGCCGCCGAGTGCCACCACGGCACCGACGGGTACCTCGCCCTCGGAAAACGCCTCGCCCGCAAGGCGAAGCGCTTCGTGCATAAGCTCTTTATCTGTCATATCAGTATGAAACGGGCGTTGTGGTTATGGATGTGATTGCTTCCCATATAAAGAACACCGCAGTGATTATTATTGTGGGGCTCTTTAAGAAATTCGCAAATTTCGCACCCGTGGACAAATCGCCGTAACCCTTGTATTCAAATACCTGCTTGTAATTCTTGCCGAGCAGGTAAATCAGCGCGCAGGCTATTCCCGCAGCCGCGAGCACGCCCGTGAGGATAAGGTAAACAGTATCCGTCGCTTCTTCGGTTGAAAAATAATACATTGCGGATGCTATGCACGAAAGCGAATTTACGGCAGCGTGGATTATTATACTCGTCCACAGACTGTTTGTTGCCACCGCCGCATAGCCGAGCAGAAGCCCGCACAAAAATGCGAACAGTATCTGCACGGGGTTGCCGTGAAGCAGCGCAAATATAAATGACGATGCGATTACAGCAAAGGCGTTGCCGTATTTTTTAAGGCTTTGCAGCACAACACCGCGCATTGCAAATTCCTCAATAAGCGGAGCGACCACTGCGGTGCTTATGAACATCATAATTACATCCGTAAGGTTTTTCGGGTCTTCAACGGCGGTATAATCAACATAAAGCCCTATGGATTCAAACATCATCCGCACTGCCGAGGTTATATAGTTTGCCGCAAGGCAGCCGCCTATGCAGGTAAATATGATAAGCAGTGTTTTTCTGCCGGCGGCAGGCTTATCGAACGAAATGCTTATATCAAGCCCGTTCTTTCTGAAAAGCTTTGCGGCGGCAAAAAACACAAGCCCCATTGTGAGAACCGTATAGAACACGCCTACGGCGTTACCGAACGCAACGCTGGTGCTGTATTTTTCGGCAACGCCGGGTAATATCAAAAACAGCGAAAAAACCGTTGCCGCAACGTAATAGATAATAAACGACAAGCCTACATAATTGCTTGTTTTTTTAATATCCTTTTCCTGCTCGCGGCGGCGCGCAAGGCGCTGCTGCTGCTCGATAAGGTATTGATTGTTTATCATGGGCTGCATCGGTGCGCCGTAGTGGTACTGCGGTGCGCCGTAATTCATATTGCCGTTGTTCGCGCTGTTGCTGCGGGCGTAAATATCGGCAGGATTAACATAGCCCCCGTTTTGCTGCGGCGGCACATAGCCCGACGGGCGAGTCCCCATACGGTCATTGTTATTCTGAAAATCATTCATAAAAATACCCCGTTCCGGTGCGCGCAAAATGCGCCTATACACCGATTGTTGAGAAAATTATATCAATTAAATTATTAAATATCAACACATAAATTGTGTACGCAAAGTTAATTTTTAATTCCTGTTGTGTATGTACTTATTTTTTTCACAATATGTAGTGTTGCGAAATTCCGCAAAAAAATGTATAATTTATGCGATTACTGATAAGGAGCAGATATTGTGGAAAAGAATAAAATCAAACTTAATATCGCAGGCGAATCCTATAACCTTGTAAGCGACGAATCCGCCGAATATATGGCAGAGCTTGCCAGAGAGGTGGATTTGAAAATCTCCGCCGTTCTCAAAAACGGCAAAATCTCCACCACACAGGCGGCGGTGCTTGTTGCACTCGAATACGCCGATGCTTCAAAGAAAAACGGCGAATCGACCGACAATCTGCGCGCACAGCTTAAAACCTACCTTGAAGATGCCGCGCAGGCAAAGAGCGAGCGCGACACATACAAGCGCGAGGTCGAAAGACTCAAAGCCGCAAAAAATGCCGAAGAATCCGCTTCGGGCAGACTGTGGTGAGTAGTATGGAAGTACTTAAAATCAAAAAGCTGCGCGAGAATGCAGTTATTCCCCAAAGGGCAACAAGCGGCAGCGCGGGCATTGACCTCGTTGCCTGTATTGATGCGCCCGTTACAATAGAGCCGCACAAGTGCGTGCAGATCCCCTCCGGCATTGCAATAGAGCTGCCGGGTGAAAATTACGGCGCATTCGTATTTGCGCGCAGCGGCATTTCGCGCAAGCACGGTATTGCACCCGTAAACGCCGTCGGTGTTATCGACAGCGACTATCGCGGTGAAATAATTACAAGCCTTATAAATCATTTTGACGAGCCTTACACCATAGAGCCGGGCGACCGCGTTGCGCAGCTTGTGGTAATGCCCGTTGCTCCCCTGCCCGTACTCGAAGTTGCCGAGCTTGACCAAACAGACCGCGGTGAAGGCGGCTTCGGCTCGACCGGACGCTGAATTTTACATAAAGGATGCTGAAAATATGTCCACAATAGCCGCCATTGCCACGGCACAAGCTGCGGCAGGCATAGGCGTGGTGCGCATTTCGGGCGAACACGCCGCCGAAATAGCCGATGCGGTGTTCACCTCCGTTTCCGGCAAAAAAATTGAACAGACGGGCGGCTATAAGGCGCTTTTCGGTAAAGTCCGTGACGGCGAAGTTGAGCTTGACGAAGCCGTCGCGCTTGTTTTCCGCGCGCCGCGAAGCTACACGGGCGAGGATGTTGTGGAACTGAGCTGCCACGGCGGTCTTTACATACTTCAGCGCGTGCTGCGCGCCGTTTACGATGCAGGTGCCGTGCCGGCAGAAGCAGGCGAATTTACAAAACGCGCATTCCTCAACGGCAAAAAGGATCTTTCGGAAGCGGAAGCGGTCATGGCACTTATTTCCGCCTCGGGCGAGGAGGCGCGTGCCGCCACGCTCAATGCCCTTGACGGTGCTCTAAGCCGCGAAATCACCGCGTGCCGCGATATTCTTGCACGCTCCGCCGCATTTTTAAGCGCGTGGGTCGATTACCCCGACGATGAGATCCCCGAGCTTTCGGACGATGAGCTTTGTGCCACACTCTGCGGCGTAAAAACGCGCCTCACATCTCTGCTTGACCGTTTTGATGCAGGTCAGGCAGTGCTTGAGGGTGTCGACACCGCCATTGTCGGCAAGCCGAATGTAGGTAAATCAACACTTCTCAATGCGCTCACGGGCAAATCGCGCGCCATTGTTACGCCCATTGCCGGCACCACGCGCGACGTGCTTGAAGAAACAGTAAGAGTCGGTAATGTTACGCTGCGCCTTGCCGATACCGCGGGCATTCGCACCGACACAGACGATGAAATAGAGCGAATAGGCGTTGAACGCGCACGGGAGCGTTTTGACCGCGCCGCACTTGTGCTTGCCGTGCTTGACGGCAGCGAAGCACTTTCAACCGATGATTCTGCACTGCTTGAAATGTGCCGCACAAAGCGCTGCATTGCGGTCATAAACAAAAGCGACCTCGCGCAGAAGCTCGATATTGATGAAGTAAAAAAATATACCGACTCCGTCGTGGAAATTTCCGCGAAAGAGTACGGTAATATAGATAAACTCAAAGAAGCAGTCGAATACTCTGTGGGCACGGCGGGCTTTGACCCCTCACTGCCGCTTATAACCACCGAACGCCAGCGCGCCTGCGTAAACAAGGCACTTTTGAGTGTTTCGGATGCGCTTGATGCGCTTACGGGCGGTATGACCGCCGATGCCGTTAATGTGTGCATCGACTGCGCAGTTGACGAATTAAGCGTGCTTACGGGCGAAAAAGCAACCGAAACGGTTGTGAATGAGGTTTTCAAAAACTTCTGTGTAGGAAAATAATCAGAATGGGAGTATTTCGCAAAGATTTGCGAAATCGTCAAGAGTAAGCTTTTCGGCGCGTACGGTTTTTTCAAGCCCCGCCTGCTCCAATGCGGCGGCAACCGTTTCTTTCGGCAGCGAAAGCCCTGCGCTTATTGAATTTTCAGCCGTTTTTCTGCGCTGCAGGAAGGCGGCTTTTATCAATCTGAAAAACTTTTCTTCATTTTCCACCTTTACGGGCGGCTCTTTTCTTACAGTCAGGCGAATTACCTCGCTGTTGACCTTCGGCGGCGGCAGAAAACTGTCGCGCCCCACAAAGAAAAGCTCCTCACTGTCGGAATAGTACGACACCGCGCAGGTAACCGCTCCGGAATCACGGCTGCCGACCTTTGCGCAAAGTCTGTCAGCCGCCTCCTTCTGCACCATTACGGTTATTGACTTTACCGGAAGGCGGCTTTCAAGCAGCAGCATTATTACGGGCGAGGTTATATAATACGGCAGATTTGCGCAAACCGCCACATCCATTCCGGCACATTCCTCCGCTATAATTGCGGCGAGGTCGGCTTTCATAATATCTTCATTTATTATCTTTACATTGTCAAACTCCGCAAGCGTTTCATCGAGCACGGGCAAAAGGCGCTTGTCCACCTCAAAGCTCAATACTTTTTTTGCGCGCTTTGCAAGCTCTGCGGTGAGAACGCCCACGCCGGGGCCTATCTCGATAACGCAGGTGTTTTCGTCAAGTCCGGCACATTCCGCCATCTGCGGACAGACCTCGGGGTCCACAAGAAAATTCTGCCCCAGCCCCTTGTTAAAGGTCACGCCGTGCTTCTGCATAACGGAGCGTATAACATTTATATCGGAAAGATTGTTCATTTTTACCTCCGAAAGTATTGAAATACTTTATTAAGTAATATATGATTATATTATATATTTCCCGTTTCACATTGTCAACAAAGGAGTACCGTTATGAATAGTATTAAAGATGCATTTTTTATAAGGCAGAAAGACGATTTCGGCACGGTCTGCCCGATTTTCAGAAAAACCGTATGGCTCGACAAGCCCGTGCTTAAAGGCACTCTTTATATAAGCGCACTCGGCTTTTATGAGGCATATCTCAATGACTGCCGCGTGGGCAAATTCATATTCGCTCCCGGCTGGACAAGCTGCGAAACCCGTCTGCAATACCAGCAGTACAATGTTACCTCGCTGCTTGAAGAATGCAACACAATAGATATTGCCGTGGGCAAGGGCAGGCGCATCCACAAGCGCAAAAATGAGGAACTCCCCTGCCTTAAAGCAAACGAAACCGCAGTCATTGCCGCGCTTGTTGTTGAATATGAAGACGGCACAAGCGAGTTTTTCGGCACAGACGAAACCTGGCAGTGTGCAAAAAGCAACATAATTTATTCAGATATCTACAACGGCGAAACAGTCGATTTCTGCGCCGATACAGACAAATGCTGCGGCGTGAAAACACTCGATATAAATAAAGATATACTCATCCCCACCGAGGGCGAGGAAACACGCGAGATGGCGCGCATTGAAGCCGCAGAGCTCATAATCACGCCCAAGGGTGAAACGGTAATCGATTTTAAGCAGGAAATTACGGGTTATGTGGAATGGAAGGTGCCTGCAAAAAGGGGCAGAACATTCAAGATTTATCACGCCGAGGTGCTTGACAAAAAGGGCAATTTCTATACAAAAAATCTGCGCAAAGCGGAATGCTGTATTAAAGTAAAATCCGACGGCAGAGAGCACACATATAAGCCGCATTTTTCATTTCAGGGCTTCAGGTATATAAAGCTTGTCGGCTTCGGCAAAAATATTTCGCTTGAAGATTTCACCGCAGTTGTGGTGTTTTCGGATATGAAGCGCACGGGCTTTTTCGCCTGCGGCGATGACCTTGTGCAGCAGCTTTACGAAAACATAGTGTGGGGTCAGCGCGGCAATTTCCTCGATGTGCCCACCGACTGCCCGCAGCGCGATGAGCGTATGGGGTGGACGGGCGACGCACAGGCATTCGCAAAAATGGCGTGCATAACTTACGACACCTCAAAGTTTTACCGCAAATGGCTGCACGACCTTTCCGCCGACCAGCTCGACAACGGTGCCGTACCCTATGTCGTACCCGCCGGGTGGGACGGTTACGGTTCTGCCGCGTGGGGCGATGCCGCGGTAATAGTGCCGTATCAGCATTACCTTGCCTACGGCGATGAAAGCATTATACGCGAGCAGTTCACCTCTATGAAAAAGTGGATAGCGTTCATTGAATCGCAAAGCTCCGAGCGCGGTCTGTGGGACGGCGGCAAGCATTTCGGCGACTGGCTTTCGCTCGATGCGGGCGACGAAGCCTGCGGCGGTCTTACCGACCACAACCTTATCGCCACCGCCATGCTCGCATACTCGCTTTCGCTGCTTATAAAAATGGGCAGCGCAATCGGCGAGGATATGTCGTACTATGAAAATCTTTACGCCGACACGGTCAGGCAGTACCGTAAGCATTTTATAAATACCGGCAAGCCGGAGCACGAAACGCAGACAGCGAATGTGCTTGCGCTCTTTATGAATCTCACCGACAATCGCGAGCGCGAAGCCGCAAAGCTCATAAAGGATATTGAAGACTGCGGACACCTTAAAACAGGCTTTGTGGGTACGCCGTACCTGCTGCACGTGCTTACCGATGCCGGCAGAACGGACCTCGCATACAAGCTTCTGTTAAGAAAAGATTTCCCCTCGTGGCTGTACCCCGTAACAAAGGGCGCAACTACCGTATGGGAACGTTGGGACGGTATGAAAGCCGACGGCTCGTTCGCTTCAGCCGGAATGAACTCCTTTAATCACTACGCCTACGGCGCGGTCGGCGACTGGATGTTCACGAAAATTGCGGGCATAAATTCCGATATAAACGAGCCTGCATACAAGCATATAATTTTCACGCCGCATCCCTGCAAAGCACTCGGCTATGCAAAGGCGCGTATGCTCACAAAATACGGCGAGGTCATTTCGTCGTGGCAGTACACCGGCAAGGGCAATGAATGTGAATTTTCATTTACAGTACCAAACGGCACACACGCCACGCTGTACCTCGACAATGAAGAATACGAATTTGAGCCGGGCACATACACCACAGCTTTTGAAACAGCAGGCTTCTGACAAAGGAAGTGATATTATAGGCATACTGCTCTGCATAATATTTTTCACCGCGCTTTACCGGGCAAAGCCGTTTGCTTTTTGCAAGGGCGGCAGGCTCGGCGGCGACTATCTCAGTATGGAGACAACCACCGCCGTAAAGGGTATTTTCATTCTGTTTATTTTTCTTACCCATTCGGCGCAGTATGTAAAGGTCGGCACCGACGGACTTGCCCCGCTTTACAATCTTTTCAGGAACGGCGTGCTTCAGGGCGTTGTAACAATGTTTTTCTTCTATTCCGGCTACGGCGTACTTGAATCCGTCAAGAAAAAAGGCTTTTCATATATTAAAAAATTTCCGAAAAACCGTATACTGAAAATCGTTCTGCATTTTGATATTGCCGTACTCGCCTACCTTGTGCTTGCGCTCATTCGCGGCAAAAGCTACACGCTTTCGCATATCGCGCTCGCTTTTACGGGGTGGACGGCACTCGGCAACAGCAACTGGTTCGTTTTCGATATTCTTGCGGCATACATTCTTACATTCGCCGCATTTGTTATTTTCAAAAAAGCAAAGCCCGTTTTGCAGGTAACGGCGGCAACAGCTCTTTCGCTCGCATTCATTTTTGTAATGTATAAAACTCAACCCGACAGATTTTACAACACCTTTATCTGCTACGCCGCAGGTATGTGGTGGTCACTTTATAAAGAAAAACTCGAAAAGCTTTTATTTTCAAAAAAACTTATATGGGCGCTTGCGTTTATTCTGTCGCTCGGCGCGTATTATGCACTGTACCGCCACCGCGAAAATGCCGTCTGCTACTGCGTGATGATGCTTGTTTTCACATTCGCCTGCGTGCTTTTCACCGCTGCGGTAAAGGTTGGAAACCGCGCACTCGCGTGGTTCGGCAAGGTATCGTTTTCGATTTTCATAATTATGCGCATACCGATGATAATTCTGAGCGACCTCGGCTTTGCAAAGGATAAATATCTGTTTGTTTTCCTTTCGTTTATCGCCACCGCCGCACTCGCGTGGGGGTATGACGCTCTGCTTGCCGCGCTTGACAAAAAACTGTTTGCAAAAAAATAAACAAATCCGTTCTTGGAGGAATAAATATGTACGATGAATTTAATCCGCTTGAAAATGCTCAGCTCGTGCACCACTATATTACAAATATGGTAGATAAGGCGTATGACAATCTGCCCTACTGGCTGCTTCTGCCCAACAAAAAGCCTGCCGAGGCGGCTCATTGCCGTGTTGACGATGCGGAGCTTGTGGGCTCGTGGTACGAGGGACTTGTTAATGCAATGCAGATGCTCGGCACGGATGCCGGCGATGATGTCAAGCAGTCGCTTCGCCGCCACCTTATGAAATCCTGGGGCGAGCACGGTCTCAGATTCTGCGAAAAATATCTGTGGACTCACACCGTTCACGCTTCATTTCACGAAATGGGCTACATTATGCCGGCTATGAACCTCATCACCGCCGAATATCCCGATGATGAGGAAGCCGAAAAGCGCACAAGCGAGCTTGTGCGCGGTATGCGCTCACTTGTTATAGAGCGCAAGGTGCGCACATTCTGGTCGGGCGACTATGAGGAGGAAGAACCGATTTACGAATTTCCGAATGACGTATACCTCAAAGACGGCGGCTTTGACCTTACGCGCCACACCGGCAGAGGCGAACAGCCCATCCGCAACGCCACATCGCTGCACGCACTTGTTACGCGCTATGAGCTTAAAGGCGATGAAGTCGCACTCGACCTTGCAAAAGGTATGGCTAACTATGTGCTCGGCGTTTCGCGCTATTTCAACTATAAAATGGAATTTTTCGGTCATGTTCACTCGGCGGCATGGTTTGCAAGCGGCATAATAAAGCTCGGCAGACTCACGGGCGAAGAAAGATACATTCTTAAAGGCAAAGCCATTTACGACTATGTTCGCTCAATATCCTCCGATTTCGGTTGGGTGCCCGAATATGCACAGTGGCATCCCGTTGAGGAGGAGCATTGCGAAACCTGCTGCATACGCGATATGATAGTCTGCGCAGACGAGCTCATAAAATGCGGCTACACCGAATACTATGACGATATGAACATCTATGCAAGAAATCAGCTTGTGGAAAATCAGGTGAGATACACCGATTATGTGGAATGCGACAATTCCCTGCCCGACGGCAACGGCATCACCTATAACCGCATAAACGAAAGAATGATCGGCGGCTTTACGGGCGGCAGCGAGCCCAACTCGATTTCACTTACTCGTTTCCGCTCAATAGCGGGCTGCTGTGTCGGCACCGCGCCGGTGGCACTTAAAACCGTATGGGATAATGTAATAACCGATGTAAACGGCGTATTCACCGTAAATATTCCCTGCAACAAGCAGACCGAAACCGTGAAACTTGAATCGTTCATCCCCAATGAGGGCAAAATCAGAATAACCGCGCTCAGCGATTGCAATGCGGGCTTCAGAATTTACAAGTGGATGGGCGAAAATGTTACATACACAGTAAACGGCAGGGCGATTACACCCGAAACCGTAAACGGTATTGCATCTGCCGCGCTTAAAGTCGGCGATGTGCTTGAGCTTGATTTCGCCATTGAAACAGTTGCTAAAAAGGAGACCGTACGCGGTACTGAGTTTACGGTTTATTGGCGCGGCTGCGATGTGGTTGACATTACTCCGCGCGGCGACCACGTAAGGCTTTACCAGCGCAACAGCGAAATTCCGAAATACTACCCCACGCCCGAGGATGTTGTTTACACGGGCGCGGCGAATATGGGCCCCACACAGCAGAAACAGTAAACGGAGGTATTCATTATGAAAAAAGCAGTAAAAATCGTACTTTGCGTTTTGCTTGCGGTCGTTATTATTGCGGGCGGTATCACTTATGCCGTGCTGCCGCATTCGCTTAACTTCAACATAAAAGGGCTTAAACATACCGACTCCGCACTTGAAATAATCGACGAAGCCGACGACAGCATTACCGTCAAAAAGGCAAACGGCGAAGTCAAGGTGCTTATGTTTACCGATATGCACCTTGACGGCAAAAACAAGACCTCGAATATCACCCTCGAGCATTTCGTTGCGGCTGTTGAAAAAGAAAAGCCCGACCTTGTTGTTCTCGGCGGCGACAATGTTACCTCGGCGCTCAATAAAAAAAGATGCGAGCAGTTTGCGCAGATTTTTGACAATCTCGGTGTTTACTGGGCAGGCGTGCTCGGCAACCACGAGGGCGACAGTTCATTTTCCGTTACAAGAAGCGAAATGATGGATATTTTCATCTCTCACGATTACTGCCTTATGAAAAAGGGCGCTGCCGATATTGACGGCGACTGCAACTACTCACTCAACATTGTTGATGAAAACGGCAAGCTTGTGCAGACATTCTTCTTTATGGATACATTTGATGAGATGAGCGACGAGCTTAAAACGCAGTATGATGTTCCGCTCGAGGATGACCCTTATGACGGCACAAGAGAAAACCAGGTCGCCTGGTATTCCGATAAGGTTGCGAAAACAAAAGAGCAGTACGGTGAATTCGGCTCAATCCTTGTTATGCACATCCCCCTGCCGCAGATGAAAGCGGAGGCTGAAAAAGTCGAGAACGGCGAGGGTGAATTCCTTTACGGCGTTAAGCTTGAGGGCGTTTGCGCTTCGGGCTTTGATTCGGGACTTTTTGATGCAATCAAAGCCGGCGGCTCAACACATTCGGCATATTTCGGTCATGACCATATAAACGATTTCGGCGTTATGTGCGACGGTATCCTTTTAAGCTACATACAGAATTCCGGCTGGGGCTCATATACCGCGCAAAGCAAATTCGGCTATGAAGACAAAGACGGACTTCAGGGCTACACCGTGCTTAACATAAGTGCTGACGGCACGGTCGATGCTTCGGGCGTGCGTTACGGCGAGGGACTTTGATATGAAGCTTTATACACTCGGCACCTGCGCGGGAACTCAACCGCTGGAGGGCTGCCACCACGTTTCCACGGCACTTGAAACCGCAAACGGCGTTTACTTTTTCGATGCGGGCGAATGCTGCGGCTATACGGCGCACCTCTGCGGTGTTGACCTGCTGAAAACGAGAGCCGTTTTCATTACGCATCCGCACATGGACCATGTGGGCGGTTTAGGTAATCTGCTATGGTACATCCGCAAGGTCGGCATTGTAAAAAAGCAGTCTCCCGAAGCCGATAATATTGATATTATCACCCCCTGCACCGAAACCGTTGACGGATTTATGACGGTGCTCAAAAACACCGAGGGCGACTTCAAGTGCGACTACACGCACACCGTGCGCAAATACGGCGAGGGCGTGATTTTCGATAACGGTGACATAAAAGTGACCGCCGTACACACCGACCACCTGCCGCAGAAGAACGGCGAGTACCGGTCATTTGCCTTTCGCGTGGAGTGCGAGGGTAAGACCGTGGTGTTTTCCGGCGATATGCGCATTGAAGATATGCAGAACATTCTGCCCGAAAGCTGCGATGTGTTCCTCACGGAAACGGGACACCATCAGATAGAGGATATAAAGGCACATATCGACGAATACGGCAAAAAAATAAAAACCGTTATGTTCACACATAACGGCGGGTATATCGTCAGAGATTATGACGGCGCACAAATGCGCGTAAAGCAGGCTTTCGGCGACGGCGGAATAATCTGCCGGGACGGGAATGTGTACGAAATATAACTCAAAAAAGAGGTTGTAAACCGGAAGGTTTTTACAACTTCTTTTTTTCGTTTGCACAAAATGTGCAACTATTAAATGCAAAATCGCCCATAAAGGTGCAAATAACTAAGCAATAAACGCCTGAAATAGTGCAAATAATTGTTATAATATCTTGCTATTTGGTGCATATTATGCTAAAATGCTGCTATAATATTCTTGACTCGGAGGTCTTTATATGGAACGAAATGCTCTTCAAACGCTGATCGACTGGAATACAAATATCAACAGGAAGCCTCTTATAGTATGGGGTGCTCGTCAGGTCGGCAAAACATACCTTATCAAAGAAATTTTTGCCGAGTCATATTATAAAGATAACTATATTTACATTGATTGTAAAAAGGAAGATGAAATTCGCAATTTTTGCTCCACTACCGCAAATGCTAAAAAAATAACAGAATACATTTCCCTCTTTTTCGGCAAACAAATCACCGAAAAAACGCTTTTAATTTTTGACGAGGTACAGGAATGCCCGAACATTGTATCGGCACTGAAATATTTTTGCCAGGATTTCAGGCAAATACCCGTTATAGTAACCGGCTCAATGGTACGCATAAAGCTGCAGCGTGAAACACACAAACGAGGTGTTGGTGAAAACGGCAAATTCCTTTTCCCGGTAGGCAAAATAAATCAAATGACCGTCTATCCCCTGACATTTGATGAGTTTTTAATAAACAGTAACCGTATATTGTACGAAAATGTAAAACAAGCATACGAAAACAAAAAACCGCTCAGCGAAAACATTCACAATCTTGCACTTGAGCAAGTTTATAAGTATTTACTTGTGGGCGGTATGCCCGAAGTGGTTGAGACATATATTAACAGCGAAAATCTTATTGAAGCCAAAGAAATTCTGAAAGCTTTATATGATAATTACCTTTCGGATATGGAACTGTACCAGGCGAGTCAGGAAGCTGTACTGCGCTCGCGCTCGCTATTCCGAAACATATATAAAGAACTCAATAAAGAATCAAAAAATTTCTCACCCGGACTTATTGAAGAAAAAAGCAAAACGAGAGATTATGCAACATCACTGCAATGGCTTACCATGGCACATATAATAAATCAGTCTTACCAACTCAAAGAGCATATCACCCTGCCGCTTATACAGGATAGCGACAGCAGCTTCCGTCTGTTTCTCGGTGATATAGGTATGTTCTCATACCAAAGCGGTATAAATGCTGCCTCATTTATTTCAAACGAACGGGAAAATACTCTTTCCGGCATTTTCTTTGAAAATTTTGCAGCAAATGAACTTATTGCCAAAGAGCACAAGCTTTTCTATTGGCGTGGAAAATCTTCTGCCGAAATTGAATTCATCATCGAATCGGATAATAAGCTTTACCCGATTGATGTAAAAAAAGGCAAAGGCACACTGAACTCACTTGAAAAGTTTGCAAACCATAATAAATTTGAATGCGCTGTCAAAGTATCAAAAAACAATTTCGGTTACGACGCCGAAAAAAAACTGCTTACAATTCCGTTCTATTTCTTTCCGTTTGCTGCAAAAGATCTCGCCGAAGGGAAAAATCTGATTTAAATAACATATACGGGTTGTGATTGAATTTTTATCACAACCCGCTTTTCATCAGAACACTAATTGAACAAGCAGCATATAGCACAGCGTACCGCCCACTATGCTTATAAGCGTATTCCTTTTGATGAGGTAGCTTATGACTACCACGGCAACAGCTATAAGCTGCGGCAGCCAGCTCCCGAGCTGCGAAAAGCCGACATCTTTAAGGCAGTACACCACAAGCATACCCATAACGGCATACGGCAGCACCTTGCCGAGATATGTAATTACCTTGGGAGTTTTTCTGCCGGCAAACAGCACAAACGGTGCAAAGCGTATGGCGGCGGTAACAAGTGCCATTATAGCAACGGCAAGAATAATATAAGTATTTTCGCTCATTTAAGCTGCCCCCTTCCCTTTATAAGAAGTACGGCAGTAATCAGAAGCATTGACGGAATAAGGAAGCTCTCCGTTCCGAAAATCAGCAGGCACGCAAGCGTTGCAAGCACGCCTGTGATTGCCGAAAAATGCTTTTCGGCTTTCAGCCACTGGTCAACAAAAACCGTAATAAACAGCGCAGTCAGCGCAAAATCTATGCCCTCGGTATTGAATTTTACCGCAGTGCCGAGCACCGCGCCGAGTACCGTACCCATAATCCAATACGAGTGGTCGAACAACGACACGGCAAAATAATAATTTGCACCTTTATCCGAATTGCACAGAAGCGAATATGTCTCATCTGTGAGTGAAAAAACAAGGTACAGCTTTTTTATGCCGCAATTCTTGTATTTTTCGAGCATTGAAACACCGTAAAACAGATGCCGCGCATTTACCGCGAGCGTGGTGAGCGCCACCGTAATGAGTGAAGCGCCGCCCGTTAAAAGACCGACCGCGGCATACTGCATAGAGCCGGCATAAATAAACACGCTCATAACGGCGGGCAGAATAATGCCGTAGCCGCTTGCATTCATAATCACGCCAAAGCCCATACCGAGCACAAGGTAGCCCGTAAGTACCGGCACGGTATCCCTGAATGCCGTTTTCACAAAACCTTTTTCCACAAAATACTCCTTATTTCAATAAACCCATAACGAAAAGATGGGCGGGGTAATAAATATAGAACGCCCATTTCATAATTTTGCTCAATTTCGGATTTTTACCGCGTTTGCCGCTGTAAAACGCCAACAACGGCAGCGCCAGTAGCATTGAAAGCTGCAAAATGCCGTAAAATAAATCCGATGTGTAAATAAAAAACGCCGCAAATGCCGCCGAAAGCACCGCAAGACTTGCCGCCTGCTTCAAAAAGCTGCCACGGTTTATGCCGAAGAAAAGCACCGCAAATGAAGCAATGCAGCCCCAATCGGCGCACATACTCATAACGCCCAAAGCACCTATAAGCACCGCACGCAATACGGGGCTTTTTATTTTTTCATTTTTGGCAACGCAGAGCATAACAAGCCCCGAAAGCAATGCAAAAATTATGCTCGTCTGATTTAAAAAGCCGTTTTTAAACGGAACATAATCGGCAAGGCTCGCCGCACCGCCGTAGAATTTATATGCAAAGTGCGAAACACAGGCAAGCGCGCCGAGCCGCAGAGCGTACTTTTTAACGCTGCGCGTGTGGTAAAAGCCCTCGGCAATAAAGTAACACATAACGGGGCAGGTAATTCTGCCCAAAATATGCAGTGCCACCGCAAGCGGCTTATGCGAGTAACCGGGGAACGCCGCCCACGCGATATGGTCGCCGGTCATACAGAGTATGGCAATCAGCTTTATTAAATCGGATGTTGCCGTTTTGTAAGTTTTGCTCATTTTACTACCGAACATACCTCTTTGAATCAGTTTACTGAATAATAACAAACGCGCTCGCTTTTGTCAATCGGACTTCGCAATAATAGCGTATTTTCCGCACACTCATTGACATTGCAAAGGCTTTATGTTACCATTTTTTTGAGGTGATACCATGCTGGTTAAAATATTCGGCGGAATAATGGCAATATGTATGTTCTTTATGTCCTTTTCGCAGAACACCATACCCGAAACCTCCGCTATGAAATTCACGCCGGACGATTCTTTTTCGCCCGTACTCAGATTTGTCGTTTCAAGTGACTCGCATATTAAAAAACTCGGCGACAACGGCTGCCAACGCATTGTAAAGATGCTGAAAGCGGGCTATGCCGCCGCCGAAGCCGATAAAACTCACAACACGCTCGATGCCGCGCTGCTGCTCGGCGATATTACGGATTTCGGTCTGCCAACATCATTTGCCGCGGCTAAGGAAAGCGTAAAAACCGCTTTGAAGGATGAAACCGATTTTCTCGCCGTTGCCGCAAAGAATCACGACGGCTACCTCGGCAGAGTGAACAGGCTTTATGTTTCCTCTATAAGCGGCGACAAAGCGGACTTTCACAAGATAATAAACGGTTTCCATTTTATCGGTCTGTCATCGTCGGCAAATATATTCGTTCACTATTCCGAAAAGCAGCTTAAATGGCTCGATGAGCAGCTTGCCGAAGCAGTTGCCGCCGATCCCGAAAAGCCCGTTTTCGTATTCCACCACGAGCACGTCAAGGATACGGTTTACGGCAGTTCATCCGTGGACACCTGGGGAGTTGAGTTCTTCACCGATATTCTCAAAAAATATCCGCAGGTAATAGATTTTTCGGGCCACTCGCACTACCCGGCAAATGACCCGCGCTCCGTATGGCAGGGCGAATTTACCGCATTCAACGACGGCGGACTTTCATATTATGAGCTGACCGTTGACGGCAGAAACTGCCAGCACCCCGAGGGCAGCGACAATATGGCACATATGCTGCTTGTTGAGGCGGATGCCCAAAATCGCGTAAGAGTGCGCGTGTGCGACCTTAACGCCGACGAGGTGCTTGCGGAATACCTGGTAGACAATGTTGCCGAGCCCGTTAAAACAAAATATTCGCACGAAACGCGCAAAGCGGCGGCAAAAGCCCCCGTATTCACCGCAAAGCCGAAAGCGGATGTCAGCGGCAAAGATGTTAAAATAACCGCGGATGCCGCGCAAGCCGCCGAGGATGACGTTGTGTTCATATACCGCCTTGAAATTTTCAACGAAAAGGGCGAAAGCGTGCAAACCGCAAACAAGCTCAGCGACTACTACAAAACGCTTGAAAGCGCAGGCGTTGAGTTCAATATAACGCTTGAAAGCGCCGGCACATATACGGCGAAAATCGTTGCCGAGGATGTGTGGGAAGCCGTAAGCGAGCCCGTAAGCGTGGAATTTACTGTAACATAAAAAATTCAGCCGTCTGCAGACGGCTGAATTTTTGTGTTATCAGAAATATCTTTTAAGCAGACCTGCAAAAGCTTTTCCGTGTCTTGCTTCGTCACGAGCCATTTCGTGAACGGTATCGTGTATGGCATCGAGGTTAAGCTCTTTTGCTTTCTTTGCAAGCTCGAATTTGCCTGCGGTTGCGCCGTTTTCCGCGGCAACTCTTACTTCAAGATTTTTCTTGGTGCTGTCGCTTACGACTTCACCGAGAAGCTCTGCGAACTTTGCTGCGTGCTCTGCTTCCTCATAAGCGGCTTTTTCCCAGTAAAGAGCGATTTCGGGGTAGCCCTCTCTTGCGGCAACGCGTGCCATTGCAAGGTACATACCTACCTCGGTGCATTCGCCGTTGAAGTTAGCGCGAAGGCCCTCTTTGATTTCTTCGGGAGCATCGGCGGCTATGCCTACGATATGCTCTGCAGCCCAGGTCATTTCCTCATCCTTGAGCTCTGCGAACTTTTCACCGGGAGCCTTGCAAAGCGGGCAGGCTTCGGGGCGGGTTTCACTTTCTACGATTTCACCGCAGATCAAGCATTTCCATTTTTTCATTTTGTTTTCCTCCTGAAAAAATAATTATGTATATATTCAGACCGAAATAAAAATACTGTAATTTCTTATTTCGCCGTCCAAAATACCGTCGTTTGCGGAATAGGCGTGCTTTTCAAGGTCGCCGCAGAGGGCCTTGGTAAGCTCCTGCTCTTTGAGTTTTTCTATTACATTTGAGCAAAGCAGCTCTATTTCGTCATATTTTCTTTCGGCATCGGCGTACTCATTCAAGCCGCTTAAAAGAATGTCGGAAACAAGATTTACGGTTTCCGCCGCCTCAAACTCTCTTAATGCGTGGAACGCCCATTTGTAATACGGTGCGTACCTGCCGCCGAGCAGGAAAAGCACCTTGAATGCAGCATTTGTGAATTCGCCGCAGGCGAGCTGTGCCGCCTCATATTCGCCGCGCTCAACACAACGCATAAAATTGTACTGCCCCGCCTGCGCCATTATGAGCAGATTGCCGGCAAGGCGTTTTTTGCGTATATCGGCAGGCATATTTTTAAGCTTTTCGCGTATGGCGGCTTTCGTATATGCTTTCAGTCTGCTTATACAGCCTGACCGCTGTTTCGGACTCGCCGAATGCTTCATAGGCAGTGGCGGCGTTTAAAAGCGTGGTGCCCATAACCGCCGTTTCGCCGAAGCCGCTGCCATGCGCAAGCTCTATTGCCTTTTCGGCAAATCCGAGCGATTTTTCGCCCTCGCCCTGCTTACGGTAAAAGCCCACCGTTTCATTAAGCACGGTAAGTAAACCGCGCGTGTCGCCCACAGCTTCGGCTTCCGCGCGCCAATACTCAAGATGCGCTTCGGCAGCGGAAAAATCTCTTTTATAAAGGTAGCCGTCAAGCTTTTCTATAACTCTTGCAACGGGTATACCCGCCTTACTCTGCGGCTTGCAGAACGGGCAGGCGGTCTCCTCGTAATCTTCCCTTGAAATGCTCATACTTTTTCAAAATCCGCTGCACCGTGCTTGCGCAGGGCTTCCTGCTCCTTTCTGCAATCCTCGCAAATGCCTGCGAACTGTAAATTTGAATAGCTGACCGTAAAGCCCGACAAGGTCTGCACCCTGTCTATAAGCTCGGGCGGCAAAGCGGCACCCATAACATCCTGCACCCTGCCGCAGCGTGTGCAGATTATATGTGTGTGCGGCTCTGTGCAGGCATCGTAACGCTCCTTACCCTGCACCACGGCAACACAGCGCACCTCGCCGCCTTCCACAAGCTGATTTATGTTGCGGTACACAGTGCCCAGACTTAAATCGGGGTAAACGGGCTTGAGCTGATTGTACACCCACTCGGCGCTCGGGTGTTCTTTAGTGCCCGCGAGGCATTGTTTTATACTTTCCCTTTTTTGACTGTAACGCTTCATAGGGCACTCCTTAACAATAATAATTCTTATTACTGATTATATTTTAACAGAAAAAATATTTTTGTCAAGTGTTTATTCGTTGAAAATTGTGTGTTATTATAGAAACGAAAGGGGCGACAGTTATGAGTATAAAGGCAAAACCCACAAAGCAGCAGGCTGAGTGGGCAGATCTTGAAATAGGCGTTATTATTCACTATATTATGGAGATTTACAACCCCGGATTCAAAGCGTATAAGACCGATGCGGTGCGCACCGAGCTTTCGCCCGACAAGTTCGAGGCGCCTAAGCTTGACCCGGAGCAGTGGGTGCGCAGTGCCGCCGAGCTCGGCGCAAAATATGCGGTGCTTGTGGCAAATCACTGCACGGGCTTTTCGCTCTGGCAGACGAAGGTGAACGATTACAGCTGCGCTTCTATGAAATGGAAGAACGGCAAGGGCGATATTTTCGGGGAATTTGTTGACGCCTGCAAAAAATACGGCATCAAGCCGGGTGTTTACTATTCCACCGGCTGCAACGGCTACTACAATATAAATGACGAGGTAAAGCACGATTACAGCGCCGAATATTACAAAGAGTATGTTCGCTGTGTCGAAAAGCAGGTTACGGAGCTTTGGTCGGAATACGGCGAAATGTTTGAAATCTGGTTTGACGGCGGTATTATTCCAAAGGAAAAAGGCGGCCCCGATATTCTGCCGATATTAAAAAAATATCAGCCGAACGCGGTTACTTTCCAAGGCCCGTTTGGGTACCGGCATAATCTGCGCTGGGTCGGCAACGAAGACGGCTTTGCGCCCGAGGACTGCTGGGCAACCGTCGATTCGCACGGCGGACCTGAGGGCGACCCCGACGGTGAATACTGGATGCCGGCGGAAACGGATTTTCCGAACCGTTCAAACAAAGCTTTCGGCGGCGGCTGGGGCTGGCGCGAAAACGAGGAGCATTATGTTTACACGCCCGAGCATCTGCTGAACTGCTATGTAAAATCGGTCGGCAGAAACACCAATATGCTTATAGGTATGGCAATATCCACCGACGGCGATTTTCAGGATGAGCAGCAATTTATTGATTTCGGCAAGCTTCTTAAAAAGACATTCGGCACTCCCCTTGCCGAGAAAAAAGATATTACATCGACTGAATTTTCAATTAAAAACGAAAGCGGCAAGCCAGCAAAATACCTTGTGCTTTGCGAGAATATACTCAACGGTCATTCGGTACGCGAATTTTCGGTTTACGCCGACGGCAAAAGAATGACCGACGGCAAATGTATAGGACATAAGCGCATTATTCCGCTTGAAAACGCCGCCGGGGAATACACCGTAAAAATAACCGCTTGCGACGGCAAGCCGGAGATAAAGGCGGCGCTGTACTGAGCGCGGAGCTTAATGAATAATGCATAATGATGATGAATAATCGGGGCGCAAAGCGCCGGATTATTCAAGTTTTCAGTTTTTAGAATTCAGTTTTCAGAAATACGAAAAATCCGAACAATCGGTACGGGCGGACACCCTGTGCCGCCCGCAAATGCAGACGGCTGAAATCTAAAATATAATGTTGTCACGAAACAGGCTGATTAAATTATCTTTTACGCCTCCTGCTGCCTGAATCGTTGCTATCATCAATTCATCCGAATCTATGGAAGAAAACGAAAATTCGTGACCTGCTCTTTTTATCAACTGTGTAAAAAATATGCGTTGTGTCCTTCCGTTACCTTCCCTGAACGGGTGTAGAAAATTTGTTAAAATATAAAAATCGGCTATTTTTTCTATATATGACTGTTGACTTTCATTGCAATAATAATTATCGAAAATCAAGCTATTAAATGCGCTTTCACAACTTTTCTCCAACTCTTTTGCTTCACAAAAATATGTTCCTTTTTTTGAAATATCTACTTTACGAATTTCTCCCGCCCAAAAATATATATCTTCAAACAAGTACTTATGAATGGCTTTGTAGTATTCAAAATCCAATTTCCCATTGTATTCTGATTTATATAATTCCGCAGCCTTCGTGTATGAAAAAATCGTTTCAATTGACTGAAGTTTTTCCTCATCTTTTATTTCCAACTTGTTTATAAGACAAGTTGTTCCTTCGTAGCAATCATCGCTTTGATTATCAAGCAAATACCTCATACCGCCGCCCCGTATATTTCTTTAACTCTTTCAACGAACTGTTCTACTGTCATTTCTTCTCTTAAAACCTTTTTACACAAATCAACGCAATCAGTATCTACGGTTAAGCCCTCAATTGCAAAAGAATGTGAGGTTTCTGCTATGATTTTTTCAATCTGTTTATCACTCATACTATCACCCGATATTATTATACAGTTTTAATCTAAAAATATCAATATATAAAAACAATACTGATGGCAATAACGGTATTATAACAACCGCGCTGATTACACTAAATCAACGCGGTTGATTTTTGCCCTGCGGGCAAACGGGCGGCACGGGGTGCCGCGCCCTACAATATGTATGAATTATAATTCCGATTCTTCTTATTTTTCGTTATAAAAACCGTAAAAACTCACTTACGCAGCTTCTTGGAATTTTTGATTCTTTCCTTATCTATTCTGCGTTCCTCTGCAAGTCTTTCGCTTTCGGCGCGCTCGGCATCAAGTCTTTCGCAGCGTTCGTTGACCACTTTGTCATAGTCTGCGGTGAGCTCGTCAAGATTGCAGTAGCCCTCGTAAAGGTCAAGCGTACGTTTTGCGGCAAGGTACGGTGCCGCAACCGTGGCGTAAAGATTCATTCTTGCGCTTGTCTCTTTCATAGCCCGGCGGCGAATCTTTGCCTTTTCCTTGGTATCGTCGGGCAGATTATATGCCGCCTCGTACTCGGAGCGGTCAAACACCTCTATACCGTTCGGGTAATTCTTTGCGGCGAGCTTTGCTGATTTGTGCAGCATACGGGCGTTTCTGATTTCCTGCCTGCGCCAGGTGCGTTCCTCTTTAACATGGCCCTGCGGCAGAGCATTTGCGAGTGCAACGGCTTCGTCGGCGCAGTCAAAGAAGCGCTGCGGACCGCCGCTGACTATAAGGCGGCACAGTTCAAGCTGCTTCTGACCGAATTCATTTTCAAAGCGCCTTAATTCGTGCATAACGAAGCTGCTGATTTCGACTTCCTCGTTATATGTAACGGCATCCTCGATTTTCTGCTTTGCGGCTTTTATAGCCTCGGTGCGTGCCGCCGCTTCCTCGGGCGTGTTTTTGGGCATTGCCTTTGCGGCTTTAAGCTCTGTTTTGTCGGGAACGGTGATTTTCTCTTTGCCGTCATACTCGCGAGCCTTCATAACCGCCTCGCAGCCCTCGATATAGGCGGAATCCTCCATTTCGTCGGAGCCTTTATCCTCAACTATGGTGCGGACTCTTATTACCCTTATCATAGATTTCTGACCTGTTTCGGAAATATCGTAAGCAAACCACGGCAGCACGTCTATCGCCGCGCCGACTATGGATATTTTAAGCAGCGTATCCATAAGGTCGAACAGTACGCAGTTCGGGTTTTTCTTCTGCTTTGAAAGCGGCAGGTTTTCGTCATAATCGGTGTAAACATCGAGCACGGAGTAATCGTTGCCGTCAAAGCCCTTTTTGTTATATACCCACGGAATGAAAAGCCCCGTAACCGCACCGATAACGCCGCCCGCATAGGATGAAACGAAGCCGAACGAGCCGTCTATTCGTTCGCCGATAAGGTACTGCTGATTGTCGCGCATATCGGATTCAATGGCACTGTCTATAACATTATAGGTATCCACGAATCTGTCGAGCGTGTAGACTATGAAGAAGCCCACGCCCGCAAGCGGACTCTTGTAGAACAGGAAATATGAGGCAATAAGGAAAATCTGAATCGTGTTTTTGAAAATCTTGATTTTCTTTTTCCCGAATTTTTTGATAAACCACGGGGAGAATAACATTCCCCAGAAATTTGCGTTGTATGAAATGGTATTGAGGAAGCCGTAGGTGCTGCTCTTCATAATATGAGCGCGGTAAACCATCCAGTCCCAGATATTGCCCTTGGCATCTTCAAGGAAGTTGTTCCAGCCGTCGGCGCACTTTATCCAGAAAATCTTGTTGCCGGCAACGGCACGCAGCGAGCTCGAAAAGCTCATCTTGGTAATTCTGCTCTTGGGTATAACGAGCCTCTCTCTTGTGCCGAAGTATGCAAGCAGCACAAGCGGCATAAGGAATGCAACGGGCGTATAGGTCGCTCTTACATAAGTCATATTGTACTTGTCGCCGTGGCTTACAAGGTCGACCATTACGGGGTAATACACATTGTTTATGGAATAACCGATGGAGTAAATTATACTCGTTATCGCCATGATCTTGGTGCGTTCCTGCGTATTGGGGGTAATAACGTGCACAAGGTTCGTAACGCCGGTATTTACCCAGCCCTGAATATAGCCCTGAATCTGACCGACGAGGAACAGCAGAATTATCATAAAATATCTGCCGAATCTGCCGCCGTCGCGAATCTGCTCATAAGGCAGCCACAGCGAAACAACGGTGGCGATAAGCGACGGTATGGCGAGCTTTATATAAACTCTGTACTTGCCGTCCTTGGAGCGCAGGTTGTCGATTATCCAGGCATTGAGCGGCGTAAGAATGTAGCCTACCGCCGTACACACATAGCCCATAACGAGCAGCTCTTTGTTGTTCATTTCGAGTATCATACCCGTAAACCAGTTACCCACACCGAAGCCGATGCCCCACTGTATGGACATAAGCAGAGCCATCCAGCCGACCGAGAGCATCACTATTTCGCGGTAAGGCACATATTCGCCGGGGCGCGGCTGATTCCAGTACATCCGCACATCGGCTACGGTATCCTTACCCTTTTGAATAAGTTCAGCTACCATAAACTTTCCTCCCGTAATTATTTATATATGGGCTTGTCGGTAATTGATATTTCCTTTTTACCCGCTTTTTCAAATTCAAGTACCACTATTTCGTTTTCATCCTTCAAGTAAACGCCGGGCAGATACAGCGTGCATTGCGGCCCCCTGCCGAGTATTCTGCCGAGGTTAATGCCGTTTACATACACAACGCAGTTCTTAAAGCCGCGCATATCCACAAAGCAATCGAGCTTTTCTTCGGCTTTGAATGTGCCGCGCAAAAAGCAGGGGTACTCGCCGCATTTGCCGCCGTATTTTATTGCGGGCGGCGCTTCAAGCTCCATGGAATAGACATCCCAGTCCGCAACGAACTGACCGCCGATATATACGTTGTAAAGACCCTTGCGGTCATAAATGCGCTTATCAAAATTGATTCTGCCGAGCGCGTAAACGAGAATTTCAACCGTCAGCTCACCGTCAAACGCCTTTACTGGAATCGAGAAGCTTTCCTCATATTTTGCCCTGCCTTTGAGCTTCGTTCTGTCGTAGCTGCCGGCAAACTCGCCGTTGAGCCACACATAAGCAAAATCGTGAACGCCGACGGCGGATATTGCCGTATCGCCGTAATTGCCCTTGATTACGGTGCGGTAAAGAATTGCACCGTGATTCTGCGAATAATACTCCATAGGATGAACCGTATCGGAGTGGTGCTTAACAGCAAATTTTTTATAACAGTCGCGCAGTGCCGCTGCTTCGGTAAGCTTGACCCTGCCGAGAGCCTGCGTTTTGACATCGGGCTCTTTTTCAGGCAGCTTTTTGCCGAGCTGCTTTGCCATTTTTTTGCGCAGGATATCGTATTTTTCGGTGTAGCCGCCGTATTCGTTAAGCGGTGCGCCGTAATCGTAGCTTGTTACGGTGGGGCAGTATTTATCGTAATAGTTCGCGCCCGAGGTAAAGCCGAAATTGGTGCCGCCGTGGAACATATAAAGGTTAAAATTCGCATCATCCTTAAAGAAACCGTCAAGGCTCCTGCCGAGCGTTTCCTGCGCATTATCTGTATGATGCGGTGCGCCCCACTGATCAAACCAGCCGCACCAGTGCTCGCCGCACATAAGGGGCTTGTCGGGCTGCAAAAGCTTCAAATCGTCAAAGCGGTGCTCGTTCCAGCCGCCGAAATTTGCTACCATAAAGTCCTCGGGTATGCCGCCGCCGGAAAAGAAATAGCGCGTTTCGCCGTCGGATGTATAGAGCTGCACATCAATACCGAGCTTTTTCATAAGGTCGCGCAGCTTATACAGATACTGCCTGTCTCTGCCGAAGGAGCCGTACTCATTTTCGACCTGCATTGCGATAATATTGCCGCCGTGGGTTATCTGGTGGGGCACAAGGCGCGGCAAAAGCTCCTTAAAATACCTTTCGACCGCGGCAAAATATTTTTTGTCGCACGAACGCAGCCTGATATTTTCATCCTTAATAAGCCACGCGGGGAAGCCGCCGAGATCCCACTCGGCGCAGATGTACGGGCCGGGCCTTACAATAACATAAAGACCGAGTTTTTCGGCGATGCTTATGTATTTTTCAATATCCGCCATACCGCTGAAACTAAACTCACCCTCGCGCTTTTCGTGAAGATTCCACGGCACATAGGTTTCAACGGTATTGAGCCCCGCCGCGCGCAGTTTAAGGAGTCTGTCCTCCCAATACTGCTCGGGTATTCTGAAATAGTGCATGGCACCGGAATAAATTTTGAACTCTTTTCCGTCAAGATAGAATTTTTTGTTTTTTATTTCAAGCACAGTATCAATCCCCTTACATAACAATACACAATAATTGTATTATAAAATGCGCGAAAAATAAAGAAAAAATTTGAAAATAAATAAATTTTTCGATAATCCGAATAAGCGATAGAAAAAAAGATGCAGATGTGCCGTTCTTCGCCCGTCAGGCGTATACAGATACGTCAAGGGCGAAAACGGCGCAAGAAAAAACGAAAATTCGGCTATATTCTTTATTCAACCGATAAGTTAATATAAAGGATATGCCGAATTTCAGTATATTTATTTCGTTTTTTCGCTCTGCGCTTTTTTACATCGCTTTTATACTCTTGAGACACTTACGACAACTTTTTCGCCGTTAACATCCCATTCCTTTGAAAGCTCGCCCGCCGCACCGTTTGTGATGCTGTCGGAAAGAACGATTGCGGAAATTGCGCCCTCGTTCTTTGCGGCGATTTCAAAGATTTTGTCGTTACCGGTGAGCACAACATTTATTCTGTCGGTAACATTGAAATCGGAATCTTTACGCATAGTCTGGATTTTGCTTATAAGCTCCTTAACAAAGCCTTCCTCTACAAGCTCGGGAGTAAGCTCTGTGTCAAGTGCGACCGTAACGCCCTTGTCGGAAACGGTGAACACGCCCTCTTTCTGCTCGGTTTCCATAAGCACATCCTCGGGAGCAAGCTCCACAACGCCGTCTGCAAGGTCAAGCACAAGCTTGCCGTCGCGGTCAAGCTGAGCCTTTGCCTCGGATTTAAGGGCGGCGAGTGCTTCCCTTATAGCGCCGAGCTGCTTGCCGTACTTGGGACCGAGCGTGCGAAGCTGCGGCTTGAATTTGTAGGAAACAAACGAAGAAGCATCGGTTACGAACTCAACCTTTTTAACATTAAGCTCATCGCGGATTATCTCGGTAAAGTAGCCCTCCACCTGCTTGTCGCACTGCACGAACATAGTTGCAAGCGGCTGACGGTTTTTGATATTGGAACCGTTTCTTGCGGCTCTGCCGAGCACGACAATGTTGACTACCTCATCCATATTCTTTTCGAGCTCGCGGTCAATGCGGCTTTCGTCAACTGCGGGAAAGTCGCAGAGGTGAATGCTTTCGGGAGCGTTTTTATCCGCATTGCAGACGATATTTCTGTAAATCGCCTCGGTCATAAACGGCACCATGGGAGCCGCCGCCTTTGCGGTGGTAACGAGTGCGGTAAACAGAGTCATATATGCCGCAATCTTATCGTCGGTCATGCCCTGCACCCAGTAACGCTCTCTGCCGCGGCGAACATACCAATTGCTCATTTCGTCGGTGAATTCCTGCAGAGCCTTGGCGGCTTCGGGAATACGGTAGTTTTCAAGGTTGTCGTCAACATCCTTCACCATGGAATTGAGCTTGGAAAGCAGCCACTTGTCCATAACAGTGAGCTTGCAGTCATCAAGACTGTACTTGGTGGGGTCAAATTTGTCGATATTGGCGTAGAGCACATAGAACGCGTATGTATTCCAGAGTGTGCCCATAAACTTGCGCTGACCTTCGACAACGGTCTTGCCGTAGAAACGGTTGGGCAGCCACGGAGCGGAGTTGGTGTAGAAATACCAGCGGATAGCATCCGCGCCGTAGGTTTCAAGGGCATCGAACGGGTCGACCGCGTTGCCCTTGGATTTGCTCATTTTCTGACCGTTTTCATCCTGAACGTGACCGAGAACTATAACGTTCTTATACGGAGCTTTATCGAAAATAAGTGTGGAAATCGCAAGCAGCGAATAAAACCAGCCGCGTGTCTGGTCAACGGCTTCGGAGATGAAGTCCGCTGGGAACTGCGCCTCGAAAAGCTCTTTGTTTTCAAACGGATAGTGATGCTGTGCAAACGGCATTGAGCCGGAGTCGAACCAGCAATCTATAACCTCGGGAACACGGTGCATCTGCTTGCCGCATTCGGGGCATTTTATTGTGACTGCATCAATATAAGGTCTGTGCAGCTCAATATCCTCGGGGCAGTTGTCGCTCATCTCTTTAAGCTCGGCAATGGAGCCGATTGAATGGCGGTGACCGCATTCGCATTCCCAGATATTAAGCGGAGTACCCCAGTAACGGTTGCGGCTGATGCCCCAATCCTGAACATTTTCGAGCCAGTCGCCGAATCTGCCCTTGCCGATGCTTTCGGGAATCCAATTTATGGTGTTGTTGTTCTTAATAAGGTTTTCTCTTACGTCGGTCATCTTGATAAACCACGACTCGCGAGCGTAATAGATAAGCGGAGTGTTGCAGCGCCAGCAATGCGGATATTCGTGCTCGAACTTGGGAGCATCGAACAGAAGACCGGCTTTTTCAAGGTCAACGAGAACAAGCGGGTCTGCTTTCTTTACGAACACGCCCTCATAGGGTGTGGGCGCGGTCATATTGCCCTTGCCGTCTACAAGCTGAACGAAAGGCAAGTCGTAGCGTCTGCCCACTCTTGCGTCATCCTCGCCGAATGCGGGTGCGCAGTGAACTATGCCCGTACCGTCTGTCATGGTAACATAGGTATCGCACATTACGAAATGAGCCTTTTTGTGCTGCTTTTCGCAAAGGGGTGTAACATAGTCAAACAGCGGCTCGTACTCTTTGTATTCAAGGTCGCTGCCCTTGAAGGAGTCAAGAATTTCATAAGCGGGGGCATCCTCTGTCGCGAGCTTGCCGAGCACGGTATCAAGCAGTGCTTCCGCCATATAGTAGGTGTAACCGTCGGCGGCTTTGACCTTGCAGTAGGTGTCGTTGGGGTTTACGCAGAGCGCAACGTTTGAGGGCAGAGTCCAGGGTGTAGTGGTCCACGCAAGGAAATAAGCATCCTCGCCCTTGACTTTGAAACGAACTACCGCGGAGCGCTCCTTAACGAGCTTGTAGCCCTGCGCCACCTCGTGCGATGAAAGCGGAGTGCCGCAGCGCGGGCAGTAAGGTACTATTTTGAAGCCTTTATAAAGAAGATTTTTTTCGTAAATCTTTTTGAGTGCCCACCACTCGGACTCAATAAAATCGTTGTGGTAAGTTACATAGGGGTCGTCCATATCCGCCCAGAAGCCGACCGTACGCGAGAACTGCTCCCACATACCCTTATATTTCCACACACTTTCCTTACAGTGGTCAATAAACGGCTCAAGACCGTATTCCTCTATCTGCTCCTTGCCGTCAAGGCCGAGCATCTTTTCGACTTCAAGCTCAACGGGCAGACCGTGAGTATCCCAACCGGCTTTGCGGGGGACCATATAGCCCTTCATAGTGCGGTAACGCGGAATCATATCCTTGATAACGCGGGTAAGCACATGGCCTATATGCGGCTTGCCGTTTGCCGTGGGGGGACCGTCATAAAATACATAGGGAGCGGCATCGCATTTATCCTCTATGCTTTTTTCAAAGATTTTTTCGTCATGCCAGAACTGTTCGATTTTCTTTTCCTGCTCAACGAAATTCACATTGGGTGAAATAGGATCGTACATATTGCTTCCTCCTGTAAAAATTTGGAACGGTGCGGGCGAAAAATAAAAAGCCTTCGCCCCGTAATAACGGGACAAAGGCATAAACACTTTGCTAACCACCCGGATATTACAGCGTACCGTCATACGCCGCCCCTGTAACGGTGGGCTGCCGGAGAGGCTTACTTGCTCGCGCTTTCAACCTTCGGCTCGGGAGTGATGTTCACACAGCTTTAAGGCACCGGGCTTACACCCTCCCCGGCTCGCTTTGCCCTCTGCGGCAGGCTACTGTCTCCGTCATCGCTTTTGACACAAACAGTATATTAGCACTAAACAGCTAATAATGCAAGTGTTTTTAACGAGTTTTCGGTTTTTTGCGAGTTTTCGGTTTTCAGAAAGAAAACACTTTACATACGGCAATTTTTTGCATATAATATATATTTGTGATAATATGCAGAAACCGAAAGGATAATTTTTATGCTTCAATTTGAAGAATTAAGGCTTGAACTCCTCTCTTATGAGGATAAATTAAAGGATCTTTCCGATGCTCTCGGCATGGCAAAAATGCGCGAGGAGCTTGCCGGGCTCAAAGAGCAGAGCGCGCAGGACGGCTTCTGGAACGATATTGAAAATTCACAGAAAGTGAGCCGTAACATCTCGGTGCTTGAAAATAAAATAAAGGCTTACGAGGACCTTACCGCCGCGTTTGAAGATACGGTTACGCTCATTGAACTTGCCGACGAGGAGGAGGACGAAAGCCTTTTCGATGAGTGCCGCACAAGTGTTGACACATTTATTTCAACTCTTGATGCCATGACACTTTCCACCCTTTTAAGCGGCGAGTATGACTCCAAAAACGCCATACTCACATTCCACGCCGGTGCCGGCGGCACCGAGGCGCAGGACTGGGCGCAGATGTTGTTCAGAATGTATAACCGCTGGGGCGAGCGCCACGGCTTCAAGGTTTCCACGCTCGACTACCTCGACGGTGACGAAGCCGGTCTTAAATCCGCCGTAATACTCATAGAGGGCGAAAATGCCTACGGCTACTTAAAGAGCGAAAACGGTATACACCGCCTTGTGCGCGTTTCGCCGTTCGATGCTTCCGGCAGGCGCCACACCTCATTCGCTTCGCTTGAGGTCATGCCCGAAATCGACGACAGCATTGATGTTGACATCGCCCCCGAGGATATTAAAATGGACGTTTACCGTTCCTCCGGCGCAGGCGGTCAGAAGGTCAACAAGACCTCATCGGCAGTTCGCCTTACACACATACCCACCGGCATAGTCTGCTCCTGCCAGGTCGAACGCAGCCAGCACCAGAACCGCGAAGTCGCCATGCGTATGCTCATTTCAAAGCTTGTGGAAATAAAAGAGCGCGAGCATCTTGAAAAAATAAGCGATATCAAGGGCGTGAAGAATGAAATCGCCTGGGGCAGTCAGATCCGCTCGTATGTATTTATGCCGTACACTCTCGCCAAGGACCACCGCACCGGCTTTGAAAACGGCAATATAAACGCCGTTATGGACGGCGACCTTGACGGATTTATTAACGCCTACCTCAAAATGCAGGCAAACCGGTGATTATTGGGCTCGTAAAAAAGCGCAGAGCGAAAAACCCGAAAAAATACAGTATTCTCATACGGATATGCTTGTATGAGAATACTGTTTTTATATAGAATAAATCTTGTTTTTCTTGCACCGTTTTCGCCCTCGGCGTATCCTTTTGTGTCAACACACAATATCCTTGTAGCTGATTTTCACAAATTTTTCAAGCTCGCGCGGGGCGGTTTCCACCTGAAAACCTATTTTGCCGCCGCTGTACATAATCGTATCAAACGCGAGTGCGCTTTCGTGCAGCACGGTGGTGAACGGCTTTTTCATACCTATGGGCGAGCAGCCGCCGTGAATGTAGCCCGTAAGCGGCAGCAGATCCTTTGATTTTATCATTTCAATATTCTTTTCGCCAACGGCTGAGGCGGCTTTTTTCAAATCAAGCTCCTTGTTCACGGGCACTATAAATACATAGTGCAGTCCGGTTTTACCCACGGTCACGAGTGTTTTGAACACTCTGTCGGGGTTTTCGCCGAGCACCGCCGCCACATCCATACCCGCAACCGCATCGGTATCATTGTAAAAATGACACTCGTGCGGTATTTTTTTCTGTTCAAGCAGGCGCATTACATTTGTTTTTTCTTCTTTATTTTTCATTTCGGTATCCTTTCAAACAACAGGCTTGTGTGAGCCGGGATTTCGCCGCTTAAATCGGCATTGCGCGGAACAAGCGGTTTCAATTCATCGCCTCGGGCATCAATTTCAACTGCGCCGCTTTTGCAGGTGTGAATGAACACATGGCTCTGCGAAGCGTATACCACGCTGTCGGCATCGCAGTAAATGTGAACGCCGGCATCGCGGAACATCGCGCGAAAATCGGCGGCGGTGAAGTTCGTATTTCCCGGAGTTATGATGATATGCGGCGTATCGCCTGCCGCCTTGACGGCATTCCCGGTAAGCGCGGTAATACGCGGCGCAATAAACACAAAGCATTTATAATTTTTGTAAACCGTCTCAAAATCGGAGGTCAGGTAAATATCGTACGGCGCACCGGTAAGTCCCAATGCACGCCGCACAGGGTAAATGAAATGATCACTGCCGTCGGAAATATACGCGTAGGCGGTTTCATCTATAAACACCGCGATCTCGGAAGCCGAGCCGCGATTTTTTACGAGCGAGCTTTCGGTGATTTTCAGAAAATCGCCGATATTCTCCATAAACTCCGCATCGTTAAACCAGCCGCCCCACATATCGAACCACCACAGAGCGTGACCGTGGCAGAGTGCGCGCGAGTAGTGCATTTTAAGTATTTCAAGGCTTTCGCCCCTGTCGCGCGGCTGCCACACCCAAGTATTGTAATGCGGCAGGTCGCAGGGCGGATTCGTAAGGTGCGTGCGCGTGTCATTTTCGCTGAAATAGAGCTTGCCGTGCAGCTTTAAAGAATCAACGGGCACCATACACGCGTGGTCTATGCCTACCCTGCGGTTTTCTTCGTACGAAAGCGGAGAGCAGAGAAAATCCACGCTGTCACATTCAAGCACCTGCTTTAATGCGTGGTGGCACATTCTGCGGTCGGTAACTTCGGCGGTGTAGCCGTAAAACGCACCCACCACGAGCCTGCCGCCCGTAAGCTCCTTAACGGTTCGGGCAAGCGTTATTATGGCGGCGGCAACAGTTTCGGAATAGTATCTGTACTCCTCGTAATCGCTCATACCCTCGCATTTTTCACGCGAACGAAGCCCCTGTGAGCCGCGCATATCGTAAGGGAACCACTCCTCGGTGTTGCCGTCGGCTATCTGGTAGCCGACAATATTTTCGCGGTAATCGCTGTTTTCGATATGCTCAACGAAAATTTTAAGGTATTCACGCGTATCTTCAAGCCATTTTTCGGAGGAAAAGCACGGGCGCCTGTTCTCGGTAAAGCCGAAGTCGCAAAGCTCGTCGGGATTTTCACGCTCCCACCGGCGCGGCAGCGACATATTCACTCGCGGAAATATGAACGCATCGGGGCAAACATCCGTAATGGCGCGAATGTGGCTGTCCACCACCGAAAAGTCGGGCGTTTCATCATCGAAAATCCCCTTGGTGAACGGCGGAATCTGCCCCATATCGTTTATGGTTATGCCCGCAAAATACACCGGCACCGAATAAAGCTTGCAGCCCGCGGCGGCAAAATCGGCACAGCGCGATTTTTCGGCATAGTAGGTTATGTAGGCATTTGCGGCAACCGGCTCGCCGTTCACAAAAAGCGACGGCACGCCGCCGAGCTCTTTAACGCAGGAATTCATTTTACGCCCTCCGAAATGTTTATGAATAAATAATACTACCGTTTACGCAAAAATTCCACAGTTTTATTGATTTTACCGCAAATATGCCGTATAATTGTCAGCATCACAGCCGAAAGAGGTATCACTATGAACATCCGCGAAGAATCCTTAAAAAAGCATTACGAATGGAACGGCAAAATCGAAGTGACCACGCGCTGCCCCGTAAACACGCGTGAGGATATGTCGCTTGCATACACCCCCGGCGTTGCCGAGGCTTGCCTTGTGATCAAAGATGATGTAAACAAATCGTTTGAGCTTACGCGCAGAAATAATCTTGTGGCAGTCGTGACCGACGGCACCGCCGTGCTCGGTCTGGGCGATATAGGTCCCGAGGCGGGTATGCCCGTTATGGAGGGCAAATGCGCTCTGTTCAAGGCTTTTGCCGATGTCGACGCATTCCCCCTCTGCATAAAATCAAAGGATACCGATGAAATAGTAAGAACTATTTACCTGCTTTCCGGCTCATTCGGCGGCATAAATCTTGAGGATATTGCCGCACCGCGCTGCTTTGAAATTGAAAGAAAGCTCAAGGAGCTTTGCGATATTCCGATTTTTCACGATGACCAGCACGGCACCGCCGTTGTTGTGCTCGCCGCAGTTATAAATGCGTTAAAGGTAGTCGGCAAAAAAATCGATGAGGTCAAGGTCGTGGTGAACGGTCTCGGCGCGGCAGGCACGGCAATTTCAAAAATGCTGATTGCCGCAGGCGTTAAAAATATGGTGCTTGTGGATATTCGCGGAATAATAGATAAAGACGATGAAAAACTCGGCGAGGAGCGCCAAAAACTTGCGGAAATCACCAACCCCGAAAATCTGCGCGGCGGACTCAAAGAAGCCGTAAAGGGCGCCGATGTGTTTGTGGGCGTTTCCGCCGCAGGTCTTTTGAAACCCGATATGGTGCGCAGTATGAATAAGGATGCCGCGGTATTCGCCATGGCTAACCCCACGCCCGAAATTATGCCCGATGAAGCTCTCGCCGCCGGCGCAAGAATAGTCGGAACAGGACGCTCGGATTTCCCGAATCAGATAAATAATGTGCTTGTGTTCCCCGGTCTTTTCCGCGGCGCACTCGACTCCGGTGCGACCGATATTACCGAAAATATGAAAATCGCCGCCGCGTATGCACTTGCAAAGCACATACCCGACAGCGAATTGAGCGAAACGAATATAATCCCCCTCGCACTTGACAGAAGCGTTGCCGCCGAAATTGCCGCCGCAGCAGCCGAAAGCGCAAAGCGCGACGGAGTAATAAGAAAATAAAGCAGAATTTTATTGACATAAAATATTTTATGTGGTAAAATTACTCTCGCTCCCGAAAAGGAGTTTGACAATTCAATAGTTTATACGCGGAGGTGGCGGAATTGGCAGCTTCTTTGCCGAGCGCCGCCGGTGGCGGATGAAGCGAGGCGAAAAAGGCGCAGCGGTCAAAATTTTCAGCGAAGAATGAGCGCCCGAAAATTTTGGGCACCG